>DLGQ01000071.1 GCA_002482775.1 Flavobacteriales bacterium UBA7690 | reverse complement strand
CTCAACAAGCTCCCAGGTCGTCTGGGATGGGAAGCCGTCCGTCTGGAACTCCAGGGTGAGCAGGTTGCTGCATGGGACCGGATTCACACCTTGGCACTGGCAGTCGATGATCTCGCCATATTCGAACAAGGGACCTACTTCACAAGGATCGCCTTCCACACCAGGGAACGCAGGGCAGTTGTCCGCGCAATTGGCCAAGCCATCACCATCGGTATCGGTGGGATTCAGGGTCTCGGTCAGTGTAATTGTGTAGGTGAACTGGTTCTGTAGGAAGAAACCACCGCCATCCACTACGATGTAGTAGGATTGACCGGGTGTCACCGCTATGTTGACCAACCTTCTATCGAAGGCGTTGCCACAAACCGCGGGACTTGGAGTTGCACTAGTTTGGGCCACCGGCGTCGTGGAGAAATCAGACCCCACAAGGAACAGGCGTGTCGCAGGCGTTGAACTCTGGCTCGGTTCCTTCACCGCACAAAGCGAAATGGTCACCGATTGGGCGCACGCACTTGCGGTGTATGCGTAGGTCACATCAACACCCGGACCTGTGTTACCGGTGGTGTTGTAGTTGCTCGCCGTGAAGCCATAACCAGGCAGGTTGTTGGCCAGCTTGGGAACCCCTGGCAGGATCGCCGCTGGGTTGGTGATCCCGGTGTTGCCACCTTCCACATAGAAGGTCCATTCGTTGCAGCCGATGGCTTCGCCTTCGGCATTCACGGGTACTGCCCGCCAGGTGAGCTCCTCACCAACACCATAGTCGTTGGCCAATACACCGGGGGCGTAAGCCGCACCGGTGAAGGTGGTGCCGGGTTGGTTGGCAGAAACGAGATCACCCATGAAATACACATTGTAGCCGGTAGCACCGAAACGTGCAGGCCACGAGAAGGTGATCGGCGTGGAGTAGATCCCGAACGCTTGGCCGTTCGCAGGGAACGTTGGTTGGGCGATGCACGAAGGCAAGCCTGGGCAAAGGATCTCGAAGGGCTGTGAGCCGTTGATGCTGTTCAACCCGTCAACAATGATGTAATGATCACCTGCGGTGAGCGAGAACGTATGCTGGCTAGCCGTTTGTGTTCCTGTCGTGGGAACACTTCCGGTGGTGCTCACACCTACGCACGTGAAGCCAGCCGCGGCACAGCCACTGGACACAGGCTGGGTGGCGAACGTGGTATACTGCGACCCAGCCAAAGTAGAGATGGGCAGGTTGAGCTGGTAGCTACCGGTCTCCGGTGCGGTGAAACGGTAGAGGCGCTCGGCTCCGTTGCCGTTCTGGGTCACGAACGAGGAAACGTTCCGTGCCATGCAGGCCGCATTCGCATAATAAGCTCCTTGGTAAACAGGGTTCCCGCTCACTCCGCTCACGAAAGGTGCGTTCACCATTTCGCCACAGCTCACCACTTGGGCCGTACTGCAATCCATGGAGGTGGCGAACCGGACGCGGTAGGAATTCGCCGAGTAGGACGGACCTGCACAGACCCTCCGCACATAAACGTCATATCCCGTTGTAGCCGTGAGGCCAGCGATAGACTGCGGCGAGGTCGCGTTGGCGATGATGGTACCACCGCCAGCGGATGCCCCCGTGCCAGGTGTGAATCCGACTGGACCGTATTCCACGATGTAGCCGGAACCGGAACCGGACCAGCTAACAGTGGTGCCTGTTTGTGATGTACCAGCAACGCTTACGGCATGCGGGCGAGCGCATGCGGCAGGCGGGCCACATGTGATGTTCGCTTCAACTCCCCGATCGAAGTTACCGATAGTGTTTCCCGCCCTGAAATGTACCGTAAGGCAACCGCTCGGGTGGCTACTGGTGAAGGGTCCGGGAACGTTCGCCGGTGCACCACCGGATGGGTCGAATCGGAAGGAGGGGCCATAGAAGCCACCAGCCGGCAGGTATGATGTGCCGGAACTCGTTGCCTGCAAACCCGAATTGATCAGCGGGGCGGCCGTGTTAGGTCCGTCATGCACGAAATAGCCCACACTGCCTTGGCTGTGTGCGATGGAGAACATCGTGTGGGTCAAGGTCACCACATCGCCAACTGAATTGGGGCAAAGGGTGATCACGGAGTCCGTGTTGATAGGGTAGCCTGCACCACCGAACTGGCCTCCGGGGAAGAGCACCATGGGGCCTCCACAACCGAACTTGGTCTTGAAGTTGCTGCCAAGCCCCCACGCACTGGTATCGCCAGGGGCACAGATGTTCCGCAAGTACATGGTGTAGTTGGTGGAACCAAGAAGGTTAGGAGAATTGACCGAGAACGGCCAACTGGAAACGATATTGGTGACCAAAGCAGCAGCAGAGACCGGCGCGCCACCTGCTACGATGCGGTACTGGATCGCAGCAGCAGCGCTAGTGAGGCTTACCGCCACAGCTGGCGAACCCGGCGTGATGGTGACATTAGAAGGGGGGAAACACGTTGGTGCCGCTTGGCAGGTCACCTGCGCATAGAGCGTATCGGCCGAGCTACCGCCGAGGTAGCGGAAAGTAAGGCAACTGCCCGCTTGCGAGGAGATGAACGGTCCAGGGATGTTCGACCCACTGAAGCCCCCAGGGAGGTTGGCAGGGGTAGTGCCCGCGGGCTGTCCGCTGGAGATCAAGGGAGCCGTTATCGTAGCACCATCGTATACGAACACAGCGTTCGCAGTGGGTGCCACATTGAACTTGGAGAAGGTCACCTGGGCCACATCGCCGGCATTGTCCGGGCAAAATGTCCACCGGCTTTCCACGGGTCCGGCACCACCCACGTTGTCGTACGTGCGGTTGAATGCCTGGCCACAGCCAGCAGCGGTGGTGAATGCATTCGCCACCAGTTGATTCCCGGGCAATGAGATCGCTTTGTTGGGCACAAGCGCCCAAGGCGAGTAGTCGCCAGCCCCACAATTCTTGCGCACATAGGCGTAGTACTGCGTGTTGCCGGTGAGCCCTGGGGCCCTCATGGGTGCGGATGCGGAACTACCACCGGTAATAGGGCTACCCGCGGTAGGACTTTGCGTGGTGTTCACAGCATACTCGTAAACGCCCGCTCCAGGGGAGTTGGTCCAGGCAAGCACTGCAGCGTCATCTTCTGCCGTGACGAACTGAGGGTTGGTGGGGATCCAGCAGGTTGGTGGCACCCAGCGCAAGGTCGTCCCCGCAGCTGGCTGGCTAACCGGAGTTGGTCCGCCGATATAACAGTTGGCTGCCACGGCGGTCGTGTTCACAGTTGCATTGGTGATGGCGTTCCAATCATACTTCCCAGCGATCTGGGGGGTGGTGAGACGATTGAAATCGGTTGGATTGTGGCCTGTACCGCGCAATCCGATCTGTGCTACCAAAGCACTTGCGGCGAACCACTGTGTAGCGGGGTCCTGGTAGATGATCTCAACCGAATTATCCACCTCGTTCAAGCGGATCTGGAAACTGATGGCATCAGTGGATGTTCCGGTGCGGAAGTTCTTCCATTGAACCACGCATGTCCTGTTCGGGGACGAACCGATCGTTTGAATGCGCAGTTCCCCCAATGGTGCTGCGTTGCGCGGCACAAGAAGGCTGATACCTGCAGAAACACGGTTATACCGCTCTGGCGCAGTAACTGGTGAAAGACCAACGTTGTAGCTCAAGGGCGGAGTCGTCCCGAAGCCACCATGTGCATGCACGGCATCCGTCCCGTTGGCAGAATTCCCGAAGGAGATCCAACCCTGCGACGAGAGACCGACACGATCGAAAAGAAGTCCATTGAAGGTGAAGTTGAACCCGATGGGATAACCGACACCCTTTGCAGTGTTGTTCGGGGCACCATTCGCCGAGTTCGTGAAATTCGCGGTCCCATCCACATACGCCACGGTCGTGGTAGTGGTGCTGTTGAGCAAAAGCCCGCCCGTGATCTCGGTGTATGTTCCGGCGACCTTGGAGAACGAATAACCGGCCACTTGGGCGAGCGCATCACCGGCGAATGCGGCAGCCAATAGTCCAAGACCAATGGCCTTGGAACCTCGGCGCGCAAAGCCCGGAACTCGTAAGAGTTTAGTATTCCACTTCATCGAGAGAAGATTTTGGTTGATGTGAGAGAAGCTGCAAGCAATGGCTTCGGGCCATGCACCGGAGAGGACGGCCCAAAAGCCATCCGAAAAAACACCAAGGCAGGAGAGTTTGCCTTGGCCGATACGTTAGGGAATAGAAGGACGAGAGGTGTGGTTGATCGTGATGAGAGTGACGAGAGGTTTGAGAGTGGCAATGTAATAGGTTCCAGAATCGAAAAAGCAAGGGGCGTTAACAAAATTGAACGACTTGGTTATTCATCAACAAGTGCTAAAGGGGGTGTGCCCCTATCGACCTGCTCGATCCCAGGGCCTCCGATCGACCGCCCGGGCCTGACCGCTGGGTCAAGGAGGAGCACCGTTCCAGCTTCAGGTCACCGGCCCGTTGGTGAGATCCGATCGGCAACCTCGATCGTTGGACGAAATTTTCCGTCCGAGGCATCGGAAATGAGATGGATACGTCTTATCCTTGTGAACCAAGTGTCTTCTCAACACCGGGTGTGCTTCTCGTTCTTCTCTCATCCTCTCAACCAAATGGTCCTCTCACGACCACTACGATCCAACTCTAGCCCGCCTCCCCAGCGAAGTACGTGGATGCCGGGATCGGCGATCGCTCCGCGTAAAGCGCTAGCTATGGCCCTGTCCACGTTCCGTACGGTCGTGCTCGCCATGCTCCTCCTATCTCCAGCGTGGGTGGATGCCCAGTACGTGAGCGACGACCCTTCTAACGCCACCACTTCGCTTGGTTTCACGGTGAACACCGGGCCTCGTGTGGAATTCGGTGCAGCGAACATCTATTGCTGGCTTACGCCGGTACACACGCTCGGCACGAGCACGACCACCGCCCTTCCGGGCACCCCCTTGTGCGGGAACTTCCCGAGCAATACTCGGGATGCTTGGTATCGGTTGGACGTACCGGCCACAGGGAGTTACCGGTTCCGGATCAGTGTTATCGCGAGTGCCACCACACCAGCACTTAGCGATGGTGGTCTTGTGGCTTACACAACGCCGAACGTCGCCACCGGTCCTTTTCAAATGCTGGATTGCGCTACCGGGGGTACGCGCCCAGCGGCAGCCATGCCGGTGCTGGAATTGAACTGTTTGGCCCCCGGCACGAAGGTTTACCTGCGTGTTTGGAATGAACAATCGCCGAACACCACCACCACACGTAACTACCACCTCTGCGTACAAGGGCAGGACTGGAATGACCTGGCCACGCGCCACCCGATCGCAGATACCCCGTGCGACGTGGCCGGTGTACCGACCAGTACACTCACCGTTGGCAATGCGCTGGTCACTCAGTACAATTCGTTCGCTTGCACCGAGAGCTTCCCATGGGAACCCAGTTGTGGTGGCTACCGCGACGGCGACGTCTGGTTCCGAGCCTTGGTCCCTGCTTCGGGATCCGTTAGGCTTTTCGCGGCATCGGGCTCCAATAGCGATCGGTGGATAGCGAGGCTGGGGTTGGCCATGTATACTTCCGGGGGGGCCTGTTCCTCGCTTTCCCAATTCAAGGAGGTGGCCTGCAACAGGATGAACTTCGCCACAGCTGCTTCGGCGGAGCAGAACGTGGCTGAGGTAGGTTGCTTAACCCCTGGCAGTTTCATTTGGATAAGGGCCTACTCCACGGTGGATGCGCAATCGTTGGGAGCGCGTTACGGAGCGTTCAGGATCCGTATCGAGGACGCACTGCTCGCACCGAGCACATCCACGAATGATGACCCTTGCACGGCCACTCCCCTGACCTTTGCCCCGTGTCCAGCGACCCCAACTATGGGTCAGCCATTTCAAAACAATTATGGTGCGTGCGCCACACCCGGCATCATCACTCCGGGCTGTGGCAATATCTCTTCTTCCAGTTCGCGCGATGTGTGGTATTCGTTCGTGGCACCTGCCAATGGCATCGCGGAGATCCGCGTGAACGGCGACAACTCCTCGGTCCCTGCCTTCGACCCTGCCATCGCGTTGTACACAGCTGGAACGGGTCTACCATGTAGTGGCCCGATGACACTTGTGGAGTGTGACGAGGATCACGGTACAGGGCTTGGTGCGTACATCGTGCGCTCCGGGCTGGTACCGGGCGATACCTACTACATCCGCGTGTGGGGCGAAGGCGCTGGTGGTAACCAGTTCGGCATTTTCAACATCTGTATAAAGAACCCGGTGCAAACCCCTGGCTACTGTTTCTACGTGATCACCATGACCTATGATGCCAGTGGTACGCCCGGCAGCCAGACCATGAAGCGCATCATTGGTACGGATACGGTGACCTACACCACCCTGGGCAATGAGCCGAATCAAGTGTTCTTGATCGAATTGCCGGCCAATGTCACGGTCCAATTCCGGTACCAGGACGCTGCCCGAGTCGTTTCTGGAGGCACGTGGTACACCTTTAGCGCAGGGCAGCTAGGGCAGATACCGCGCTACATTGATACAGCCGGCGGGCCTGTGGCAGGGCCGACACTGCCGCCTAATCCGAACCATACGGAGGTCACGTGCCAGTTCTTTGAACCGGAGAATGAGGATTGTTTAGGATCCCGCACGATATGTGGACCCACCGCAGTGAGCGACACCATTTTCTTGGATGCACCGGGGAGTTATTTCGGCTATTTACCGGACCTTACGGTGGAGAACCGTGGGTGCTTGGGCGTGGAGCAGTTGGGGGGGCGGTGGTCCGTGTTCCGTGCACAAGCGGATGGGCAAGTGACCTTTTCCCTCGTGCCCACTACAATTGCGACGGATAACTTGGATTTCGCGATCTGGGATGCGGGATTACAGCCTGTGGATTTCCTGCCGGTGGTAACACCGCGGGTATGCATCCCGAACGCACCGCCGGTACGTTGCTCACGTGCGATCACCACACTTCCAACAGGCTTAAGGACGAACGTTACCAACGTGTTCAATGAGGGAACCGCGGGCTACGGTTGGTTATCGGCGTTGGATGTGCTCCAGGACCATGTGTACCTGCTCTACGTGGTGAACAACAGTATACCTGTCCCCTCCCCCCCGTATCCACAACCCAATGGAACGATACAAAGCCGACGGTACAGCCTGATCTGGAACCAACTGCTTGATGCTACTGGTGCCACTGACAATACGATCCTGGACTGCGCACGCATCATCCTTCCCGTTGAACTGCTGCACTTCGATGCCGAACCTAACGGCGAAGATGTTCTACTGACCTGGGCTACCGGATCGGAGAAAGAGAGCGATCACTTCGTTGTGGAACGCAGCACGGATGGTGTGGAGTTCACTCCCATCGGGCGTGTGAACGCGATGGGCTTCTCCATGCAACGGCAGGATTACTACTTGCTCGATGCTGACCCCATGACCGGTGTGAACTACTATCGGCTACGCATCGTGGATCAGGACGGCAGCTTCGAATTCAGTGACATCCGCGTGGTGGTCATGGGTTCACCGGCGCGCATGACGCTCTTCCCGAACCCAACGAACGACCAGTTGTACATCACGTTGGACAAGGCGATGGATGGTCCCGTGGTCGTGGACGTCTTCGACGCGACGGGTCGGGCCGTGTACCACCGCAACCTCAACGTGAACGATGCGTTCCAAGCCCACATCAGTGTCGCTGATCTTGCGCAAGGCTCGTACATGTTGCGTTTATCCAGTGGTGCTGGCAATGTGACCAGCGCGCGGTTCATGAAGCGGTGATGGTGTATTGAGCGGACCGAAAAGGACTGCCTTCCCGGACAGATGGGGCCGCCTCCAAGGGAGACGGCCCTTTCTCTTGGGCTTCAGGCGTAGATCGCAAGAGCGATCAACAGCCATCAGGAAAGTTCGGCTTCCAAATGTTCCTCGTAGTTCACGCTCCTGAACCTGAAGAACACAAGTTCGGCCATCGCGGCGTGTGCGGCTTCATGGGGAACCGTGCGATCAGGAACGCGATCAAAGAAGCCGCATACCAAGTATGGTACCGTCCCGCACGCAGCTGTTGAGGGATCAACTTCGAAGGAAAGTTCAGCATCCGCCAGTGAAAGCGGGGGACATTCGAACACCCCTCACCCATGTGGTTCGTGAATAGGTCGGCTCTACAGAACGCACGATGCGTGAACGCACTTCGGAATTCTCGAACAAGAATGCCCGTCGGAACATTGGCTTAAGATCGAACGCGTAGCACCACAACGAAGAAGCCGCCTTTCGGCGGCTTCCCCAAGGCAGTGAGAGGAGGATCGTGTCAATGCACGACGCGCAACGTACTGGACGTTGCGTTCTCGCCGTTGCGGATGACAACCACGTAACTGCCCGCAGGTACGCCGCTGAGATCAAAGGGGATGACCTGCCCGCTTTGACCCATCAGACGTTCCCACTGCACCCGGCGTCCTGTAAGATCGAGCACTTCCAACTCGGCGCTTCCCCCAAAACCACGAGGTAGTACCACATTGAAAAGCCCGTTCCCCGGATCCGGGTATATCATAAGTCTCGGTTGCTCGAGGTCCTGTATCCCCACCCCGCAACCATCGGTAAGAGCAATGGAGTTGAGCGAACAGATCTCGCTCGCACCATCCAAGGTGATGACCACCTGTGTGCCATTGGTGAACGGTCCAACGGTGAAGTCGTTGGCCGCGGTAGCCGTGATGGATGCGGCACCGGCGTTGTTCCCGATCACCACTTGGGTAGCGCTACCCAAGGAGGTAAGATCCACCACGATGCTGAACTGTCCTGCATCACAATCATCCACCACGCTGAAGCTGGCCTCAGGAGCATCACAGCCATCGTAGCAAGCAATGATGTAGTTCCATGGCGTTGCTTGCCCACCCACGCAGCTACCAGCACTTCCGGATGATGCTTCGATGAGGATGGTGTTGCTTGCTGCGGAAGAGGTGATGATCAAGCCGGTGAGGTCTCCACCGATCGTGGAGCCCAGCACGTTACTGAACACATCGGGTCCATCGTAGAAGCGGACCTCATCGGTACCGGCCAGGGATCCGCTCAGGAAACGCACACCGATCCGCTCTGAGCCTGTAGCTGTGTAGACACGTTGACTGGCATCATTCTCGGCGTAGCAGAATTCGTACGCATCCGGCCCACAGCTCACCACAGGGCAGGGATCGTTCAACAGGGGTTGAGAAACAGCGCTGCAGTAGTCGTTGTCCGGGTTGCCGGCCGAGACCACCACCGGGGTTCCGACGGGGAAAGGGCCGATGGTATGTTGGCCCAACGTGTTCGCGGTCACTGGCGAAGCACCCTCGGCGGTGATGATAACGGATGTCGCAGAGCCCATGTTGAAGATGGCAACGTTCACGGAGAACTCGCTATTGTCACAATCGTTCGTCACGGAGAAATTGGCCAGAACGGGGTCACAATCCACGCATCCTACCTCCCATTCCAGCTCTTCGAGCCATTCGGTGTTCGAGCAGCTGGAGAGTTCATCGGCAGAGAGCCTCAACGTCAACGCGCCACCGGTGGAGTTGACCACTTGGCCGGGCAAGGTGCTGGTCACGGCACTTGAAAAGATCTGGGTGTCGTTGATGGTAGGCCCGTCGTGGCAGGTGAGGACATCGCCAACACCCATGGTGCCGGCATGCAGGATCAGGCGAAGCGGATCGCCGGTGCTGCTGAGATAGGTCCATGTGCGTTGCTCGTAGTCCACATAACAATAGGTCTCTTGGAGTGGAGCCTGCCCGCAAGTGATGGGCACGAGAGCGGAAGTGTTGAACGCGTGCGGCGCGCTCCAAGTAGGTGTTTGCGATGCACAATGGGCGCGCACGTAAGCGAACAGTTCCTGACCCAACGGAAGATCGCTCAATGTTGCCGTGGTGGCAGTGAGGCCGTTCCCAGAAGCCACTGGTGTATCAGTAGGGCCACCGGCTGTTACAACGTAGTCATAGGTCGTGGCCCCGAAGGTTGGGTTCCATGAAAGTGTGGCGTTCAACTGATCACCCACGAAAACGAACTGGTCCACGAGTATGCCGAAAACGGAACAAGCAGGAGGTGACCACGTGAAGGTGGTGCCCACGGGCAGGTTGGTGGCTGTTGCGGGAACACGACAAGTTGCTGAATTCGCAGTGCCTGCTTCACTGGCAGCCCAGTTGTACGGGGCTACCGTTACCGATCGGTTGTTGAAGTCCGCAGGGGTTTCTCCACCAAGGCCCACTTGGCCGGTCACCGTACCTGCCGGGGTCATGGTGCCGTAGACCACTTGCACGGTCTGTGCACTGGGTATACCACCGCCTTCGTTGAGGCGGATCTGGAACGCGTAGGTCCCCAAGGCCCCGGAGCGCTGGCAGTTGAATTCGGTGATGAAGGTCCTGTTGGGTGCTGTTCCGGTGAGCCGGAGCTGCACGGGCCACGAACTGAGGCCACCGCCGGGAGCCATATCCGCGGCGAACCCGGCGATGCGGTAACGCATGATGGGATCCAAACCTTCTGGAGAAGCTGAGCTCAGGGGTGTATAAGCGCTGGATCCGATCGGGACGAAAACAGCGTTGTTGCCTTGCGATGAACGGCCCAGCGCGATCCAGCCCTCCATGCTGATGCCCACACGATCGAATTGGATGCCGTTGAAGGTGAAGTTGAATCCGATAGGCCAACCGTTCCCGGTGGTCGCATCGCTCATGGGGATGGACTCTCCTTCGGTCACGAAAGAATCATCATCGATGGCCAACCAATCCGGTAGGCCGACCAGGCCGATGGGGGTTCCATTGCCGTTGATCGGGGTCCAAGTACCCACTGACTGCGAAAAGGTGTAGGCCGAGACCTGGCCGAACCCGGCATTGGAAACGGCCAGGAGCGCTGCGGCGAGAAGGCCGCGCTGAATATTACGAAGGGACATATGAGAGATGAGTTCCATTGAGAGTAGTGAAGGCCTTGAGAGATCTGGTGGGGTCCGGGGTGCTCCGCAGTAGGCGGAGCACCCGTTCCCGTTCTCATCAATGCACGATCTGGATCATGCCCGTGTAACGTTCGCGTTCGTTCTGTACCAGGACCATGTAGACGCCACTGGGCAGCGCGGTGAGGTCCATGGTGTAGGAGGCTCCGTTGCTAGCATCGATCCGGTGGGTGTGCACCAAGCGGCCTTGCGTGTCAAGCACGGTAAGGGCACGATCCCCACGGTTGCCCTCGGGCAATTCTACACGGAAGAGACCATTGGATGGGTTCGGCATGACACGTAGACGTCCTTGAAGGGCCTCTTCGATGCCTACGCAGAGTGGACCTGTGGAAGTCAACACCGGAGAGGTCCAAGAGCAGAGTACGCTTGCGCCTTCCACCTCGATGGTCACCGGGGTATTGAACGAGAAGGGCCCAACGGTATAAGTGCCATTGGCGGCGGCATTCACAGAGGCCGCGCCGGCATTATTGGTGATCACCGCGGCGCCGGTTGATCCGATCGCGGTGATGTTCACCGCAACACTGAACTGATCGTTGTCGCAATCATCCACCACGGAGAACGACGCTTGTGGTTGTGTGCATCCGTCGTAGCATGCCACTACGTAATCCCAAGGCTGGGAATAGTCGGGCGCTTCTTCACATGACCATCCTTCGCCAGCATCGATCGCGAGAAGCAGGTTGTTGTCCACGTTGGTGCTCCACTGCAACACGTTGGCTAGGTTGCCAGTGTATTCGTCGGGTGTTACGGCGAACGGATCACTGCCATCGTACACGAGCGCTGCATCCCCAAAGCCCATGACACCACTGCGCCAGCGGATACCGATAGCTTGGCCGTCACCCGCGAACAACCACTGCGAGGGGTCCTGGGGGCCGTAGCAATAGGTGTAGTCGTCCGGTCCGCAGCTTGTTACCACACATGGTGGGTTGATGAACACGATGCTTTCCAGGTTGCAAAGTTCATTCACCGCGTTCACCAGAGTGAGCGTGACCGTTGTCCCCGTTGTGAAAGGGCCCACCGTGTAGGTGCCCGTAGCAGCAGCTGGCACAGGTGTAACACCCTGCGAATTCGTTATGCTCAATGATGTGGCAGAGCCCATCTGAACGATGTTCACGTCCACCTCGTATTGCTCCGTGTCGCAGTCAACTTCGCCAAGGCTGAACGCCGCCAAGGGAGGGGCGCAATCCAAGCAGCCCACGGTCCATTCGAAGGGGTTCACGAATTCGTGAACCTCGCAGCTTCCATTGGAAGGAGCCGAGAGGTAAACGGTGAGGGTCGATCCGGTGGAGGTGAAGATCTGTCCCGGGATACTTCCTCCGTTAGCAGTGGACCAGAGCAGGGGGCTCAGCGTATCCGGGCCATTGAAGATCTCCAGGGTGTTGGGGGCGACGATACTACCGGCGAGCAGCTCCATACGCACTGGAGAAGAGGCATTGGAGGTGGAGTAGTTCCAAACGATGTAATCATCGGTGGCATAACAGTACTCTTCGGTAAGAATGGCTCCACCACATTGCAATACCGCACCACCATTGGTACGGAATCGTGTAGCAGCACTCCACTGTCCGGGTCCTCCGCTACAGTTGGACCTCACGAAAACGTAGTAATAGGTCAATGGTTCGAGGCCGGTGACCAGGATGGAGGTCTCTTCGGTGTTGCCTGATGTGATGGCATCGGGGTCTGCCGGATCATCGATGGTAGCGATCACATAGTTGAAGGATTCCGTACCGGCCGGGAAGGTCCAGTTCGCGGTAGCCCTGTCGAAACGCACGTTCGTCATGGTGACCGGCCAAGCTGGTGGAGGGCATACCGGTGCGGCCCAATGGAAGTTGAGTCCAGTGACAGGAACCACCACGGAGTAGGCGGAGTTGAACGGATCATCGTACCCGAGCATGCAGGAAACAACGCTATCTGTACCTGCCACGGTCTGGTTCCAGTCATAGAGGAACGAAGGCTCGTTGGCCACGGTCATACGGTTGTTGTAATCCGTGTTGTTGCTGCCACCGAGACCGATCTGGTAGCCCCCACCGACAAGGGAGGAGACCCATTGCGCCTCGCCAAAACGGATATCAACGCTATTGTCCGCTTCGTTCAGGCGGATCTGGAAGTTGATCGTACTGCCCTCGAAGCTATAGGTAAGGCCGAAGTCCTTCCACTGGATCACGCACACCCGGTTCGGAGCTGTTCCGATGGTAGCCACCCTGAACTCCGAAGTTGGGCCACCCACTGGACTGCGGTCCACTTGGCGCAACTGGGAATTGCTCATGGCGATCTTATTGCACTTATACGCAGGGGTCGCACTGTTGTAGGAATGCGAGAGCGGTCGACCGGCCGAGTGATCACTCGTGAAGACACTGACCGCTTCATTCCCGTCGCTGGATTTTCCAAAGCTTATCCAGCCACCATGCGCAACCCCGATCCGGTCGAACGTTTCGCCATTATATACGAAATCGAAACCGATGGGATAGCCCGGGCCCACGGCCGGAGCGAGATATCCTCCATTGGTGACAGTTCCATCCGGTTCGTCGGGATCGGCATACGCTCGCAGGTTGTGCAGGGGTGGATCCCACGTAGGGGTACCCAACACGTAGCCACCATCCGCTTCGGTGATCTCCGTATAAGTTCCTACCGATTGCGAGAATTCGTACAGGCTGACCTGCGCTTGCGTCCCGGTGGTGGTCGCAAGCAACGCACCCACCGAGAGGACAAGGGCGTGTGAATATGACTTCATTTCCATGCTGAGTTTAGATCCTGATCGTGATCGGTTCAATGTGCGATGTTGATGCGCGCGATGTGGCGCACATCATTGTTGACGAGCGAGACGGTGTACACGCCATTGGGGAGCACGCTCCAGTCCATGGCCTGCTCCGCGCTCGGAGCAACGAAGAGCTTGTTGCCCAACACCGCACGCCCGGAGATGTCGTGTACGGTGAGTAGTGCATCACCTTGCATTGTGGCTGGGAAACGCATGCGCACCATACCATCCGTCGGATTGGGGAAAAGAGTGAGCTCCCCCATCACCTGTTCTTCGATACCCACACCGGTACAGTCGAAGGTGATGTCCTGCGAAGTCCAGGAGCAAAGCACACTGGCTCCTTCCACTTCGATCGTTACCGTATCCTGCGAAGCGAACGGCCCCACCGTGTAGGTGCCTGCAGCGGTGGCGTTCACAGCGGCTGCACCACCATCATTGGTGATCACCACGGAACCAGCCGACCCGATCTCCGTGATGTTCACCGATACGTTGAACTGTTGGTTGTCGCAATCCTCAACGGGCGTGAACGTCGCTTGCGGTTGGGTACACCCGTCGTAGCAGGCCACAACGAAATGCCACCCTTCTGCAAGCCCGTTCACGCAGGTCCAAGCCGCGAACTGGTCCACGTTCATTTCCAACACCAAGGCATTATCCACATTGGTGCTGGTGCGTAGGATGTTCCGGAGGGATGCGTCCGCCAGGTCCACAGGCGCCACGCTCAGTGGATCGAGGGCATCATACGTGGCGGCTTGCACATAGAAACCACCGTCGCCGCTATAGAAGCGCACACCGATGGCCTCATCTTCACCTTGGAAAAGCCATTGGCGCTGATCATCCTGATCCTGGCACAGCTCATACTCTGTTGGTCCACAATCCACAATGGCGCACGGTGCATTCACCAAGGGCACGCTTTCCACATTGCACAATGCGTTATCAGGGTTCTCCACCGTGATGGTGACCGGCAAACCGGCTGTGAAAGGTCCAATCACGTATGTTCCAGTGGCGGTCACGGTCTCTGACGCCACGCCTTGTGAGTTCGAGAGAATGATCTCATCCGCCGTGCCCATGGATACCAAGGTCACCTGCACCTCGTACTGCTGGGTTTCGCAATCCTCATTCACCACGGAGAAGGCGGCCAGTGGTTCAGTGCAGTTCCTGCAACCAACGGTCCAGATCCACGGAGTGTACCAAGGCTGCGATTCGCAGCTACCTGCTTCGTTGTAGCGTTTCATGAACAGTGAAGAGCCCGAGCTGGTGAATACCTGGCCCGGAAGCACATCGCCCCAACCAGCGGTGTAGAGCAAGGGGGAGTTCTCGTTGGGGCCGTTGAAGATCTTCAAGTACTCGCCACCTGCAGAACCCACATAGCCCTGCTGGAAACTGATCCGCACCGGAGACGTTCCATCGGAAGTGGTATAACGCCACTCCACCGTGCTGTTCTGGCCAGAGCAATGGAACTCTTCCAACGCTGGTTCGCCGCACTGGAGTAAAGCTCCGCCATTGGTGCGGAATGGCGTACCGGTGCTCCATGGACCGGGCTGTCCACCGCACTGGGAGCGCACGAAGACATAGTAGTTCGTGATCGGCTGCAAGCCTTGCACGAGGATGGACACCTCCTCGGTATTGCCGCTCGTTACAGCATTGGGATCAGCAGGGTCGTTGATGGTAGCGATCACATAGTTGAACGCTTCTGCACCCGGGGGATAGGTCCAACTCACCGTAGCACGATCGAATAGGATGTTGGTGACGCTAACCGGCCAAGCGGGTGGGGGGCACGTTGGAGGGGTCCAACGGAAGTTCAGGCCTGCCACCGGTATCACTGCTGTGAAAGCCGCGTTGAACGGATCATCATAAGCGATGGTGCATGAGCTGGTGTTCTCCACTCCGGGCACGGTCTGGTTCCAATCGTACAGGAAGGATGGTTCCAGTGCTGCCGTCAACCGGTTGTTATAGTCCGCATTGGTTTGGCCACCGAGACCGATCTGGCACCCGCCGCCGCCGAGTTGCGGAAAGGTCATCTCCCCGAAACGCACGTCCACGCTGTTGTCCGCTTCGTTCAAGCGGATCTGGAAATTGATCACACCGCCATCATTACTGTACGAATAGCGGAAGTCCTTCCATTGGATCACGCACACACGGTTGGGCGTACTGCCGATCGTGGCCACACGGAACTCTGAAGTGAGGCCACCGACGGAACTTTGGTCCTGCTGACGCAATTCGGACAAACCCAATCCGGCGATCCGGTTGCGTTTGTAGGGGACGATCGGGGTAGCGTAATACTCATGTGAAAGCGGGCGGCCGCCGGGATGATCACTGGTGAAGATGTTCACGGCCTCATCACCGTCGCTGGACTTACCGAAGCTTATCCATCCACCATGTGCGATACCGATCCGGTCAAAGACCTCGCCGTTGTAAGTGAAGTCAAATCCGATCGGGTAGCCGGGTCCGATCGCTGGAGCGAGGTATCCAGCATTGGTAACCGTGCCGTCCGGTTCTTCGGGATCCGCATAAGCACGCAGGTTGTGCAGCGGCGGGAAGAATACCGGAGTGCCCAGGACATACCCGCCATCGGCTGCTCCGATCTCGGTGTACGTTTCAACGGTCTGATCGAACTCGTACAGGCTGACCTGTGCGATGACCTCATTCTGGCTGGCGAGGAGCGCGCCTACGGAGAAAGTAAGGGCTTGTAGTGATGACTTCATGGGGGGCCTTTGTTTCAAATACACGTTGTGAGAGGATCAATGCACGATGTTGATGCGAGCGATGTGTTGGACATCGTTGCAGCGGAGAGGAACGGAGTACACGCCATTGGGGAGCAGGTCCCGATCCATGACCTGTTCGGCGTTGGGTGTGATGGCCAGGGTGCACTGTTGTAAGAGTGCGATAGATGCTTACCGGCCCAATGGTCGGATGCGAAGATCCGGACGGCGGTGTTGGCATCGGATGATCTCCCGAAGCTGATCCACCCGGCGGCACTGATGCCGATGCGGTCAAGAACCTCACCATTGTAGGTGAAGTCGAAACAGATGGGATATCCTGGGCCGTGCACCTGAGCGAGGTATGCACCCACGCTGGTCGTGCCAGCGGGCTCCTCGGGGTCGGCGTAACAGGTGAGTTCGCTCGCTGGCGGGAAGTAGAGCGGTGTGCCCAGAACATACCCGCCATCCGCTTCACCGATCTCGGTGCAGGTGGCTACTGATCGGCTGAAGGAATACTGGCTCACCTGGGCGTAGAGCAAGTTGGAAATGACCAATGGCACCGCCACGGCGAGCCACTTCATCCAAGATGCAGAACGAGCGTAAGAATTGACCATTGAGAGAACGTGAGAGTTGAGAGAAAGAGAGCATTCAATGAACGACAACGAGGCGACCAGCATAGCGCTGATCACCCTGCAGGATCAGGAGAGAGTAGAAACCGTCCGAAAGGAACGAAACATCGAGGACTTGTGCGTTGGATGAGAGACTCTTCGTGGTTGAACTGTAGACTTCGCGTCCAGTGGCATCAAAAAGCTTGGTTTCAAAGGTATCATTCTGTTTCCCAGCCCATTCCAGCCTTACCTCGTGGGCAGTAGGGTTCGGTGCGATCACCAAAGAAGCGGTTCTTTCCAGTTCAGCAACGGCAGCCACTAGAGAACAGGGTTGCGGGCTTCCGGCCAGCACCAAGGTACCAGTACCATCCGGGTCCAGCCACGGCTTCAGTTTCAAAGCGGTGGAGTTGGGGTTGTTGGTCCAGTGGTAACTCATCTTTCCGAAGTAGGCGGTTCCGGTATTATTGGTACAGGTCATGCCCGTACTGCTTCCTGTAAGCGTTCCGATCAAGACCGGTCCGGCACTAACATGGGGTTTGAACAATCCACCACCACTAGAGCCATATTCGGTTACGCCGTGCCCGTTCTGTGTGGCGGCCCATTTCGCCTTGTAGTGCGACATCAGACCCGAGGACGTCATGGGGTGCCCCGTAGTGAGCGTCTGGGTGTAGGTGCTGATCCGTTTCGGGGCACCCGTAGGATGATGGATGCAAACGCCATCGGCTGATACCGAGGCCACATTGGTCGCATCCCAGCCGGACCAATAAGCCTGGTATGCGTCCGGGACCTCCGTGTTGGTGCGTAGCAACATGAAGTCCGATCCACCCAAGCCCTGGTATTGGATCACGTAGTCATCGCTATACGCCTTGCGTTGTGCGCCAGTAAGGAATTGGTTCGTACTGTAGGCCCCACCGCTACAGTTGGCGTACTGGAAATTGAAATAGAACTTGTACTGGTTGAACTGTGCCGTGGTCGAGGTACGACCACAGTGGTAAGCGGTGAGGATGTAGGGCGCGCAGTCCTGACGAACGTTGTTCACCAAGGTACCGGTACACCAGCCGTTGCCTTCCGGCACCACCACACTGATGCGCACGGTCGACCGGATCACATCCTCCCAGCCGTTCGATTCGGGCTCACATTCAACGTTCACGTGGCAGGGCCCTTCGCGGAGCATATCGTTGACGTAGCGATACGCATGCACCAATCCGTTGATAGCGAAACGGCCCTCGAACGGTGCTTCCATGGGTTGTCGATATTCGATCACGACCTCATCCGCGAACACCATGGGAGAAGAGCATTCTTCCACCTGATCCGGCATGGCCAGTGGCATGGCTTCCGAAAGTGCGCGCCCATCCAGCTGCACCAAGCGTAGTGAAGCCCCGGGTGGAACGACCACCTGCTCCAGTAGAAGTTCCATGGCTTGGGCGCCACGCGATCGAACGAGGATGCGGCAAACACGTTCCTGGTCTTCGTTCGTCCACTCACCATCGCTCCAAGAATTCACGGACAAAGGGAGGGTACGCGCATAGAGTTCCAATTCGCCGGCCAACGCCCGTCGCTGATCGTCTTCTTGGACCAGATCCATATTGAACGGTGCAGGTTCGAAAGGGTGCAACGCTGGCCATCGCAGGTCCTGGGCAAGAACAGTTCCGGCCGTCCACTGCAAGGAGGCCACAATGATGGAAGCTATGATGCGGATCGTTCTCATCGTATCAGGACAATGTGCCCAAAGCCCTGCTTCAGGGACATCTTCAGGCCTTTAACAACATACGTCAAGTGGTACACCCCGTTCATCGCCTCTTCGCCGTCCAAGGTGCCATCCCAACGGTCGAACACGCACAGCTTGTATGGGTCCAGCAAGGCCCCTCCACCACCGAACGTGTCGTTGATGTTTGACGAGGTCGGGATCACCGCGTGGGAAGAGGATCGTCCGTTCAGCACTATGCCCGAACACAGGACCGGTATCACACCCAGTGTCCACAAGAACTGCGTGATATCGGTGCGCCTCACCATCATCTTACGAGTACCACATGC
>DLGQ01000062.1 GCA_002482775.1 Flavobacteriales bacterium UBA7690 | reverse complement strand
CCGCGGCGGCCGATGTTGCCGGTCATCATGGCGATGTCGGCGATCTGCATCACGGTGAAGGTGCCCTGGTAGTGTTCGGTGACACCCAGACCGTGGAAGCTCATCGCAGCGGGTGAGCTCGCGTAGGCGATCGCTGCCTTGCGCACCAGTTCGCGGTCCACACCCGTGACTTTCTCCATCTCGGCGAGATCCACGCTGAGCAGTTCCTTCTTGAAGTCTTCGTAGCCCTCCGTGCGCGTGTTGATGAACTCCTGCTTCACCAGGCCCTCGCTCACGATGTAGTACATGAACATGTTGAGCAGCGCCACGTTGGTGCCGGGGCGCAACTGTAGGTGGTACTTGGCGTAGCGGGCCAGCTCGGTGCGGCGCGGGTCGATCACGATCAGGGTCTTCCCCTTCATGATCTGCTGCTTGATCTTGGCGCCGGTCACCGGGTGCGCGTCCGTCGGGTTCGCACCGATGACCATGATCGTGTGCGTGTCCTTCAGGTCGTCGATGCTGTTGGTCGCTGCGCCGGTGCCAAAGGTCTTCTGCATGCCGAGGGCGGTAGGCGAGTGGCACACACGCGCGCAACTGTCGATGTTGTTGGTGCCCACCTGCACGCGGAAGAATTTCTGCATGAGGTAGTTCTCCTCGTTCGGGCAGCGCGCGCTGCTCACACCTGCCAGTGCATCAGGGCCGTGCTTCTCCACGATGTCGGCGAAGCGGTCCACGATGTAGTCATAGGCTTCGTCCCATGAAGCCGGTACCAATTCGCCGTTCTTGCGGATCAACGGCGTACGCAGCCGCTCCGGGTGATCATAGAAGTGAAAGGCATAACGGCCTTTCAAACAGGTGTGCCCCTGGTTCGATTCGGCATCGTACGGCGCGGTGATGGCGACGACCTTGTTGTCCTTCACCTTCACTTCCAGATTGCAGCCCACGCCGCAATAGGTGCACACGCTGCGCACCACCTCATCGGCCTTGGTCTCTTTGCTCTTGAACACGTCGGTGATAGCGCTCGTGGGGCAGGCCTGCGCACAGGCACCGCAGCTCACGCAATCGCTGTCCATGAAACTCTCGCCCGTTCCCTTGGCGATCCAGCTGTTGAAGCCGCGACCGGCCATGGTGAGCACCATCTCTCCCTGCACCTCGTCGCAGGCACGCACGCAGCGGTAGCAGTTGATGCAGCTGCCCAAGTCGCTGACCATATAAGGATGCGTGGTGTCCTTCGCGAAGGCGGCATCGGGGCCGGCGGCATCCAGCGGGTGTGCGCCCTTGGGGTAGCGCACGCTATCGATGTCGAAGCGCACCTGCTGGACGACGTTGTACAGCTCGTTGGCGCCGTGGTCCTCGGTCTTCAGTTTTTCGGTGTCGTAGTTGGTGAGGACCAGCTCGATGATGTTCTTGCGCAGCCGCTCCATTCGCGGGCTGTTCACGGTGATGTACTGCCCTTTCGCCACCGGCGTGTGACAGGAGGCCATCACCTTCGCTGGGCCATCTTGTTGAAGGGCCACTTCCACGGAACACACGCGGCAACTGCCGAAGGGTTCCAGGTTGGGTGCGTCGCACAAGGTGGGCACGGGGTTCGGGCCAAGGTGTCGCTTCAGGAAGGCGAGCATCGTTTCGCCTTTGTTGATCGGGAAAGCGACGCCATCGATGAAGGCGACATCGACCTCTGTGCGTGCCGTATTGCTCGAAGGCGGAGCGCTCTGCGTCTTCGCTACGGGAGCGGAGGGCGCGTTATGCTTGGAAGTGGGCGTCGAGTTCATGGCTGAAGTATTGAAGTGCGTTCTTCACCCCCAATGGCAAACCACCACCCAGGGCGCATAGGCTACCGATCTCCATCGTTTCGAGCAGGTCGTTGAAGAGCGCCCGATCGATCTTGGTGTTCGCTGTGCGGGCGTGGTGCAACAACTCCTCGCCGCGTTTGCTGCCGATGCGGCAGGGGAAGCATTTCCCGCAGCTTTCCACAGCGGTGAACTGGAAGAGGTGCTCCAGGTATTCCACCATCGGAAAGTCCTCGGGGATGCTGAGTATGCCGGCGTGGCCGAGCAGGAATCCCTCCTTCTGGAATGATTCGAAGTCGATGCTTAGCGTATCGATCTTGCTTAGGGGCACGATGCCGCCCAATGGACCACCGATGTGCAGGGCTTTAACGTTCTTTTTGAAGCCCTGGCCAAGGTCGTCGATCACCGTTCGCAAGGGCGTGCCGCATTCAACTTCGTAGAGGCCCGGGCGAGTGAAGGCGCTGTCAAGGCACACGAGCTTGGTGCCGTTGCTTTTCTCCGTACCAAGCTTGGTGAATGCGACACCGCCGTTCGCGATCACCCAGGGAACACATGCTAGCGTCTCCACATTGTTCACCACCGTGGGGCGATTGAAGAGGCCCTGCTGTGCCGGGTAGGGCGGACGTGTACGCACCTCGCCGCGCTTGCCTTCGATGCTGTTAAGCAACGCGGTCTCTTCGCCGCATACATAAGCACCTGCGGCCTTGATCACCTTGAAGCGGTAGTTGAAAGCGCTGCCTTTGATGTTCTTGCCGATCCATCCTTTTGCTTCAAGCTCGGCAACGGCCTGCTTCACGATCTCCACCGCCTCGGGGTATTCGGCGCGGATGTAGAGCACACCGGTGTCGGCACCCACGCAGTAGCCCGCTATCATCATGCCCAACAACACCAAGTGCGGACGTTGCTCCAACAAGTAGCGATCGCTGTAGGCGGCCGGGTCGCCCTCATCAGCGTTGCACACGATGTACTTGCGCGATCCCTCGTTGAGGCTCACATCCACTGCATCGCGACAGGCCTGCAGCTTGAAGCCCATGGGGAAGCCAGCACCACCCCGCCCACGGATGGTGGCGATCTTGATCTCGTTCAGGATGTCCACGGCATCGCTCTTCAGCACCCGCTCCCACACAGCGTAGAATTCCTCCAAGGAAGGCATGGGTGCGGTGAGAATGGGGGCGGCCATGGAGGTGCCCACGTGGTAGGCATCCATTCCAGGTGCGGCTATGGGGTCGACCCGGGTGGGCGACGGTGCCAGAGGTGGGGAGATTATCGCGTCGAGGTTTGCGATCGCATCACCGCTGTAATTGTGTCCGCCCACATTGAAAGAACTGTTCTCGTGGCAGCGGCCCAAGCAGCACATGTGGCCGATCTCCTCGGGCTTGAAGTGTTTGCTGAGTTCATGGTGCACCCTGTCCTGCGTGCCGGCCACCAGGCAAGTGCTGCCGTTGCACACGTAGGCCTTCACGCCCTTGTTCTCGCGGCGCAGGAAGTCGTAGAAACTGCTCGTGCCGTAGGTGATGGCTTCACCAACAAGGAAGTCATCGGCTACTTCGGAAAGTGTGTCGACGGAGGGTGCGCCAACATTGCCTTCGGCGGCCTGTTGTAACCGTTCCCAAAGCGCATCGTCGAGTTCCTTGCCCGCTCGACCGGAGAGTGAGGTGATGTTCTTGGACATGCGGTCCTAAGATACGGGGCCTATCAAGGCGCGGGTCGGCCGTGAGAAAGCACGGATAATTATCTTGCCGCACCAATTCATTCTCCCATGAAAAAGGTGCTTAAGGTGATCGGTGTTCTTTTGCTGGTCATAGTGCTCTTCGTTGTCGGTGGCATCACCTACATCACACAGGCGTTGCCGAATGTGGAAGTGCCACAGGACTTGAAGGTGGAACTCACGGATGCGCGCGTAGAGCGTGGTGCTTACCTGGCCAACAGTGTTTGTGTATGCATGGATTGCCACAGCACGCGCGATTGGAACACCTTCGCTGCACCGCCTGTTCCGGGCACCTTGGGTGTGGGTGGCGAGCGTTTCGATGAGACCATGAACTTTCCGGGCACCTTCTTCTCGCGCAACATCACCCCGGCGGGTGTGGGCACCTGGAGCGATGGTGAATTGTACCGTGCCATCACCAGCGGTGTCAGCAAGGATGGGCATCCGTTCTTCCCGGTAATGCCTTACCCGGCGTATGGCAAAATGGCGACCGAGGATGTGTACAGCATCATCGCCTACCTGCGTACGTTGCCCGCTGTGGAAAGCACCGTGGCGAAGAGCGAAGCGAAGTTCCCGGTGAGCGTGATCATGCACACCATGCCACAGCCCGCGCAGCCCGTGGAACGTCCGGACCCTGCGGATGAAGTGGCTTACGGTGCCTATCTGGCCAATGCGGCCTCGTGCACCGAATGCCACACGAAGTCCGTGAAAGGTGAGCGTGTGGGTGAACCCTTCGCGGGCGGCTTCGAATTCGGTATGCCCACGGGCGCGATGCTGCGATCATCGAACATCACACCGAGCGAGGATGGCGGCATCGGACGGTGGACGAAGGAGCAGTTCATCGAGCGCTTCAAGCTATACGCGGACAGCAGCTACGTGCCAGCGGCGATCAACTGGGAGCGCGGAGATATGCAGACCGTGATGCCGTGGGTGATGTATGCCACCATGACCGAACAAGATCTCGGCGCCATCTACACCTACCTCCGCACGGTGAAGCCGGTTGATGGTACGGTCGAGAAGTGGACGCCGCCTGGAAGTTAGGTAAGCTACTCCGGGAACACCTGGATCTTCACCTCCTTCTCCACCATATCGTTGAAGGTGCCCACGTAGCGCGTGGAGCGAACGATATGATTATCGATCCAGTGGTAATTGCCACCGCGCGGTTTGCCGAAGAGGATGCCGTGGTACTTGAAGCCGTGCTTGTCGAGCCAAGCCTCGGTCACTTCGCGGTGTGCTTCGGTGCGCGAGGTGAAGAAGGTGATGATGTGCCCTTGATCGAACCAGCGGTTGCAGGTCTCCAACGTATCGGGGAAGATGGCCGCATCCAACATACGCTCGGGCTCCTCGTTCGGGATGTCCTCGCAGATCGTACCGTCGATGTCGATCAGGTAGTTCTTCCTGCCTTCGGGCAACGCCGGGCTGGCCTTCTTGCCGTCGATATAGAGGTCGTGGAGGTCGGTGGACATGGTCATGATGTGTTTCAAAGGTAGCCCTGCTCATTCTTCGTCGGGATCCACCTTGCCCTTGCGTGACTGTTTGCGCTTCTTATTGGGAACCACCTTCGACCTGAACCGCCCATCCAGCGCTCCGGCCTCTTTCTGCGCTTGGCGTTTGGCGGCACGCTCGATCGCGTCAAGCGCCTTTTTCGTGATGATCTTTTTCTTGGCCATGGTGTTCACTGTTCGTCGCTGCGGCGCAGAGCGGCATCACGCATGGCTTGTGCGCGTTCCTTTCCGAGGTAACGTTCCACACCGGCATGTGCGAGGTACACCAGCGGCGTGCTCACGATGGCCACGACCAGCTTGTACGTGTAGGCGGTCAATACCAGTGCAGTGGCCAGCGGAAAGCTCATGTCGCGCAGCACCCAGAACGCGAGGTAGGTCACCACTACGCTATCGATCAATTGGCTGATGATGGTGCTGCCCGTGGCGCGGAGCCAGATGCGCTTATCGCCGGTGATGCGTTTGATGCGGCGGAACACGAAGGCATCCACCAGCTGCCCCACCACGAATGCCGTGAGCGAGCCAAGGATGATGTTCATGCTCTGCCCGAAGATGTTGGTGAAGGCCGCTTGCATATCGGGCACACCGGAGGAGGCGCCACTGCCGATCCACCAGCCCAGGTCGGGTGGCATGTGGATGGCGAAGTACATCATGCCGAACGCGAAGATGATCAGCGCCGTAGTGAGTAGAGTGAGGAAGCGAACGCCACGTACGCCGTAGTAGTCGTTGATCACATCGGTCATGATGAAGACGATGGGCCAAGGCAACACACCCACACTCAGCACGAACGAAAGATGCTCTTGCCCGAGCAGTGTGAAGTCTGCTTTGGTGAAGCCCAGCGCGGTCTCCAGTTGGAAGAGCTTCACGCCGATCATCTCCGCTATCAACGTATTGGCGATGAAGAAGCCTGCGAGGAAAACGAACAAGCGATTCGCTTTATCGGCGAGCAGGGCATGCACCATGGCCGGAAATTTACGGACCTTGATCCTTCTGCGTGGCGCGAATGATGGTTGAACGTCAGCTATGGACCGTAACGAAGAACATTTCCATTTCGCCTTTGCCTTTGGCCTGGACCTTGCCGCGCGATTTAAAGAAGAACTCCGGTGCGTCCTTCACGAGCTCATAGGTGCTTTCGCTGATGTTCACGTGCCCCACTTCCCCGGACGATTCCATCCGCGAAGCTGTGTTCACGGTATCGCCCCAGATGTCGTACTGGAATTTCTTCACGCCTACGATACCGGCCACCACCGGCCCTGTATGGATCCCCAAGCGCATTTCGAAGGCTGGTTCACCTAGTGCATCACGTTCCATTTTCCGTTGTTCCATGAAGGCTTGCATTTCCAGCGCGGCGTGTACCACGGCGATCGGTGAGGAGGTCTTGGGGTCGGGTAATCCACCGGCGCACATGTACGCATCGCCGATGGTCTTGATCTTCTCGATACCCCTTTGTGTGATAATGTCATCGAAAGCCTTGAAGCATACGTTCAATTCCTCCACGAGTTCACGTGGTGTGAGTTTTTCGCTCGCCTGCGTGAATCCTTTGAAATCGGTGAAGAGGATGGTCGCCGTATCGAAGTGCTGGGCATCGGCATAACCTTTCTGCTTCAGTTCTTCCGCGACTTCGGCAGGGAGGATGTTCAGTAACAACCCCTCGCTGATGTCTTTTTCTTTCTGGATGGCGGCACGCGAGCGTCGCGTATGTAAGAGCCGGGAATATAACCCGCCTGCCAAACCGAGCAGGCCGATGCCTGAGAAGAGCAGGACGTTACGCCTGTTCTTCTCCTTGCTTACGCGTGCTTCGTTCTCCAGCGTCATTCGTTGCTTCTCAGCGTCGTTGGCGAGGCTATCAGCGAGTTGTTCCTGGTCGAAGGTGTGCGTCATTTCCAAGCGGGTGATCTCCTTGGTCTTGTCATCATTGCGCACCGAATCGTTCAAGAGCACGTAAGTCTGGTACTCGTCCAAAGCTTTCGCATGTTGCCCCAAGTGCGCATGGATCATAGATAATTCCTGGAAAGAGGTGGCTCTGAAATCCAACGCGTCGGACCCTTGGGTCGCTTGCTCAGCGAGCTGGGCATAGCGCAATGCATCCGACCATTTGCCAAGCGCTTTAGCAGCCCTGGCGGCATTCAGGTTCGCTTGTGCTACTTGGTAAGGCCGCGTGGAGAGTTGCAGGCAACGATCTGCTGCGATGAGCGCGCTGTCCGCATTTCCCAGCGCGAGGTAAGGACTGCTAAGGGCGTTCCAGATCCGCGCCGCACCATCGGTATTGCCCGCAGCTTCGAACATGCGGAGACATTCGATATAGCCGTTTATGGCCTTTCGGTGCTCCCCTTTGTTCTCTTGGCTTTTCGCGATCCCGGAGAGCACGTTCGCGATGCGCGGATCCTTGCGCGCGGTCATGATCGCCAAAGCGTTCTCCATATGGAGGAGTGCATTCTCATCGTCCTTCAACATGGTGTACAATGCCCCCAAGTTGTTCTCGGCATGGGAGATCCCCGCACTGTCCTTTGCCGCCGTGTACAGGTCGAGCGCTTTCAGGTTGTGCTCCAAGCCCAAAGGGTATGCACCTTGCAGGATGTACGTGTAACCCATCGTGATCTCGTTGTCGGCCATCCGGGTCTTGTCTCCCAGTTGAGCCCAAAGCGCATACGAATGGCGTGTTGCCGTTCGTGCTTCGGCGTACTTACCCTGGTCGGCAAGGATGTTTGCGATCAGCTTGAATGCAGCTGCTTTTTCTTTTTTTCTTGCGCCATGCACGGCATGCATCAACGAGCGGTTAGCCATCACCAATGCACTGTCATACTTGCCCTGGCCTTCGAGTGCGAGTGCATGATCGAAGCTGGCTTTCGAGCGCAAAGAGTCTGGAGCATTCTTATTGGACCAGATCGTACGAAGTGAGTCCAGGTCCTGGCCATTCAAGGCCGGAGGGAGAAGCAGGAAGCACAAGAGCGGGAGAAGGGATCGCGGGCACATGGTGTATGCCGCAGCATGCTCAGCGGCCAGACGAAGGTGCGTCCAGGATCACCGGATGCCTATACCCTGAAAGTGGTACGCGACAGGTCGGAGACGATGTGTACTGGATCCCCTGTCCGGATGGTGCTACCCGCCTTTGCCACGGCGTTCATCCCGAACTCCACCCTCACGGCACCATCATCGGTGATGCGTTTGCGGAAGTTCGACAGGGTACGCAGTGGCTCTTTGGCGCGTGCACTGGTGCGTTGGTCTGTGTTGGGTATCACGCAGCGCGCGCACGGCTTCACCAGATCGAAGGCTACACCACCCACTTCGATCCGTTGCCACCGATCTTCTTGGAACGCTGTTCCCCCTGCGATCACCAGGTTCGGTCGGAAACGATCCATCGGAACCATTTCGTCCAAGGGTAACCTCGAATTCAGATCGTTCAGCGAAGCCTGTGATAGGATCAAGTAGGGGAATCCATCACTGAGCGATATGAACGCCTTCGCAAAGCGCTCGTCCGTGGGTCGCGCACTGTCATCGGGCATGTAGACCAGTTCAAGTGCTGTATGGAGCCGCTCGCTTAGCCATGTGGAGATCCCGCTCGAAGCACGGATGACAGCAACAGGGTCATCCCATACCGTTGCGCGCATCCGTTCGGTTCCATCCAGCATCCAAGGCAGCTCCAGTTGCGCTCCATCGCGCACGTCCGTCACCCGGAAACCACCTTGCTGTGGCGCACAGTGCAAGCAAGCCATGGCGGGCACTTCGCGCTGGGATATGAAACGGCCCACCTCATCCACTAGCATCCAGCGGCGGTCATGCTCCAGTCCTCGGTCGGTCAGCCGCGCCTCCTTCACCTCGAACCCGCCCAGTGATTTCACCGGGTGGATGTGGATGGATGCCAGCGTGAGGCTCATCTGCGTACGACCCGTTCTAGAACAAGCTGTCCGTTCACGCGCAAGTGGATCAAATAAACACCAACGGCTTCAGGAAGTACCAGTCGCAAGGACCTATCGCGTTGTTCTGGTCGTGCATCCACTGCTCGGCCACGCGCATCGTATGCGGCAACGAATGTCACGCGGTCGGTTGCTGCGTAGCGGATCTCGATGGTCCCGTCCATTGTCGGGTTCGGCAGGATCGAAAGACGGCCTGCCGTGCGCTCTTCAACGCCTAAGGGACCAAGCCCGATGGAATCAGCAGCCACCAAAATCGTGGAACCATCGCTTTGGCTTAGCATGGTCCGGAACGTGTCGATACGTGCGGAGTTGAACGCGAACATCTCCGCGTTCCAAGCCGGTGGAATGGGCTGGTAGTAGATGCGTGCTGTTGCGTGCAATGCACCGGTAACACCGCTCACCGGGATGTGGTAGTGCAGGATATCGGTCCCGCTGCCTTCAATGGCGAACATATCTCGATTGAAATCCAGATCCGAAGCAGGTACGCCCGCGATCAACGTGCTGTCATAACTGGGGTGTGTGGTGGTGAAGCCGAGCGGCACAAGACGATTGTCCTTCAACGGATCCTTTGCACGTTCCAGTACCGTGGTGGTCTGCCCGTTCACGTCGCCCATCACCAGTTCATAGATCTGCACTTCCTCTGGGCGGCGGATCACATCGTAGTGCGGTTCGTAGGGCGTATCGTGTCCGATCACTTCATACGTATCATCCATCAGGCCGCTGGCGAAGACCGTATCGCCATCCGCATCGCGCACCACGAAGCGCACGAATGCACGACGCGATGGGTATCCGCTGGGGAACCGATGTCCGGCGCGGTTCGCGATGCGCAGGTCGAAGAAGGCCGTGTCAGCCGTGCGGTCCACGAGTTCAAGATCAAGGTCCATCGTGCGTTCCATCAACAACGCCTTCGTCCGTGCGATGGTGCTGTCGAACTGCGCTTCGGTCGCTGGTATGTGCAAGGCTTCGCGATTCGCCTTCATGATCTCCAGCATGTGGACGTTGGCGCCGGCGAGGTGATGCAATCCGTAGGGTGTCTGTCCCGGTAAGAAGGCGTACTCCGCAGCCAGTATCACGGGTCCATCGATCCGCGGCATGTGGCAGGTGTTGCAGTGAACGTTGTTCGCACTGTACACACTGTTCTTCCATTCGTGGTAAGTGGCTTGCTCCACGAACTCATCGCCGGTGAAGTTCCCTTCCAGGTCCACGGTCTGTGTCACCAACGTGTGGCATCCAGCGCACACTTCGCTATTCACCATGTGTTGGCCGAAGCCCGGTGTGAAGCCCACGAACGATTGCATGATGTCCGGGTTGATCTGGTCATCGGCATACGGGCCGTAAACATGTGCGCTATCGAAATGCAGATCACCACTGAAGAACCGGCCTGCACTTTCCGGGCTCTGCATGTGGCAGGCCAGACAGCTCACCCCATCGCTGGCCAACACGCTCGTATCCAACATCGCCAACGTGAACGGCGGTCTTCCGGCCATACGCTCTTCGTGCATCGCCAGCGGTGCATGGCAGCTTAGGCACTTGTTGCTCAGTGCTTCGCTGTGGGCCGGGTTCACCAGTACCTCATGATCCAGTTTCGCGCGGAAGAACGGGTCGCGCGCGCTGTTGGCCATCAGGGTGCTACGCCAATCGCTGGTCACGTTAACGTCCTGCCCGTTCGCGGGATCGATGCTCGCCTGCCCCAGCAGGTCACGTCCATGGCAACCGGCACAGCGGCCACTGGTCCAGAAATAGTCGCTGCGGAGCACCGGCAGCGAATCGTTCACGCTCCTGAAAAGCGCCAAAGCCAAACGGCCATGCGGCCCGCGCACAGGTCGGTTCGCTTCGGTCCACGCGCCGGAAAGCAGCACGAATGCTACCACGCCGAAAAGAAGAAAGGTCTTCCTCCTGCCCACCATGGCCGAAAGTTAGGCGGAAGCCCGTGCCGTGTCCTCCAGTATCCCTGTCTTTGAAGAGACCAGTAGGGGAACTCCACGGCCGTTCGCTCAAGCGACCCACGCCAGCAAGGCCAAGCCCATCAAGGCGATGAACAGTAGAATACCCAGTTGCCGGTCGCGCAAGTAGCTCACCATCGGCGCTTCGGACGCAGAACGGTCCCGTGGGTCACACCATCGGCTATCACATCGCGTTGTTCATCAAGCGGTGATCCGGTGGGGTGTCGCAAATTCCAGCGCCGCTACTTTCGTCCCGCAGACCATGCGTTGTATCGCTCTCAACCTCTCCCGCGCCACATTGCTGGTGCTATCGTTCTTCACCCTTCGCGTTGAAGTGTCCGCACAAGGTGTGCAGCCTTTCGTGGATCATTGGGATGCGAAGAAGACCATCAAGCGCAGCGAGGGCCTCATGGTGAACGGGCGCGAATGGGGCGAGTGGAAGTTCTACGACCGCGAAGGCAAGTTGATGGAGCAAGCCGATTTCAAAAGCGGCGACAGGGATGGGCACGTGCGCATCTTCCACCCGAACGGCATCGTGCAACACGACGGTTGGTTCAAACGCGGCAAGGAAGATAGCCTCCGTGTTTCGCGCTATGCCGATGGCGACATCATGGAACGCGGCAGCTACACCCTCGGCAAGAAGATCGGGGAGTGGCGCTACTACAACCCGGACAGCGTGCCGCTCTTGGTGGAGGCCTACACCGATAGCACCTTGCTGATCCGTGATGCATGGGACCGGGAAGGCAAGCACACGGTGGTGGATGGCAACGGCGTCATGCGCAGCTACTTCGCCAGCGGCGCGATGCTGGAGGAATACACCATCAGCAACGGCCAGAAGGATGGCCCCAGCACGGAATTCCATCCCGCCGGGAACCCGAAGGCGAAAGGCGGGTTCCGCAACGGTCAGAAGCACGGCCCATGGTCGTACTGGTACTCCAACAACAAGCTGGAGAAGAAAGATGCCTTCGTGGACGGGAAGCTCGAAGGCCACTACGAACTGTGGTTCAAGAACGGCCAGATCAATGTGGAAGGCTGGCACAAAGCCGGGCTGAAGGACAGCGTTTGGACCTGGCATACCCTGCTCGGCAAGAAGGATCAGGAAGGGCCGTTCAAAGTGGGTCTACGCGAAGGCGTTTGGAAATACTGGTACCCCAACGGGCAGCTCAGCACCACCGGCGCATTCGTAGCGGACAAAGAAGAAGGCGAGTGGGTCTACTTCTACGAGGGTGGCCAGTTCTGGAAGAAAGGCAGTTTCAAGCAAGGCGTTAAGGACGGCACGTGGACCACGTGGTACGAGAGCGGACAGAAGCTCCAAGAAGGACCGTACGTGAATGGGAAGGAAGAAGGCGAATGGCAGAGCTGGTTCGAGACCGGCAAGCAGAAGACCATCGGCACTTTCGTAGCAGGAAGAATGAACGGGCCGTGGCGTGGCTTCTTCCCCGATGGTCAGCCGGATTTCGAAGGCTACTATAAGGATGATCTCAAGAACGGGACCTGGAAGTTCTACACGGAAAGCCCGCCCGGCAAGGACATCGGCGGCCGGGTGAAGGAGGAGGGCAGTTACGCCGATGGCAAGAAGAGCGGGCGCTGGGTCACCTACAACATCAGCGGCATCGCGGTGGCCGAGGGTAGCTACATCAACGGCACCCCCAACGGTCCATGGACCTATTTCGACGACGCCGGGGTGAAGATGCGCGAACAAAGCTTCCTCCACGGCGATCCCGATGGACGCTGTGTGGTTTACGACCAGCGCGGTCGGGTGATCCAGGAGATGACCTACCGCAACGGTCGCCTGCACGGTTTCATGACCATCTACGGCACCGATGGCCGCCCCGTGAAGTCCACTGAATATGTGGATGGGGAGGTGAAGAAGGTGCCGCCGCCAGCCGCGAACGAGAAGCCCAGGGGTGGCGGGGTGCCGGGGGGGCGGTGATCCCGGCTTCGTGGTTCCACCGCAAATGCCTACATTTGCCCCCGTAAGTCGGCGGAAGAGGAAGAGGGGACCGCCCCTCTTTTTTGTTCCTATACCGGCGGTAAGGTGGTCATGGTCAGCGTGGAACAGGTCAGGAACAGCGTAGAGCAGCACATCCAAGGCACATCACATTTCGTGGTGGCGGTGGAGGTGCGTCCGGGCAACAAGGTGGTGGTGGAGGTGGATAATGACCGGGCGATCACCCTGCAAGAACTGGCCGACCTGAACAAAGCCGTACGCGAAGAATTGGGCGACGTGGCGGACGACTGCGAGTTCCAATTCAGTAGCCCCGGCATGGGCCGCCCCTTCAAGGTGGAACGCCAATACCAGAAACACACCGGCCGCCTTGTGCAGGTGGATCTGGTGGACGGCCGCACCCTGGAAGGCAAACTAGAACGATACGATGGCACCAGCTTGGACCTGCGCATCCAACACCCCAGCAAGGTGAAGGGCCGCCTGCCCAAGTTGGACACCGAGATCACCACGATACCGGCTGCGGAGATCCGCGCCACCAAAGCAAGCATCACATTCAATTGACCGCGCCATGGCCACTGTGAATCTCCTCGAGTCCTTCGGTGAATTCAAGGACAACAAGAACATCGACCGCGTTACCATGATGGGTATCATGGAGGATGTATTCCGCGGTGTCGTGAAGAAACGCTTCGGCGAAGAAGCCAAGGTGGACATCATCATCAACCCGGACAAAGGCGATCTGGAAGTTTGGTTGAACCGCATCATCGTCGAAGATGGCTTTAGTGAGGACGACAACCTGGATATCGAACTGAGCGAGGCCCGCAAGATCGAGCCCGACTTCGAGGTGGGCGAGGAGGTGAGCCAGGAAGTGAAGATCGAAGACTTCGGCCGCCGCAATATCCTTTCGCTGAAGCAGAACCTGCAGGGCCGCATCATGGAGCTGGAGAAAGACCACCTCTACAAGAAGTATGCGGAGCGTGTGGGCGAGATCATCACCGGCGAGGTGTACCAGATCTGGAAACGCGAGACGTTGATCCTGGACGATGAGGGCAACGAGCTCATCATGCCCAAGGACCAGCAGATCAAGACCGACTTCTTCAAGAAGGGCGACAACGTGCGCGCTGTGGTGTGGAAGGTGGAGATGCGCAACAACACGCCCGTCGTCATCCTCAGCCGCACAGCACCGGAATTCCTGGAGAAGTTGTTCGAGCAGGAAGTGCCCGAAGTGGCCGATGGCCTCATCACCATCAAGCGTATCGTGCGCGAACCCGGCGAACGTGCCAAGGTGGCGGTTGAGAGCTACGATGACCGCATCGACCCGGTAGGCGCTTGTGTGGGCATGAAAGGCTCCCGCATCCACGGCATCGTGCGTGAATTACGCAACGAGAACATCGACGTCATCAACTTTACCACCAATGACCAACTGCTCATCCAACGGGCATTGAGCCCAGCCAAGGTGGGCGACATCAAGTTGGACCTCGAACACAAACGTGCCGAGGTGTACATGAAGCCCGATCAGGTGGCGCTCGCCATCGGCAAGGGTGGTCACAACATCAAGTTGGCGGGCAAGCTCACCGGATTCGACATCGACGTGTACCGCGATACCGACGAAGTGAGCGACGACGTGAGCCTGGACGAGTTCTACGACGAGATCGACCAGTGGATCATCGACGAGTTCAAGAAGGTAGGATGCGACACGGCACGCAACGTGATGGATCTTTCGGTGGAAGAATTGGTGAAACGCACCGATCTGGAAGAAGAGACCATCGTGGAGGTGCGCCGCATTTTGAAACAGGAATTGGAGGCATAACGACAGAGCCGTTATGCCGTAGGGTCGATGCATGCATCGACCGATCGTAAGGGTCGAAGATCTTCGACCCGGTAGTTGTAGGGGCGGATGATCATCCGCCCGGTATTTCGGAAAGGACGATGGACACATCGCCCGGTGTTTTGAAGGAAAGAACCAACCGCGATCCCGCGATCGCACAGGAAGAAAGGAAGGCCAATAGCGTAGTGCATGAGTGAAACGACCGATAAGGGATTGCGATTGAGCAAGGTGGCCCGGGAATTCAACCAGGGGTTGCACACTGTCGTGGAGTTCCTCGAGAAGCAGGGACACAAGGTGGAGAGCAACCCCAACACCAAGATCCCGAACGACCTGTACGAGCTGCTCCAAGCGGAGTTCAGCACGGACAAGGCCATCAAGGAGCAGAGCAAGGCCACCGTGCAGCAGCGGCAAGAGCGGGAGACGATCTCCCTCAGCCAAGCGGCACCGGCGAAAGAGGCCCCCAAGCCCAAGCCGGAACCAGCACCTGCCGCCGCCGCACTGCCGCCACCGGCACCTGTAGCGCCCGTGGCTCCCGAGCCAGCGCCACCTATCGTGCCCAGCGAGCCTGCCCGTGCTGCCGAGCCGGAGGTGATCAAAGCACGCGCCGAGAAGACCGCTGGCCCCAAGACCGTGGGCAGGATCGACCTTGACGCGCCGAAGAAGACCGCCAAGAAAGCTGCGGACGCGGCGGCGAAGAAAGCAGCACCTGCGGCAAGTGTTCCCGAAGCACCGGAAGTACCCGCCGCAGTACCTGTCGCCGAAGTCCCTGCGCAGCCTGCTGCACCCGAAGCGGCAGCAACGCCTGTAGCACCAGCAGCTCCTACAGGCCCCGTCGAGCCGGAGACCATCCGCGTGAACGTGCAGAAGCTCGCTGGCCTGAAGACCTTGGGCAAGATCGAGCTGCCGGTAGAGAAGGAACGCAAGCCCAACGACCGCGGCGGATCAGAAGCCGAACGCGCCCGCCGCAAGCGTATCGTGAAGCCCGGTCCGGTCAATGTGGACCGTGCCGTTCAGCAGGAACAACGCACCACACCGAGCACTGGACGTCCAGGAGAGCTCGACGAGAACGCCGTGAAGCGTAAGGTGAGCGAGACCCTCGCCCGCCTCACCGGAAGCAAGAGCAAAGGCGCCAAACTGCGTCGCGAAAAACGCGACCAACGTGGCCGCCGTTACGAAGAAGAACAAGCCGCCAAGGAATTGGCCGGTATGACATTGAAGGTCACCGAGTTCGTGACCGCCAGCGAATTGGCGAGCATGATGAGCGTGCCGGTAACGGACATCATCAAGGCCTGCTTCGCACTCGGTATGATGGTGAGCATCAACCAACGCCTCGATGCCGAGACCCTCGCGGTGATCGCCGAGGAATATGGCTTCAAAGTGGAGTTCGTGGGTGCCGATGTGCAACAGGACATCCCCGAAGAGGCTGATGTGGCCGAGCGCATCGCTGCGCGCCCACCGATCGTCACCGTCATGGGTCACGTCGATCACGGGAAGACCTCCTTGCTCGATTACATCCGCAAAGCGAACGTGATCGCTGGTGAGGCCGGTGGTATCACGCAGCACATCGGTGCGTACGGCGTGCAACTGGAGAGCGGCAAGAAGATCACCTTCCTGGATACGCCGGGTCACGAAGCGTTCACCGCTATGCGTGCCCGTGGTGCACAGGTCACCGACATCGCCATCATCGTGGTTGCTGCGGACGACAGTGTGATGCCGCAAACGCGCGAAGCCATCAACCACGCGCAAGCCGCTGGCGTGCCCATGGTGTTCGCCTTCAACAAGATCGACAAGCCCGGTGCCAATGCCGAGAAGATCCGTGAGGAGCTCTCGCAGATGAACATCCTCGTGGAAGAGTGGGGGGGTAAGTTCCAGACCCAGGAGATCAGCGCGAAGAAGGGAACGGGCATCGAGCAGTTGCTGGAGAAAGTGCTGCTGGAATCCGAGATGCTGGATCTGAAAGCCGATCCGGGCAAACGCGCACACGGCGTGGTGATCGAAAGCACGCTGGAACAGGGCCGTGGTTACGTCACCACCTTGCTGGTTGATGCAGGTACGCTGCGCAAAGGCGACATCCTCCTTGCTGGTCAATACAGCGGACGCGTCCGGAACATGTTCAACGAACGTGGCCAGGCCGTTCTGGAAGCTCCGCCTTCAACACCGGTGTCCATCCTTGGTCTGGATGGCGCGCCCAACGCGGGCGATACCTTCCAGGTGTTCGAGGACGAACGCGACGCGCGTACCATCGCTACTCGCCGCACGCAGCTGCAGCGCGAACAAGGTATCCGTACGCACAAGCACATCACGCTGGACGAGATCGGCCGTCGTCTCGCCATCGGCGACTTCAAAGAGCTCAACCTCATCGTCAAAGGCGACGTGGATGGTTCCGTGGAAGCGCTTACCGATTCGTTGTTGAAACTGAGCACCGAGCAGATCAAGGTGAACGTGATCCACCGGGCTGTGGGTCCGATCGCCGAGAGCGACGTGTTGCTGGCCACCGCCTCCAACGCGATCGTGATCGGTTTCCAAGTGCGACCCACCCCGGGAGCGCGCAAACTCGCCGAGACCGAAGAGATCGACATCCGTCTCTACTCCATCATCTATGCGGCGATCGAAGAGATCAAGCAAGCCATGGAAGGCATGCTCGCGCCCAAGGAAGTGGAGAAGGTGGTGGGTTCCGCCGAGGTTCGCGAGGTCTTCAAGATCAGCAAGGTGGGCACCGTTGCCGGTTGCTACGTCCTCGATGGCAAGATCGATCGCAAGAACAAGGTGCGTCTCATCCGCGATGGCATCGTGGTGTACACCGGCGACCTCGATGCGCTCAAGCGTTTCAAGGACGAGGTGAAGGAGGTGACACACGGCTACGAGTGCGGCCTCAGCATCAAGAACTTCAACGACATCAAGGTCGGCGACGTGGTGGAAGCCTTCATCATCGAAGAGGTGAAGCGGACACTGAACGACTAGGAGCACGACCTGGGATCCGATCTTCAAGGTCGGGTTGTGCAGGAACGAAAGCGCGAAAGCCGGTTCGGAAGAACCGGCTTTCGCGCTTTGGAGTTGTCACTGGATCTCTTCTCCAGCACACCCCGATGTCCCCCTTGGGACTTTGCGTTTCGGATGCACGGTATACCCCCATCTCTTGATGAGGTCGTAAACGTTACCATAGAGAATAAGTGCGGTCCCGTCGGGCCTCATGGTCAATTCCATACTGTAGAGCTGGCCTCCATAGATCTGGTTCAAGGACGACGCTGATAAGTGATATACGTAAACGCCCTCATGCCCGTCCGGCTCGCAATGGTATTCCTCTATGAAGTCCCGCAGCAGATGCTTCGGTTTCTTGGTATGATCGAAGTTCCATGCCATCTCATGATCCGCCATCAGAACGGATATCACAGAATCGTTCTCGTAGAAGAGTAAGAAGTCGTGCTGAAGCCTTCCTCGTCCATCTTTACTTTCGAAATGATAGGCCTTCTCTAGAGGAACGGTCCGTACCCATGGTAACTGAGCTTGCAGTGAAAGTTGAACAAGCGCACCTAACAGCAGGAGCGGGAGACGTAGGAGCATGGACGCTATTTGTTGTTCAACGAGTATTGAGAACCTGTCAGTATGACCGGTTTTCGCCATGAGATACCGAACTCCGGGATAGTAAAAATGATAGACTCCTCGCTCAAACGTTCAAAGCCGAACGTTAGATCGCCAGCGCTGACCGGGCGAAAGCTCAGTCCAGCCGCGGCATCTCGATCTCGTCCGGCACGATGTAGCAGCCGGGGTACAAGACCTTCATGTCACGCAACAGATGCTCCGCTTCCAGGCGTGTGCGCAGGTCGCCTACCCGCAGGCGGAAATTCGGCGCGAGCCAGCTGAGGTAGGCCGGCACATCGGGGTTCTTTTGGAGGAATGAACGTTTGGTGGCTTCGGCCGTGGCGCGATCGCCCAGGAAGATCTGTACGCGGTATCCTTTCTGCGGGTGCTTGTGTTCGCTGTAGGCGTTCAGCAGTTTTTCCACCTCTGGTGTCACCTTCAACACCACATCGCCGGTGCGGTCGGTGGCCGGAGTGTCTACTTTGGACACGATCACCTGCCCATTGCCCGGTTCTGTCTGTGCGGAGCACAGGAAAGGAACAAAAAAGAGCAGGTGGAGGAAAGCGGAACGCATCGGCGGTAGGGGGCCAAAAGTATGCCGTTCGTCAAGCTGTGAGAGGCTATGCGGAGGTCGAAGGACCTTCTTCGCAATTTAGAACAACTCTAAATAGTGACATCCCCGTGGCAACCTTGCCAACCAGCGGTCCCCCGATCACTCCGCCTTTTATTTTTGCGGCCGGACAAACGGATGGTTGTCCCTACTAAAATGCTCGGAATGCCGCTTGTAGCAAGGATTTCAGAACGTTCCCCCGGGCTCTTTAACATTTCCCTGTCGGTCATCTTGTTCCTCTTTGCCTCGGTCGCCTTCGCGCAACCGGACGGAGAAAAGCTGTTCAAAGGGAACTGCGCCAGCTGCCACAAGCCCGATAAGGACATGACGGGCCCCGCCCTGAAAGGTGCCGTAGCGCGCTGGGAAGGGAAGGGTGACATCCATGCGTGGGTGAAGAACAGCTCGGCTTATTTGAAGACCGGCAATCCGTACGCCACGGAGCTCTTCAACAAGTGGAACAAGAGCGTGATGACCGCGCAGGCCCTCAGCGATGAGGAGATCGATGCGATCCTGGCTTATGCGGATGCTTATGTGCCCCCCGTTCCCAAGGGACCGGATCCCACAACAGTTACTCCAGAAGGTGAAGGATCCAACTGGCCATGGCTTGTCGTTATCGCTCTGCTGCTCCTCGTTGTAGGCCTCAGCCTCAGCGGTGTTAAGCGCAGCCTCTCGAATGCCGTTCGCGAAGCGGAAGGCAAAGAGCCCGAGCCGGACATGTCCTTCGGTCAGCGCCTGCGCAACTGGGCCTGGCATAACAAGGCTGCGGCGAGCATCCTCGGTCTGTTCATCGTGGTGTTCTTGATCCTGAAGATGTGGGATGCCGCTTGGGTGATCGGTGTTTACGGTGGTGACGAAGTGCCACACTACAAGCCGGAACAGCCCATCCTCTTCAACCACACCCTGCACGCGGGCAAAGCCGATAAAGGCAACTTGGCCATCAACTGCCAATACTGCCACAGCAGCGCCGAGAAGAGCAAACACGCCGGCATCCCCAGCACCAACGTGTGCATGAACTGCCACAGCGCGGTGAACGAAGGCCGCACGCCCGAAGGCACCAAGGAGATCGCGAAGATCTACGCGGCCGTGGGTTGGGATGGCAAGGCCTACACGGGCAAACCCGAGCCGGTGAAGTGGGTGAAGGTGCACAACCTGCCGGACCACGCTTACTTCAACCACCAGCAACACGTTTCCGTGGGCAAGCTGGAGTGCCAGGAGTGCCATGGCCCGATCGATGAGAAGATGGACGTGGCCGAGCAGTGGGCACCCCTCACCATGGGCTGGTGCATCGATTGCCACAATACCAAGGATGTGAAAATGGCCGGCAACGGCTACTACGACGAGATCATGGCCCGTTTGGAAGAGACGGACATGGGACACGCCGAATTGAAGAAATATTTGGACGACGAGAAGATCAGTGTGAAGGAGCTTGGCGGCTGGGAATGCGCCAAGTGTCACTACTAAGAACACCGCGCGCCGCATGTCGAGCACGAAGCGATATTGGAAAGACCTCGGGGAACTGCATCAGCAGCCCGATGCGATCAAGGGTCGTGAGAACGAGTTCCCGCAGGATCTGGCTATCGACCAGGTACTGGGCAACTCTTCATTGACCGGGGCCAGCACAGGCCGTCGCGACTTCTTGAAGTTCCTGGGCTTCGGCATCGGGGCAGCCACGCTCGCCGCGTGCGAAACGCCGGTGATCAAGTCGATCCCCTACGTCAACAAACCGGAGGACATCACCCCGGGTGTGGCGAACTGGTACGCGAGCACCTTCTATGACGGTGAGGATTTCGCCAGCATCCTGGTGAAGACCCGCGAAGGCCGTCCCATCCACATCAAAGGCAACCCGCGTTTCGGCATCAACCGCAACCCGGCGCTTCCCAAGGGCAGCATCAACGCACGCATGAACAGCTCCGTGCTGTCGCTGTATGATGGTGCGCGATTGACCGGTCCTGTTGCCAAAGGTTCTGAGGCACCGACCACTTGGGCCGATACCGACAAAGCCATCGCTGCTGGCCTCGCTGCTGCTGCTGGCAAACGTGTGGTGATCCTGAGCAGCACGGTCATCAGCCCGAGCACGCAAGCGGCCATCGCTGCGTTCAAAGCGAAGAACGCGACCGCGGAACACGTCCAGTACGATGTGATCAGCTACGGCGGCGTTACCGGCGCCAATCTGAAGAGCTTCGGTAAGCGCGTATTCCCGAGCTACGACCTGACGAAAGCCGATGTGATCGTGAGCGTGGACGCTGACTTCCTCAGCAGCTGGGGCAGCACGAGCGAGAACACCTGGCAGTACGCCACGCGTCGCAACCCGGATCTGGCGATGAACCGGCACATCCAGTTCGAGGCCCGCATGAGCATGACCGGCGCCAACGCCGATGTGCGCGTGCCACTGAAGATCAGTGAACTGCCGAAAGCCGTGGTGGCGCTGCATGCGCACATCAGCGGCAACAGCGCCGGTGCCGATGCGGCGATGATGAAGGCCACCGAAGGCGCTGCCAAAGCGTTGATGGCAGCGAAAGGACGCAGCGTGGTATTGGCCGGTAGCAACAACGAAGGTGTACAGGTGCTGGTCAACAGCATCAACAGCATCCTCGGCAACTACGGCAGCACGATCGACCTGGATGCGCACACCCACTTCAAGCAGGGTGATGACGCCGCCGTGGCGCAACTGGTGAAGGACATGAACGCCGGCACGGTGGGTGCGCTGTTCATCGCCGGAGTGAATCCAGCCTACAGCCTGCCCAACGCAGCCGAGTTCAAAGCCGGTCTCGGCAAAGTGGGCCTCAGCGTCAGCTTCAGCGGGTACGCGGATGAGACCGCCAGCCTTTGCAACTGGATCTGCCCGGACCACCACTACCTCGAAAGCTGGAACGACTTCCACCCGAAAGTGGGTCACTACGCACTCGCACAACCTGCGATCCGCCCGCTCTTCAACACGCGCCAGTGGCAGGAGAGCCTGCTCGTTTGGAGCGGTTCCGCAAGCACGTACTACGAGCACATCCGCAGCGTATGGCAGGCCAACATGGCCAACCGCGGTCCGGAAATGGGCTTGTTCGAGGACAACTGGAACATGGCCGTACACAACGGCGTGCTCACCGCACCGGTAGCACCTGCTGCCGCTCCTGCGGTGTTCGCGGGTGATGTGGCCGCTGCGACCGCCGCTGCTGCGAAAGCGAGCACCGGTGCTGGGGATTTCGAACTCGCGCTCTACACCACCGAAGCCATCGGAAGCGGCCAGCACGCCAACAACCCGTGGCTGCAGGAGATGCCCGATCCGCTCACCAAGATCACGTGGGACAACTACGTGTGCATGGCCCCGGCGGATGTTGAGAAGCTCGGCCTCAATATGTACCTCGGCGAACAGGCTCCTGCGAGCTTGGTAACGGTGAAGGCGGGTGACAACGAGATCACCCTTCCTGTGGTTCCGACCCCTGGTCAGCGCTCCGGTACCATCGCTATCGCCCTCGGTTACGGCCGCGGCGAGAATGGCGAGAAAGTGGGTCTTGCGGCCTGCGTTACGGACCACAACGGCGACTTCAAGCCGGTCGGGAAGAACGCCTATGTGTTCACTAGGCTCAGCGAGGGCGGTGTGAACTACGATGTGCTCAATGTGAGCGTGACAGCTACCGGCGAGACCTATCCGGTGGCCATCACACAGACGCACCTCACGGCGATGGACCGCCACAGTGTGGTGAAGGAAACGTCCGCTGCCACCTACAAGGCTGGCGACAAGCGTGCCTACAACCACCCGCACGAGCTGGCGGTACACGAGGACGTGAACGGCGACGGCGTGATCAACGCGCAGGACAAGAAGCCTGTTGCTGAATTCGACCTGTGGGAAGAACATCCGGTGGAAGGTGTTGGGCACCGTTGGGGCCTCAGCATCGACCTGAACGGCTGCATCGGTTGCGGCGCTTGCATCACGGCGTGCAACAGCGAGAACAACATCGCGGTGGTCGGTAAGGACGAAGTGCGCCGCAGCCGCGAAATGCACTGGTTGCGCATCGACCGTTACTACAGCAGCGCCACCACGAAAGAGACTGCCAAGAAGGATGGCTTGGGCAAGATCGACATGTACCTACAGATGGAGGTGCCTGAAGAGAGCCCGAGCGTGATGTTCATGCCGGTGATGTGCCAGCACTGCAACCACGCTCCTTGCGAGACGGTATGCCCGGTGGCTGCCACCACGCACAGCAACGAAGGCCTCAACCAGATGGCCTACAACCGTTGCATCGGTACGCGTTACTGCGCGAACAACTGCCCCTACAAGGTGCGTCGCTTCAACTGGTTCAACTACGTGAGCGAGAAGTTCGGCGAGGTGAACCCAGCGTGGGACGATCTCGGCCGTATGGTCTTGAACCCCGATGTGGTGGTGCGCGGCCGCGGTGTGATCGAGAAGTGCAGCATGTGCGTGCAGAGCATCCAAGCAGGTAAACTCGCCGCGAAGAAAGCCGGAACGCCCGTGATCGATGGCAGCATCGAGACGGCATGCAGCGCAGCTTGCGGCACCGGAGCCATCGTCTTCGGCGACCTGAACGACAAGAAGAGCATGGTGCGTGGCCTGGCCGACAGCGACCGCAGCTACCACATGCTGGAAGAGATCGGTGTGAAACCCAATGTGAATTACCTGGTGAAGGTGCGCAACACCGAAGAGGCTGCCGCACACTACGCCTGAGCAACGAAAGGACCCCATGCATTCAGAAGCAGCGATCCGCGAACCGCTCATACTGGGCCACAAGACCTACCATGATATCACGCAGGATATCGTAGGCCCGATCGAGAACAAGGCACCTCGTGGCTGGTACGTGCTCACCACCATCGCGGCCATCATCGCCCTGTACGGCGTGGGCTGCATCATGTACCTGCTCAGCAAGGGCATCGGTACCTGGGGCTTGAACAAGAGCGTGGACTGGGCCTGGGACATCACCAACTTCGTATGGTGGGTAGGGATCGGCCACGCAGGCACCCTGATCAGCGCCGTGTTGTTGCTGTTCCGGCAGAAGTGGCGGATGGCCGTGAACCGCTCCGCGGAAGCCATGACCATCTTCGCCGTGATCATGGCGGGCACTTTCCCGCTGATCCACATGGGTCGTCTCTGGGTGGGTTACTGGGTGTTCCCGCTGCCCAACCAATACGGTTCGCTCTGGACCAACTTCAACTCGCCCCTCCTGTGGGACGTGTTCGCGATCAGCACCTACTTCAGTGTATCGCTCGTTTTCTGGTACATCGGCCTGATCCCCGACTTCGCGACCATCCGCGACAAGGTGACCAAGCCGGGCATGAAGAAGTTCTACAGCATCCTCAGCTTCGGCTGGAGCGGCAATGCCAAGGCGTGGACGCGTTTTGAAGAGGTGAGCTTGGTGCTCGCCGGTGTGGCCACCCCGCTGGTGTTCTCGGTACACAGCGTGGTAAGTATGGACTTCGCCACCTCGATCATCCCCGGTTGGCATACCACCATTTTCCCGCCCTACTTCGTGAGTGGTGCGGTGTTCAGCGGCTTCGCGATGGTGCAGACCTTGTTGCTCGTGATGCGCAAAGTGATGAAGCTCGAGGCTTACATCACCATCAAGCACGTGGAGTACATGAACATCGTGATCATCGTCACGGGTTCCATCGTGGGTGTGGCGTACATCACCGAGCTGTTCATCAGCTGGTACAGCGGTGTGGAATACGAGAGCTACGCGTTCATCAACCGCGCCACCGGACCATACTGGTGGGCGTACTGGAGCATGATGACGTGCAACGTGATCAGCCCGCAGATCTTCTGGTTCCGCAAGCTGCGCCGCAACCTGGCTTTCACGTTCTTCATGAGCATCATCGTGAACATCGGTATGTGGTTCGAGCGTTTCGTGATCATCGTTACCTCCTTGCACCGCGATTACCTGCCGAGCAGCTGGAACATGTTCCACCCCACCTGGATGGATGTGGGAACCTTCCTCGGTACCATCGGTATCTTCTTCACCCTGTACCTGCTCTTCGCCCGCTACTTCCCGGTGTTGGCGCTGAACGAGGTGAAGTCCATCCTGAAGGTCAGCGGTGAGAGCTACAAGAACGAAGCCGCCAAACATCAGCACCATTGAGCCACATGGCGAACAAGGTCATCTACGCGGTCTACGAGGACCCAGAGCAACTGAAGGACGGTGCGCGTAAGCTCGTCTCCAACGGGGTGAAGGTGAAGGACACGTGGTCCCCGTTCCCGATCCACGGCATCGACCCCATCATCGGCATCAAGCGCACCCGCTTGGCCATCGCGGCGTTCATGTTCGGCATCACGGGCACCAGCTTGGCGTTGTTGGGCATGTGGTACATGAACATCTTCGACTGGCCGATGAACATCGGTGGCAAGCCGAGCCAGGCGTTGTACAAGAACCTGCCTGCGTTCATCCCCGTCACCTTCGAGTTCACGGTATTGTGCGCGGCGCATGGCATGGCCATCACGTACATGATCCGCAACAAGACGCTGCCCGGCATGCCCGCCCGCAACCCGGATCCACGCAGCACGGACGATAAGTTCATCATTGAAGTGCGCACCGCTGACAACCACGGCCACAGCGCCGAGGCCATCACCAGCCTGTTGCGCGAGACCCCGGTGTTCGAGATCAATGAACGCCAGTACTGAGCCATGAGCACGAGCAAGCGAAATCCGGCGATCACGATCAGCGCACTGGCACTGGTGGTGTTGAGCATGGCCTCCTGCGGCGGCGACCCCAATAGCCCCGGCGTGGAGTACATGCCCGATATGTACCGCAGCCCGGCCGTGGAAGCCTACGTGGATTACGGTCAGGACCCCTACCACTTCAGCGAGGAGCTGGCCCAGGGCCAACGCAACACCCAGAGCGCAAAGCTGCCACCTGTTGGTACCATCGCTTTCGCCGCTGATGCATCCAAAGCACAGTTCAATATGCCATACACCTATCCGAACACGGTGGAAGGGTATGAGGCGGCTGGCCTTGAATTGAAGAATCCGATCGCGATGACTGAAGCCACGGTGGAGCAAGGCAAGGTGATCTATGCCAAGTTCTGCCAACATTGCCACGGCGAGAAGGGCGAAGGCGATGGTGCTGTGGTGACCAATGGCAACTACCCACAACCACCGAGCTACACGGCTGCTTTGAAGGACCTTCCCGAAGGCAAGATCTTCCACTCCCTGGTGTATGGCAAGAACCTCGCGATGGGTTCGCATGCCTCCCAGTTGAACAAGGAGGAGCGTTGGTTGGTGACACGTTACGTGCAATACCTCCAGAACGGCGGCAAGATGCAGCGCGAGATGGCCGCAGTGGTACCGGCAACACCAGCCGCGGCCCCTGCTACGAACTGAACTAGGAAGACAACGGAATAGCGATGAACTTCACCCTCAGCAATCGGGCACGCAGCATCACCTTCGGGTTGATGATCCTGGGCGCAGTGGCCACCGTGGTCGGCATCCTGGGCGATCACACCGATCACCACCAGCGTACCTGGGCCAGCTTGTTGGTCACGGGTCTTTTCTTCTTCGGCATCTCCTTGGGCGCACTGTTCTTCTACGCGTTGCAGAACGCCACCGAGACCGGATGGACCGTGCTGCTGAAGCGCGTGTTCGAGGGTATTTACAGTTACCTGCCCATCGGCGCCATCAGTTTGGTGATCGTACTTGCAGCAGGGAGCATGCACTGGCACCACATCTACCACTGGATGGACCATACCCTGTACCACGAGTACATGATCGGTGAAGGTCACGATGCACAGTATGTGGACGAAGCCGTGCAAGGTGCCGTGGCCAACCCGAACTACGATGTGCTGATCGCGAACAAGAAGGCCTTCTTGAACCAGCCCTTCTTCTGGATCCGCACGTTGATGTACCTCGGTGTCTTCATCTTCTTTGCCCGTTGGTTCCGCAACCAAAGCCTTCAGTTGGACAAGGAGACCGGTGAAAGTCTTGTGAAGCGAATGCTGATGAACTACCGCCGCAGCGCGTTGTTCCTGGTGTTCTTCGCCGTGTTCAGCACCACGCTTGCATGGGATTGGATCATGAGCATCGACACGCACTGGTTCAGCACGCTGTTCGGGTGGTACGTCTTCGCAGGCATGTTCTGCAGCGCGATGATCACCGCTGTCATCCTGGTGTTGTACCTCAAGCGCAAAGGCTACCTGCCGCAAGTGAACAACAGCCACATCCACGACCTGGGCAAGTGGGTGTTCGCCACCAGTTTCCTGTGGACCTACCTGTACTTCAGCCAGTTCATGTTGATCTGGTACAGCAACATCCCCGAAGAGGTCACCTACTTCCAAGAGCGGATCAACAACCATCCCTGGATGATGTGGGGCACGTTCTTCATCAACTTCTTGGTGCCCATGGTGTTGCTGATGAGCCGTGATGCGAAGCGCAATCCTCGTTTCCTGGTGTTCGTGGGTAGCATCATCTTCATCGGCCACTGGATGGACGTGAACATGATGATCATGCCGGGTAGCTTGGGCCACGACTTCCATGGCGTCGGCTTGTTGGAGATCGGCATGTTCATGATGTTCCTCGGCATCTTCATGTACGCCGTGCTGAACACCTTGACCAAAGCACCGCTCACCGTGGTGAACCACCCGTACCTGGACGAGAGCATCCATCACCAGATCTGATATGCAAAGCGTACTTCCATACCTCATCGCCGCACTGGGCCTCTGGGCTGCGGCGATGCTGTGGCAGGTGCGCAAGCTCACGGTGCGCTATGAGAAAGTGCGCCGTAACGTTGAACAAGACCACCCTGTGAAGGGTTGATATCGAACGAACGATGACCAAGTTGTTGATCCTGATCGTCGTGGTGCTGGGCATCCTTGCGGTAGCGCAGCTTGCCCGCGTCTACGAACTCACCTCGCGCCTACGTGGAAAACGCGAGGAGGACATCTCCGACAGCGACAACCGCTTCAACGCGCGTTTGATGTGGCTTTTCCTGCCGGTTTACTTCGGTTTCTTCCTGTGGTTGTGCATCGCCTACAAGGACAAGATGTTGCCCGTGGCGGCCAGCGAGCACGGTGCGGAGACCGATTGGCTCATGGACTTCAACTGGTGGATCCTGATCATCACCTTCATCATCACCAACATCCTGCTGTTCTGGTTCGCCGGCAAATACGTGTACAGCAAGGATCGTCGCGCCTTCTGGCAGCCGCACAACAACAAGCTCGAGCTGGCGTGGACCATCGCTCCTGCGGCCGTGTTGGCGGTGATCATCATCTACGGGTTGAACAGCTGGGCCAAGATCACGGCGCCCGCTTCACCGGATGCTATCCAAGTGGAACTGTATGCACGCCAGTTCGACTGGACCGCACGTTACCCCGGAGCTGATGGCAACCTGGGTGCAACGGACTTCCGCCTGATCAATGGCACTAACGCGTTGGGTATCGTTACCCGTGAAAGCGTGGCTACGCGCTTGGCCGAGCTGGACGCGGAGATCGCCACGGGAGATAGTGTACTGGCTCACGCGATCCTGGCCGAGACCAAACATGCAGAGCTCACTGAACAAGTGGGGCGCATGCGTCGCAACAAACAACGCATACTCAACCTGCGTACGTTGATGGAGCAGGACATCACCGAGAAGGGTGTGGCGAGCCCGTACATGCACGGTGCCGATGACATCGTGATCAAGGAGTTCCACTTGCCGGTCCGCCAGGAAGTGAAAGTGTTGATCCGCAGCCAGGACGTGATCCACAGCGCTTACCTGCCACACTTGCGCGCGCAGATGAATGCGGTGCCCGGCATGACCACCACGATCAAGATGACGCCCACGATCACAACCGATAGCATGCGGTTGATCACCAAGAACGAGGCGTTCGACTTCATCCTGCTATGCAATAAGATCTGTGGCGCTTCGCACTACAACATGCAAATGCCCCTGGTGGTGACCGATGCCGCCACGCATGATACATGGTATGCGGAAGCCATGAAGAAACCGTTCCAGGCGCCGCCTGCGCCACCCGCGCCGCCCGTTGCACCTGCCCCCGATAGCACCGCTACCATGGCAGCCGCCAACACCGTCGCACAGGCTCAATCTACGCGCTGAACAGAAAGGACTTGACGACCATGGGCGCCACAACCGCACACGCACACGCCGCCGGCCACGGGCACGAGGCGCATCATCACGAAGAGAGCTTCGTTTCGAAGTACATCTTCTCGCATGATCACAAGATGATCAGCAAGCAGTTCCTCGTCACCGCCATTTTCATGGCATGGGTGGCGGTGATCATGTCCTTGCTGTTCCGCCTACAACTGGCTTGGCCAGGTGAGGGCTTCGCATTCACGAGCTTCTTCCTCGGGGAGAAGTGGGCACCAGGTGGTGTGCTCGATCCGAACATGTACTTGGCGTTGGTGACCATCCACGGCACCATCATGGTGTTCTTCGTATTGACCGGTGGTCTTTCGGGAACGTTCGCCAACCTCCTGATCCCCTTGCAGGTGGGCGCGCGCGACATGGCGAGCGGCTTCATCAACATGCTTTCCTACTGGTTCTTCTTCCTTAGCAGCGTGGTCATGCTGGCCTCGCTTTTCGTGGAAGGCGGGCCCGCAAGTGCTGGGTGGACGGTCTATCCGCCGCTGAGCGCTTTGCCGAAATCGATACCCGGTTCAGGCGCAGGTATGACCTTATGGTTGGTGAGCATGACGCTCTTCATCGCCAGTTCCTTGATGGGTGGCTTGAACTACGTGGTCACCATCCTCAACCTGCGCACCAAGGGGATGAAGATGACCCGCTTGCCGCTGACGGTGTGGGCTCTTTTCCTGACGGCTGTACTGGGTGTACTCAGCTTCCCCGTGTTGCTGAGCGCAGCTTTGTTGTTGTTGCTCGACCGTTCACTGGGTACGAGCTTCTACTTGAGCGATATCCACATCGCCGGCGAAGCACTTGATCACAGCGGCGGAAGCCCGGTGTTGTTCCAGCACTTGTTCTGGTTCCTCGGCCACCCGGAGGTGTACATCGTATTGCTTCCAGCGTTGGGGATCACCTCGGAGATCATCTCCACCAATGCACGTAAACCCATCTTCGGTTACCGTGCGATGATCGGTTCCATCCTGGCGATCGGCTTCCTCAGCTTCATCGTGTGGGGTCACCACATGTTCATCACCGGAATGAACCCGTTCCTTGGGTCGGTGTTCGTGTTCACCACGCTGTTGATCGCCATCCCTTCCGCGGTGAAGGTGTTCAACTACATCACCACCTTGTGGCGTGGCAACATCGTGATGACACCAGCGATGCTCTTCAGCATCGGTCTGGTAGCCACCTTCATCGCTGGTGGTCTCACCGGTATCATCCTCGCCGATAGCGCATTGGACATCAACGTGCACGACACGTACTTCGTGGTGGCCCACTTCCACATCGTGATGGGGATGAGCGCCATCTTCGGGATGTTCGCCGGGATCTACCA
>DLGQ01000026.1 GCA_002482775.1 Flavobacteriales bacterium UBA7690 | reverse complement strand
CTCCTCTTTGCAGATGCGCACCATGGCCCGTGCGTAGGGCCCGTAACTGGTGCGGCACAGCATCACTTGGTTCATGATGGCGGCACCATCCACCAGCCAACCCACAGCGCCGATGTCGGCCCAAGTGAGGGTGGGGTAGTTGAAGATGCTGCTGTACTTGGCCTTGCCGCTGTTGAGGTCGGCGATGGTCTGCTCGCGTGTGGTGCCGAGCGTTTCGCATGCGCTGTAGAGGTAGAGGCCGTGCCCGGCTTCGTCCTGCACCTTGGCCAGCAGGATCGCTTTACGGCGTAGGCTGGGTGCCCGGGTTATCCAATTCCCTTCCGGCAGCATGCCCACCACCTCGCTATGGGCGTGCTGGCTGATCTGGCGGATCAAGGTCTTGCGGTACTTCTCCGGCATCCAATCCTTCGGCTCGATCTTCTGTTCGGCGTCGATCTTGGCTTGGAAGCGTTCTTCGAGGTTGGTCACATCCGTCATCGGCAGTGCTTTGTGCGGTGGCTAAGATAGGGATGGGGCGTGCTCGGCCCCTGATCCCGGTCATCTACTGAACAACCGGAACGGCCCCACTGTTCCATCGCCGCGGAAGGCCGAAGCCCAACCGCTACTTTTGCGCCCCTTGATCATGACCACCCGCATGGCCCGGTTCCATTCCCTCGAAGTGTCCAGTGTGCAACAGGAAACACCCGACTGCATCGTCGTCGGGTTCCGCATTCCGCCCCAAGAACAGGCGGATTTCGCCTTTGTACACGGGCAATACCTCACGCTGAAGCTGACCGTGAACGGCGAAGAGCTGCGCCGGAGCTACAGCATCTGCAGCAGCCCGCTGGATAAGGATGAGGTGCGCATCGCGGTGAAGAAAGTTGCCGGCGGCCGCGCCAGCACTCAGCTGGTGGACAAGTTGAAGCAGGGCATGCGCATCGAGGTGATGACACCCATGGGCAGCTTCACCACGGCATTGGACCAGGCGAAGGAGCGCCATTTCGTCGCTTTCGCGGCGGGCAGTGGCATCACCCCGATCCTCAGCATCCTGAAGACCGTTCTGCGCACCGAACCCAAGAGCCGGTTCACGCTGTTCTATGGCAACTCCGAACAGGACCGCATCATCTTCCGCCAGCGTTTGGAGGAATTAAAGACGTTGCATGATGATCGTTTCTCAGTACACCACATCCTCTCCAAAGGGGTTGATGAGGACATGCTTTTCAACGGACGGATCACCCAGGAGAAGGCTGTTCAGCTAATGAAGCGGTTCGTGAACGACCCACTGGACAAGGAATTCTTCATCTGTGGCCCCGAACAGATGATGGTGAACGTGAGCGAGGCGTTGGAGAAACAAGGCGTGGACAAGAAACGCATACACATCGAGCTCTTCAACACGCCGGTGACCACCGATGCGAAGAAGACCACCGACCATGCCCACGGCGATAGCGGTTCGTTCAGTGGTGTGGCCGAGGTGAAAGTGATCATGGACGGCCGCGAGCATGTTTTGAAGATCCCTGCGAACGGTGACCCGGTGCTGGACGTAGCGCTGGATGCCGGGCTGGATGTGCCCTTCGCTTGCAAGGGAGCCGTTTGCTGCACCTGCAAAGCCCGTGTTGTGGAAGGGAAGGTGGAGATGGACATGAACTATGCCCTCACCGATGAGGAGGTGGCAGATGGCTATGTGCTCACCTGTCAAACCCATCCGCGCAGCGCGAACGTTACGATCGACTACGATCAGCACTAGGACTTCCGAAGCCGTAATTCGCTAGGCGGGTCTTTCCGTCACCGACATCCTGAAAGATCGAGGCGGGCCTGTCCGCCACCGTCAGCAAATAAATGATCGAGGCGGGCTTACGGGCCCGCCTCGCTGTTCTCACCGCCTAGGTTATGTTGTTTTGTAAGGCAGGGGAGAAGAAGGTATCACATCAGAAACTCGCTTGTGCGAAACCGGCCAGCTTGGTCTGTATGTGTGTAAGGTAATGTTCGCTGTGGTAGAAGCCACCGAGTTCCTCGTTGTAGCGGACGATCGCCGAGGGGAAGTCGGTGTAGAACGGGTCGATGTTCTTCGACGCGCTTCTTTGGATGCTGACAGTACACTCGTAGTCCGGGTATTTCACCAACCCCTCAGGCAGTTTGGTCTCGATGGCCACGATCTTTTCCTGAAAGCCATCCTTGACGATGCGTACCATGTAGGACGCATCGATGTCCAGTTCCAGTTCGAATCGGCCGCGTTTGTCGGAATCGAGCTTACCGAGTTCGATGTTGTCTTTGTACAGGATCAATTGGTAACTATCCGCTCGTTGGCCATCTACAAGTACTTGGCCGTGGACGGGTAGGTACCAGCCTTCGGCCTGGTCGCGCCGGTCCACGAGTTTACCTTGTGCCATGCCGGGGATAGTAGATACGAGCAGCATTACTGCGATCAGGGAGACTTTCATCCTTGGGAGAGGTTGACGGTACAGCGTATGGTACGCAGGAGTACTTGTAAAGGTTTCAGCTCATGCTACTTTGAAAAAGGGTACAGCTTGTGTTCGGCCTTCTGCGACCGGAATGGCCACATGGATACTGGTTCCTTGGTCCACGGCGCTTTCAGCCCACACCTCACCACCGTGTTTGGAAACGATGCGGTGGACGATGGCGAGACCCACCCCGGAGCCCTCGAACTGATCGGCCTTGTGTAGCCTTTTGAAGATCCCGAAGGCCTGTTCCTTGTGTTGCGGGTCGAACCCCACGCCGTTGTCATGTATGGTGATCACATCTCGACCGTCTGCCTGGGAGTGGCTGATGCGGATCTCCGGTGTTCGGCGGTCGCGTGTGAATTTGAGCGCGTTGGAAAGCAGGTTCTGCAGGACCACCTTCAACATCGGCGCATCGATGAGGACCGATACCTCTGATCCCACTTCGATCCGCACTTGCTCGCGGCGCGAGTCCGCTACTTGCTCCTCGATGCATTGCTCGATCAATGGTCGAAGGAGGACCTCGCGCCGTTCAACCTCGCGTTTGTTGGTTTGTGAGAAGCGGAGCAGGTCATCAACGAGCTCGAGCATACGTTGTGCGCCGTTATGGATACGTTCGGTGAATTCGAGTTGTTCCTTTCCATTGCCACTTTCTTGGGCCAATGTGTGCAGGTGGTCGCTTAGTGCGGCGATGTTCTTCAGTGGTGAGCGCAGGTCGTGGGCAACGGTGTAGGAGAAGGAGCCGAGGTCTTCCAGCGCTTCCAGCAGCTGCCCTGTGCGCGCGGCCACCCTTTTGTCGAGGTCTGCGTTCAGTTTCTTGATGCGGAGTTCCTCTTGTTTCCGGTCGCTGATATCCTTGATCACAGCTTGGAACGCGTGCCTGCCGTGTAGTTCCTTGCCCAGGTAGGTGGCGGTCATCAAGCAATCCACAAGGTTGCCGGTGGCTGTCCGTATGGTGAGGTCCACGTTGACGAATTCGTTGCCGGAACGTTTCTCCCGCAAGGAGCGCATCAGTTCGTTCGCGTTCTCGATATGGTCTGTGAAGCGTTGTGTTAGCAACGCTTCCACGGTTACGCCGATCAACTTTCCACATGCACTATTGGCCTGGAGGATCTCTCCGCGGTGATCAACGATCACGATCGGATCTCCCGAGGTATCGAAGATCTGCTGGTACCGGTGGAGCAGCTTGTCCTTGTCGTCTCGTAAGCTGTGGATCTCGTACGCCTGTTTGATCTTCAGGGTAAGGTCGTTCACGTCCCAAGGCTTGGTGCAATAGGCGTAGATACCTCCAGCGTTCACAGCAGCGATCACGGCTTCCACATCGGAGAAACCCGTGAGCAACATGCGCATCGGCTTGGGGAACCGTTGGCGTGCAATGCCCAAGAACTCCGAGCCGGACATGTTGGGCATGCGCTGGTCGGAGATGATGACATGCACCTGTTCGGTCTCGAGCATGCGCAGCGCTTCCTCGCCGCTACTGGCCAAAAGCACGTCCATTTCCCGCCGGAAGGTGGAGCGGAACGCCTTCAGGTTGTTCTCTTCGTCGTCTACGAAGAGCACGCGGATCATCGGTTCGGTCATGCTCGTTTTTGTTGGGGCTGTGCGTGGCGGATCGGTAGGTGAAGGCGGATCGTGGTTCCCTGCCCGGGCGAACTGTCCACTGCGATGTGGCCGAAGTGATCCTGGACTATGCCGTACACGATGGCTAGACCAAGACCGGTTCCTTCGCCCACCGGTTTGGTGGTGAAGAACGGATCGAACATGCGGGCCTTCACTTCCGGTGTCATGCCGATCCCCGTGTCTGATATGGTGATACGGACGTGATCGTCGTCCACAGATGTTCCGATCACCACTTCAGGGGTATCGCCATCGGTGCGCGCAAGGGTGGCTTGGATGGCGTTCGTAAGTATGTTCATGAACACCTGGTTGACCTTGCCTGGGAAGCACTCCACATGCGGCACATCCCCAAGTTCGAAACGTACCTGTACACGATCACGGTACTGCGGAGCAAGTAGAGCCAGCGTATTGCGCAAACCTTCGTGGAGGTCGCTTTCCTTGAGATCGTCCTCGTCCAAACGAGAGAAGTTGCGCAAGCCGCGCACGATCTCGGCCGTTCGGTGCGATCCATCAGCGATGCTTCCGATGATGTCGTCCAGTTCTTCTATGGAATCGTTGATCCCGAGCTGGCGTTCACGCTCCTTCAGCACTTTCAGCTTACCCGCTGCGGTCTCCGGGGTCAACGTCCTGTATTCCTGCATCACCTCCACGATCTCCGATATGTTGCGGCGCAGCGGCTGTATGTTGCTGGTGATGAAGTTGATCGGGTTGTTGATCTCGTGTGCGATACCTGCCGTGAGCTGACCAAGGGAAGCCATCTTCTCGGCGTTCACCAGTTGGGTCTGGGTGCGTTTGAGGTTCTCGTTGGTCTCGCGCAGGTCGTGCGTGCGTTGGGTCACCTTCTCTTCAAGGATCACGTTCTGCTCGCGTACGATGCGTTGGTTCTCCAGCGAAGCGGCCAAAGCGTCGGCTTGTGACCGTTCCTTTTCCTTGCGAAGGACGTTGATGCGATCGGCCAGACCGAAGGAGAGGAGTACGCCTTCGATGGCGGAACCTAGTGTCATACTGTAGTGCGTCATCGCGCTGAAGGGGAGCACACCTGCATCCTTGAGAACGAAGAGCACTACGCCAAGCAGAAAGAAGCTCCATGCAAGCAGGAAGAACCGGGCCTGGCGAGAACCTCTTCGGATGGCTGAAATTGAAGTGACGAACAGGAAAATGGCCGTGACACCGCATATCGCCTGGGCCAAATTGTAGCCTACCCAAGGGTCTCCGAAGAGGTAGATGCACAGGATGACGAGCACCAGGATGTGGAAGACATCGACGATGCGATGCATGCGGGGTAGGATCTGCTTCGTTCCGATGAAGCGGCGGCTGAACTCCATTCCGAACAGAACCGCCAAGAGCGCACCGATCATGGAGATCCGCGAAGCCAACCAAGGCCATTGAGCGAACCAATCCGATGGACCCACACCTTGGAAGGCGAGTTGTGCAATGCAGATCGATAGAATGTAGAGCGGATACAGGAGGTATGCCTTCTCGCGGATGGAGAAGAAGAGGAACAGGTTGTAGAGCGCCATCACCATCATGATGCCAGCATAAGCCCCCAACGCTAAGTTGCGGCCGCTGCTATACGTACTGTATGTGGCACTATCCGTAAGGTCCATAGGCACGTGGATGGCTTTGAAACCACGTAATCTCAAAAGGACCTCTCCGGTATTTCCTTGCGCGATAGGCAGAATGAAAACAAAGTCGTGTTCGCTTTCAGTGACCTCTTCATCGGAGATGGAACGCCCAGTGCGCGCGATCCGTTCCAACTCGCCATTGCGGATCACCGAAACATCCAATTCGTCGATCTCAGAATAGGGAATCGATAGGAGGATGTACTGCTGTGACGAGGTGTTCCGGACGGAGAACCGGATCCAATGTGTCGACCTTGATACGGCCAAGTTCGGCACGTCCGACTTGCACGCAGTCCACCCCGGTGCACGCAGCGCCTCACTGGCGGTCAGCTGCCCGTTGGTATCCTCCAGAAGATAGGAATGGCGGCCAATGGAACGCTGGATTGGCTTTCCATCGAATGTTAGTGGAAGCTCGCTTGCCGAGACGATCGCAGCGAGAACGAAGGTCGAAATGAGGATTATGGAACGGGAGAGCATGGAGCGTTATACGCCAGCTCGGATCGAGAGGTTCCCTTACCCTCAGGCGGCGAACAAGCGGCGCGATTCGATGACCGCTTCGAACCCTCTGACCATCTGTTGGTCGAGCAGGAGGTCGTAAACCACGAAAAGCTCGCTCTGTTTTGGCTGCTCTGTGCGGAACTGGCGCGGCCTTACACGCAGGCTGATCAGGTCCTTGCGGATCACGGAATTCACATTGCTAAGAGTGGTGGCATCATACAGCGCCATCGCCCAAGTCTGAATGGCAGGGATCGGGTATACAAGCCGGCCGTTCTGCCCGATACCATCGATCGGTGAGAAGCCGACCTTCTCTGCATAGGGAGCAACGTACTCCGCGATGAATGTGACCACCGTGGACAAACCCAGCTGACTAGCACAAGCGATGGCCGCCTTGATCAGGAGCCAAGGGACTCCTCGACCGGCGAAACGGTGCGCGTTCCATAACCCACAAAGTTCGGCATTCCCGTAGGGCTGAAGCTCGTTTAGCAACGGGGTCACTTGTGGAGCCATCGGTGCTACACACGTTTGCATGCGCAATGGTCGATCCTGCCAGGCGTATTCCAATCGTATCCCGGCAACCAGACCCAGTTCCGGATGCTCTGCAACGAAAACAGTTGTTCCGGGGTCGTTCATCCATGAGGTGTCGGGCTTGACCACGGAATCAACCCCAAGATCCGCCAGAACGCGCACGTGCTCCTGCAGGAATTCGTGGCACGTTTCCGGTTCGTCCACCGCACGAAAGGCGCGAATAGTGATCTTATCCATGTCAGGAGAGTGAAGCGTGTGAGTGGAGGAAGGTTGACAAAGGTCTTCGAAGGCTGATAGCGGAAGGAGAGGACGCGTAAGAGAGGCGCGCCATGAAAACCGCTTCCCGTCCGTCCAGTCCGAAAGCTTCGGCCAACCGATCGTAGAGTTCTAGTAGAAGGGAGGAATCATGTGGTTCGAAAAGTCCGGAGAATCCGTGACGGACCGGGTGGGAGAGTAGGATCGGTGCGGCACAAGGATGCACGGCCAAATTGTGGGCTGTGGCGGCAAGCCACAGGCGTTGCATCGAACGCCCTCCGTTCAGCAGGTCGGTCGCACTGTTAGACGTACAGGACACCAACGCCAATGCCGAGGCTGAGGCCATGTTCTCGCGGGTCATTTTCATGAAACCCCGACCGATGCGCCAGCTCGCTAGGAGATCCATCGCTTGTGCATCGGCGGCCACGTGGAAGCCGACCTTCTCTGTTAGCTTCAGTTCCATGGTCTCGAGATCTAGACCATCACGTGAACCAGAAGTCTCCGCGGGGCTCCATCGGATCTCTTTTCGGAAGAGTTCCGCATGACCTACAGGATGCAGGATCCGCAGACGTTCCGCTTCGGCGATCACTTCCGCCATGGAGTCCAGTGCAGGTCTATTGGTCAAGAAGTGCGCCCGGCAACCGAAAATTCCTGCGGCAGCATGCTCCATTGCTTCAAGGGCTTTGGGTTCCAACGGTCGCGCATCACCTTTACGTCGGTTGGTACACCGTGCGCGCAAGGAAAGGGAGAGGGGGTCCGGTTCTGCTTCATCGGATGAATGCTCTATCAACGCCACCAAACGATGTTCCTGCGTTAGTGGGTAAGGTTCAATGCTCACATCGAAACCGGATCCGAGCGCACAAAGGTGCACGTTCTCTAGGAAAGTGCCCATGTCAACGGCTGGGATCAAACGCCCCGGGTCGAGACCCGAATCACCATCCATCGCGTTATGGAACACCAGCAAACGACCAGCATGGTGCAGTACTTGCCAAGGTTGAAGATTGCCTGCCGATGGCGCCAGAACACCGGCTTCCACCAACTCTTTCACCGTAGCGGTGGTCAGCGGCTTTCGGTCTTTCTTCACAGGGATCCGTTCGGCCAGCTCGAGCATCGAGGCCAGTGTCAACCTCGGATACGCCGGTAATGGGTCAGGTTGAGATGAACGAGGTTCCTGATCCTTGACCAATTCTTCCGCATCCAAGAACCAACGCCCGCTGGATGTGAACGTGCCGATGGCGATCCGGCGGTGGATATCGCTCACCAACGCACCACCAAGCACTACGGAACTGGCCAATTGCGGCCAAGTGCCTACTGTGCTTTCGATCTCCAACATACTGGCCTTCATTCGCACGCTCATCGTCTCCAGCCCGATGATCGGCACCACGAACGGCAGCTTCTCCTCATTCGTTCGGGCCTTGGCCGCGTCTCGTGGATCAAGGTGGTCTATCAGGCCATGCAGGATCGGCCGTTCCGGCTCCAGGTCGAACCTTTCCACATCGATCATGCCCCGATCGCTGGTATCCATCACCACCGGTATGCGCAAAGCCTTGGCATGTTGGCGGGCGATGATCTTCACGGCCACGCTGTCGCACTCTTCGATCAGCAGGTCCAAGTTGCCACCTTCGGTCAGGAAGGCATGGATGTTCTCTTCGTTGATGCCTTCGCTAAACACCGTCACCTTCAGGAAAGGGTCCAGTTCTGCGATCTCGCGAGCGGTGTTCACCACCTTGGAGTGCCCCAATTCATGGACCCCACTGCGTATGCGGTTCAAGTTGCTCAGGTCCAAGGTGTCGAAATCGGCGATGCGAAGTTCCCCGAAGCTGCGTTCCAAGGCCAGCGTAAGGCAAACGCTCTGGCCCACGCTAAGCCCGATCACGCCCAACTTCTTCGTGGCGAGCAACGCCTGCTCTTCGGTCGTGATCTTGTTGCGGTTGCGATCGGTCCGTACACGAACGAACTCATCTTCGTCCAGGAGGTGGACCAGCTTGTTGGACCACGGATAGAACACCCAAACGCCGTATTCGTGAGCTGGTCGTCCGTTCAAGTGAGCAAGGGCTTCCTTGGCGAGTTCACCAGGTGCGAAGCGCTTTGCGGGCTGCATGGCACGCACCAATTCGGTCAGTTGGGAGACCAACTCATCAAGGACCACGATAGGTGGTCTTGACTTCAGCAGATCTTCCAAGCGTGCCCGGTCTTCTGGCGCCGCCATGCGGAAGATCATTGGCCGGTAGCTGTCCCGGTCAGGTGCTGAAGCGCAGAGCAACGCTTCGAGCAAAGTGTCCATTGGTCGTTCGGAGAGTAGGCCGAAAGGTTTCTGAAAGCGGGGGTGAAGGTAGCTGACGAAAAGTTTTCAACAAATTATTAACAATAGGGAATGGAACCTTTCGACCAAATGCCGCGTAAGGGCGGCGACAAACCCTAGGCTACCCATGAGCGCAGCGCCTCAACTTTCCCAAGATGCCGATCGCCCGTGCGTGTTGTTCGTGGACGATGATGCAGGTAACCGACAGGCCTTCCTAACCACCTTCCGCCGGAACATGGATGTGTTGGTAGCCAAGGACTTGAAAGAGGTGTGGGAGCTTTTGGCTACCCACCATGTTCATGTGGTGATCGCCGATCAGCGGATGCCAGGGACCCCGGGTAGCCAAATGCTGGCCATGGTGCGCGAACGCTATCCCGCGATCCGGCGTATGCTCATTACAGGTTATGCCGATATCGAAGCCATCATCGAAGCGGTGAACAAGGCGGGTGTCTCCCACTACATCGCCAAGCCATGGAAGGTGGAAGACCTGTCCATCGCCATGCGGAAGGCATACGACGATGTACGAGCCGAGGAAGAGCGCAAGGATCATTTGGAACGACTGAAGCAGGCCAACCAACAGCTCGAATTCGCATTACGCCAGCGGCTGCTTTCTTAAGGCCCGTCCAACGCATTGTCACAGGGTACCGTTCACCTCCGGAAGCGGCACCTTTTCTTTGCGCTATGAGGAACTGCTCCCACGCGATCATCACCACGGTCCTTGTTCTCTTGGTGATGGCGACGCACGCCCAATGTGACCGCTGGCAGCAACGGGTGAAGTACACCATGGACGTCTCGTTGAACGCGGCTGACCATAAGTTCACCGGTACCACCAAGCTGGTCTACACCAACAATAGCCCCGACACGCTGCGCGAGGTCTTCTTCCACCTCTACTTCAACGCGTTCCAACCGGGCAGCGAAATGGACGTACGGTCGCGCACCATCGAGGATCCGGACGATCGGGTGGGAGGCCGTATCGCAGAGTTGGAGCCGCACCAGATCGGCCTGCAAGAAGTCAAGGAACTGAAGCAGGACGGGAAGCCGACCACGCTGGAGCCTCTCGGCACCGTGTTGAAGGTGATCCTGGCCAAGCCCTTGTTACCGAAGAAGAGCACCACGTTCGAGTACACCTTCAACGGACAAGTACCTGTGCAGATCCGCCGCAGTGGCCGCGACAATGCCGAGGAAGTGGCCTACAGCATGGCCCAGTGGTACCCGAAACTGGCCGAGTACGACCACCGGGGCTGGCATGCGTATCCATACGTTGGACGCGAATTCCATGGTGTGTGGGGCGATTTCGATGTGACCCTGGAAATGCACAGTGCTTTCACCATCGCGGCCACCGGTGTGTTGCAGAACCCGCACGAGATCGGCCACGGTTACCCGACGGGCAAGAAGCCCTTGAAGCAAATCTCCGGAGGCAAGCTGAAATGGCACTTCGTGGCCAAAAACGTCCACGATTTCGCCTGGGCAGCGGACCGCGACTTCGTACACACGATGGATCAGGTGCCTGGCGGGCCCGAGCTGCACTTCTTCTATAAGAACAAGCCCGAATACGAAGCCACCTGGAAGGAGCTGCCCGGCTACATGGTGCGGAACTTCCAGCACATGAACAAGCACTTCGGCAAGTACCCGTGGCCGCAATACAGCTTCGTGCAAGGCGGTGATGGCGGCATGGAATACCCCATGCTCACGTTGATCACTGGGAAGCGCAGGCTAGGTTCCTTGGTGGGAGTGAGCGTGCACGAGAGCGTGCATAGCTGGTATTACGGTGTGTTGGCCAGCAACGAAGGTCGTTTCCCCTGGATGGATGAAGGCTTCACGGAATATGCCAGCAGTGAGGTGATGCAGGAGCTCTTCCCCCAGCCCGGCGACCCCCATGCCAGCGCCTTCGCGGGCTATAGCGCGTTGGTGAAAAGTGGCAAACATGAACCGCCTAGCATCCATGCGGACCACTTCGTCACGAATCGAGCGTACGGCACCACAGCGTACAGCTTCGGTGAACTGTTCGTGCACCAGTTGAGCGCGGTGGTGGGAGAGAAGGACCTGAAAGCAGGCCTGCTGCGGTACTTCGATGTGTGCAAGTTCAAACACCCCGAACCCATCGACTTCGAACGCGTGATGGAGAAGCAGAGCGGGGTGGAACTGGATTGGTACTTCGATGAGTGGATCAACACTACACGCACCTTGGACTATGGTATCCGCGCAGCGATGGGCGAACGTGGCGCTACGCTGATCGAATTGGAACGCAATGGCGAGCAGTTGATGCCCTTGGATGTGCGCGTGGAGAAACGCGACGGCAGCATGGTGACCTACCACATCCCGATGTCGTTGCAGCACGGCACCAAAGCAGCGGGGTCCGAGAGCTTCGCCTTCATCGCCATGGAACCATGGCAGTGGACGGACCCCACCTATGCGTTCTCCATTGCGTTGGACTTTGCGGCGATCAAGTCGATCGTGGTGGACCCATTGGAGCGCTTGGCGGATATGGACCGATCGAACAATGCCATCACCTTCCCGGAAGGCTCCACCGGTTTCGCGCGGCCCTGATCAGGGTCGTTCTGCGAGGATCTTCCGCAACGCTTGATCGAAGGCCTTGGGCCGTTCCAAGTTGGCCACATGGCCGGTGCGTGGGATAGTCACCCAATGATCGGCAGGGATACCGTTCCGTTGCATGATCGCAAGTCCTGTCGCATTCGGGATCAGCTCATCGCGCTCGCCCCAGATGAGGTAGACGGGCATGGACCACGCATATTCCTTGGTCGCGAAGATCGTTTCGTTCTCCATCAGATCCTTGATCAACGTGACCTGCGCCGGGCGGAAGGGCTTCACGTTCGTGGTGTACACTTGTTTCAGGATGAAGCCGGGCAGGGGCGGGTTGCGGTATAACGCCAGCCGGATGCCGTAGCGCAGGTCCTTAGCTGCCGGCGTGCCCATCACGGCCAACATGCTTTCGCCACCCACACTGCGTGCGATGCTATCGGCCATGGCCGAGGAGTAGTCGCTCACCAAGCCATCGTAGATCACCAGCTTCGCTACGCGTTCGGGATGCACTTCCGCGAAGCGCGCCGCCACACCACCACCGTAACTGCTGCCCACAACAGGCAATGGACCATTGATGTGTAAGCTGTCCAGGATCATCGCCACATGCGCCACTTGCGCATCGATGTTACCTCCGGGAGCGTGCCCCCAATCCTTCGTGCTCTTGCCATGGCAGAGCAGGTCGGGCATGATCACATCGAACGAATCGCTCAACAATTTGGCGGTCTTACTCCACTGCTGTGCGCCGGATCCCGTGTATCCATGAAGCAACAGGATCTTTTCTTTGCCTGTTTCGCGCGCCCACACATGATGCGCACCTCGTGCATCGTTGAAGGTGTATGATGCGTATTCGTTCCGCTCCAACCGTTTCGTGCAGGAGCGCTCGTGCATGCGGGCCACGTTGCAGGAGGCGAACAGAAGTAGACTTGGAACGGCGAGTAACAGGACTTTCATCGCCACGAAATTACACCCGTCGCAAGGGCAGGAACGACAAAGGGCCGACACTACTCGTGCCAGCCCTTTGTGAACGATGCGTTCCGTCACGCGGCCACCTCTTCTTCTTTGTGGCTGTGGACCAATCGGTGTTGCAGTTCGGCAGGCACGGCTTGGTAGGCCATGAAGCGTTCGGTGTAAGTACCGCGCCCTTGGGTGAGGCTGCGCAACGTGGTACTGTACCTGTCCAACTCGGAGAGCGGGGTGTGGGTCTTGATCACCTGGTATCGGCCGCTGGCCTCTACGCCCATCACCAGGCTGCGGCGGCCTTGTAGGTCGGTCATCACGTCGCCCATGAGTTCAGTGGGCACGCGCACTTCCAGTTCTTGGATGGGTTCCATCAACTGAGGATCAGCGTTCGTGAAAGCTTCGCGGAATGCTTGCAGCCCGGCGATCTTGAAGCTGATATCGTTGCTGTCCACTGGATGCATCTTGCCATCGTACACCACCACGCGGATGTCACGCGCGGGCGATCCTGTCAACGGGCCACGTTCCATCTTTTCCATCACGCCCTTCAAGATGCTCGGCATGAATTTGTTGTCGATGACGCCCCCCACGATGCAGTTGTAGAAGACGAGGACGCCACCGGTGGGCAGTTCATGCACTTCTTTGCCGCGCACACTGCGACCTTCGGGTTCCGGCATGCCCTCGTACCAAGGCTCGACCTTGAGGTGTACTTCCCCGAACTGGCCACTGCCGCCGGTCTGTTTCTTGTGCCGATAGCTGGCTTCCGCAGGCTTGCGGATGGTCTCGCGGTAGGGGATGCGCGGGCTGCCGAATTCAGCTTCCACCTTGTAGTGGTGGCTCAGTTTCCACTTCAGCAGGTTCAGGTGCAGTTCGCCTTGGCCGCCCACGAGTTGTTGCGAGGTCTCGCGGCTATAGGTCAACACCACAGTGGGATCTTCCTTCTGGATCTCCACTAGCGCAGCATGCAGTTTCTCCTCCTGTTTCAGGTCCACTGCCTTGATGGTTAGGCGGATCCGTGGCTCAGGGAAGGCGATGGGCTGCAGTTTGATCGCTTTGCCGGGCGTGTGCAACGTGTGCGCGGTGGAGGTCGCTTTCAGCTTGATGGTGCCACCGATGTCGCCGGCCACCAATTTCTGGACGGGTTTGCGCTCCTTGCCATCCACGATGAACAACTGGTTGATGCGTTCGGTGCCGCCGGTGTTGTCGTTCACAAGGTCGATGCCTTCGGTCACTTCGCCGCTCATCACCTTGAACAAGGTGACGTGGCCTGCGCGGGGTTCGATCACCGTCTTGAAGGTGAAGACCACGGCGGGACCTTCAGCCTTGCAGGCAAGGGTGCCACCATCCACCAGTTCCTCGGCGGGCATTTCCAAGGCGGCTGGCGCCACATTGTCGATGAAGCCCATCAAACGGCCGCTGCCCATGTTGCGCAGGGCGCTCAGGCAGAACACCGGGAAACAGGTGCGCGCCATCATGCCTTTCTTCAGGCCGATGCGCATCTCATCCTCGTCCAGCTCACCCTTCTCGAAGTACTGCTCCATCAAGGCTTCGTCGTTCTCTGCGGCTTTTTCCACCAATTCCTTGTGCAGGGCTTCGGCTCTTTCCTTCTCGCTGTCCGGTATCGGTTGCTTCTCGGGTTTTCCCCCGGCATCCTTGAAGACGTACATAGTCATCTTCAGTAGATCGATGATGCGGTGGAAACCATCGCCTTGCTCCACGGGATATTGCATCACGGTGACGGCCGCCCCGAAGTGCTCCCGCGCCTGATCAACCGTAGCATCGAAATCGGCGTTTCCGTGGTCCAGTTGGTTCACGCCGATGATCACTGGTCGCTCGTAGCGTTGCATGTGTTCCCACACCAGGTCGGTACCCACTTCAACGCCGTGGTGCGCGTTCAGTAAAAGCACACAGGTATCCGCCACCCGCAGGGCGGGCACCGTTTCACCGATCAGATCATCGAGCCCCGGCGTGTCGATGATATTGATCTTGTAGTTCCTCCATTCGGTGTGGAGCACCGTGCTGTACACGCTGCTGCCGCGCTCGTGTTCCAGATCGGTGTGGTCGCTAATGGTGTTCTTGTCCTCGACTCGGCCGCGGCGTGGGATAAGACCCGCTTCGAAGAGCATGGTTTCGGCCAACGTGGTCTTGCCGCTTCCGTGGGAGCCGAGCAGAACAACGTTCTTGATGTGTTTGGCATCGAAGACTTTCATGGCACAACAGGGAGTTAGGGTGGATGTTGGGTGACATGCCACCGTGGAGGTCCCCTCCGGGCCATGCAACACGGTCCGGGGAAGGGACGCGCGGAGGATGGAATGAAGGTAATGTCGTAACCCTGCGGATCCCAAACGGGACCATCCGTAACGAACGAACCCCGGTATTACCGAGGTCCGCAATGGTTGAAAAGCTAGCCTTAGTTGAGCACCTCCGGTTCGCGGTCGCCCTGCAATCGGTTGAAGCGCGAAAGCACTTCATCGTAGCTACTGGGCAGGTTCAGGTCCTTCATGGGGTCGAACGCGAGGTCCTTGGCCGTGTATTCGGCGTAGGAGCGCTCTGTCTGTTCGGTCTGGTCAGCTGCCGTCTCTTCCGTCCGCTGCACCGTCGTTGGCGTATTCCTCATGTCTTGGAGCGTTGGCCAGGAGGTTCCGGTTCCTGAGCCGGGCCGAATATAGCCTTGATGCATAGCGAACGTCAACGGCAGCCTTCGCTGGCAACATGTATCCGCGCTTAACCCTTGGGTTCCTGAGCGCCGGATCAAGAGGTAGAAGAGGGAGGTGATGCTGCCATCGGCACCCCGGATCAAGCTTCGGAATTGGTGGAGTTGCGGGCACTTCGTGAGCGACCTTGCGTAAATGCCTTCCACGGATCGCAAACCTGCCTACATTTGCCGCCCGCCGACCAGTTCGGTGGAAACGCCTCCCTAGCTCAGCGGTAGAGCAGCTCATTCGTAATGAGCAGGTCGCCGGTTCAAATCCGGCGGGAGGCTCCGAAAAGGGATCACGCAAGTGGTCCCTTATGCCGTTCTCAGTGGATCAGTGCTGCTGCTTGGCGTGCTACGCGAATGCCGATGGCCACGCCCATTCCTCCCAAACGCACGGCCACGGCTACACGCTCCGATCGCTTTTCGATGATGGGTGTCTTACTGTTGCCCATACCCATGATCCCGCTCCACCGTTGGATGATGGTGAACGGCTGTTCCGGGAGGATCACCTCGCACAGCAGCTTTTCCAACGCATCTTGGATCAGCGGCGTAGTGCCATCCACCGTGGTGGTCTCTCCGGCGAAGTCCAGGTTGCGACCACCGCCTAGGAGCACGCCGCCGGCATGATCGCGGAAGTAGTAGAAGCCTTCGTCGTAGTGGAACGTGCCACGCAACTTGAGGCCGGGGATGGGTGCGGTCTTCAGCACTTGTCCTCGGGCCGAGATAACGTCCATGTTGGGCAGCAGTTCGCGGGCGTAGCCGTTGGTGCAGATCATCACGTTCGCGGCCTCTAGTTCCTCCTCACCATTTAGCCACAAGGTCACGTTGGTGGCATCTTCTTCGAGCGAGATCACTTCGGTACGGGGGCGGAAGAACACCCCCTCGGCCAGGACCTTCCGGAGCAATGCGCCCATGAGCAGGCCTGTGTCCAAAGGTCCTTCCAGATCGGTCCTTACCAAGTGGTGGATGCCCTTCAGGCCGAAGTCACGCACGGCTTCATCATTCCAGCGGAAAACGGCTTTTCCGAAGATCGGGCCCAAGGCATCGTTCAGAGTATCGAACCTGTCAGCGACCCGGGTGTACAGCGGGTCATGCGCAGCGTAGATCTCGTGTCCACCGCTCGGCTCGAAGCCAATGGCGGCATCGCCCAGCTCGGCGCGCAGTTCCAGCAACCCTTTCCACCGGTTCTCCACACGGGCCAGCATGGCTTCGGCACCCTCTTTTTCCAGATCGGCCATCAGTTCGCTGGGGCTTCCGAAGCATGCGAAACCGGCGTTCTTCACGCTGGCACCACTGGGGAACGGGCCGCGTTCCAGCACGATCACATGGTGGTGCGGGTGCCGCCTTTTGTGGAACAAGGCGGTGAACAACCCTACGATACCGGCCCCGATCACCACCAGATCCGGGGTGCGGTGGAACTGTCGCGATTCCCAAACGCTGTGCATGGCTTCCTTCGCCCCGGCCATTCTTCTCCCGGAGGCGCCCAAAGATGTTGTAAATTGGCCCGTTGATGAACTTCCTGCAAGACGTTCTTACATCCATGGTATCCAAGCGAATAGGACTAGCACGCTGGTGCTGGGCCGTACTGTGCATTGCCTTCGTGGGCCAGCTCAACGCCCAAGTGGACAATGTGATGATCTATGGCACGGTGAAGGACCTGACCAGCTCCAAGAAACTGGACGGCGTAACCGTAACGGTTTTCAAGAACGGCGCCAAGCTGATCGATGTGCCCACCAATGCCAGCGGGAAGTATGAGGTGAATCTGGACTACGGCTCGGATTACAAGATCATGGTGTCCAAGAGCGGGTTCGTGGGCAAGAACATCACCATCGATACCCGGAACGTGGCGGAAGAGGATCGCCAAGGTGGTCACGGCATGAACATCGATTTCTCCATGCTCACGGATCTGCCGGGCATCGACTATTCCATTCTCAATGAACCATTCGGCAAAGCCAGCTACGCAGCAGGCACCTTCGCGTGGGACATCGATTACACCAACCGCATGCGCGATGCACAGGCGAGGTTGATGAAGGAGTACGACGAGATGCGCAAGCGCGAAGGCGATGCAGAGGCCAAGTACGCGAAGCTGATCCAGGATGGCACCAATGCCATGACCAACTCGGACTTCAAGAAGGCCGTGGAGAGTTTCAACGGAGCACTTGTAGCAAAGCCGGGTGATGCCGTGGCCACCGCCAAGCTGAGCGATGCCAAGATGCGCTTGGAAGCGCAAGAAGCGGACAAGAAAGGCGCGGAACAGTACAATGCCTTGATCAAAGAGGCGGATGGCCTGTTCGGAAAGAAGGATTACGCTGGTGCGAAGACCAAGTACAATGCCGCCATAGACCTGAAAGAGACCGATCCCTACCCCAAGCAGAAGATCAAAGAGATCGATGTGATCCTAGCTGAATTGGAGAAGAAGGAGGCGGAAGAGAAGAAGGCGAAGGAGCTTCAGGAAAAATATCAAGCGGCCATCGCGGTGGCCGATGCAGCGTTCAAGGCGGAAAGCTGGGACCAAGCCACCACGAAGTATACCGAAGCCAGCACACTGAAACCAGAGGAGAAGTATCCGAAGGACCAGCTCGCCTTGGTCGCTACCAAGAAGGCAGAAGCCGCCAACAAGGCCGAAGCAGAGCGGAAGGCCAAGGAACTGGAAGAGAAGTACAAGGCAGCCATCGCCGCTGGTGATGCGGCCTTCAAGACCAGCAAGTGGGACGAGGCCACCGCTAAATACACCGAAGCCAGCGGGCTGAAGGCGGAAGAGAAGTACCCGAAGGATCAATTGGCCGCCATACTCCTGAAGCGCGATGAAGCGGCGAGGAAAGCCGAAGAGGAGCGGTTGGCGAAGGAACTACAGGAGAAATACCAAGCCGCGATCACCGCAGCGGATGCAGCGTTCAAAAGCTCCGACTATGACGCCGCCGAAACGAAGTACACCGAGGCCATTGGCTTGAAAGCTGAAGAGAAGTACCCGAAGGATCAACTTTCCACCATTGCCAAGAAGCGCGAAGAGCTCGCCAAGAAGGCCGATGATGAGAAGAAGGCGCAAGAACTCAACGAGAAGTACCAAGAAGCCATCACCGCAGCCGATGCAGCGTTCGCCACGGAGGCATGGGACGATGCCGCCGCGAAGTACACCGAAGCTGGTGGCCTGAAACCTGCAGAGAAGTACCCCAAGGATCAGCTGGCTGCCATCACCGCGAAACGCGCCGCCGCCGACAAAGCGGCTGCGGATGCGGCCAAGCAGAAGGAATTGGATGAGAAGTACCAAGCCGCGATCGCCGCTGCGGATGCTGCCTTCGGGAAGGATGAATGGGACCAAGCCACCACGAAATACAACGAGGCATCAGGCCTGAAGGCACAAGAGAAGTACCCGAAGGATCAATTGGCCCTGATCGCCACCCGTAAAGCGGAGGCCGAAGCCAAAAAGAAGCAGGACGAGATCGATGCGAAGTACCAAGCGGCCATTGACGCTGCCGATGCAGCCTTCAACAAGCAGGACTATGCTGCTGCGAAAGGGAAGTATACCGAAGCTTCCGGCGTGAAACCCACGGAGAAATATCCGAAGGATCGGTTGGCGGAAGTGGAAACGTTGATGGCCGAAGCTGCACGTAAAGCAGAAGAGGAGAAGAAGGCCGCCGAACTCGAAGCTCGCTACAAGTCGCTGATCGCCTCGGCGGACAAGTCCTACGATGCGAAGAAACTCTCCGAAGCGCTCAACGATTACAAGGATGCGCTTTCGCTGAAGCCAACGGAATCACATCCGAAGGAACGCATCGCTGCCATCGAGCAACAGTTGGATGCATCGGCCAAGGCCAAGGCTGAAGAGGAGCGTTTGTTGCGTGAACAACAAGAGAGGGACAAACGCTTCAACGACTTGATCACCGCTGCGGACAAGGCCTTCACCGCGAAACAGTACGATCAGGCCCGCACGGATTACAGTGCTGCTTCCGGTGTGAAGCCAGAAGAACAACATCCGAAGGACCGGTTGTCAGAGATCGAACGCTTGCTGGGTGATGCAGCGAAACAAGCCGAAGAGGCACGCCTTGCCGCCGAACGTGATGCTGCAGAGAAAGCGCGCAAAGCCGAGGAGGATAAGTTGGCTGCCGATGCCGCTGCGGCGGAACGGGCGCGGATAGAAGAGGAAGAACGTCGCAAGCGTATGGCTGCCGAAGAGGTGGAGGCACGTTATCGCGAATTGGTGGCTGCTGGTGATCTTGCCTTTTCTGCGGATGAACTGGAAAGGGCGCGTGAGAAATACACGGGTGCTTTGGGCGTGAAGGCCGAAGAACAGTACCCGAAGGATCGTATCGCGGCCATCGATGCCAAGATCGCGGAGCGTGCCTCCAAACAGTCCGAGGCTGAACGCTACGCTGCGGAACAGCGCCGACTGGAAGAAGAACGCAAAGCCAAGGAAGCGGCGGATGCGGAAGCGGCCAGACTGGCTGCGCTTGCTGATCGGGAACGCGCAGAAGCCGAACGCCTGCGGAAGGAACAGGAGGATGCCGATGCACGCCGCTCAGTGGAGGAACGCGAAAGACTTGCTCGGGAAGGCGCCAAGGCCTTGGAAGAACAATACCGCTCCCTGATCGTCAGCGCCGACGAGACCATGGCCCAAAAGGATTACCAAGCTGCCCGCGGTAAATATGCTCAAGCAAGCGATCTGAAACCCGCCGAGACCTACCCACTGTCCAAGATCGACCAGATCGATAAGTTGCTTGCCGAACAAGAGCGCTTGCGGACCGAGGCGGAGGCTGCGGCACAACGGGCCACACCGCCACCAGATACGGAACGTCCCAACCAATCCAGCATTTCCAACGGGCAGGAAGATGAAGCCGTGGGTTTCATGCGCCAAGCACGTGAGCGGGAAGAAGCCGAGAAATACGAGCGTATCAAGAAGTTGCGCTCGGCCTTGGAGCAGGAAGAGACGGACAATGCAACCACTGCCGCCGAACGCCGTGGCACAGGTGTGGAAGAGCGGGACCGCTACCTGGAGGATGGAGCGCGGCTGTACGAAGGCAATGATCGTCGTCGCGTGGATCGCGCCGGGGAGGTGGTGGCACTCCAGCAGGCCTTGGAACGCACAGAGGCGGAACGCCGCCAACGTGCAGGAGAGACCCGTTCCGCGAACTACGAGGATAACCTGGGTCTTGTGGAGGCGGAGAATGAGAAGGCCTCCACGTGGCACGGCAAGCAGACCGAGCGAACGGTGGCATCGGAGGTCAGTAAAAAGAACCTTGACGATGCGGAGAATGAACGCGCTCTAGCTGGGCGTGAACGCTCGGGCCAGGCGCGGGAAGAGGTGGTAGCAACGGCCGATCAGTTGGGAGATATGGCCAAACGGGGACAGGCCATGGCCGCCGGGCAGCAGTTGGTCGTGGATGAAGAGAAACGTGCGCTACAGGCACGAGAGAAGAACTATGTACAGAACAGCGCCAGTTCGCGCAGTACCGCGCAACAGAAGTTGAACGAGATGCCTGCGGATCGTCCGCGTGCCACCGCCGATCATAGCCGCTCGAAGTTGGCCGAGGAGTACCCGGAAGGTGTCACCGAGGAGAGTTATACCGAAGGCAACAAGGTCATCATCCGCCGCGTGGTAGTGAACGGTGGTCGGGCCGATGAATACAGCAAGGTGATCGCCAAATGGGGTACGTTCTATTTCAAGAACGGACAGAGCATAACCGAGGGGATGTGGCGCAAAGAGACCGAGGACTAAGACCTTGGTGATCGATCAATGCGTTGTCCCTGTTCAGCTGTGGGGCCACACGATCCAACGAAGTGGGCGTCCATGCCCTAAGTGCCAAAAGCCGGTCGAGCAGATGCCCCGGCTGAGATACGCCTTGATCAACCCTTGGTCTTCCGCTCTTTGATCAGCTTCAACTGCTTCACCAGGTCCACGATCTGGTCCGGGCTCAACTGCTTCCCGCGGAACTTACGCTCGCCATCCACCACGAAGACTTTCGGTGTCGCGTACACATCGTACGTATCGGCATAGTTCAGGCTTTCGATCGTGGTGAACTTCGGGATGAATTTCCGGGCATCCTTCTTCGCTTCTTCGAAGACGGTCTTCGTCAGGCCCACGTTCACCCAGTCCATATCGTTCTCACGGATGAAGGCCTTCCAATCCTTCATCAACGCATCATCCGTGGCTTTCGCCACACAATAGACCTCGATGCCTTCCGCCTTCATTTTCTCGTGGTACACCTTCACCATTTCAGGAAGTTCCTTCTTGCAATGGCCGCAGTGCGGATCCCAGAATATGATGACCACGTATTCCTGCGGAAGGTCGTAGAAATTGATCCACTTCTCCTCGGTGGTATCGGTCAGGCTCAGGTACGGGGCTTTGTTCCCGAGCACCAGTGGTGCTTGTTTCCTCGCGCGTTCGCAGAGCTTCTCCAATTTATCCTCGGGTATCCAATCCGCCCGGCCGGGCTTGTTGCCATCGGGGCAATAGTAGGTGAGGGCCATGTGTACGAAAACCGCATCCATGCCCATGATATCGCTGGTCTCGTATTTATGCGTCACGGTGTTCACCATGTAGCGGAACACATCGTTCTTGCCATCGGTGCGCGCGATCAACTCGTCCACAAGCTTGTTGATCGTGTCGGGCAACTGGGGTATCGTCTTGCCGATGTACTCATCGAACTTGTTGGCGAAGACCGGAACGCGTACGATACGTTCATCCTTCAGGTCCACATTGTCCCAGAAATGATCACGGAACTGGTAGTAGGCGGCCGCACTGTCCAACGTACCGTCCGCCTTGCGGATCTCCGGTAGCTCCACGGCCATGCCGATCTTCACCAAGCTGGCCGCCAATAGCCCCGGGTTGTTCGCGATCAAGGCTTTCTGATACTCTTTTACGGCTTTGTCTATCTGCTCCAAGTTGCCTTTGAAGGTGCCTTTGGCGATGGGGTCTTTCACCGCATCCATCTGGCTACGGAGCAGATCGCTTTCCTTTTTCTGCTCGTTCAGGAAACGGATGTAATCCAAGAACACCTGGTTCTCTATGGAAGACTTCACCACCAACTTGCCCAGCAGGTCGGTACTGTCCGTAGCTAGCTTCACCACGGGCTCGTTCAGGATCACCTCGAAGTACTTCGGCCCCGGCGCCACCACGGCATACACACCGGCCTTGTATCCGCGCGAGCTGTTGAAGATCACCTTCCCTTTGCCATCGGCAACGGCAGTGTCGCTGTAGTACAATTTACTCCCGTAATAGTTGGCCAAGTACACGGTGTCCTTGGTCAATCCATTGATGGTGACTTCGATCTCGCGCTTGGGACCATCTTGGGCATGGGTGCCGGAGAGGCTTAGGGAACTGAGCAGGAGGGTAGCGAGGACTTGGTTACGCATGGTGGCAAAAATAACGTGGAGCGCATAGGCAGATCCCGTTCCAACTACGGACGTGCGCTTCTAAGCTTGGGTTGGACGAGCAGGCTGTTAATGTTCCGTTAATGCCCTTCCAATTACCAAAGGCAGCGGCTGTTGATCACACTTCTGCGGTCTTGAATTCGCTGGTGGTGTGGAAGGTGATCTCCGGATTGTTCCTGCGTTCCAGATCAAGCATGTAAGCGCTGGGGGCCATGAAAACGGGGTTCCCGTCCTTGTCCTGCACGATCTGCTGGGCTTTTACGCGTATGAACTGGTCCAATACCGCTTCGTCCGTGGAGGTCAACCAACAGGCCTTGTGCGCCGCGATCTGCTGGAAGGCGCACCTGGCACCGTATTCATGTTCCAGCCGATAGCTGATCACTTCGAACTGTAGTTCGCCCACGCAGCCCACTACCTTCTTATTGCCGGGTTGTTGGGTGAAGAGCTGCGCCACCCCTTCATCGGTCAGTTGTCGGATCCCTTTATCCAACTGCTTCGTTTTCATGGGGTCCATGTTCACCAGCTCGCGGAACATTTCGGGCGAGAAGGCGGGAATGCCACGGAAGTTGAATTCAGCACCATCGGTCAGCGTATCGCCGATCTTGAAGTTGCCGGTGTCGAACAGGCCTATCACATCACCTGGCCATGCTTCTTCTACGATCGTCTTCTGGGCGGCCAGAAAGTTCGTGGGCGTGGAGAAGCGCATTTCCTTGTCCAACCGCACGTGGTGGTAGTAGGTATTGCGCTGGAAGCGGCCCGAACAGATGCGCAGGAAGGCGATACGATCCCGATGGTTGGGGTCCAGGTTCGCGTGGATCTTGAAGACGAAGCCGCTGAATTTCGGGTCGTCCGGGGCGATATCACCTTGGTCCGTTGGGCGTGGGCCAGGGGGTGGTGCGATATCCACGAAGGCGTTCAACACTTCCTTCACGCCGAAGTTGTTGAAGGCGCTACCGAAGAACACCGGTGCAATGCGGCCTGCCCGATAGGCTTCTACGTTCAGGGGGTCGTACACACCTTCGATCAGATCGATATCCGCACGAAGCTGATCCGCAGCATCCGGGCCGATGCCATCATCCAGCCGCTTGTCAGCAAGGTCTTCGATGCTTTCACTGCTGAGTTCCACCTTGGTCTTTCCGGGGTCGAACAGGCGCAGGCTACGGCTATAGAGGTCGTACACGCCTTGGAAGGTGGCTCCGATACCGACCGGCCAGCTCATGGGCCGCACTTTGATGGAGAGTTTCTCCTCGAGTTCATCCAGCAGTTCGAAGGGATCCTGTCCTTCCAGATCCAGCTTGTTGATGAAGACGATCACCGGGGTATTACGCATCCGGCACACTTCCATCAGCCGCTCGGTCTGTGCTTCCACACCTTTCACACAGTCGATAACGAGTACAACGCTGTCCACTGCGGTCAACGTCCGGTAGGTGTCTTCGGCGAAATCCCTGTGGCCGGGTGTGTCCAGCAGGTTGATGAGCTTTCCGCCGTATTCGAAGGTCATCACCGAGGTGCTCACCGAGATGCCACGTTGGCGCTCGATCTCCATGAAATCGCTGGTGGCGCCGCGGCGGATCTTGTTGCTTTTCACCGCGCCCGCCGTTTGGATGGCACCACCGTACAGCAGGAATTTCTCCGTGAGGGTGGTTTTCCCGGCATCGGGGTGGCTGATGATGGCGAAGGTGCGCCGGTGTTCGATCTCGTCTTGAAGGGCCATGGTACCTGCAACGGCTACACGGGTAAGCGTAACCGAATGGGGCGGCAAAAGTAGCCCCTTGGTCGAAAGGCACCGATCGGGATACTTGTCTCGTCTAGTTTTGGCACAAACCTGCACTCGATGATCAGAGAATTCTCCCTGCTTTCCGCGCTGTCATGCGCCCTGCTTTCCGCGCAGAACCCTGTTCGGATCCAACTCCAGAATTTCGCCACCGGGTTTTCCAGCCCTGTGGACATCGCGCATTGCGGTGACGATCGCCTTTTCGTGGTGGAACGTGCCGGGGTGATCAAGATCGTGGGACCGGATGGCACCGTTTCTCCCACACCGTTCTTGAACATCACCACACTCGTGAACGACAACGGTGGTGAGCAAGGCTTGTTAGGATTGGCGTTCGATCCGGAATACGCCACGAACGGCGAGTTCTACGTTTACTACACCAACGGCACAGGGAACGGCGCGAGCGTGGTTGCGCGCTACCGTTTAACCGAAGACCCCAACGTGGCCGATCCCGCTAGTGAAGAAGTGATCTACACCGTCCCGCAACCAGCCAGTAACCACAACGGTGGGGATCTGGACTTCGGACCGGATGGATACCTATACGTGGGCTTTGGCGATGGTGGTAGTGGCGATGACCCTTGGAACAATGCACAAACGCTGACCAATTCGGCTTTGGGCGATATGATCCGCATCGATGTACATGGTGCCGAACCCTACGAGATACCCCCGACCAACCCGTGGGCCAACGTTGGTAATGACACCCTGCCAGAGATCTGGGCGAGTGGGCTGCGCAACCCGTGGCGTTGGGGCTTTGATGCGTTGACCGGTGACTTGTGGATCGGTGATGTGGGCCAGAACGCTTGGGAGGAGGTGGACTTCTGGCCGGCCGGTGACAACAGCGGCCCGAATTTCGGCTGGCGTTGCCGCGAAGGCTTGGTGGAAACCCCAACGGCGAATACCGAAGACTGCCCACCTGCCTCGGCGTTCGTGGAACCGGTGAGCGTGAATGCGCATAGTGCGGGCTGGTGTTCGGTGATCGGTGGACGCGTTTACCGGGGCACCGAATTCCCGCACCTGTACGGCCACTACCTCTATACGGACTATTGCCCAACCCCTTATTTCTCTCTTGTTCCAGATGGGGATGGGGGGTTCACCCGCACTCAAGTGTTGAGCAGCAATGGTGGGGCTGGAACCTCGTGCATCGCGGAGAACAGCGCATTGGAGCTCTTCGTTTCCAATGTGAACAACGGTACCGTCAAGCGTATCGTGGATGCCTGTCCCATGGATGCCCCGGTGGTAACACAGGCGGATGGCATGTTGACCAGTACCCCTGCTGACACCTACGCTTGGTACGTGAATGATGAACTTATTCCAGATGCGAACACACAATCCATCATCCCCGCGGAAGATGGAGCGTACCATGTGGTGGGCGGTTTCGAGAACAACTGTTCGTTGGAAAGCGCACCTGTCGATGTGATCGGTACGGGTATCACCATGCATGGGGATCGCTCGTTCACGCTACTTCCTGTGCCAGCGCGAGATATGGTGGTGCTTTCTTCGATCCCACCTGCCGCCGATGTACTGCACATCAACGATCTCAGCGGCCGCGTGGTGGCGACCTACCAGGTTCGCGGTGTGTCCTCCTACTCGTTCAGTGTGGCTGGCCTGGCGAATGCGAATTACATCGCCCGCTTGGCAACGGCTTCGGGTATCACCATCGACCAGCGGATGATGCAAGTGCAACATTGAGCATCCTTGTCCTCTACTAGTTGGAAACAGGGGTCTTTCCAACACGAGACACCTTCGGGTGATATCACTCCATCAACCCCTGGTGTTGGAGCATGAAAGGGTCAAGTATCAGGAGAGAATAAGAAGGGCCGCCCGAACGGGCGGCCCTTCTTTCGTTCGGTACTATTCGCCTTACGGCTGGATCACCAGTCGTTGCGTGTAGGTCTTGTCACCCGCGGTGATGTTGACCAGGTACACGCCACCGGCGAGGTCCCCGTTCAGGTCGAGCGCGGTGTTCAAGAAGCCGTCCTGCACCGCGATGGTACGTGCCATTGCGCGCTTGCCGGTCATGTCGAACAGGTCCACGCTCACGGTCTGTACGCCGTCAGCCACCTTGGCCAAGCTCAGGAAGAGCTGGTCGCCACGGTTCGGGTTGGGGTACATGGTGAACTCACTGTTGTTCCCTTCAGCAGCGAAGTTGTTGCCTCCGCCTTGGGCAGGGCCTGGGCAGAAGGTGCTGGTGGAGATGTTCACGTTGCACACCTTGCCCCAAACCGTCGGGGTGGCGCTGCATGTGGGTTCTGCACCGGCAATGCACCAGGTGGCGCCACCGTCCTTGCTCACGCGTACATCCACTTGGTACTGGGTGTTGCACTTGAGCTTGTCTCCGCTGGTCCAGTTGAGGTAGATGGTCGGGCTGGTCTGCGCTGGGCGAACGATGCAGCTACCGGCCGCTGGGTATTCACCCGGGATGCGGAAACGGAACTGGTAACGTACGCTGGTGCTGGCCACCGTTGGGGTGAACTGCGGTGCCGCGGCCACCAGCTTGTTGCTGGCGCTGTTGGCTCCACCGAAGGTCTTACTAACTCCGCAGCTGAAGTCGGCATCGGCCGCGTTGTCTTGCAGCTTGGTAAGCGGGCAAGCAGCACGTGCCGCATCGATCTTGAACAGGCATGCAGGACCGAAGGGCTCAGGAGCACCGGCCACACGAGCGCGGATGCGCACGTTCATCAGTACGTTGGCGGGGATGTGCGGTGTGCTCACCGTGTTGGTCCAGCCATTGATGCGGAAGTGGCAAGCACGTGTAGCGCCCGTACCGGTACCATCGCTGGTGGCGTGGTTGCGGAAGCGGCGGAAGCTGTAGGTGCCGTTGGGGTCGAAGAACCAGAACTCGTAACCGCT
>DLGQ01000036.1 GCA_002482775.1 Flavobacteriales bacterium UBA7690 | reverse complement strand
GATCCCCTCGATCTCGATCCGGAGAACCGCTTCACACCGGCGAAAGGCCGCCTGTTGGTGAGCGAACCGTACTTACCCGACCCGTACTTCCGCCGTACGGTGGTATTGCTGTGCGAGCACAACGATGAGGGTTCCTTCGGTTTCGTGCTGAACCGCCAAACGGATCTGGGGGTGAATGAACTGATGGAGAACTTGCCACCGATCGGAACTGCGGTGGGCATCGGCGGACCGGTGCAGAGCAGCAACCTGTTCTACCTACACACCTTGGGCACACGCATAGAAGGCAGTGTGGAAGTGGTGGATGGCGTGTTCATGGGCGGCGACTACGAACAGCTGCGCGGCATTCTGGCTGCGGATGAACGCCTGACCAAACACGTGCGCTTCTTCGTGGGCTATTCCGGTTGGGGAAAAGATCAGTTGCAGAAGGAACTCGACGAGAAGTCCTGGCTGGTCTCGCGGGCCGATAAGAAACGGATCATGGATGTGCGTACCGAGGACCTCTGGGCAGAAACACTGAAGTCCATGGGACGCTCCTTCGCGCCGTTGGCGAATTTCCCGGACGACCCTTCGCTCAACTAGAGGCCGTAGCCTTCACCAGCAATTCGGTGATGATGCCCGACATGCGGTGCGCATACCGCTTGGTGCGGTAGGTGCCTGCCCACTGCAAACCTTGCACGGCATTGGTGAAGAACAACTCATCCGCGGCGAGGAGGTTCTGCGGGTTCAAGGAACACTCGTACACCTTGATGCCGTTGGCGATCGCCAGGTTGATCACTTGCGCGCGCATGACACCGCCCACACAGCCGTCCGTGAGAGATGGAGTGTAAAGCACGCCGTTGCTCACGATGAAGAGGTTGCCCGAACTGCTCTCGATGATGTTGCCCCGATCGTTCTGCAACATGCACTCATCCAGTCCACGTTGTTGCCCCCACAGCGAGGCCATCACGTAGTATTGGCAATTCAATGTTTTGTGCCGTGCAAGATCGTTCACCGGCTTGCGCATCTCGGGCCAGATGTCCACCAGCAACCCTTGTGGGTTCAGGGTGTAGGTGCTGTCCGGCAAAGCGGTCAGCTCGAAGGTGAACCCACCATCGTTCTTCGCGGGTTTGTAGAAACCGGCAGCGCTGCGGAACAGGGTGAAGCGGCAACGTGCTTGCGTGAGTCCGGTGCGTTGAACAAGTTCCACGATGTAACGCTCGAACGAAGCGCGGTCCAAATTCTTCGGCAGATCGATGCGGAGGAGCGCCGCGCCCGTGGTCATGCGCATCCAGTGGACATCGGTGAAACAGGGCCGACCATCCACCACACGCAGGCTCTCGAAAAGGCCGTCGCCGAAATGGAAAGCACGGTTGTCAAGGGTGATGACCGGTTGGTCTCCGGGCACCACCGCTCCGTTCAGGTTCACCAGATCCCTCATGCGATCAGGCCATTGGTACGAAGGCAGTCCATCAACGATGCGTTCGGTTCCACAAGGATACCGCGAGCGCCTGCCGCATGCGCCGCTTCCACATCGCGGTCGCGATCCCCGATCATCACCGAGGCCGTAAGATCCGCACCGTGTCGCGCAGCACCGCGTTGCAGCAGCAGCGCACCCGGCTTACGGCACAGGCATCGCCCTTTCGTGGGGTGGTGCGGGCAATACAGGATGTCGGCCACTCGGGTGCCGTGTTCGTGGAGCATGTCGTGAAGGTAGCTATGCATCCGATCCAGTTCGGTATGGTCGTAAAGGTCCAGGTCGATACCGCTCTGGTTGGTGATGATGATCACCGTCCAACCCGACGCGTTCGCTGCCTTTATGGCTTCAGGAACGTTGGGCAGGATCTCGAAATCGGCCAAGCGAACGGTATGCGCGCCGCGTTCCCGGTTGATCACGCCATCGCGGTCGAGGAAGAGCGCTTTCTTCATGGACTAGAAACCGAGTGAACGTTCGAGGTAACCCAGATCGAACAACAGGTCCGGATCCAGCGCTGCGGTGAATAGCACGCCGAACACCGCACCGTAGAAGTGGGCATCGTGCGCCACGTTGTCGCCGCCCCGTTTATCCATGGCGTACGAGTAGATCAGGTAGAGTACCCCGAAGATCCAGGCCTGTAATTCCACGATGCCGAACAAGTAGATCCTATTCGTCGGCATCAGCATGATCTGCGCGAAAAGCACCGCTGAAACGGCGCCGCTAGCTCCAACGGACCGGTAGCGCGGATCATCACGGTGTTTCGCCATTCCAGGCAACGTGGCGAAGAGGATGCCGCCGATGTATAGCACACCGAAAGCCACCACCAATGGTAAGGATGTCACTAGGGGATAGAGCATTTCCACGTTCGTGCCGAACGACCACAGCACGAACATGTTCACCAGCAGATGCGGCCAATTGGCGTGTACGAAGGCATGTGAGAACAAGCGGTACCATTGGCCCCTATGTTGTACGGCATAGGGGCTGAACAACAACGACTCGAACAGTTGCGGCCGCTGGAACGCAATGATGGACACCAGCGCGGTGGCCGCAACAAGGATGATGGTGATGGATAGGTGCACGGGAGCGGCCGAAGATACCGGCTCCTTCAGTAGGTATGGTCGCGCAAGATCCGCCAGCCCTGTTGTTCCTTCTTCCAAAGGAGTGAAAAACCGCCACCTACCGTGTCGGTGGCACGCACGAGTTCCCACGTTCCGGTGAGCCACGCGTGCGCATCACCGGCAGGCACCACCTCGTGGATCCCGAAGGTGAGGTCGCCCATGGAGCCCTTGTCCGGATAGCTGCGCTGGTAGTTGGCCAGTACCGCGGCTTTTCCGCAGGTGCGCCCCTTGGCACTGATGAAACAGGCGGAATCAGCATACCATTCCATGAAGCCGGGGATGTCGCCACGGTCCCATGCCAACTCCTGCTCCCCCATGCCTTGACGAATGCGTTCCTCCACATCACCGGATCCAGTGGCGTTGCAGGCCAAACAAGCGAACAGCGGGAGCCATTTCCACAGCCTCCCGGCCGAAAGCACAGGAATAACGGGCATCAATTCTTGGAAAGGTAGGGCCAACTTTGGGCGGGGCTTAACACTTCGTAGTGCAGCTCGCCAGCGCCATCCAACCATTGGAGCTCAATTTGCCTACCGCCACTTTCCCGGCGTTTGCGCAAGGCTACCAACAGATCCTCTTCCGCGCGTCGATTGCGGCGTACACGTTTCGAATGGGGTTCGTGTTGGCGGGTCACGTTCCGAATGTAAGTCGCGGATCGGGGTATCGCAACAGATCGGCGAAGGAAAATTCCCCAGCCACCAGTATCCCTAGGTTCCACCCGACCAGTCCACACCGTTCTGCCCTCCTCGCGGTCCGTCCTAGTTCACCGCACCCGCTGTTCCTCCATCGCCTTCACCCCTTTCACGATCAGGTCTTCCAACAGCTTGATGTCCACATCGGAGAGCTGCTTGATGTATAGGCAGCCCACGCCGGTCGTGTGCTTGCCGAGCTCTTTCATCAAGGCAGCTTCCTTCTCGAAGCCCATGAGGATGTAGAGTGAAAGTGCGGTCTTACGCGGGCTGAACCCGGTGACCATCCATTCCCCTTCCCTACCGCTCTTGCCCTTGTAATGGTAGCGCCCGAAACCGACCATGCTGGCACCCCACATCTTGGGCTCTTCGCCGGTGGCCTTCTTCATCAGCTTGATCAGCGTGCGGCAATCCGCAGCAACGCCTTCGGGCTGCTTGTCGATGAAAGCACCCACGCTGGCGGTGGTCTCCTTGGTCTTGAGTTCGGCTTTGGCCATGCGGGTGAAGTATGAAGGGGTTATTCGTCAGTGCCTCAACTTCCCGAAATGTAGCGAGTCGTGGTACTCATCGTTCCAACGGATGTCCTCCTTGAAATGCCCTTCCAGTTTGAAGCCGTTCTTCTCTAGCGCGCGAATGGACGCCGTGTTCTGTGGCCGGGTGATGGCCTCTACCCGATGGAAACCAAGCGTGCCGAAACCGTAGTCCAGTGTGGACGCGATCGCCTCGGTGGCATGGCCCTTCCCCCAGTGTTCGCGGGCAATGGTGTAACCCAATTCCGCGTAGTGATGCTCCTTTACGATACGCCAAAAACCGATCAGGCCCATAAAGGCCTCCTCGCCCTTCACGGTGATCGCCCAATGCACGGACTCGCCTGCCGCACCTCGGCTATTGATCAGTTCGATGAGCGCCAAGGCATCATCGATGGTATGCGCGAGCGGGCGGTTCACATGCCGCATTACCTCGGGATCGGAGCGCATGGCCAATACCTGTTCGGCATCGGACGGGCGTAGATCGCGCAATACCAACCGTTCGGTTGTGAGCACGGGGAAGGTGGAAAGGTCGATGGTGAGCACGGTGGTCGTTGGTCAATTCGTTCGCTGTGCTGAACTTCGCAACATGGCCAAGACCACCATACGTTCCAGCGCACCGAAGAAAACCACCGCGAAGGTCAGTAGCAAGTCGGCGCCACCCAGAACAGCAGCCAAGGTGAAACTCCTTGCCGGTGGCAACCCACAGATCGCGAAAGGCTATGGTGAGGAGGTGGTGCAAGCCTACCTGCAAGCCATACCGGACTGGAAACGCGAAGTATCCGTTCGCCTGGACGCATTGATCACCAAAGCTTTCCCGAAGGTGCAGAAAGCCGTGAAGTGGAACACGCCGATGTACGGTACGGACGAAAAGACCTTCTTCATGGGCTTCCACATGATCACGAAATACGTGAAGGTGGCTTTCTTCCAAGGCGCGCAGTTGAAGCCCTTGCCGCCCGATGCCAGCACCCAGAAGGCCGTACGCTACCTGCACATCCACGAGAATGATACGATCGATGAGAAGCAGTTCATCGCGTGGGTGAAGCAGGCGGCGAAGTTGCCGGGTGAGAAGATGTGACAGGAACTTACAGAGGAAACGCAGGAATTGGACCAGTACGATACTCCATGATAGCACCAAACCCCAAGGTCAACTGGTACTTCGAGAAGGACACGCCGTGGAAGGAGGCTTACGCCAAACTGCGCGAACTGGCGCTCGGCAGCGGCCTCACCGAGGAACTGAAATGGGGCCACCCCTGCTACACGCTGAAGGGCAAGAACGTGTTCCTGATGCACGGCTTCAAAGAGTATTGTGCGTTGCTCTTCCACAAGGGCGTGCTCCTAAAGGACGACCACAAGTTGATGATCCAGCAGACCGAGAATGTGCAGGGCGGGCGGCAGATCCGCTTCGCAAGCGCAAAGGAGATCGTGAAGCTGGCGCCGGTATTGCGGGCCTACATCCAGGAAGCGATCGTAGTTGAAGAGAAGGGGTTGAAGGTGCCGATGAAGAAGACGGCCGAGTTCGCCATGCCCGAAGAGTTCGCCGTGAAGTTGAAGGAGATGCCAATGCTGAAGAAGGCGTTCAATGCATTAACCCCGGGAAGGCAACGGGGCTACCTCCTGCACTTCGGCGATGCCAAACAGAGCAAGACACGCGAGGCACGGATCGAAAAGCATGTGGAGCGGATCTTGGCGGGCAAGGGTTTGGACGATTAGACAGAATACTTCATGCTCACGGCCATCATCCCCAAGCTGCCCATGCGCGACATGGCTGCGACCCGCACGTATTACACGGCGCAGCTCGACTTCACCGTGGTGGGCGAGTATGGTCACTACTTGATCCTTGAGCGCGACGGCCTCCAACTGCACTTCTTCCTGTCCTCAGAACTCGATCCAAAAGACAACGACGGCCAAGTGTATATCCGCACGGACAATGTCGATACGCTGCACCGTTCCCTCGTTTCCCGTGGTGTGGCCATCCATCCCAACGGCGGGCTGCAGACCAAGCCTTGGGGCCAGCGGGAATTCGCACTGCTGGACCCCGACCATAACCTCCTGACCTTCGGTCAAGCCGTGTGATCCGCAGGTTGCGTCTGCGCAATAACCACTTGTGGCGCCATGCAACACCCACCTGGAATATTGGCACGAACCTTACAATCGATCTTCTTCCTAGCCTTTTTGCTATGGCTTGGCCTGAGCATCTACGGGATGTGGCACCCGAGCGATCCGTTCAGCAAGACGACGGACGCCCTCTTTGTTTACTGGGGAGCGTTGATCATCCAACTTGGTTATCCTCTGTTCGTGCTGGCTACACGTCGCTTGGATTGGAGCGGTGGTTGGCGGACGCTTCGCACCGTTCAAGCCGTGGCCGTGGGGCTGATCGTTGCAGTCTTTCTCGTGTTGCTGATCACAACGGTGGATGTGAGCGGCTTCCGGAGTTGACGCGATCACGATCGATCGGATCCGCTCTGGTCAATTTTCACTTGACTGTCCGGTGGATTGCTCCGCTGGCCAACTTCAATCATCCCTCCCCGCTCCTGAGACCAGCTTGAAGCGCACCATCGAACTGACCATGCGCTTACCACCCGGCGCGTCGGCATCGACCACCCATGCAGGTGTCCACAACGGCCCTTTCATCAAACCTATTTCGATGTTGTACACGCGATCGGTCTGCTCGTGAGCAATGCGGCCATAGAAATTGCCGCGATCATTGATACTGGCAATGCCGGTGTACATCACCGATCCCTTTGCGCGTAGTCCCACTTTGCGGTCGATCAACTCTTGCACGCTCGCTTGGAAAGCGCCTTGTCCATCGGGGCAATAGGCTTGTCCAATTCCGCCCACCTCCACGCGCCCCGGCCCACAGCCTCCCTCACGCAGGTCAAGCGGCTCCATGGTCACGCCTTTACTGTCACGTTCCAAGCGAACTGTACACGTACCACATTGCACGATCCGGCTGGTAGCGGTATCGCTCGGCGCGAGATCCTCGCGACGTGAAGCACCGGCGGACTCCCGCAACCGGGTGAAGTCAACCTCGTATTTACCTGGCTGGAATGGAACACGAAGGCCAGGATGCACCCCATCAAAGCCGATGAAAAGCACGTGCAATTCCATCACCTGTTTGGTTGAGTTCCGTGTGATGGTGACTTCCCGCTCGGCCACGCCGCAACCTGCATCCAGATCAATAGAGAGGACCTGGTCCGTGCTGTCCATATCCCTCGAACGGACCTCATAGGCGTCGCGGACCATGACGTAGTCGCTCTCCTTGCCGTCACTGACGGTGATCGAGAGTCGGATATCCGAGCAGCAGCACTGGGCGCTCGCATACGAACCGAAACCCAGTAGAAAGAGCAGTGTTGACCAACGCATGCCCCCCGGTACACGCTACTTCGTTGGTGGTTCAGCCTCCCGTACCTTGGCGCCGTGATAAGTATAGGACGCATCCAAGAGCTCAGGATACTTCGCCGGAACCAAGACCGGTTGATCCTGGGCGATGACGATCAATTGGAAATACAACTGCCCACTTCCGCTGACCCCACGGGAAGAGCGGAGGTCTTGCGTGTTTTCGTGTACCCGGATCGTGATGGGATGCTGTTGGCGACCACCAAGATGCCGAAGGCTGAAGTTGGCCGGTGCGCCACCATGCGGGTGCTGGCCATACGCGGTGCGGGTGCCCACATGGACTGGGGCGTGGAGCCGCCCTTGTTGGTGCCCCACGAAGAGCAGAAGAAACCATTGGAAGAAGGGCGCTCGCAGGTGGTACGCGTGTTCCTGGATGAAGAGACCGGACGAGTGCTTGGCAGCACCCGCATAGAGAACTACCTGGACAATTACGCCCTTACCGTGAAGGCCGGTGACACCGTGGAACTGCTCGTATATGGCCGCAGTGATCTGGGCTTTTCCGTGGTGGTGAACGATATCCACCATGGCTTGGTGCATGCGAACGATGTGTTCAAACCGGTCTCGGTGGGTGATCGCCTGACCGGTTATGTGAAGACCGTGCGCGAAGACTTCAAGTTGGACATCACCCTACAGCCCATCGGCTACCGACAGTACATCGATGCCAACACGGCACTGGTTGCCAAACGCATTCAGGCGTACAACGGATTCCTGCCCTTGGGCGACAAGAGCTCGGCGGAAGACATCTACGACGAGTTCGGCATCAGCAAAAAGGCTTTCAAAAAGGCCCTTGGTGCGCTCTACAAAGATCGCCTGGTACGCATCGAAGATGACGGCGTGGCCTGGATCGGGCCCTGATCCGCGCATCTAACCCGACATCGGATCCTTCGGTCCCCTCGCCCCTGCCACGATCTGCCGTATCGCGCCAAGGTGGTACGCGGTATGTGCCACACTCCCCACCATACCGCTTATCTCGATCTCCATCACTTCCCGAGGTGTGCTGAGCGTCTCTTTCCAACGGATCACCTCCTGGCGTAATGCTGCGCGGATCCCTTTCCAACGTTCTTCGTCAACGGTCGTGATCGCCCATGCATCCTGCCAACGCGCGTTCGCAAAGGGGTTGCCGCCCTCGGCGGCCCAGCGGTTCATCAGCGAAAGCCCATAGCTGACATGCGCAGTGTGTGCAGCGATGGTGGCACCACCGTGTACGGATCTTGAAGCTTCCTCGGCGCTCAGCATATCGAGCGAAGCCAACATACCGATATCGCCCCCGTTGAGAACGAAGTTGGCACCACCCGTGGCACCGGTGGTAAGTTCCGCGAAAAGGCAGGATAATATAGGACCGAACGCGCTTGTATCCATTATGCCAAGCTATGGCTCACATCCGCAAAAAACGGCCGGTGCGGGTGATACCTCCTTCTTGGATACGGACCACATAAGCTCCCGCTTGCAGATGATGGATGGGAATTTGGACCTCTGGGCCGTTCATCTGCAACGCGGCGACGATCCTTCCACTCGTATCGAGGAGTTCGACCCGTGCATGCTTCGCCCCTTGGCAACGCAAGGTGACGACGTCCGCCGCGGGACTGGGGAACAAGTCGAACACAAGGTCATCCGTTCCTTGAACGCCTGTCACAAGACCATCGGTCACCAGTGGTTTCCAGTGCGCGGAAGCGTATCCGTGCTCATCATCGTAGAAGTAGATGTCGTAGATGCGTCGCGCGCCGTTCATGCCTGCTGTGGAATAATTGAAGCCCCAGTTGGCCCCTTGGTCGCTGCTGCTGACGATAAGGCCTTCGGATCCGTCCGCACGATAGGCACTTGCGAAACCCATCCCATCTTCACGGAACTCCACGCTGGTGAGGATGTAACTTCCGCTGATGGTCACCGAAGCTGGTGTCCACGTGTCCCCGCCATCAGTGGTGCGTAACATGGCACCATCGCTGCGGGTGGCTACACCGATATCCTCGTTGAGGAAATCCACATCAGAGAACCCGGTGATGTTGCTCGCGTGTACCTGCTCCCAATCCAAGCCCCCATTGGTGGTGCGGTAAATGGCACCGCTATCGGGCAAGGAAACGCCATTGTTGGCCAACCGGCTATAACCACCCGTAGCAGCGAAAGCGAGTTGGTCGTTCACGAAGTGCAGGCGTGAAACCGGTTGGCCGGGCAGCACCGCGATGTTCGCCCAAGTGGATCCGGTATCCACGCTCATATCGATGATACCATCGCCAGCGCTGTTGCCCCCGGCAGCAAAAGCGACCAGGTCGGCACGCATCCGTACGGCTCGGTAGTACTGCCCGACACCGGTACGCACACTGTCGAACTGAAATGGGTTCGGGCTGCCCAGGGTCTTGCGGACGATGATGCTCCTGTTGTACAGTTCATGACCTGCGGCGATGTACCACGGCTTGCCCCCTGCCATCTTCACATCGATATCCTCCATCGCCATGGACGGGCGGTACCAGATGTACCCACCGCCACTTGCGGCCCCATCCCACGTTTGGATGATCCCGCCCTCGGTGGCTGATGGAGAAGGACCCGGGTTGTTGGAACCATAGACGAAAAGCCCCGTGTCCACTTGGTGGAATGCGCAGGCGCTAAAGTGGCTCGTAGTGGACAACAGGCCTGCTGCCTCCCATTGCGCGTGAACGGAAAAGCCAACAACGGAGAACAGACAGACGAGGGAAAATGAGCGTCTCATGGTTCGTGTGGGTGATAAGTACACACGGGCAACACGCAGGTTCAACGCGAAAGGTTGGGTACTGCCCCGGAATTCGATCGGTAATTGCGCAAGAACGCAACCTCAAGCCTTCTTCACATAGATGGACTTCAGCGCCATGGCACCGAAACCTTCGATGCGGCAATCGATATTGTGGTCCCCTTCAACAAGTTTGATACCCCTGACCTTGGTGCCTGCCTTCAACGCTTTGGGAGCCCCCTTCACGGCCAGATCCTTAACCATCACCACATCGTCGCCATCCTTCAGCACATTGCCATTGGCATCCTTCACCACACCACCCGCTTCCTCAGCGACTTCTTGTGGATTCCATTCGTGGCCGCATTCGGCGCACATCTGCGAACTTCCCGTGGGATAGGTGATGGCAGAACGGCATTCGGGGCAGGCAGGGTTGTCGCTCATGGCAAGGGATCTGGCCGCGAAGCTAGGATCCTTGCTCGGATCCTGCTAAGGAAGGGAAAGCAGCCACCAAAATGATCGGCACGAATGCGGAACTTCTTGCACGACCTGCAAATGCTATCTTGCTGCTGAACCCCTCGACCATGCACCCCATCCTACGCAACATCCTCGCTGTTATCGCCGGGCTCGTCATCGGCAGCATCGTTAACATGGCCCTGATCATGCTTAGCGGCGCTCTGTTCCCACCACCACCCGGTGTGGATGTGAACGACATCGCCAGCATCAATGCGCATATCGGCGAATACAGTGTGCTACAATTGCTCGCGCCGTTCTTCGCGCACGCCCTAGGGACCTTGGCAGGCGCTTTCGTGGCTGCGAAGTTGGCCGTAGGAAGTGGCCTCCCACAAGCGATGGTCGTGGGGGCATTCTTCCTGTTGGGTGGTATCATGGCGGTCAGCATGATCCCCAACGCTCCGATGTGGTTCAATGTACTGGACCTGGTGGTGGGCTATCTCCCGATGGCTTGGCTAGGTGCCCGCCTGGCGCACCGTTGATCGGACGTTCGACACAACGTGCCTCCGCCTTTGCGCACAGCCCCAATAGGTGGTCCTTGTTCGTTCGCATACTGCTTTTCCAGGGACGGGGCATCGTTCTGAGCGAACCTCACGTCATCATAGGGATGCCCTTAGGCTTGGAACCATGAATAACGCTCCTCCTTTGCAGTCTTCCATTGGCTGTCGTGAAGTGACCCCTTAGCCCATGTCCGAGCCGATCATCCCGGTCCATCACCTTCCGGCGCGCGCGCGCATACCTACCCGTGTGGAGCATATCCTCCCGAGCGGAAAAGCCGTGCGCAATCCTGTCCATCGCCACGACTTCCACGAGCTGTTCTTCTTCGCCCGTGGCACAGGACAGCACATGATAGACCTGGCACAACATGAAGTATTCGCTCCCAGCGTTCACTTGGTAGCACCGGGTCAGGTCCATGGCCTTGACCGATCGGCGGATATGGAAGGCTTGGTGGTGATGTTCGCACCGGACGCACAATTGGGAAATGGACATTCCGCCCGCACCGAACTGTTCGCCAGTTCCGAAAGCCCTGCAACGTTCCGGATCCAAGAAGCCCAACTCGCCGAAGCCGATGCGCTGATCCGTTCCATGGAGGTGGAACTCGCCAGGGACGATGGTGGTGTACCCGAGATCGTAGAAGGCTACCTCGGTATCCTGCTGATCAAATGTGCCCATTGGGCGCGCGCTGCGCGTGGCGTCACTTCATCACGTTCCGAAAAGAACGATCCGGTAAAGCGGTTCTCGGAACTGGTGGAACGCGGCTTCATCACCGAACGGTCCGTTACACGCTATGCGGCTGAACTGGCGGTGAGCCCAGGGCATTTGAACGAACTGGTGAAGAAACGCCTTGGGTGCAGCGCAAGCGAGGTGATCCAAGAAAGGCTTCTGCTGGAGGCGAAGCGCCTGTTGCTGCACGCGGACCTGAGCGTGAAGGAGATCAGCCACGCACTGTCCATGGATGATCCAGCGTACTTCAACCGGATGTTCAAGAAGGCGACCGGGCATACCCCGCTGGAGTACCGGGCTGCCATCCGCGAAAAGTACAGTCGATGAACGGGTGCGTCCATTGATGCCCTGTCAAGGTGCAACGAGCTTTGTGGTATGCAAGCTCGATCCACGTTCCGCTCAGTGCAACTCGGTGCAGTTGCCGCGCTCGTCTGCTTCTCCACTTCAACATCACCAGTCTCCGGTCAAGCTGACTGCGATGGTCTGGAGATCATCTCGCTGAGGTATGCGCCGTTCTCCGACACCACCATGCAGGTGATGGCCCGATCAACGGACGGCTTGTTCAGTTCTCCCGTCTTCAACCTATTCGATGCCCAAGGTGATACCGTAGCCCTTGGCCGTTGGTCGTTCTTCGGAATGACACCCGCGCCACAAAGCCATGTACTGGAACTGCATGCTGGTCAAGCTCCTCCCGCCAGTCCATTCACCGGCACCTTGGAGTTCAACCATGTCACGATCGATGGTCCAGAACAGTGCTTGGTGGACCTGCAGGATGTCGACCTGTGCGCGATCGATGTGTGCGATACGGTCCATGTGTTCGCCTACCGGACAGGTGGAGGAGCCCCGGTGACCACCACATTGGATTGGCACTTGGATGCTGCGGACGGCAACACACTCGCTTCCGGTGAATTCGATCTGGACTCGTTGGACCAACAACAGGACTTCGACAGGGTTTGCGCGGCACCTGGAGCGTACACGTTGCAGGTTTCGCAGGACGAAGCGGTGGGCACTGGTTATGCGTTCGGCGTCACCTTGGGTGGCCAATACTTCACGGTGAACGGCCCGATCGGTGAATTCGATGCCGGTGGTGGATCAACGATCGACTTCGACTTCTACCCCGCCTGTGTGGAAATAGGCCAGGCAATTGCCGAAGAGCGCAAAAGCGAAATGTGGATCAGCCTGACCGGTCGAATGCTGGTGATCAACACGGAGCTAAGCCCAATCGGCGCATTCCAGATCCACGATGGCATGGGCCGCACGGTCCTTAGTCGTTCGGTGAACAGCTTGTCCAGTGAGTTGGATCTGCACGGATTTGCGAGCGGAGCCTACTTCCTCCACAGTACTTCATCCTCCTGGCGCACGCAGCGCTTCCTCATCCTTTGAAACCATGAAGAACACCTTCCCCCTACCTCCAGACCACCTCGGTCGCCGTCGCTTCTTGAAGTCCGGTTCTTTGCTCACCTTGGCCTCGCTGGTGTGGCCCACACGCACTTCAGCAGTACCGCTGGGCGGCGGTTGCGAACCTACCACGGATGACATCCTAGGCCCCTACTACCTGGCCGGTTCGCCTATGACCACGTTGGTGGCTGCCGCGAACGAACCGGGCACACGCCTCTTCATCAGTGGAACCGTGCTGAGCAACGATTGCCAGACACCCATCCCGGAAGCGCGGATAGAAGTGTGGCAAGCCAACGATGCAGCCGTGTACGATACCTCTGCTGCATTCAACCTGAGAGCGACGTTCTTCAGCGATGAGAACGGCGCCTACGCCTTCGAGAGCATCGTGCCAGGCGCGTACCTCAACGGCGCCCAATACAGGCCGAAGCACATCCACTTCCGCGTGAACAAACCGGGGTTCCCAGAATTGATCACCCAGCTTTACTTCGATGGGGATCCTTTCATCGCGGCCGATCCGTGGGCATCAACACCTGACGCGGCGGCACGGATCATCCCGCTGAACGATATCGGTGAAGACCAGTTGGAAGGGGCCTTCGACATCATCTTGGACGGACAGGTCGGTATCAAACCGAACCGCTTCGGAACGGATGGCGACCTGTTGCCCGTGCATCCCAACCCGATGGTGGACCGGTGCAGCATACACTTCAACGTGTTCCATACCGCGCGCGTGGCGATACACATCGCGGACATGAACGGTCGTATGCTGATCACCTTGCAGGACGAGCAGCTCAGCCAAGGGCGCTACACCACACAATGGGATGGGCGCGATGCGAACGGGAACTTCACCGCCGTAGGCACCTACCTCTGCCTCTTGCAAATGGATGGCCGGCCCGTGAAGGCACAGCGTATCATCCGAAGCTGAGGTGGTGATAGCTTCGTCGCATGGACACCGGTGAAGCGCGTGATGTTGCCTTGGCGTTGCCGAATGGCGAAGAGTACGATCACTTCGGAAAACCAGCGTATCGTATCGCCGCGAAGAAAGCTGGAGGAAAGCCTGGCCGGACCTTCATGACGCTGTGGTTGGAAGAGGGCTATGCGGTGCTGATGCTGGACCAGGAACTGCAGGCTGATCTACTTGGCCGTGATCCGAAAGCGTTCCGACCACATCCGAGCAAATGGGGCGAAAAAGGTGCTACGATAGGGGATCTTGAATACTTGTCGCGAAGTCTGTTCAGAGATGCATTGGCACTTGCGTACGGGCATGCATGCCGTTGAACCCAAGCTCGCGTTGGCTAAGGGCCGATCAGTGGAAGAACTGAAGCACCTTGCTCCACAACTTCCGTGTGACCAACAGTGGAGGTGCGGGTTGCCCATTCAACCGCCACGACCTACGTACTTCCCGGTTGGCCTCCAACACATGCCGCACGCTTCCATTGCTCATGCCGCCCAAACGGAAACGCACGAGGATCTCCGGCAGGTGGATCGCTGAGATCCTTTCTTTATACAGGAAGCGGTGCAGGATCTCGTAGTCCGCAGCGATGCGCAGGTCAGCGCGGAAATGCCCGAACCGATCATACACGGAACGCTTGATGAACGTGGCGATATGCGGCGGCATCCATCCCTTGCGGAAGTTGAGCCGATCGTAGGCTCCGCTGCGCCATGTGCGTTTCACCTTGTTCAGGTCCAACGCATCCACCATGATGATGTCGCCGTAGACCGCATCGGCCCCGCTGCGCTGGAACGCATCAGCGAGCTGGGCGATCACATGCGGCGTCATGAGCAGATCGCCAGCGTTCACGAAACCGATGACATCCCCGGTGGCGGCGCGCAGCCCCTTGTTCATGGCGTCGTAGATCCCCTTGTCCGGCTCGCTCACGAAATGAGCGATCCGGTCCTTGTAGCGCTCAACGATGGCTCGGGTACCATCGGTGCTCGCCCCATCGATCACGATCACCTCGATGTCAGGATGGGTTTGACCCACCACGCTTTCCAACGTCTCGCCGATGACCGACGCGGCGTTGCGGCAAACGGTGATCAGGCTGAATTTCACGCGGAAGCGATGATGCGTTCGCGGACAGCAACTGCCGGAACACCTTGATAAATGGTATACGCCTCCAGATCCTTCGTGGCCACACTGCCCGCCGCCAACACCGCGTGGCTACGCAGCGTAACACCGAGTGTGACCATTGCGCCGGCTCCCACCCAGCTGCCGTCTTCCAACACCACTGGCCCCGTGTAGGTGGGATAGTCGATCTTCTTGTAGTCGTGGCTGCCTTGGATGATCATGGCACCTTGACTGATCACGACGTTGTTGCCGATGGTGAGCTGGTCCAGGTTATCCAGCCAAGCGTGTTGCCCGATCCAGCTGTGATCCCCGATGGTGAGCTTCCACGGGAATTTGATGTTGACCGATGGATGGATGACCACTCCCTTCCCTACGCGCGCGCCGAACAAACGCAACAGCGCTGGTTTCGGTGAGCGGAACGGGAAAGCCGGGTTCTGGAAGATGATGGCATTGACGAAGAACCACAGCGTGCGTTTCACCACACCGGCTCCCGGATGGAAGGTCTTCGAATTGTCGAAGCGGCTGAGGTCCACGCGTGGTCTGGGATCGGTCATCGGGCCAGCATGTTGAAGGTGCGATCGACGGTTCCTGGATCGTTCACTTGTGCCATGCCGATGGCGTACGCACCAGCACTGATCCGGTCGAACGCGGCCTGATCCATGGCCACCAATTCCTGCACGGCCGCGGTGAAGCGCGCAGGACCTTCCAACGGGATATCCCAACCTGCGCTCCGTGCTTGCAGGTCGCGCCACGGCGACTGGTCACTGATCAGCAAGGGAAGTCCGGCGCACATCGCTTCTACCATGGTGTGGCCGAAGTTATCGCCCTCGTTCGGCATGAAGAGCGCATGATGATCACCAGCAAGTATCTGTGGAACTTGTTCAGAGGCTACAGGGCCGTGGTAGTTGAAGGTGATGTTCGATGGCAATTTCGCGATTGCAGCTTTGCATTGTTCCCAATACGCTTGGTGGTACACCGGTCCGTACAGGTCGAAGATGACTTCACCGGTCACACCTTGCAAACTTTCGATGATGAGGTGGATGTTCTTCTCCGTGGCGATGCGCACCACGTTGACCAACCGGGCACTGCCGGCACGTTTCGTGCGCTGCGGGCGACCATCAGAAACGAGCTTGCGCGGCAGGTTCGTCACTTCGTGGATACGGACATCGCTGCCGATGCGCTCGCGGATGCTGACCACCTCATCGCCGCTGGTAGCTTGGAACTCCACGCCTTTGTACAGCCCGAGCAACTTCCCAAGGCCTAGGAAAACGCGCTTCTTCAGCGCACCCTGACCCATGGGGCCGGGCAGCAACATTCCCCGCGCCACGGCGATGCGTCGCTGCTGCGATCCGCGCGTGAGCCACAACGGTATGATGGAATACCACACCGAGAACATCCCGTTGATGTAGATGGCATCCCAGTTCCGTTCGCCGAGGAGTTGCCGCCATGTGCGCTGATCGCGTCCTGACCGTGAGGCGTACCATACACGTTCACCGCTTGGTAATTCGAACCATTGGTCGGGCTCGATACCTGGATAGGGTTGGTCCGTTGCATAATCGGTATCCGACGTAACGATGTGGAACTGTACACGGCCTGCCAAGTGGTCCACCATGTTGATCATGCTACGTACCGGACCGCCGCCGCGATAGCCGGGCTTGTACCAGTCCACGAAGACGAGCACATCACGCTTCGGCATGGCGTGGTATCATACTGAATGCGACATCGGCCCAGTCCTTCGCGCTCCATTTCGCGCCAAGCGCCATGCTCTGTGCGCCTTGGTCGGCGAGTTGCGAATCGGTCATGCGGATGAACTTACGCAGGACTTCTTTCAATGCTTCTTTGTCATTCGCAGGGAACTGAAAGCCGTTCTTCCCTACTTGTAGGAAGCGTTCAGCTGCCCGCACTTCGGTGCTGAGGGCGAGCGGCAATCCCGCACAGGCATGCTCCTGCACCACCACGCCCCAAGGCTCGTACGCGCTAGGCAACACGAATACGCCACTTCGTGCGATCACATCGGCCATCGCTTCGGGTTGAACGAAACCCATGTGGTGGATCCGTGGATGGCTTCCCGTTCTGGATCTGGAAACCTCCTCGAACAATTCACCGGTGCCAGTGAAGGAAAGTTCCCAATCCCCGGCTTCATCAACTTCGATCAACTCGGCGAACGCGTCGCAAAGCAATTGGTGGTTCTTCACCCCGATGTACCGCGCCACGCACAAGAAATGGTGGGGCCACCGTTCCTTCCGTGCAGTTAGGAGCGACTTTCCCAGTGGCAGGAAGTGCTCGGTATCCGCAGCGTAGAAACCCTTGTGTACACGATCCTCGCGGAAGCCGAGTTTGCGGGCATACAGTGCCTGCCGCTCGCCGGTGACCCATGCCCGCTGGAAGATCCGGCCTAGCACGAACCGTCCACCGATAGCCGCCACCCATTGCCTTGGCTTGCCCTGCCAAGCGGTATCACTGCAGAGCACGGTGACCGATCCCCGCTCCCGCAACTGGCGACAAACCTTCAAATAACCCTTGTCGATCCACCCGCTGCACAGCACAAGGTCCGGCCGGAGTTCCACGGCAAACTGCTGAAGGGCTGCATCGTCCATGGCGCTGCGTTCGTACAGCCGCAGCCCAGTGGTGTCCAATGCGAAGGGTGCTTCCCGATTCACCGGCCAGCGCACCACATGCACTTCCGCACCACGCTGCACCAAGGCTTTCAAGCACGTGAGCACGTACGGGGCCAGCTCGGTATAGAGCACCAGCACACGGGATACGTCACGCTCGTTCGCCAAGGTCATGGACAGCAGGCGCCAAATGTACCGTACTGGCCGCCTGGCTCAATGGATCCGGGTCTCCACCACATCACGCGTTCGTTTCCCGCGTGTGAGCTTCTTCTTGTAGCTGTTCACCCATAGAATGATCAGCGGGGTGCCGATGATGGTGGGCCACAACCACTGCAACCATACGGGTTTGATGAATTCCATGTTGACCGCACTGAAAGCTGATACCGTGGCGATGTACCCACCCAGGAAACCGCTCATATGGGCGAACAACCATTCGTGCTTGTCGTGGCTGTGTTTGTAGAACCGCTGGATGTTGCGCCACACCATCAGGCTGCCGATGAGGCCGAACACCAGGAAGATGATGGCGGAATTGCTCCTATGGCCCAAGACCAAACTGGTGAATCCCCAGATGAAAAGACCACCATTGATCAGCCCTGCGGTGGCTTGCAGGACAATGTCCATCGTGGCCGGCTTCTGCCCTTCGTGCAGTTTCTTATGGTACAGCGAACGATAGCCCGATGCGACAAGGTGGAAACTGAAGAGCGCCACCATCGCTAGGAAGATGTTCGGCCGCACGATACCGATCACGATCGCCGTGATGGCCACCACGGCCATGGCATAGAAGAACACCTTTCCCCAAAGCCGATGTGCATCGCCTCCCTTGCGGACGATCATGGCCACGGGGGCAACGACCAATGCCGTGAAGCCTGAGGCGATGTGGGTCCACCGGATCACATTGATGAGTTGTTCTTCCATCCTCTACGTGCTTTACTCGTGGGCTGAAAGTACGGCGTACGGCCCGAATGGTAGACGGAAGTAGGTTGAACCGTTGCCACAAATGGTGCGTGTGGGTATCAGTCCGGAAAAGTCCGCATCAAAGGTTTTCGGTGGGCAATGATCGCCTGCAACAACACTCACGCTTCGTTCCGGGCCATCCACGGAGCTGAGCAACAACGTCTCGAAAGCAAGTGCCCAATGGATATGCAACCCTTGAGCATCCAACGTAGCGGAACGGGAGCATGCTTTCTGCACACCTTCTTCGCGGCAATCATCCACCACCGCCTGTATCCGGGCCATCCGTTCGCGCGCCGGTTTGGAGGCGAACGATATGCTCCTGAACTGTACGAAGAGCACCAACGAGAAGGAGGCCACAGCGAACCACCGCGCTCGACCACTTTGGCGCCACAGCTCTGCTAGAAGTGGAAGCGCCACCAACGTAGCGAGCGGCACGAAATTCTTCTCCATCATCATCGCTGTCTCACCCTGATGGTAGGTGATGATATTGAGCACGATGTAGACGCTGACCGAAGCGAGGACAAGACCAAGTTCCAGGAAAGCCCGACGACGAACCTGCAGGATGATGAGGGTGAGCAATGCACACCAGAACGACACGTAGTGGGTGGTGTGGATCCACGTGTGCTCCACCAGGAAACGCCAACCCGGTAGACCGAAGAACCCGAGCGCCACACCGATCCCTTCTCCGGTGGACGTATAGAGGCCCGCTTCGTAGGGGGTGGGTGGGAACAACAACCGGCCGAGGAAGGGCCAGAGCAAGCAAAGGATGAGCAGGCTGCGCACCACCCATTTCCCCGCACCGCTGCGCACGAGATGGAACAACAGCACGAACAACGCTATGATGCAGCCCACCGGGTGCACCACCAGGACAAGCAGCGTCGCTATCACCAAGGCGGCCAGGACCGATGGATGCGCCGAACTGCGCAACGGCCCTTCCAATAGCGCAGCGAGCAGGAAAGGATAACTAAGCAAATAGTTCGCCTCCAGTACGATGCCGTAGAAGGTCAGGCGGGTACACAACACTTGCGCCAATACCAACGCCATGGCGATCCACGGGATACGGAGCACATGGGCGATGATCACGAACAACGCATAGGGTACTAGCACATGCGCCAGCGAAGCCACGAGGAGCAGGGTCTGAAGTGGTGCGCCGGTGAACATCACCAGCTTCACCAGCAGTTGGGGGATCACCGCAGAGAAGCGATGAGCCTCCACACCAACACCGGGGATGTGGATCCACTTGAAGATCTGGAAGGCTGAATCCACGTGCACCGTGCGCGGCAAGGCGTGGATGTATGCGAGGATGAACAGGCCCAGGAAGAGGAGATGCCCCAGGACCAGGAACGCGCGCACCGCTGGTGCTTGTCGATCGTCGTTCATTCGCCCACGATCACCAGTTGGGAGCGCCACACGGCAGCACCTGTACCGACCTCAACGAGGTACAGACCCGGTACAAGATCAACTTGCACCAACGCGCCCGGTGTATAACGTGCGGGCGACAAGACCGCTCTCCCGTTCGCATCCACGATCCGCACTGTGCCACCCGCCGCACCCGTGATGGTGAACTCGCCTCGGCAAGGGTTCGGATGGATCCTGTGCCTATGGATCGCCCGTTCCTCCACATCAACCGGATCGAACGCAGTACCGATGTTCTGGGTCTCCGTAGCACCCGAATCGTCCGTGCGTACCACGAGAACGTCACGTCCGCCGGCACCATAGCTCAGGGTCCATCCGGCGCAGAGGAAGCCGGTATCGGTCCTGTCCAGACCGAACGCCACATCATCCTCCCCCCCACCGAACGTCCTTCCGAACATGAAATCGCCACCCTCGGTGCTCTTCAACAAGAACATGTCCCGCTCGCCACCACCGGAGGTCTTGGTATAGCCGATGGTCATGAATTCACCCGTGGGCAATTGGAGATGTTCGTAAGCACCTTGATCATTGATCTGCCCCCAGTTCCTCTCCCACTGCTGTACACCATCACCGTCCGTCTTCAGGTGATATCCTTCCTCGAAAACGGAATACCGATGGGTAAGACCGACCACGGAGAACCCGCCGTCCGTGGTGTTGAGTACATCGTATGCCACTTGTAACGAATCTCCACCGTAGGTATGGGACCACACCACATTCATGTCGGGGTCCAGCCGGATCAGAAGCACATCGGACGCATCATCGGTACCTGAAGAACCGGCAACGGCGAATCCATCAACGGTCGTGCACAGGCTGTGCCCGTCCTGTTCGCCAAGTCCACCGTAGAAATGCTCCGAGAGCACCATGCCATCGGCATCCACCCGCACCAACCAGACCTCGCTTCCTACGCCCTCCACAAAGGACTGGCCCACGGCCATCACATCACCGTTCGGCAGCTCGATCAGCTCGCGGAAGAAGTCCCAATCATCACCACCATAGGTATACTGCCAGATCACTTGCCCGAGCGGATCGGTCTTCACCAGCAGGCCGTCGTAGTCTCCTCCCGCATTGGAACTGCCGGCGATCACCAGCGTTCCATCGCTCGCTACGAGCAGGTCCGAGGCTTGCTCGATCGCCGTAGTACCGATCGCAACGCTCCACAACCGTGAACCGGCACCATCAAGGGCGAGCAGGTAGATATCGGATCCGCCCGCACCACCGCTGCCAGTGGAACCCGCCACCATGATCAGCTCCTCTCCCACCCAGCGCACGGCGCGCGCCTCATCCTGCCCATAGGCACCAAAGACGTTGCGCCAGGTCTGTCCTTGGCTGTAACCAGCCGCCAACGAACAAAGGCAGTACAGGATCGTTCTGATCATCACCTCACGGGTCCAGTTAAAATTCCCAACGGCGCAAGATCGCACTTGCGCGCCACGTAGCTTCGTTCCATGTCCCCAGCCGCGGTCCGCAATTTCATCATCTTCCTGTTCCTGTTGGTGTTGATCGATCTGTACGCCTATAAAGGTGTGAACACGGCGCTGGCCAACCACTCCCTGGTCCTTCGGCGGATCATCCGTATCCTCTACTGGATCGTTTCCATTGGTATCCTGGCCGTGCTGGTATGGACCATGGTGAGCATGCAGTCCGCGCAGGTGCGGCGCGATCACAGTTATGTGTTCTCGCTGGTGGCGCTGTTCCTGCTTTTCTTCCTGCCCAAGCTGGTGATCGTGTTCTTCCATGGCCTGGATGACTTGTTGCACCTAGGACGTTGGACATGGTCCAAACTGCTGCCCGGCCAACAGGACGGCACAGGCGAAGTCTTGGATCGGGCGAATTTCTTGAGCCAGTTGGGGCTGATCGTGGCAACAGTCCCTTTCGTGGGCGTGCTGTATGGTGTCACGAAAGGTCGTCGGAGATTCAATGTCGCGCGGGTTCCCATCCGTAGCCCCAACATACCGGATGAGTTCAACGGGCTCCGCATCGTACAGATCAGCGACATGCACTTGGGGAGCTTTGGCGATGACGCCTCCATCGTGCAGAACGGCGTGGACCTGATCAATGCCGAAATGCCGGATCTGGTCCTGTTCACCGGCGACATGGTTAACGACTATGCTGATGAGGCTGAACGCTTCACCGCCGTGCTCGCTGGCGTGAAGGCGCGCATGGGCAAGTACAGCATCCTGGGGAACCACGATTACAGCGACTACGTGAAGTGGGACAATGCCGAAGGAAAGCGCGCGAACCTGGACAAGCTGAAGGGTATCCACCGCGATATGGGCTTCAAACTCCTGCTGGATGAACACATCACCCTTGCGCGCGGCGAAGCGAAGATCGGCCTGTTGGGTGTGCAGAACTGGGGCCGCCGTTTCCAGCAGTACGGCGATCTTTCAAAAGCCATGTACGGCTCGGAGTATTTGCCCTACCGGATCTTGATGAGCCATGACCCGACGCATTGGGACGAGCAAGTGCTGGGCACGGGGATAGACCTCACGCTAAGCGGCCACACCCACGGTGCGCAATTGGGTGTGAAGTTGAACGGCACGGAATACAGCCCCGCGCAGTGGGTGTACGAACACTGGGCGGGCTTGTACACGGAAGGAACCCAACAGCTCTATGTGAACCGCGGGTTCGGCTTCATCGGTTTCCCTGGTCGCGTAGGCATGCCGCCGGAGATCACGGTGTTCGAGTTGCAGAAGGCTTGATCAAAGCGGAAAGACCCGGCCCGCCAATTCCACCGAACGGTCCAACTGCGGTAGATCCAGCCCGGTACTGATCCCGAGCGACTCCAGTTCCCGTGCGAAGAGTTCCATCTGCAGGTTCCCCACCAGTTCATCTTCCGCCATGGGGCAGCCTCCGTAGCCCTTGATGGCACCATCGAAACGGCGGCATCCTGCTTCCCACGCGGCTTGTGTCTTCAACGTCCAATTCTCCGGTGTGCAGTGCAGGTGCGCCCCGATCTCCACATGAGGCATCGCCGGGATCAACGCACCGAACATTCCGCGGATGTCCTCTGGGCGTGCGACGCCGACCGTGTCGCTGAGCGCGATGATGTGCACCCCGAGTTCGTTCACCAGACGATCCGTCCAGTGCAGTGCGACCTCCGTGTTCCATGGATCGCCGTACGGGTTGCCGAAAGCCATGCTGATGTAGACCACCAGTTCCTTGTTGGCCTGTGCAGCTAGTTCAGCGATACGCGCGATGCGGTGCCACGAACCTTCGATGCTGGTATTGGTGTTGCGCTGTTGGAAGGTCTCGCTGATGCTGAACGGATAGCCCAGGTAGGTCACGATCTCCTGTTGAACGGCTTGCTCCGCACCGCGTTCGTTGGCGATGATCACCAACAGCTCCGATCGGGAGCCGCTAAGGTCGATGCGGCTTAGCACTTCGGCCGTGTCGGCCAACTGCGGAATGGCCTTCGGGCTTACGAAACTGCCGATGTCGATGGTATCGAAGCCCACTTGCAACAGGCTGTTCAGGTATTCCACTTTCATGTCCGTGGGAATGAACGGCACGATGCCTTGCATGGCGTCGCGCGGGCACTCGATCAGCTTCACAGGGCTTTCCATCGTGCGTACGCTTGGTTGATGCGGGTGATGAGCGCCGGGCCTTCGTAGACCAAGCCGGTGTACAGTTGAACGAGGTCAGCACCAGCCTCCAACTTCTCCAAGGCGGCCTTAGCGCTATCGATCCCGCCCACTCCGATGATGACGATCGGCCGCGGAAGTCGCTGACGTAAGTAGCGCACCACCTGTGAACTCCGCTGTCGAAGTGGAGCGCCGCTAACGCCTCCCGCTCCTATCGCTTCCACTGCGCACTTCGGTGTCTTCAGTCCTTCGCGCGAGATGGTGGTGTTGGTGGCGATGACACCCGCGATCCGGCTCTCCTTCACCACGGAAACGATGTCGTCCAACTGTTCATTCGTCAGGTCCGGTGCGATCTTCAGCAGGATCGGGCGATGGAGATCCTTCGCATCATCACGGCGGCGCAGTTCGTTCAGGATCGCCAACAACGGACCTTTCTCTTGTAAGGCACGCAGGCCCGGCGTATTGGGGCTGCTCACGTTCACCACGAAATAATCCACCACGGCGTGCAGGGCCTCGAAGGCGCTGATGTAATCGTTGATCGCCGCTTCGTTGGGTGTGACCTTGTTCTTGCCGATGTTGCCGCCTACGATGATGCCCGGCTTCCGCTTGCGCAGCCGTTCCACCGCAGCCTGTACTCCACCGTTGTTGAAGCCCATGCGATTGATCAGCGCACGGTCGGCTTTCAACCGGAAAAGTCGCGGACGGTCATTGCCCGGCTGAGGGACCGGCTTGAGCGTACCGATCTCCACGGAACCGAAGCCGATGGCCGCCATGGCTTCCACATGCTTCGCATCCTTATCCATGCCGGCGGCCAGGCCCACGGGAGATGGGAACCGGAGCCCCATCACCTCCACTTCCGTCGCGCGGTCGGGCTTCTTCGCACCGAACAATACGAGCACGCCGGGGATCCTGTACGTGGCTTCCAACAACCCGAAGGTGATGGCGTGCGCCCGTTCCGGAGAACACAGGAAAAGCAGCGGGCGGAGCAGGCTGTACATCGCGGTGCGAAACTACACCAGCACCCCGGCGCGAACGGATGATCTTTAGACGTGTCTAATCCATCACTTACCTTTGCCTCACTTTCCATGCTCACCCGCAGCGAAGAGGATCACCTGAAAGCCGTGTACGCCCTGTTACAAGATGGGGATAGCGCGCTAACGAAGGATATCGCGCAACGCTTGCGCACCAAGGCCAGCAGTGTAACGGACATGCTGAAGAAGCTGGCCGAGAAAGGCTTGTTGAAACATGAACCGTATTATGGTGTGAAGCTGACCGCCAAGGGCCGCAGCCATGCCCTGCAACTGGTCCGGAGGCACCGTTTGTGGGAGACTTTCCTGGTGCAACACCTTGGTTTCGGCTGGGACGAAGTCCACGAGCTTGCCGAACAACTCGAACACGTTGCGAACGACAAGCTCACGGATCGGCTGGATGACCACCTCGGTAAGCCTGCCTTCGACCCCCATGGCGATCCCATACCGGACCGGCAGGGGCGGATACGTGAACGCAAGACCCTGCGCTTGAGCTTGTGCAAGGCTGGCCAGGTCCTGCGCATCGCTGCGGTGAGCGAGACCACCGATGGTCTACTGCGCCTGCTCGACTCCAAAGGATTGCGCATCGGATCGCAGCTCACCGTACAAGAGGTGCATGCGTTCGACGGCAGCATGGACATCAAACCGAAGAACGGTGCCGCCTTCAGCGTGAGCAAGGAAGTGAGCCACCACCTGCAAGTAGAACCCGCCTGAGCATGGAACGCATCCTGGAGTTCTTCAGCTCGATAGACCCCATCCTTGCTGCGTTCCTGGCCACGACGTTCACGTGGTTCGTTACCGCCGCAGGTGCCAGCTTGGTCTTCTTCTTCGGCAACGCCTCGCGCAAATGGCTCGATGGTATGCTCGGCTTCACCGGCGGGGTGATGGTGGCTGCCAGCTTCTGGAGCCTGCTGGCACCGAGCATCGAAATGAGCGAACGCATGGGCAATATCCCGTGGCTCGCTCCCGCCATCGGCTTCGCGGCAGGTGCCATGTTCCTGTTCGCGTTGGACAAGGTGCTGCCACACTTGCACATCAACTTCGACCCCAGCAAGAGCGAGGGACCCACCACCAAATGGCACAAGACCACCTTGTTGGTGTTGGCCATCACACTGCACAACATCCCGGAAGGTCTAGCGGTGGGCGTGCTCTTCGGTGGTGTCGCAGCCGGCATGCCCGAAGCCAGCATCGGCGGCGCAGTGGCCCTGGCCATCGGTATCGGCCTACAGAATTTCCCGGAGGGTTTCGCCGTAAGCATGCCGTTGCGACGCCAGGGCCTGAGCAAGTTCCGCAGCTTCTGGTATGGGCAGCTCAGCGCCATCGTGGAACCCATCGCCGGTGTCATCGGAGCAGTGGCTGTTATCCACATGCAGTCCTTCCTACCCTACGCACTGGCTTTCGCGGCGGGCGCCATGATCTATGTGGTGGTGGAAGAGGTGATCCCCGAAACACAGCAGGACAAATACACCGATATCGCCACCCTCGGCTTCATCGGCGGCTTCATCGTGATGATGATCCTGGACGTGGCGCTTGGCTAAGGTCCGGCCGAACGATCTCCGCAGCTTTTGCCTCCTGTGGGCCACCCATCGCGGTGCGCGGTCCCACACCTTTCCGGGGTCACTTGGCACGGCTCCTCCCATCCACCGGACCCATTCTATCAACGCATCACAGTTGACCTGCATTCCGCACTGAACAGTACAGGGCGTGGTATGGAACAACAACGGCCCCGGGAGAACCCAGAGCCGTTGCCTATGCGAGTGGCCGTTCGGAGATCAGACACGCACCTAATTCTTCATTTCACCACTCGACTTCTTGGCCTCGTTGGCATCGCACCATTGCGACCACTTGGTGTATTGTTCCGGGGTCAGCACGGTCTTCAACTCAGACTCGTACTTGCCAGCTTCGGTGTATTTGGTGCCGGCGGCCTTAGCCGTATCGTGCTCCTTCAGGCAGTTCGCCTGCAACTCCTTCACCTTCGTCATCTGGTCTTCGTTCAAGCCCAGATCGGTCCAAACTCCGGCATCGGCCATGATGCACGTGTGTTTGCTCACTTGTGCCGCTTTGGTAGGAGCGGCTTTGTCCTGTGCAGCAACCGTTGCACTGGTCAGGAGGGCTAAGCCCAAGGTCAACATGATCGTTCTCATCGTAGTAGGGTTTTACAGGTTCACGAGCGGATAAGATGATCCCGTGCCGATCGCCCTTCCATCATGCGAACGCCTAGCTGCGCAACAGATCCGCCCGTTCAGCAAGGGTGCGCCGGATGCTAGAACGGGGCTTATGGTCCACAGAACGCGGCAAGTCCGCCCCACGTCACCACAGCTTGCCGGAACAGTGCATCTTCGCAACGCAGATAGACCCACCATGAGCCGCGGTTTCGTCAAAGAAGATGATCAGGAAGAAGCGCCCTTCGTGCCTCCACGCGCTTCCTTGCCCGATGGTGTGACGAACTATGTTACCCCGCGAGGCCTGCAGCTGCTGCATCAAGAGCGTAGTGATCTGGAAAAGGAACGCACCCTGATCAACGGATCGGACATGGAACGCCGGAGGGCACAGGCCGAGATCGACGGAAGGCTCGCCCTGTTGAACGAACGCATCGTGACGGCTCGTGTGGTGGAACCCACCCTGGCGAATGACGAGGTGCGCTTTGGGAGCACGGTCACCTTCCTACATGACGATGGCCCGCAGCAAGGCACCGAACGCCGGTTCACCATCGTAGGCGTGGACGAAGCCTCGGTGAAGGAACAGCGCATCGCCTTCACGGCACCCATCGCACGTGCGGTCATCGGCAAACGCATCGGTGAGGTCGCCGAATTCAGACTCGGGCCAGCCGTACTACACCTATCCATCAAGCAGATCCAGTAAAATGCCGAACACACGATTCGACCTCGAGGGTGATCACGTGGAACTGAACCAATTGCTCAAGCTCGTTGGGCTATGCTCTTCCGGTGGCCAAGGCAAGATGTTGGTGGCCCAAGGCCTGGTGAAGGTGGATGGCGAAGTGGAACTGCGCAAGACGTGCAAGATCCGCGCAGGGCAACGGGTGGCGTACAACGGCACCACCATCGACGTACACTGACCGCTCACATGGCCCGTTTGGTCGTCCGGATGAAGTCCAGCTTCAAGGTGCGATCATCGGGGTCCGGACCAACGAGTTGCAAGCAACCCGCTTTCCGCTTGCTACCATCCGTGGTATCGGGGATCACCAACGACTTATGGCACGACTCGAAGTTGATGTGCGGAACATCATTCCGGGTGGTGATCCGGAAATCCGGGTTCCACCAACCGATATTGTTCACGTTCAATTGCCCGCAGAAATAGTGGATCACCGGCGCGCCGATGGGACTGTTCCAATAGATGTTGGTCAATTCCACCGACGCTTTCGGAGGCATGTTCACATGGATGCTCGCCTTGCGCAACCGATGTTCCACATGGAAATTCTGTAGGGTGAAGGACTTCACCACGGGGTTGTTCGCCGCCCGGTTCTCGTCACCATCGGTGCGGGCCGAGAGGAATAGATCATAGTCCGCCGGCTGCCCCTCACTGATGCAGTCCACCATGTGCACGCCACCACTGTTGAGCACTGTGAAGGCCTCCGTGGTGGTTTCCGCACAATAGACACGGCACTGATCCAACACGGTATGGTTGCTCTGGCTGTTGGAGGTGGAAGCCCCTGGCCAATCTCCACAACCCACCTGGATCCCTTTCTTCTTGGGGTTCGTGACCAGCACGTTGCGTACACGCGCCATCAGGCAGAACCGCAGATCGATGGCCACTTCGGACTGGGAGGTGAACCGACAGTTCTCGACCATGCTGTTCAACGTGGCGCGTAAGACCACGCCCCGCTTACCGCCTTCGATGGCCCCGAAATCCCGGATCATGTACCGGTTCGCGGTGCGCTTCATCGCTTCCTTCTGATCCAGCACGGGAACAACGAATCCGTTGGACCCAGCACCAAGCACCAGTTTGCACCCCTTCCCATCGATCACCAACAACTGGCGCGCAGGGAGCACGATATCCTGTTCGCAGTAGTATTCGGCTGCTGCGGAGAACGACACATACGTGGCATCCTTCGGCAGTTTGGCGAAGAACCCAGCCACATCGGAGGGCGGAACCACATAATCCACCGCCTGGGCCAACAGGGGCCATGTGAATAACAGGGTGATCAAGTTCCGCAGGCTCATGAGGCGAAGTTCGGTTCCGGAGAGGGTGCTTCTGATGGTACGCGGAAGAAACTTCTTCGGTAAGTACCATCGAGCAGCAACAACACTCCACCGAGGATCACCAAGGCCACGAACCCCGCCACACCTGCCGGCGATGCCACCAGCACATGGCCATCCCACCCGAACAACGCGATCGCTCCCGCCGAACCGTTGATGATCCCGTGCAATACACACGGTGCCCAAACACTCGACGCGCGCGTCCTGCTCCAGTCGAATAGCAACGCGAGCAGCGTGCAGAACACGCTCATGAAGAACACGCCCATGAACGGATAGCCGGGGTAGTTGTGCCCCATCATGATCAATGGTGCATGCCAAATACCCCATACCGGTCCGGTGAACGCGATCCGCTTGGCCGGTGACCAATTCGATGTAGCCTCGTACAAAAAGCCTCGCCAGCCGAGTTCTTCACCCAGCATGAAGGGCAGGTTCACCGTGAACGCAGCAAGCACCGCGAACAGCAGAAGCAGGAGAAGAATAGCTCCTCCTGGCCACGCACCCATAGCCGCTGCTCCGCCTTTCATGGCATCGAGGCCTTGCTCTTCCAGCATCGCGGCGACGCTCGTGGCCAAGCGCGCACCACTCACCTCCACATGTCCGAAATAGGAGACGTGCAGTGTATCGCCAAGAACGAGGATGACCACCATGCACAGCGGGATGATGCATAGCGCGAGGACGACGGTCCATAGCAGGAACGGCCAACGAACGCGTGCCGGTTGGAGCCCCAACGCGGACCATGGCTTACGCTCTATCCAACGCCACTGCACCACCGCCGCCAACGCTGGACCGAACATGCACAGCGCTGCAACAAGGGTATAGGCTGGATGGGAAACGTCAACACCGAACAGGTGACCGATACCAGCGATACACCAGGTGGTACCAAAAGCCAGCGCCAAGAATGAACTGATGCGGCGAGGAGAGGTCATGCCGCAAAATAGGCACAGCGGTTGATGTCCTTCGTTGGAACCTTATCCTTGACCTTATGCGACCTACCCTCCTTCTCCTCCATGGCTTCCCGCACGACCGTACGTTATGGGACGTCAACACCGCTGCATTGAACAAGGCCGCTGACGTCGTCACCGTGGACCTGCTTGGTTTCGGGACGAACCGGACCAACGCCCATGTGAATACAATGGAGGAGCTCGCACACGATGTTCACCGCACCATTAGCGAGCGAGGGCTACACCGTATCGTCCTCTGCGGCCTTTCCATGGGCGGGTACGTGGCTATGGCTTTCATCGAACGTTGGCCGTACCTGGCCCAGGGTCTCATCCTCTGCAATACGCGCAGTGCGGCGGACAACGAAGAAGCCAAGGCCGCTCGTGAAGCCACTGCCGTTGATGCCACCGAAAAAGGCATGGCCGTGATCGCCCGTGGTATGCTGCCCAAAGTGTTATGTGCCATCACCCGCCGCGAAAAGCCCGAAGTGGTCGCCCAGATGGAAGCGTTGATGTCGCGGCAAGATCCTAAAGGTGTGGCGGCAGCATCGCGCGGTATGGCCCAACGACCGGACCGCACGCACGTGTTGAAGGGATTCAATGTGCCTTCACTGGTGATCACGGGGGCAGAAGATGAACTGATGCCGTTGCCTGCGAGCCAAGCCATGGTGGATGCACTGCCCCGTGCGGAACTCGTGGTGCTTCCCGCAGCAGGGCATTTGAGCAATGTAGAAGCACCGGATGCCTTCAACGCTGCCGTGCTGAACTACCTCCGAGCTTTGGAATAACGGTGGTTCTCGCGAGCTTCGCGCACCATGTTAGAGGTAGACTTCTCGCCGTTCCCAACCCTGGAGACCGAACGGCTACAGCTGCGCCGAATGACCCTGGATGATGCACAGGCCTTGTTCCGCATACGCAACGATGGAAACGTGATGAAATACATGGCCCGGCCGCGTGCGGAGCGCATCGAGGATGTGATCGCGCTGCTGGACATGATGGAAAAAGACTTGGCCACCAACGACGGCATCAGCTGGGCGATCACCTTGAAAGGCTCCACAGAAATGCTCGGCACCATCGGTTTCTACCGCCTGAAGAAGGCCCATCACCGCGCCGAGGTGGGCTATGTGCTCCACAGCGACCATTGGCGCAAAGGCTACATGCGCGAAGCACTGGCCGCTGCCGTGCGCTGCGGGTTCGAGCGGTTCAAGTTCCACAGCATCGAAGCAGAGACCGATCCGCGCAACGTGGCCTCCAACACCGTGCTGGAGCGCTGCGGTTTCGTACGCGAAGGCTATTTCAGGGAGAATTTCCTATGGCACGGGGAGTTCCAGGATAGCACCGTGTACTCCTTGCTGGCGAGCGACCCGTTGCCATGAGTCAGCGTGGCCCCGGTGATCCATCCGCAGAAAATTCGTCGAAAGGATCCTGTGCTTCGTCGCCCCTTTTACCGTGCTCCCAGCGCGTGACATTCCAAGTCTTGCCCATCGCTGGCCAACAACTGCTCGGGCAAAGCCTGTTCAATAAGTAGATTCGACACCATGAAAACACGTTGTACACGAGCAGTGCTCGCTCTTTTCCCGATCACCTGTGCGCTGGTGATGCCCACCGTTTCCTTCGGCCAATGCGAGGCTGGCGAATTGGAGGTCACCATCCAGGTACTGACCGATGATTACGGCAACGAGACCATGTGGCAGTTGGTGGAGTCCGGTGCCGGTTGCGATGGTGCGCCGCTCTTCACCGGAGGTAATCCAGCGCTCGGCTGCGAGGATGCCGGAACGTTCGAATCGCCCGCTGGCGGATACGGTGATAATGCCACCATCGATGAAGGGCCGTTCTGCCTCACCGAAGGTGCCTCCTACGATATCATCTGTGTGGACTCCTACGGCGATGGCCAAGCTTCCTTCGTGGTTCTGGTGAACGGTGGTTTCGCCAACGGCTTCGGCGCGGGCGGTGCGCTTAACACGTGGACCTTCGTGGTACAGGAACCCGTTGCACGCGACATGGCTTTGGTGGCCAGCACCACCGGTTTCTATTGTGAAGCCGGCGTTCCAGTGCCCGTTACCGGAACAGTGAAGAACCAAGGTGGCCTGGATGTGAGCGCATTCACCGTCGCCTATTCCGTGGATGGTGGTGCCGAAGAGACCGCCTCGTTCACCGTAGCCTTGGAACCCGGTGAGGAATACGACTTCATGTTCGCCACCGACTGGTTGCCTGCCGCTGCTGGCGAGCAACAGATGAACATCCGCATCACCTCCGTGGATGGACAAGAAGACCTGAACACCTCCAACGATGCTGCTACGGTGGCCTTGAAGGTGAACCCCGAGATCCCCGACCTGATCGCCGACTTCGCCGCAATGACCCCTACCCTTACCGTTGTAGCCGATGAGGACGAGGATCTATTGGTCCCGCGCGACCTGGACTTCCACCCGGACGCTGAGCGCAACGAGCTCTGGGTGATCAACAAAGATGTCTTCAGCACCGGCGGTAGTACCGTTCGCCTCTTCGATCCCGGCACACCTGAACAAGACTACCAATGGCAGCGCGATCCCGCTTCGCGCCACTTCCTGAGCCTGCCCACCGGCATCGCCATGGGCGATAACAACAACTTCGCCACCAGCCCGGGTGTCTACGACGCCAACGGGAACCAAGGCACCACCACCCCGTTCACGGGACCCACACTGTGGAGCGCGAACCCTGACATCTACGCTGGTACCGGTTTCGGCCCGTTGGGTAGCCACTTGGACATGTTGCACGTTACCCCACGCAGCCAAGGCATCGCGCACGAACGCTGGAACCGCTACTGGGTGGTGGATGGCACCAACCGCGATGTGGTGATGCACGACTTCCGCGGCGACCACGGTCCCGGCCAGGATTACCATGGCAACGCCATCATCCATCGCTTCACGCAGATCCAGATCACGCGCGACCCCAGCGATCATGTGGTGAGCCACTGTGTGGTGGATAAGCGTACCAAGTGGCTGTACATCGTGGACTTCGGCGGCCAACGCGTACTGCGCCTGGATACCCGTTCGGGGAACATCGCTGGGGGCAACCCCACGTTCGGGCCTTTCGAACAGTATGTGGAATACCGGAACAAGACCGGCGCTACCTGGGAAGTGGTGATCGACCAAGGGTTGCAGCAGCCTGCCGGTATCGATGTGGTGGGCACCCATCTCTTGGTGACCGACCACGCTACGGGCGAGATCATCCTCTACGATATGGAAGCGGACTTCGCTGAGATCGGCCGCATTCCTGTTGGTGTTGGCGTGATGGGTGTGAAGGTGGGCCCCGATGGCCACATCTGGTGCGTGAACGCCACCACAAGCGAACTGGTACGTGTGGACCCTTCGGAGGAAGTGGGTATCGCCGAGCCGGTTACCGCCACCTTCAACACCTACCCCAACCCTGCACGTGACGTTATCTACCTCCGCCTGGGGAACAACACACCAGCCAATGCCGTGCTGGAGGTACGCGATGCCGCAGGTCGCCTGTGCAAGCAGACCACCGTGGGCAACAGCGCGAAAGGCATCGATGTCGCGGCGCTGAGCGAAGGCGTGTATACTGTTACCGTGAACGGCGCGGGCACCCAACGGGTGGTTATCGCGCGCTAGGATCAGAACACCCTTGAAAAGAGCGGGCACCGAAAAGGTGCCCGCTCTTTTCGTGTGCTACCCGTTCACTCGAAGTTGACCGCGATCACATGGAACGTGCACACCACCTTGTCCTTGATCCGGCCCGGCACCCAAGTAGGCATGGCCCGTACGGCATCTAAAGCCAAGGAATCCAATGTAGGTTCAGCGGGGACCTTGATGGCGATGTCCTTCAGCACACCATCGCAGCCCACATTGAACTGGACCAAGGGCCCTTCCTTCACCGCTTCGGTCCCGGCAGGGCGTGTAAGGCGGTTGCCCAACCAAACGTACATGGCCGCCTCACCACCCGGGAATTGCGGCACTTTGGTGAGGTCGGGGTCCTCGTAAATGGTGCCGCCGGTGCAACAATCCGTGACCACAGGGGTCACCAGGGGTGCTGGGCTGCCACATCCGGCCCAACCGACCAGGACAAGCGGTACGATGAGCGCGGGGAGAAGGCATCGTGGGGAACGGGAGAGTGTCCACATGGTATCGATCGTCTAAATGAGCACAGGTACGGCGGGGCGGTAAACCTCCAGCACCGGCTTTGCGTCATACGAACATATCCATATATTAGGACCATGAAGAAGATGATCTTGACCACGGTGCTCCTGACCGTGCTCACCGCGGTTAATGCCCAAGAAGCCAAACCCGCCACCAAAGGCACCAAGGACCCGGCTGTGATGGAGCAACGCGCCCACGAACGTGCGGAAAAGCGGAGTGCTGCCATGGCGCAGGACCTCGGTCTTAGCGCGGAGCAAGCCGAAAAGGTGAAGCCCATCAACGAGCGCTTCGCTAAGGAAGTAGCCCAACTGAAGCAAGCCGGTGGGCCTGATGATGCACGCAAAGCACGCCTGAAGATCCTGCGCGAAACGCGCGACCGCGACCTGAAAGCGATCTTGACCGCAGAGCAGTTCACCAAGTTGATCGAACTGCGCAAGGCCAAGAAAGACGATACTGAAGATGATGAAGTGAAGGCTCCTCACAACGAGTAACAGGGAACTCTCTTCCTGTTGACGCGCCCATCTGGTACCTGCCGGGTGGGCGTTGTTGTGTTCAGCCGGTGCATACCAACTGATCCCGGTCAGCCGAGGCGCATCGTACACGGCTACATTTGGCACTTACCCAGAACGGCTCATGTCCAACGTCTACTACCCCGATTACCTGCAACTGGACAAGATACTCGGGGCCCAAGCGCCAGAGAGCGATAAGCATGGTGTGAAGGCACACGATGAGATGCTCTTCATCATCATCCACCAAGCGTACGAACTCTGGTTCAAGCAGATCCTGCACGAAGTGGGCAGCGTGATCGAGATGTTCGCAGACCACCATGTGGATGACAACGGCGGTGAACTGAACATCGCTGTGCATCGCCTGCAACGCACCAAGACCATCCTGGACGTGCTCGTACACCAGATGGACATCATGGAGACCATGACGCCGCTGGACTTTTTGGACTTCCGCGACCTGCTTCGCCCGGCGAGCGGTTTCCAAAGCACGCAGTTCAAGATCCTGGAAGCGCGGTTGGGTCTGCGGATGGAAGCCCGGTTCGGCAAACAGTACTACACCAGTCAACTGCGGCCAGACCACAAGGCCGAGATCGAAAAGCTGGAGAACGCTCCCACCCTTCTGGAGCTGGTGAACAGTTGGCTGGAGCGCATGCCCTTCCTGGCCGAACGTTACTGGCCTGCGGACGAAGAGCCCTTCTTCGCGCGGTTGGAGAAGTTATATACCGCCGGCCTCGTGCAAGGTGAAGAAGCCAACGCCGCCCTGTGGCGCAAACTCTTCGTGGAAGGCAGTCCAGAGCGTCGGCTCACACCCGCAGCTTGTCGCAGTGCGCTCTTCATCATGCTCTACCGCGATGAACCCATCTTCCAACAGGCCTTCCGGTTCTTGGATGCGTTGTTGGACATCGATGAGGGCATGGCCGCTTGGCGCAGCCGCCACATCAACATGGTACACCGCATGATCGGCTTACGCGTAGGTACCGGTGGCAGCACGGGCAAAGCCTACCTGAAAGGTGCCATGGACAGCCACTACATCTTCAGCGAGATCGCCGACCTCAGCAGCTTCCTCTTCGAGCGGCGGAAGTTGCCGCCGTTGCCGCAGAAATTGCGCAGCGCGTTGGGGTTCGGTGCCTAGTGCGTCACAACTCGAACCGCTGCCCGCGCTTGGGCACCACGATGTTCGTATAGCCGTGTTCGGTCAACCGTTCGCGCAAGCCCGCGAAACCATGATCCACACCGTGTACCAGGAAGGTCTTGCGGATCTTTGACGGCTTCTGGCATTCCAGAAAACGGATCAGTTCGCCGCGATCGGCATGGGCACTGTAGAAATCCATGCGCAGGATGCTGGCGCGCACCGGGATGATGTCGCCGAAGATGCTCACCTCCGCGGCCCCTTCCATCAGTTGCGCACCCAGCGTACCCGGAGCGCAGAAGCCCACGATGAGCACGGCGTTGCTGGCATCGTCCAACTCGTTGCGCAGGTGGTGGCGGATACGACCGGCCTCCATCATGCCGCTGGCCGCGATGATGATGGCGGGCTCCTTCACCCCGTTCAGCTGTTTGCTGCGATCGGCACTGCGCACGAACTCCACACCGGGGAACGCGAACAGATCGGGGTCCTGCTCCAACTCGGCCCGCACATCATCGCGGAAAAGTTTGCTGTGCGTGCGCGACACTTCAGTGGCACTGATCGCGAGCGGACTGTCCACGAACACCGGCACACGCGGCAAACGCCCTTCGTTGCTCAGCGAGTTCAGCGTGTAGAGGATCTCTTGTGTCTTTCCGATGCTGAACGCCGGTATCAACAGCTTGCCCCTACCCTTCACGCAAGTTTCGATCACATGGCGCAGTAGTTCATCCTCGGATTCCTTCACCGGGGCGTGATCGCGGTCGCCGTAGGTGCTCTCGCACACCAGCACATCACATTGGCGGAAGTGCGCAGGCTCGGGTAACAACCGGTCCACATAACGGCCCACATCGCCCGTGAAGGTGAACTTCAACACACGCTCGCCATCGTCGATATCCAGGTGTACGGCCGCACTGCCCAGGATGTGCCCCGTATCCGTGTAGGTGAGCGTGATGCCAGGGCCGATCACCGTAGGCTCGTTGTAACCGGCGGTCTGGAACAGTTCCATCGCAGGAGGTACAGCGTCCTTGGTGTAGAGCGGTTCGTCGTACTCCAGCTCGCGTCCCCGCTTGCGTGCGCGTTTCACATCGTAGGCGAAGTCGTACTCTTGGATGTGCGCGCTATCCGCCAACATGATGGCGCAGAGATCGCGCGTAGCGGGCGTTGCCCAGATGATGCCGCTGAACCCTTCGGCCACCAACCGCGGCACCAATCCGCTGTGGTCGATGTGCGCATGGCTCATCACCAGAACGTCGATCTCCGTCGGGTCGAAACCGAATTCGCGGTTCGGGTCGTGTTTCGCGTCGCGTACGGCTTCCCCTTGGAACATGCCGCAATCCAGCAGAACCCGGTAGGGGCGTCCATCGCGTTGGACCTCGATCAAGTGTTTACTACCGGTTACCGTTCCGGCGGCGCCGTGGCTGGTGAAGGAAATGGGCATGCGTGCGTTCCTGCTTTTGAAATGGGCTCGGCGTAAAGGTCGCTGACCTTGGGCAATGTGCGCATCACTTTGCGTGCTATGTTGCGCTCACCTTTCCGCACCCGATGACCACGAAGTACTTCTTCGCCGTGTTCCACCTGCTGGGCCTCGCCATCGGTCTGGCCGCCGTGTATGCCCGTTGGCGGGCGCTGCGCAACGCTAAAGAACAGGGCGACATCGCCGATGTGCTGCATGCCGACAGTTGGTACGGACTTGCCGCGTTGATCTGGATCGGAACAGGGCTCTTGCGCGCCTTCGGCGGAATGGAGAAGGGCACCGACCATTACCTGGGCAACCACTGGTTCCTCGGTAAAATGGGACTGTTCCTCATCGTGCTCTGCCTGGAGATCAAGCCCATGGGCACCTTCATGGCGTGGCGCGCTGCACGCGGGAAAAAGACGCCGATAGACCTGAGCAAGACCGGCACATTGGCCACGCTCACCATCCTGCAACTCCCCTTGTTGGTGCTCATGGTATTCATGGCCGCCGCCATGGCCCGTGGCCTCTAAGAACCTGTTTGCAATAGCCGCATTTGGCTCCGCGCTGGCCTTTGACGACCATACTTCCCTGCGAAAACAGTCACATAGCTTTGGCTATGCTCCTATGTCCGCATCTCGTCTAATCGCCAAACTCTCAACGCTCGCTTCAAAAGGGGCTATTGCAAACAGGTTCTAAGGTCGAAGGGTTCTTTACTTCCGCTATATTTCGCCTAGCCCCTCTCCCGGCCATAACATCGTTCGCGCATGACATTGCTGAGGATCCCGATATTCCTGCCACGCACCACCCTGCTCCTTCTCGGTATGGCCTTGGCCTGCTTGGCCAGCGCCCAGCAGTACAAGTTGCGTGGCACCGTCACCGATGGCAACAACGGGGAAACACTGATCGGCGCTACGGTCGTGATGAAAGGCACCACCACCGGTACCACCACCGACCTCGATGGTCGTTTCGAGATCCTCACCAACGAGCTGCCGCCCTACACCTTGGTGATCAGCTACATCGGCTATGCCCCGCAAGAAGTGCAGGTGAAAAGCCTGGACCAGGAACTGAAGTTCAAGCTGGGCGTGGATCAAGTGCTCCTGAAAGAAGCTGAAGTCATCGGCAGCCGCATCAGCGAGAAACAGAAACAGGCTCCGCTTACGGTGGAGAGCATGGATCTATTGGCCATCAAGGAAGCACCGAGCGGCGACTTCTACGAGGGACTGGGAACATTGAAAGGTGTGGACATGACAGCTGCAAGCCTCGGCTTCAAGGTGATCAACACACGCGGGTTCAATAGCACAAGCCCGGTCCGCTCGCTGCAATTGATCGATGGTGTGGACAACCAAAGCCCAGGCTTGAACTTCTCGCTTGGCAATTTCCTTGGTGCAAGTGAATTGGATGTGATGAAGGTGGACCTTATCGTTGGCGCCAGTTCCGCTTACTACGGACCGAACGCATTCAATGGGGTTGTGAGCATGACCACCAAAGACCCTTTCCAATTCCCAGGGCTTTCGGTGATGGCAAAGACCGGCGAACGAAACTTGCTAGAAGGTGCGGTTCGATATGCGCACGTCTTCAAGAACAAAAGCGGGATTGCTCGTGACGCTTTGAAATTCAATGTGTACTTCTTCAAGGCGCTGGATTGGACAGCGGATAACATGAACGCCACGGAAGACAGCGATACCGACGACCAGAATCCCGGCGGCTACGATGCGGTCAACCGATATGGGGATGAAGCTTCTCAGGTCAATGGCATTTCCCCGGAAGGATTGGGGATCATCCATCGTGACGGCTACAGCGAGACCGATCTGGTGGACTACGACACCCGGAACATGAAGGCTTCGTTGACCTACCACCATAAGTTCAGCGACAGCCTGCGCGTGATCGCCGCCTCCAGCTTTGGTACAGGCACGACCGTGTATCAAGGCGACAACCGGTATCGCTTGCGCGACATCCTATTCTTCCAGAACCGACTGGAACTGGACGCCGGTGACCGCGGGTTCCTCCGCACCTACTTCACCAACGAAGATGCTGGTAGCAGCTACGATGCGGTCTTCACCGCGTATCGGTTGCAGGACATGGCCAAACAAGATGCTCGTTGGTTCCAAGACTATTACGCGCGCTGGATCAGTGGTGGCTATGCCACGCAGGTGCGCAACGCTCCCGGATACCCACAGCCGGTCTTCGACCCAGGGCCGCCTCCGACGTTCATCATTGACAGGCCCGCCATTGAACAATGGGAGAACGACAACCAAGCATTCCTGCAAGGCTTGCATGATGAAGTGCGTGGGTATGCCAACTCTAGCCAGACTATTGCCGGCACAGCCGATGTTATCGGGGCGAGGATCACACCCGGAACACCTGAGTTCAAGGCCTCCTTCGAGGACATCACAGGGCGGTTGTTCAGCGAAGGAGGTACCCGCTTCTTCGACCAGTCAGCGTTATGGCACACCCAAGGCGAGCGTCGATTCAAGGTTGCCAAGTACACCTTGACCGCAGGGGGCAGCTTCCGGTACTACATGCCCTACTCCAAAGGCAACATCTTCAGCGACACCACCAGCACACGCATCACGAATCATGAAGTCGGACTTTACGTAGGGGGTGAGCGAAGGGTGCTGGCCAATGAGAAACTCAAACTGACCGCCACATTGCGCGTGGACAAGAACGTGAACTTCCCGTTCGTCTTCTCTCCAGCGGCAAGCGCAGTCTACAGCTTCGACCCCGAGACTATCCTGCGATTCTCCTTCTCATCGGCTATCCGCAACCCTACCCTGCAAGACCAATACCTCTACTACAACGTGGGAAGAGCCATCCTGTTAGGCAACCTCAATGGTGTGAAGGACTTGGTCACTGTCCCTTCCTTGATCGAATCGTTGAGCAGTAGTGCGAGCGTGTTGCAGTACTTCGACGTGGCTCCGGTAGTTCCGGAAAAGGTGAAGACGGCTGAGCTCGGCTTCAGACATACCCTATGGAAGAAACTCTTCGTGGATGGCTCATACTACTACAGTTTCTACAACGATTTCTTGGGCTTCCAGTTGGGTGCCGATGTGAAGGTGACCGATATCAACCAGGTGGACTTGCCATCGGTACAGGTCTACCGCGTTGCTGCGAACTCCAGTAGGCAGGTGACAACACAGGGCTTCTCCCTTGGCGCTAACTACTTCTTCCGCAAATTCTTCGCACTCGGTGGCAACTATTCCTGGAACAAGTTGAACACTACGGAAGACGACCCGATCATCCCTGCCTTCAACACCCCGGAACACAAATTCAACGTCAATTTCAGCGCGCGAGAGATCAGCAAGGTGGTGTGGGGGATTCCCGTTCAGAACTGGGGGTTCAACTTCAACTATCGTTGGGTCCAGAGCTTCCTCTTCGAAGGTTCACCGCAGTTCACCGGAACCATCCCCTCCTACGGCATGCTGGACGGGCAGATCAGCAAACGGGTACCCGCGATCGACTGCACCTTCAAACTGGGTGCATCCAACCTGCTCGACAACAAGGTGTACATGGTCTATGGTGGCCCGCTGGTCGGGCGCATGGCCTTCTTCTCCGTGCTTTTCGAACCCGACTGGCACAAAAAGCCTTGACCCATGTAACGGAACACGCAATCCATGAACTAACTTGGCAGAGTAAACACACAACCCAACGAACGACCATGAAACTAACCTTACGCAACCTATCGCTGCTAGGCCTTGTGGCCTGTGCACCGCTTTCGGCACAGCGATACCTCACCGAACAGTTCGATGCGGTGAATGTGCAAGAGAACGTCGTATATGGCAGCAACTACACGGTGATCACCGGCAGCCCCCAATTGCAACCCCTGGTGATGGATGTGTATACACCTGCGGGTGATACCGAGACGGACCGGCCCCTCATCGTCTACGTCCATACCGGATCCTTCCTTCCACGCTACCGCAACAACCTACCCACGGGTGCTAAGGACGATAGCGCTACAGTAGCCATGTGCCGCACCTTCGCTCGCAAAGGCTATGTGGTGGCCGCGATCGACTACCGTACTGGATGGAACCCTGCTTCGCCATCGGAGCAAACACGCAAACAGACCATCATTCAAGCGGTGTACCGCTCCATGCAGGATACCAAGACCGCTGTGCGCTTCTTCCGCAAGAGCATTGCCGAACAGAGCAATCCGTATGGTATCAGCAACGAGAAGATCGTGATCGGAGGGCAGGGTTCCGGTGGATACACCGCACTGGCCTATGCCACGCTCCAAGAGACCAGCGAGATCCAGTTGCTCAAATTCTTCAATACGGAGACCAGCCTTTTCATGGTGGATCCTACTATCATGGGTGATTTCGAAGGGTTGGGGGGGAACCCTGCGCTGAATCAGGACAACCATCCCGGTTTCTCGTCGGACATCAGCATGATCTTCAACATCGGCGGAGCTTTGGGGGACAGTTCCTGGCTCGAGGCCGGTGAAGTGCCGATCTGCAGCGTGCATGGTGTGAACGACCCTTTCGCGCCCTATATGAACGGCACTGTGTTCGTGCCCGGAACGCCTTTCGCAGTGGTGAACGTGGACGGTAGTGGTCGTGTGACCGAACTGGCCAACGAATATGGCAACAACGATATCTGGCTTAACCCACCGTTCACCGACCCGGTGACGAATTACGCGCAGGCCGCATTGGCAGGAACCGTGAACGAGGGCAATGAAGGCCTCTTCCCCATAACCGCTTTGCAGAACGCTTCCGGTCCTTGGGAATGGTGGGATTCCACTACCGTAGTTGCCCAATGCGCTTTGCTCGACATTGATGTTGAAGGTGCCAATGCCCGCATGGCCAACGGTTATCTCAGCAATCCGGTCTACGAAGCCCTCGGTCCGATCGCCGGTCGCCAGCGTGCTCTTGCTTATGTGGATACGCTCCAGAACTTCATCACCCCACGCATGTACCGCGCGTTGGAACTGAACGTGGGTATCGCCGAGAACTCGGCCATCGCCGCTGGTGTGAACGTGTTCCCAAACCCCGTGAGCCGCTTCACGGAGATCACGAGCACCCGGTCGAACATCCGCAACTACGTGGTGTACGACAACCAAGGTCGCATGGTGCGCAACGACAGTGTGAACAATGATCGCTTCACCTTTGACCGCACAGGTCTCAGCGCGGGATCCTACTTCATTGAACTTTTCTTCCAGGAAGGCAGCCTCACCCGCAAGCTGATCCTCGAATAACATCTCTGCAGTCCGACAAAGAAATCGGCCATCTCGCAAGAGGTGGCCTTTTTCTTTGCCCCAACTTTGCCACATGCCCGTCCAGAAGATCACCGAGAGCACCTCGCGCTACGACCAGTTGGAAACCATGAGCACCGGCGAGCTCCTGCGCAACATGAACACCGAGGACCGCAACGTTCCGGTGGCCATCGGCGAGGTGATACCCGCGATCGAAGCATTGGTGGATGCCATCGTGGAACGGATGCAACGCGGCGGGCGATTGTTCTACATGGGAGCGGGCACCAGCGGCCGCTTGGGCATCGTGGACGCGAGCGAATGTCCGCCGACCTTCGGGGTGCCGCACGGGTTGGTCATCGGCCTTATCGCCGGTGGTGATGCCGCCATCCGCAAAGCCGTGGAGTTCGCCGAGGACGACCGCGAGCAAGGTTGGAAGGACCTGCAAGAACATGCCATCGGGAAAGACGATACCGTGATCGGCATCGCCGCGAGCGGAGGTACACCCTACGTGGTTGGTGCGTTGGAACAGTGCAATGCGCAAGGCATCCTCACCGGCGGCATCACCTGCAACCCGGGCAGTGCGTTGGCCAACACGGCACAACACCCCATCGTGGTGGTGGTTGGTCCGGAGTTCGTTACCGGCAGCACACGCATGAAGAGCGGCACCGCGCAGAAGCTCGTCCTCAACATGATCAGCACCAGCGTGATGATCAAACTCGGCCGCGTGAAAGGGAACCGCATGGTGGACATGCAACTGAGCAACCACAAGCTGATAGACCGTGGCACGCGGATGGTGATGGATGGGCTGAACGTGCCGTACGAAGAAGCGAATGCATTATTGAAGAAGCACGGAAGTGTGAGGAAAGCCATTGATAGCCATCAGCCTTGAGCCTCGAGCCACGAGCTTGACCATCCGGACCAAGCTCGTGGCTCGCGGTTCAAGGCTCGAAGCGCAACAAAACAATGCACGACATCGAACCCTACTGGAACTGGCGCCACCGCTACACAGCGGAAGAGGATGACCGTTCACCCTTCTTCGGGGCGGAGCACAGCGAGTTCGAGTTCACGCACGCCGTCTATGATCATGTGATCCATCCGCAGTGGGACAATTTCGGCAGTGCCACGCTGTACATGAAGCTGATCTACGCCGACTACGACGACGGATACGCCATCATGGAACTCATCGGCGAGTGGAACGATCTGCTCCACAACGACATCATGGTGCTGAAGCGCGACGTGATCGAACCGCTGATGGCGCAGGGCATCGCCAAGTTCATCCTCATCGGCGAGAACGTGCTCAACTTCCACACCAGCGACGACGAGTACTACAGCGAGTGGTTCGAGGAAGTGAGCGACGCCGACGGCTGGATCGCCCTGCTCAACTTCCGCCCCCATGTGTTGGAGGATATGCAGAGCGCCAACATAGACCAGTACTTCCTCCTCGGCGGCCAGATGAACGCCCTGAAATGGCGCGCCTACGAGCCGGATGCGGTGTATACAAACGTGGAGGGGTTGGTGCAACGGCGGCTGGGGGCGTAACACACCACCAAGGCCACCGCCGGAACACCTACATCATGGCAAAGCGCGCTACGAAGTCCACCTTGCATGCCTGGAACGCCTTGCTCGGCACATGGGCCACCACCGGCACCACGCTCCCCGGCCGTGGAGAGAAAGCGATGACCATCTCCGGCACGGACCGCTACGAACGCGTTCTCGGTGGTGCCTTCATCCTGCACACCGCACAGGTGCGCATGGGCCGGAAGAAGGTGGACGTGATGGAAGTGATCAGCTACGATGCGGCTACCGGCACCTACCCCATGCATGCCTTCGACAACAACGGCAACATCACCACCATGGCAACACGCGTGGTGAGCAAGCGTGTGCTCCACCTCATCGGCAACGGTATGCGGGCCGAACTGGTGGTGGCCACCACCGGAAAGACCATGGAAGCTCGTTGGGAAAGATGCGACGATGGCTGGACGTGGGTGCCGTGGATGACGATGAAGTTCGTGCGGGAAGAGAAGCGTTGAGCGGTGCGAGTTCAAAAAGCGTGCGTACGTTCGTTCGTGCTGCACACCACCAACACCCACGATCAGCCATGGAACAGATCAAGACACGTACAGAAGAAGAGAGCAAGCCGCTTCTGGCGCTCCTGGAACGCTACGCTTACTTCCGCACCGACTCCGTGGCAAAACAGGTCCTGCACGAGCTGCTGAACGGCCACGCTGTACTATACCTTCTGGTGGATAAGGTCAAACGAACACCGGCCTTCATGATCGGCGGGGATGACAAGCCGATGACCATGTGGTACGCCACTACCACCGAGGAAGCAGATCTCATCGGTGCCACGGAGCATGAGGAAGAGGTGACCTTGCTTCCATTCCCAGTGGCGGAGATCATGCGCCTGATGGTCAAGCATGGAGATAAGCTGCCGTTCCTGATCCTCAACCTCAATGCTAGGCTGGATAGCAAGGCCCTGCTGATCCGCCAGGACAAGGCGTGGCGGGTCAGGGAACCATTTCCCGAATGAGCGGGGCCGCGTGCACCCGAATTTTCCATAGCTCAACAGCATGCGGAACCGCTGTGATCAGGTCTGGGATGAAGGTTGTCCCATGACCGAAGATCCTGCTGTGGTTCAGAAGACGATGAAGTTCGTGCGCGAAGAGAAGCGGTGAGCGGTGCGATGCGTTGTTCCGACCCGCCTTGGTGGGTTTATCCACAGCACGACCGCAAGGTCCTGAGGTGGAGACCGTGCAGTGCTTGTCGTAACATCACTGCACCTTCACGAACCGCACCGTGTCCATACCGACCTGCACCAGGTAGGCCCCTTCCGACAGACCGGAGACATCCACCGCGGTGGACTGGCCTGCCAAGGGCACGGTGAGCACCGTTCGGCCAGCCAGGTCGCGCAGATGGGCTACTGAACCCAACGCCGCTGCCGGTGCGCGGATGTACAACGTGTGCTGCACCGGAACGGGTGCCAGCGTGAACGGTGGATCCACCCCGGGGTGTTCCCGCACGGTCACCTCCAGCGGTTGTTGAACCGTGTTCACCGTGGTGTTGGTCACCACCGCCGGGTTGAAATCGAAGAAGATGTGCGCTGTGTTGCTGATCACCGTGCCGGGGCCTGCTCCATCACGCAAGGGCACGCTGTAGCGCACATACCCGTGGCTGTTGGGCTCGTCGTTGACGCTATCCGGCAGGTTGATGTCATCGAACCGGAAGCGCAACACCCGATCGTTGCGCACTTCCAGCAGCATGGGGTGGCTGTGATCCAGCACCTGCAAGCGGGACAGGTCCAGGTCGGTATCCAACGTGTCATCGATGAACACATCGAACGCCGGCGCGTTGCCCGTGTTCTGGAAACGGATGTGGTAGGTGAGCACGTGGACGCTGGTATCGATCGCCCCTTCCGGTCCGGTGCCTGCAGGGATCACCGTCTTATCGTTCGGGTCGTAGGAGTTCACCACTGTGAAACAGAGGTCCACTACGTTGTTGGAAGGATCGGTATCACCTTCCAACGGCGTTACGGTGTAATGGAAACAGAGCGTATCACCCACCTGCAAGGTGGTATCGGACCTTAGCGTCAGGAAGCGTTCCGGGCCCAGATTGATCGCCGTAGGCCCTAGCGCAAGGAAGAGCGTATCGCCGTTCGCCGTGTCCCCGTCAACAAGGCCTTCCACCAATGTGACACGGGGATCCAGCACCACACGCATGTGCGCATCCACCGGTGAGCAGTGCGGAGCGATGGCACGTGCATGCACGAGCGTCTCTGTTCCGGGTCTGAAGGAGTTGGCCATGAATATTCCGAAGAGGTCGAACATGGTCTGTGCGAGCGGGCCCTCCACATAAGCTCCCGCGCTCGCGCTGCATCCAGCTGCATCCTCCACATCCACCAGGTACATGCCAGGGCCCAAGCCCGTGCGTTCAGCTGTGGTGCCACCATCGGACCAGGTCCAGGTGTACGGTGCCGCGCCCCCGATGGCTTGCATGCCGATGATGCCGCCAAGGGGCTGCGCACAACTGGCATGCACCAGGGTATCCAGGTAGGTGGCCATGCAGTGTTTGCCGAAGAGCACACCGAAGCCCATCATGGCGGCGGAGACCTGCGTGGGTGCCGGGAACGGCACACCTCCAAGTGCGAACGCGTTGTTGTGAGCACCCGTGACCAAACATGCACCGCCCACCACCGAAACACCAGTGATGCCGCTGAGCTGCCCAGGCGCGCTGGTGAAGTAGTGTACCTGCTCCCACTCCCCTGCCGCAGAGAGCAACGCGAGGTACGGCGGTGCCGCCGGTCCCGTTGGCTGGGCCACGAACGTGCCCAAGCGCGTGTTGGCCTCGGTGATGCCCGCTACGAGCATGCCGCCGCCCGCGAGCGGAGTGAGCCGTAGGACGCGACCTTTCTCCATGTCCAATACCTGATGGCTGATGTATTCGCCCGCTTCGCTCAAGCGGAAGCGCACCGCCGTGGAATCCTCCACTTCAACCCCGGCCCATTGCATGGCATCCACGGTCTCGAAACACACTTCCACGCCACCCAAGGCATCCGCCGCTGCGGCGAACCACCGCGCCCGCGGATAAGGGCCCACAACGCTCCAGACCACAGCGCCCTGCCCGGTCACGCGCATCAACACCAGATCGCCATCCGGTGAACCGGGCTGGCCTGCCGCACCATAGGTGGCACCCAGGAAAATGCACGGGCCACGTTCATAACGCAAGGTCACGAGCACATCGCCGTTGCTACACTCCCCCACGTACGTCACCGTTACCGTGGAGTCCGATACCGCCGGCTCGTTCAACTGGGCCGAACCAGCCTCGTCCAGCAACACCAGCGCCGTATCCTGGCGTACGATGTGCCTGTCGCCGGACAACCCGTCCAGCGGCCCACCCGTGGGGTAGTTGCCAAGAACACCCAACAACGCCCCGTCCGCCGCAGCCAGCCGCAGCATCTTGGTCTCGGCCAGACCGGTGGTGAGGTCGGTGCCGCGGTAGCTGCACGTGCCCGAGTCCACATAGGCCGTCAGCAACAGGTCGCCCGTGGAAAGTGCCGTAAGCGCGGTATTGCCCACGATGCCGTACAGCGGATACGCCCAAAGCCAGGTCCCATCGGCCCCTTGTTTCGCCACATAGCCCGCGAACCCTACGCCGCTGCCCGCCACACCTTGCGAAACCAAGGGGAAGTCGCCCACCTGAAAGGAGACCTCGAACACGCCCGTAAAGTACCGATCGCCGTTCGGCGCCAGGACCGCATCGAGAACAGCGCCATGCAGCGAGCTGCGCGACTGCTCCACCCAGTACTGCGCCACCAGCGGTGCCGTGCTGCCGAAGAACAGAAGAAGGGCGCATAGGATACCGCGCGGTGGTTGAATAAAGGAGGAAGAAGCTTGCATCGGTCCGCAAATTAGGAGGATCGACGCTCCAGTTATCAATGACCTGACTTCAGGGGAAGCTTACAGCTAGAAGACTGACGTCCTTGAAGATCTGAAATTTCAAATACATTTGTTCATATCAGTTTAGCCAAAGATCGGTCACTGCTATTCGCAGTTGAACTATTCTTGCTAACCAAGGGATTCCGGAGAATGAGCCACACCAATGCCGATCACTGAAAACAGGAACCAATACCCACAGGACCAATGCGGATACACTACACCTTGCCCATAGCAGTTTTGTTGCTAATTCCTGAGCATACAATAGCGCAAGGTGGTGGCGCATCCTGTGGTCAAAGAATTCAGGCTTTCGGACAAGAAGGAGTTCAGTTCGTTGACGTCTCGACATATAATCTTGCTGGCCGTTCGGACTATTGTGAGGATATCGTTCAACAGACATCCGGTCGTATCATACTAGGTGGCTGGTATCGGACAGGTGGCGGTGGAGATAATTGGAACTGGGCACTTACAGGCCTATCCGAAGAAGGCATGCTTGATAGCACCTTCGGCCTGAATGGTAAAGTCCGATTGAACAGTACGACCTTAGATCTGAACAGCCGTGCCTACGCGTTAGCAGTAGAGTCACAATCCCAGAAGATCTACGCAGCAGGTGCGGCCAGGATAGATGATTCGGAGCCACATAGCATGACCGCCTTACGTTTTCATGAAAATGGAAACATCGATAGCACCTTCGGCGATAATGGCCGAATGTTCGACATCCGCCTAGGGAGCAGTTCAGCGCAAGATATTGCTGTACACCATGATGGTGGATTGCTGATGGTAGGTAGGGCATTCGATGCCGCTATTTGTTCCAAATACCTGCCGAATGGCGACCCTGATCCAACGTTCGGCAATGATGCTTTACCAGGCCTAGCGCGGCTGCCCGGTGTTGGGAACTTCAATGCACTTGTGGTAGACCCCATGGATAGTTCCATCGTAGCCGTTGGGAAAGGTTTCATCGATGTCATTGTAGCACGCTTCACGAAGGAAGGACAATTGGATCCGTCATTTGCAGGGACAGGGTGGGCTGTTTATGACCCGGATAGCTTTGGGTATGCGAGCGATGCCCGTGCTGTCGCATTGGATGAGTATGGCCGGATCATCTTAACAGGGACCGCCCGCAGTGGTGCAAACTCGCTTATCATGCGGTTGAACAGGAATGGATCCGCAGATCCGAACTTCGGAGTGGGTGGGACGGTCATCATGAATCCTACTTCCTCTGTTTCAGAAACGAATGCGGTCTTGGTGCAGTCGGATTGTAGGATCGTGGTTGCCGGTGCGACCAATACGTTCAGCACCCAAGTACGACCTCATATGCTCCTTCGATTCAACCCTGATGGTCAGCTCGATGACACGTTCGGAGAAGGCGGCATCATGATCGATGAGTACCCTGTTGGCGCAAATTTCAATGGCACTTGGAACGCGGTGCTTCTAAGCAGAGCAGGAACACTACTGTTAGGGGGAACAGGCCACGACCAATCAGGAACCTTTCCAGACTTCTGCGTAGCCGAATACCAGACCTGTATTGATGCTTCCACGGATTGTCTTTTGGGACCGAATTCAGTAGAGAGCTTCGAAGAGCTAACGGCTGATAGAATCCGTCTGCACCCGAATCCTGCGGTTACAACTGTTTCGATCACGGTTACTTCCGGAACCGCGATCTCGGGTATCGGGATCTACGATGCCGTCGGGCGTATTGCCGCCCCGCTTCTAGCGACCAAACGAGAGGGAACCGTTGTTCTGCCGATCCAAACACTGCTCCCTGGGGTTTACACCTTACGCATTGACATGATCGACGGGACGAAGGCACTTACGCGTTTGGTCAAAGAGTAAGTCCCAGTAGCGTGTAGCCAACGGCAAAGAGCCCCCACTGCGCGCAGCAGTTGGCTACCTCACGCCGGTGTGCGTGAGCATGGTACCCTCTGAACCTCGCCGGGTTCTCCCAAGGGCCCCTGGCATTCCTTGTCGTTGATGGTGTAGGGTCCACTACGGGAAACCCATCGGAGCTTTGGAAGAACCTTCGCAGCGAAGTATCCATGTACGATCCGTTAAAAGGATGCTTGTCCCCTTTGGGCATGGCCACGATCGGCCTATTTTCGCACCGAACGCACCCCAAGGGAGGAACGGCGAGCGGCGCTACTTCGGTAGTGGATGGAGCTCGGACCCTTGTGGTGCGTTCGCTATTCACCCCGTTCCGTCCTTGTTATCTTCCCCACCATGATCTCCACGAGCGACCCGGTGGCGCTGAACCTGCACGCGTTCTCCAACACGACGGAAGAGGAGTTCTTGGCCCAACTGGAGGCGGGCAAACGCTTCGTGGTGTACCACTATGCCGTGTCGCTGGTGGTGTACACCTTCAGGCACCCCACGCGGATCCACGTGGCGGAGAACCGCAAGAAGGCGGTGCTCAACGGGCTTCCGTGGACGGTTCTTACTGCGCTGTCGGGCTGGTGGTCCATCCCCTCTGGGCCGGTGTTCACCGTGCAATGCCTGTTGTGGAACCTACGGGGCGGCACGGATGTGAGCAGCTACATCTTGGAACATATCCGCAACCAGGACCCCCGCTACCAATACGGTATGTTGTAGGGTGGCGTAGTGCGTCATCCTCCGCTGCGTAACGTCCGCTCGCTCACTCCTTACCTCTCCAGTGCCCAAGATGCTTCTGCTTGGCATACACCTCGGGTTGTAAGCTTCCGTGTCGCCCGATGGCGGCTATGGCAGATGGTCCGGAGCGGGATTGAGCGGGTGGGTTCATGAACGTTCCTTTCCTAGTTATTCCACCCGCACTCTGGAGATGACAGGTCAATTAGTTCACGGGAAGGTGGCAATACAGGTGCAGATAAGAGCGAACATGAACGCATGACAAGCCAAGTGATATGGGCCGTCATTTCCAAACCAGTACGATCAACCCGGCGACCACCAAGGCACAACCCGCTGCGAGGCGCAGGGTCAACGGCTCCTTCAGCACCAGCACGCACAGCACAAGCGTAACAACTACGCTGCCCTTGTCGATGATGGAGACCACCGAGACATTGCCTTCTTGGATAGCGCGGTAATAGAACAGCCAGGAGAAGAAGGTGGTGGTGCCGGAGAGAAGGAGGAAAAGCAGATCGCTCTTGGTCAATCGCACCAAGGCGCCCACGTGGCGGAAAGCAACTGCGTTGGCCCATACCAGGCCGAAGATCAAACTGGTACGCACGAGCAAGGCGGTGTCGCTAGGCACGTTGCGCATACCGGCCTTGGCCAGCACGGCCGTGACACCTGCGAAGAGCATGGAGATGAAGGCGAAGACGATGGAACGTTCCATGCACCAAAAGTCACCCAGCGCTGGTTCCTGCGCCTTCCGATTTCCTTCCGGATCACCATGGAACCTTGACCGCGAAAGCGGCAGACACGTCGGCCGCGCCCCTAACCCAAGCCCCCTCATGAACGCTCCCCCGAACCTGATCATTTGTTGCGTGTTGCTTACCACCGCATGCGGCTACACCGGCGGGAACCATCTCACCCCGCCCACAGCGGCACAGTCGGCTTTTGCCCAACGTTTCCGCAACGCACAGGGCGTTAAGTGGAAGGAGGAAGAAGGTAGCGTGCTGGAAGCGGAGTTCGTACAGGACGGTAACAACTACAGTGCGAACTATTCGATGGACGTAACGTGGAAGGTGACCGAACAGACGATCGCCGAGAAGGAATTACCCGAAGCTGTTCATGCGATCATGGGCGCACGCCATCTCGGCGCAGTCATCAAAAAGGCCGAACGCGAAATTACGCCCGATGCTGATCTCTACGAGGTTGAATTGAGGACGCACAGTGGCAAGGTGGAAATGATGCTGACCGCCGAGGGTGTTGTCATCCAAGAGATAGCGAAGTAGAAGGATTAGTTCCACACCACCGCTCTACGGACCTTTGTGCCATGAACCTACTGATCGTCGAGGACGAGCGCTCGCTGGCGGAGGATATCCGGGCCTACCTCGAAGGTCCCGACACACGTTGCCACATCGCGAGCACGGTGAGCGACGCGTTGGATCTGGTACTGGACAAGGAATTCGACTGCGTGATCCTGGACCTGAACCTGCCCGACGGCAACGGCCTTAGTGTGTTGCGAGAAATGAAGAAACAGGGCCGCAAGGATGGCGTGGTGATCGTGTCCGCGAAGGATGCGCTGGAAGACAGGATCGAAGGCCTGCGCATCGGTGCTGATGACTACATCGTGAAACCGTTCCACCTGGCCGAATTGGCGGTCCGTGTGCAGGCTACGGTCCGTCGGGCGCTGTTCGATGGACATGACCTGTTGCACTTCGATGAACTGGTGATCGACCTGCCTGCCCACACGGCGAAAGTGAACGGCATCGCGCTTTCCCTCACCCCCACCGAATTCCAACTGCTGCGTTTGTTGACCGCTTCGAAGGACCGCGTGCTGCCGCGTACGGTGATCGCCGAACACCTGGCCGAAGACGCCGACCACGAACGCGCACAGGAGTTGGTTTACGCGCACGTGAACAATTTGAAACGCAAACTGGCCGATGTCGGCTATGTGGACCGGATCCACACCGTGTATGGTGTCGGCTACAGGTTCTCCACCACATGAAGCTACTGCACCGCACCCGTCGTCCGTTCTGGATCTACGCCGCCGTGGTGATGGTGCTGAGCGTGCCAGCGTACTACCTGGTGCTGGAAAGCCAATGGCTCGCGGACATCGACGAGGATCTAGTCGTGCAGAAGGAAAAGTTGGAACACGGCTTGAACGAACGCCAACTCACCGACGTGGAGCTGGACAGTGTCATCGCCCGTTTGAACGCACTAGAGGTCGGCTTCCAACTTGTGGAAGGTGAACGGTCTATGGCCGATCACTTCAGTACGGTAGAACGCCACGATGCCTTCCATGGCCACGCGGAGCCGTTCCGCAGCTACAGCAGCACCATCCGGGTGAACAGCAGGCCGTATTCCATCACCGTGAGCCGCGTGATCGAGGAAACAGAAGAACTGATCGCAGGCATCGCATTGATCGCGTGCATCACATTGTTGCTACTCTTCGGCGGTGTGCTGTTGCTTGATCGCTTGAGCGCACAACGCATCTGGGCACCCTTCCACGATATGCTGTCGCGATTGAAACACTTCCAGGTGGATGATGTGGAACCGTTCCGGGCGGCACATACCGGTGTCAACGAGTTCAATGAACTGGAATTGGAATTGGAACAGTTGACCACGCGCAACATGGCGATGTATGCGGAGCAACGCCGTTTCACGGAGAACGCCGCGCATGAATTGCGCACGCCCATCGCATTGTTACAAGGCAAATTGGAACGCCTCTTCCAGTCCAAGGACCTCACCCAGGAACAGGCCACCTTGTTGGAGGAAGCGAGCCATGTATTGGGCCGTTTGCACCGCTCGCACGAAGGTTTGCTGTTGCTCGCGCGCTTGGAGAACGGCGCAGCATCGCGCACCGCCACGTGCGACCCGAATGCGATCATCAACAACCTGCTGGCCCAAGCAGATGACCGCATCCAGGAACTCGGGCTCATCGTGAGAACGGATGGTGTGGTTAACATCACCTGGCGTATGCTCCCGGCCATGGCGGAGATCCTCTTGGGCAACTTGGTGAGCAATGCGATCCGCCACAACCAGGTGGGGGGCCGCATCACCATCAGCATTTCTCCAACCGCTTGCATCGTCAGTAACACCGGTGCTTCCGCGCCGCTCGATCCTGATCAGCTGTTCAAGCGATTCGCCGGTAGTGGCAAAGGCCTAGGCCTGGGTCTCGCAATCGCACACCGGGTTTGCGAACGGCAGGCCTGTTCGCTCACCTACGCTTACGAAGCGCCCATGCACGTGTTCCGCGTGGCCCTGCGCACCTGACATCTTCGGTTTCTCTTCCGGATCATGCTGCTGCTTTGCGGCATGTTGAAGCCATTTCATCCTTTCCTACCGGTGTTCATCGTGGCACTACCCTGCCAGGCGCAGGAAAGCCGTATCACCCTTTCCGGTGTTCTGGTCGATGCGTCCACCCATGCGCCGTTGCCCTTCATCAACCTCGTGCTCCGTCCGCAGGCAGACAGCACCCAACAGGTGGGCACCTTCAGTGGCGAGGATGGCCGTTGGAGCTTTACCAACATCACACCCGGCGACCACATGTTGCAGGTGAGTGGTGTGGGCTACAGCGCGTTGCGGCGCCCGATACACGTGGGTTCCTTGAGCGCTAACCTGGACCTCGGCACCATAGTCCTGCATCCCGCCGCCCAGGAATTGAAGGAGTTCGAAGTGGTATCGCGCGCAGAACAGGTGGCCGACCAGATGGACAAAAAGGTCTTCCGCATGGACGACCAGTTGAGCCAGAGCGGTGGCTCGGTGCTGCAAGCGCTGCGCAACTTGCCCGGTGTTACCGTGAATCAGCGCAGCGGTAAACTGCAGTTGCGTGGCAGCGACAAGGTGGCCGTGCTGGTGGATGGTCAACAAACGGCGCTCACCGGTTTCGGCGACCAGAGCGGATTGGACAACATTCCTGCATCGGCCATCGAGCGCATCGAAGTGATCAACGATCCTTCCGCGAAGCAGGACGCGAACGGCATGGCGGGGATCATCAACATCATCTACAAGAAGGACAAGCGCGAAGGGGTGCATGGTAAGGTGTCCATGCTCGCGGGCGTTGGTGCATTGGGCATCAAGCAAGCCGATCTACCCACCGTGCGCTCGCAGTACCGCAACACGCCCAAGCTCGGCCCATCTATCGGCCTCAACTGGAACAAGGGCGGAACGGACCTATACCTGCAAGCCGATCTGCTCTCGCAGCGGGTGCTCAACCGCGACGAACATTTCACGCGCACCTACGACAGCGGTGACGTTATCCGCCAGCAATATTTAGAGAACCGGGACCAGACCATGTATACCGTTAAAGCTGGTCTAGATCGGCGCTTGAACGAGCACAACGACCTGCGCTTCTCGCTGCTCTTCAACCGCGAAGGCCACATCGATCGTGGCGATGTGGTCTACTTCGATGGCACGTTCACCGAACGTCAACGACTATGGCAGTTCTACGAGGACGAAGTGAATACGTCAGCACAGTTCGCCAGCAGTTGGATCCACCGCACCAAACGGCCGGGTGAGCGGCTGGAGGCGGGCCTCAACTACACCTTCCACCGCGAGGATGAAGTGTATGACATCAACGATGCCACACCTCTTGGCAAGGGCTTCAACAACACCGCGTTGATCGCCGATGAGCATGTGGCGGACCTGAAGCTGGACTATGTGCGGCCGCTCGCGCACGGCCGTTTTGAGACCGGTGCCAAGTTCCGCTGGCGCCACATTCCCACGCAGATTGCGTTCACTGCATCCGCGGAAAGTCCGCTGGATCCCGGCGCCGCCGGTAGCGCCACGTACCACGAGCTCATCCCAGCCGTTTACGGCACCTACGTGTATGAACGCGAACGCTACGAAATGGAAGCGGGCCTGCGTGTGGAATACGTGGACCTTCGCTACACTGTGGCACCGGGACACAACACCTACAGCAGCGACGGATACAACTACCTTCAGCCCTTTCCAAATGCTCGTTTCGCCTGGAAGCTGAACGAAGCGTCACGCATCTCGGTGAACCTGTCGCGCCGCGTAGACCGACCGGATGAAGGTGACTTGCGCATCTTTCCGAAATACGACGACCCCGGGATCCTCCGCATCGGCAACCCCGGTCTGCGTCCTCAGTTCACCTCGCGGGGTGAGGTCGGCTACAAACACGACCTCTCGAAAGGGTACCTATACATCGCCGGATACCACCGGTTCACCACGGACATCCTCACGCGCATCGTCACCGCCGATACAGCGGGCACACAGTTGTACACACTGGCACAGAATGCTGGGCGCGGCACCAACTGCGGGGTGGAGCTCGTGCTGGAACGCGAAGTGGTGAAGAACCTGAAGCTCGGATTGAACGCGAACATCTACCGAAATGTCATCGACGCCTTCAGCACGGTGAGCGCCTATCCACGGCCAACACCATTCACCGCCCCGCATCAACAACTCACCAGCGGCAACGTGAAACTGAACGCGCGCCTCACCCTACCCAAGGACATCGCGCTACAACTCACCGGCATCTGGCTGGCACGCGACATCGTACCGCAAGGGAACATCGCCGAACGCTGGTCGGTGGATGTGGGTGTGAACTGGAAGTTGCCGAAGACGAAGAGCGAACTCACCGTGAATGCCACCGACATCCTCAACACCATGCGCATCGGCCGTTCGGTGAGCGGTGATGGTTTCCGCGTGTTAAGCACGGACTTCGTGGAAACACGTGCGGTAAGGCTCACTTGGGCCTGGGCCTTCTGAAGCAGTCGTTCACCCTTTCAAGCAACGAAACACCTCAATGATGCACTATACGCGACAGGTCCACTCTACTTGTGGGTTATCTGCAATGACGGTACGCGTATTGACTCCTGCAGCAAGGCGGCCTGTTCCAGCCATGGCGGCTTAGATCATTGGTTGTGCAATTGAATCCGTAGTCGGAAACGCCTGTCCTGCTTCTGCAGCGAAAAGAAAACCTTGGGGGCCAGACGAACCCATTGCTGTTCACAATTTCTTTACCCCACTTCCGCCACCCCCTCACCCGCGGCCGCTAGTTTTACCTGTACCACACACCCTCTCCCGGTGTGGCACTGGGCCATGCCACGGGAGAAAGCCACGCGCACAGCGGAATCGCCGAAGCCCACCATCGCGGTGGTGCAGCACGTGGCTGTTGGCCGGCGCGGGCTGTTGAGCGTGCTGAACGAGACGGGGCTGTACACGGTGCTGGGGTTCGCCAGCGGTGCCGAGTTGCTGGAGCGGTGCAAAAAGGGCCTCGCCCCGGATGTGGCCTTCGTGGAACTGGACCTACCGGAGATGGACGGCTACATGGTGCTGGCCTGGTTGCGCGACCACGCGCGTGGGGTGCGGGCCATCGCCATGGCCTACCGGCCGGATGAGCCCAGCATACGCAAGGCCATACGCCTGGATGCTGCCAGCGTGGTGTGTACCACCATGCGGGAAGATGACCTGCTAAAAGCCCCACGCGACGTGCTGCAGACCGGCAACCACCAGAACGTGCTGCTGAAACGCTTGCTGGTGGCCCCACAGAACACGGGCTTGGCCACCAGGCCGGACCGTTTCGCGGAGTTGAGCGAGCAGGAGTTGCGGTACGTGAAGGAGCAATGCGCCAGCGGCTGCCCCAACCTCGCAGCCATCGCCGGACGCATGAAGATCACGTTGAACACCGCGAAAACCTACCGGCGCCGGGCCATGGCGAAGTTGAAGGTGAAGGGTGTAGCCGCCTTGGTGCAGCTGGCCTTGGTGCAGGGGCTGTTGCGCGTAGGCAAAGGCTAGCGACCACAAGCTCCGGATGGATCACGGTTGCACAGGATAAGGTCTTGGTTGGACTCGCGTGGGTGGCGGTTCCACTTGATGGAGTCGCGGTTCCACTTGATAGAGTCTTGGCGCGACTTGATAGAGACGCGGC
>DLGQ01000018.1 GCA_002482775.1 Flavobacteriales bacterium UBA7690 | reverse complement strand
AACAACCACTGGCCAGCACCTGACCGATCACCGGTAAGGAATTTCACCAAAGCGCCCAACAACAGAACGCCGACATGGATGGCAACAGCGATCATCATGAAGATCATCACCAGCATGGCTCCTCCGTTGGTCTCGATCAGGGACAGCAGTTGGATGATCACCGCGTAAACCAGCAGGATGATCAGGTTGGTTCGGAGGAATTTGAAGTCCATCAGTGCATGTTGAAATTCATCAAGCCGTTGAAGAAACACAGACCGTGACCGATCAGCAGTACCAGCAACATGGAAAGGAAGTAGCTCTTGGCACGCGCGCGTTCTTCCGTCTTCCGCAAAGCGATGAAGCCAAGAACGCACAGGAAGATGACGTGCAGGATGATGATGAACCAGTGAACCCCGACAAGGTCACCGAACACCTTACCTCCAAGTGCGGTGAACAGCGCACTGTATCCGACCAGAATGAGCAAATTCAAACCAGGTTTGGAGAGATCCTTCATGGCGTGGCCGGGTGTTGTAGTTCGTGCAGCCGTTCACGTTGCGCCTGGGTGCGGTAGAACAAGTTCATGGTCTCGAACGGGATCGCGTTCATCGTTACCGGGTCGATGATGTGTACGCAGCTGCGCTTGATGGCCCTGACATCGAAGTCGTACGCATCGATGAAGCGCATGATGATGATGCGGAACAGGTTCTCGTACTTCAGTTCCGGCGCATCGATATCCGGCAGGCAGCACAGGATGCGGTGCAGTGTTTCATGGGCCTTGTCACTGGGAGTGCCGGTGCTGAAGAGCTTCACCATATGCTCTTTCAGGCGTTCGTCCTGCTCGTACACGATGGTATTGCGGCTGTTGTTGAGCAGATCATCGGGATCGATCATACGCGTGAGCGGGAACACCTCGCCGTTCAACTTCAGCGCATAGCCCATGGCCAGCGCGTCCGGGTTGCAGGGCACGGGCACGATATCCTCCGGTGTGAAGAGCGGGCTTTGGTCCAGGATGCCTTGGCGTACCTCGGTCAGCGTGATACGGTCCGTAGATGGATCGAACTGTTCCGTGCGCCCGGCCACTTGCACCGGTTGGAAGGTGACGCCACGAACACAGCGTTGTTGCAGCCCATAATCGATGATGGCCCCTATCTCGTCGTCGTTCACTCCTTTCTCCACGGTAACAACAAGTGTGGTGCTCAGGTTGAACTCGTTCAGGTGATCAATGGCTTTCTGGCGCACGGCCAGCAGGTCTTCACCACGCAACCGCTTCAGCACCTCGGGGCGGAACGAATCGAACTGGAGGTAGAGTTCGAAGTCGGGCATGTAGGTGGCCAGCCGCTCCACGAAAGCGCGGTCCTTCGCAATGCGGATGCCGTTCGTGTTCACCATCAAGTGCCGTATGGGCCTACGTTTCGCGGCATCGAGGATCTCGAAGAACTGTGGATGCACCGTGGGTTCGCCGCCGCTGAGCTGCACCACATCGGGTTCACCCTCGTTACGGACGACGGCATCGAGCATCCGTTCGATCTCTTCCAACGTGCGGTGGTTGCCGTGCATGGGCCCACTGCCGGCATAGCAGATCGGGCACTGCAGGTTGCAACGGTCGGTCACCTCGATCAACGTGAGGCACCCATGCTGCTCGTGATCCGGGCAGATCCCGCAATCGTACGGACAGCCGAAGTGGGTCTTGGTGTTGAAGGTCTTCACCCTTTCCCCGGGCTTCAGGTAGTGGCGGCACCGTTTGTAGTACTCCACATCGGTCGCGATCAGCACCTTCTGCGCACCGTGCTCCGGGCAGCGTTTCAACATGAACACCTTCCCATCCTCGAAGATCACCTTGGCATCGATGCGCTTCAGGCATGTGGGGCACAGGCTCAGCGTGAAATCGTAGTAGGTATATGGGCGGTCAGGCATGGATCAACGATCGCTTGGGAAAGAGAAGGACTTTGTAATAATAGGCTAGGCCGATGACACAAGCCCACTGGATAGAGGACAACCCCAACAGCACATCGGGTTGCGGTTTGATCGTATCCACGGCAAGGCGGAACACCAGGTAGAGTACCATGAACAGTTTGAAGCGTGCGCCGTTCGCTAGGTTGAAGCGTCTTTCGACCCCCACGAGTAGACCCCAGATAAGCCCAAGCCAAAGGATCTCGTAGAGATTCGTTGGATGCCGTCGAACGCCGTCGCCCAGGTCGATACCCCAAGGAAGGTCCGTAGCGATCCCGTAGGTATTGTCCTCAAGGCCACCGAGCAGGCAACCGATGCGGCCGATGACCATGCCGAGGATCAGCGGGAAGGTGAACAGATCCCCGCTGCTCGTGCGCACGCCGATGAACTTCTTGATCAGTTCCACCGCGAAAAGTCCACCAAGCAAGCCACCAACGATGGTGCGGTTACCGAACGCCGTGAACAACGCCCCGATGTTCCATTCGAGCAACTGGGGTTGTTCCAACGCGCCCAGCAAGCGCGAGCCGAGCAACGCCCCGGCCGCTGCGGCGATGGTGATGGATAGCCGATCCGGGTCGCCGATGGCATCACCATGCCGGGCACGCAGCCACTGGTAATATGCGAAGGCCACAGCAAAGGCGGCCACCTCGAACACCAGGTGCAGGAATTGATGCATGCGCACGAAGTTCGTGATCCCATGGGTTACCGCCTGGTCTACGACATCACCCAACATTCGCCCTTCGATGTTCCCGCAGCGGGGCTCGCGGGCGTCTTTATCGTTGCCGGGATCGTCTGACGGTTGGTGATCGACTAACCGTGTTGGTGTTCACGAGACCTGGATCAGTAAGGTATCCGAGGATGTCGCGACAGAACAAAGTTCTCGATCCAACGTTCACGAATAGAGCCGACACCCATGCACCACCACCGTTACCTCATTCTCATCTCCGGACTTTTCCTTTTCACCCTGGATGGTCTTGCCCAAGGCTGTAGCGATGCAGGCGTATGTACGGCGGGTCCCATCGGGCAATTGGCCTTGAATGCGGACAGCACCGAAGGCCCTGTACATCGCCATTATGCGAAGCTGCAATACAGCTATGCCGTTGGCGAGCAGGATGTGGTGATCATGCAGGTGCAGCCCGAGATCAGTGTTGGTCTTACCGAACGGTTCTCGCTTCAGTTGAAGGTCCCTTTCGTATCGGCAAGCGGCAACTTGGGAGAGAACAGCGGCGTGGGCGATGTGATCCTCACAAGTAGCTATCAGTTCATCAAGGAGCGTGAAAAGAACCTGACCGCGATCCTTGGCTTTCGGCTCCCCACCGGAGAGACTTCACCGCAACCCCTGGAGCAGACCACGTTCGGGCCCGACTTCAAGCCGCTACCGATGCCCTACCAGCCGGGGTTGGGCACGTTCGACCTCCTGCTTGGCGCGCAATACCGGCACAAGCGATGGACGACCACCTTAGCCTACCAGCATGTCCTTTCGC
>DLGQ01000064.1 GCA_002482775.1 Flavobacteriales bacterium UBA7690 | reverse complement strand
GCTCAGGATAGCCCGCCTCGGGCGATCCACTGAGCTTGATAAGACAGCTTCGATCAACTGATATTCAGTAATTTACATCCTTCCACCCTTGCTCCATGACCGCCGTTCCCTCCCTTTTCCTGACCGCATCTTGTGAAAGAGTGTAAAAGGCTTGTACCCGAGGCATCCATCCGCAGTTAGCCCTCGTCTTTCAAGCGGAACCAGATGTCACGCTCCTACAAAATATCACTCATCCTCAAGAGCAAGAGCAGCCTGCCGGTCTACAAGGATCTGGCGAAGCTGAGCGATCGGGAATTGGATGAACATGTGCAGGCCATGATCCAGCGCATGCGTTCCAACGAGAGTTCCGTGATCGCTCGCATGGTACTGCGCCAACCCACGTTCAGCCTCAACTGAGCCGGGATCCTGTTCTTCGGGTGTTCGTTGTTGTCCTCTCCCGGACGACATCAGGTGATCTTCACTTCTATATTTGCGGCAGTTGAACCCATTGCCATGAGCGATCACCACTTCGAAGGCCATTTCCCAGAAGAAGCTGAACAGAACGAGATCGGCGGGCCGGTACTCGTTGGCCTAGGTACCCTGGCTATGATCGTGCTCCTGATCTGGGCACTCGGCTAGTTCTCGGCTTACTGTTCTTTCTTCAGGTCGCCTGCGCGGCCCAGGTACTCGTCCCTGCGCACGAGCATGAACCAGTTCTCACCGAGTTCCAGGTAACCGTGCTCGAAACAGAACACATAGTTGTTCCCCGCTTTCGTGCGGTGCGTATTGGTGTGGTAGGTGAAGCTGTACCCCTTCTCCAACAAGCGGTCACGATGGACCTTGGTCTTTCCTTCCGGGCCGGTATTCAGTTCGGATAGAACTCTACGGTTCCGCTTCAAGGCGTTCACCACGTTGCGCACATAGTTGATGGGCGCGTTATTGGTATGGTAGTGGTACAAGTTCCGGCAAGCATCCGAGCAGAACCGCTTATCGGTGCGGCCCAAGATCTTCTCCCCACATTCCAGGCAGACTTTCTCCGCATTCACTGGCATACGCCGAATGTAAGTGAAGAGAACGGATCGGCTTGTAGAAGAACACCCAGCCGTCGAAAGTGTTGTCCACGGGCGCTATTTTGAGCGTTCTCCCATGCCAAGTTTGCTGTCATTCACCCCGCGCGGCATCTACTGCGAACAGGCCGATGTCTTCATCGACCCGTGGAAAGGTGTTGACCGCGCCATCATCACCCATGCGCACAGCGACCACGCGCGCGGCGGCAGCAAGCATTATCTCGCGCATCCGATCACCAAACAATTGATGCATGCGCGCATCGGAAAGGATCTCAGCATCGATACGCTGTGGCCCGGTCAAGTAGGCACCATCAACGGTGTGAAATTCAGCCTGCACCCGGCCGGGCACATTCCCGGAAGCATGCAAGTGCGCGTGGAGCACAAGGGTGAAGTGTGGGTGGCCAGCGGCGACCACAAGCGCCATGCGGATGGCATCAGCGAGCCGTTCGAGCCGGTGAAATGCCACACGTACATCACCGAATGCACCTTCGGTCTGCCCATCTACAAATGGAAAGAACCGACCGTGATCTTCAACGAGATCGATGCCTGGTGGCGGAAGAACGCAGCGGATGGCGTGTGCAGCGTGATCAGCGCGTACAGCCTGGGCAAAGCACAACGGTTGATGACCGGCGTGGATACATCCATCGGTCCCATCCTGGTCCATGGTGCGGTAGCGAACATGAACACCGTGTTGCAAGAATGTGGATTGAATTTGCCCGCATGGGAACAGATCACTCCTGCAACACCAAAGGAACGTTTCCGCAATGCGCTGGTGATCACACCCGGCAGCGCCATCGGCACACCATGGACCACCAAGATGAAACCGTATTCCAGTGCCATGGCCAGCGGATGGATGCAGCTGCGGGGATGGCGACGACGCGGCAATCTGGACAGCGGTTTCGTACTGAGCGACCATGCCGATTGGGATGCGTTGCTGTTGGCCGTGAAGGAGACCGGTGCCGAGCGGATCATTGCCACACACGGGTATACCGATCTGTTCAGCCAATACCTGCGTAGCATGGGGTACAATGCCACGGCGGAATCGACGGAATTCGGTGGTGAGGACGGGGTGGAGAAAGCAAAGGAAGATAATGTTCAATTTTCAATGGTCAATCCTCGATCCTCAACTCCAACACCCGAAGATCATCCCAATGGAACAAAGACCCTATGACTTACAAGACCGCCTTGACATTTTTGCGGCACGGGTAGTGAACTATGTGGATCGGATGCCACGTACGGTTTCAGGCAAATACTATGCTGGCCAATTGCTTCGTAGCGGAGGTTCACCGGCCTTGCACTACGGTGAAGCAACGGGCGCGGAATCCACGGACGACTTCGTACACAAGCTACGCATCGCACTGAAAGAGTTGAAGGAATCACGTTCGAACCTCAAGATCCAAGCACTGTCCGGAATGATGCCGAGCACCGACAGCGACCACCAATGGTTAACGAAGGAATGCGCCGAACTGATCGCCATAATTGCCAAGAGCATTGCAACCGCCCGAAAGAACCAACGCGAAGGAAAATGAACGCAACCTCCCTCAAAGGTGGCATTGCATTCACTTGAGAATGGAGGATTGAAAATCGACCATTGAACATTCGCTCCCGCCAAGGAGGCATTCCACTTGAACATTGAGGATTGAAGATCGACCATTGAGAATTCCCCTTCTATGAAACGCGCCGCCCAATTATTCGACGAGCTGGATGCCACCACCGGCACCAACGCCAAGGTGGACGCCCTGTCGCGGTATTTCAGCGAGGCGAAGGATCAGGACAAGTTGTGGGTGATCGCTTTGCTGAGCGGCCGTCGTCCGAAACGCCCCGTCACCAGCACACAACTGCGCAAATGGGCCACGGAGATCAGCGGGATCCCGGACTGGTTGTTCGAAGCGAGCTACCACGTGGTGGGTGACTTCGCGGAGACGGTGACGCATGTGGCCACGCTGAAAGAGCCCATCGTGAAAAGCCTCACCGAATGGGTGACGTACGTGGAAGAATTGAAAGCGTGCAACGAAGAAGAGAAAGCACTGCGTGTGAAGAACGCATGGAGCGGATTGGCGGAGATGGAGCTGTTCGTCTTCAACAAGATCATCACCGGCGGGTTCCGCATCGGCGTTAGCCAGAAGATCATGGTGAAAGGGTTGAGCAAGGCCACCGGCGTGGAAGAAGATGTGCTCGCGCACCGCTTGATGGGCGACTGGGACCCGCATACCACAACTTTCGCGCAATTGGTATTGGAAGAGAACACCAGCGACAACGATTCGCGGCCGTATCCTTTCTACCTCGCGTACGGAATCGAAGGCCCGGAAGGCACGGCGGCTGGTGCCGTGTTGGCCGATGTGCAAGCGTTGGGCGAACCAGCAGAATGGCAGGCCGAACACAAGTGGGACGGCATCCGCGGGCAGGTGATCGTACGCAACGGAAAACAATACGTGTGGAGCCGTGGCGAAGAACTGGTCACCGACAAATACCCGGAATTCGAGGCGCTACGCACTGCACTACCACACGGCACCGTGATCGATGGCGAGATCCTGGCGTGGAAAGAGGGCGTTCCCCTACCCTTCGCGGAAATGCAGAAACGCATCGGCCGCAAGACCGTGGGCAAGAAGATCCTCGCCGACGTGCCGGTTCTGTTGATGGCCTATGACCTGTTGGAACATGAAGGCAAGGACATCCGCCAACTGCCGATGAGCGAGCGCCGCATGCTGCTGGAAGGCGTGGTGAAGCAAGCCGCGCACCCGAACCTTGTCCTTTCCGAAGTTCTGCAGTTCGATACGTGGGAAGAACTGTTCGCGCACCGCGAAGCCGCACGCACCGGCGCAGTGGAAGGCATAATGCTCAAACGCAAGACCAGCACGTACGAAGTGGGCCGCCGCCGTGGCGATTGGTGGAAATGGAAGGTGGATCCACTAAGCATCGACGCGGTGCTCACCTTCAGCATGCAGGGGCATGGACGCAGAGCGGATCTGTACACCGACCACACCTTCGGTCTATGGCAGAACGACGAGCTGGTCACCTTCGCGAAAGCATACAGTGGCCTCACTGATGAAGAGATGAAACAGGTGGATGCCTTCGTGAAGAAGAACACCTTGGAGCGTTTCGGCCCAGTGCGCAAGGTGACGCCGCAGCTGGTGTTCGAGATCGCCTTCGAGGGCATCAGCACGAGCAGCCGCCACAAGAGCGGCGTGGCGGTTCGTTTCCCAAGGATCGCACGGTGGCGACACGACAAGAAGATCGAAGAAGCGAATTCGTTGGATGACCTGAAGGCGCTGATCAAATGATCGCCGATCAGTTNNAGCGTCGACCCACTGGGTCGACACGATGGTGAACGGAACGAATTTTCATGAACACGAACATCGGTCCGGACGGGAACCTGCGCGAGGGATGGCAGTGGAAAGCCCGCAGCCGCGGAGGGGCGATGCATGCATCGCACATGCGTGGCGAGGACTTGCAACGAACAGCCCGACCCATAGGGGCGCGCCCAAATTACATTGATCGGCATGGCGCGGAGATCAACACCCGTTGATGCCTGGTTCGCTACGCAAGGCTGGACCTCGCAGCCGTTCCAACGCGAGGTGTGGGCACATATGTTGGATGGTCGCAGTGGATTGTTGAACGCGCCCACTGGAACTGGGAAAACGTATGCTGTCTGGGGTGGTGTGGTGAACCATGCGCTGAGGAAGAATGTCATTCCTGGCCTGCCCAAGGATGATCGAAAGACCATTCGCGCGATTCCGGGTCAAGCACGGAATGCCAACAAACCCGGCCTACGCGCGATCTGGATCACACCACTGCGCGCATTAGCGAACGAGATCGCCGAGAGCGCGCAGCGGATGTGCGATGGTGTGGGACTGGATTGGAAGGTTGGTACACGCACCGGCGATACCAGCACCAAGGAGCGCGCCGCGCAGAAGAAGGTATTGCCGCATCTGCTGGTGACCACGCCCGAAAGCCTGCATGTGATGTTGAGCAGCAAAGGCGCGGCGGATCTCTTCAAGCAGTTGGATTGGTTCGTTGCTGATGAGTGGCACGAGTTGTTGGGAAGTAAGCGCGGTGTGCAGGTGGAGCTGGCCTTGTCGCGATTGAAAGGGTTGCGGCCCTCGTTGGGGATCTGGGGTATCAGCGCGACGATCGGGAATATCGAGGAGGCCATGCAGGTATTGATACCTCACCCCCAGCCCCTCTCCGGCCTCACCCCTAGCCCCTCTCCGAAGGAGAGGGGGATAAATGCCTCCTTGGTAGGCACCCGTAGCGTCGACCCTCCGGGTCGACCTACTCCGGTATTGGTGCGTAGCAACATCCTGAAACCCATCGAAATGCATACGATCCTGCCGGATGTGGTGGAGAAGTATCCGTGGGCCGGGCATTTGGGTTTGAAGCTGTCGCGGAAGTTGTTGCCGGTCATCGCGGAGAGCACGAGCACGTTGATCTTCACGAACACGCGGGCGCAGGCGGAGATCTGGTACCATCATCTTCTGGACATCGCGCCGGACCTGGCGGGGACTATCGCGTTGCACCACGGGTCGTTGGACCGCAAGTTGCGCGAGTGGGTAGAGCAGGCGTTGGATGCAGGCCGTTTGAAAGCCGTGGTATGTACAAGCAGTTTGGACCTTGGTGTGGATTTCCGTCCGGTGGAGACGGTGGTGCAAGTGGGCGGACCGAAAGGCGTGGCGCGGTTCGCACAGCGGGCAGGGCGGAGTGGTCACCGGCCCGATGCGGTGCCGCGGATCTGGTTCCTGCCCACGCATGCGTTGGAGTTGGTGGAAGCCGCCGCGTTGCGCGAAGCCGTGAACAGCGGCAACGTGGAAGCACGCCAGCCGATGGTGCGCAGTTTCGATGTGCTGGTGCAGTACATGGTGACGCTTGCCGTGGGCGATGGTTTCGAGCCGCGCGCGTTGTATGAGGAAGTGCGATCGACGTTCTGTTTCAGCACCCTCACGCCGGAAGAATGGGACTGGCTGCTCACCTTCATCACCACCGGTGGCAAGAGTTTATTGGCCTACGATGAGTTCCAGAAATGCATAGTGGATGAGCAGGGCATGGTGCGCGTGGTGGATCGTCGCATCGCGACACGTCATCGCTTAAGCATCGGCACCATTGTGAGCGAGTCGTCATTGGCAGTGAAGTACATCGGCGGTGGGCATATCGGCACCATCGAGGAGTACTTCATCAACCAGATGCGCCCGGGCGATGTGTTCTGGTTCGCTGGTCGATCATTGGAATTCGTGCGCGTGAAGGATCTGACGGCCTTCGTGGTGAAAAGCAAAGCGACGAAAGGCCGGATACCCAGTTGGCAAGGCGGACGCATGCCGCTGAGCAGCTACATGGCGAAGGTGTTGCGGGGGCAGTTCACGCTAACCCCAGGAACTTCGAACAAGGAGAAGAAAAGGGTTCCCGAGATGACAGCCGTTCAGCCCTTGTTGGATCGCCAGCGCGAACACAGCATCGTACCTGGTGAAGATGAACTCTTGATCGAACGGTTCGAGAGCAAGGAAGGGCACCACGTGGTGGTGTATCCCTTCGAAGGGCGGTTGGTGCATGAGGCGTTGGGGTCGCTGATCGCTTTTCGTATGAGCTTGTTGAAGCCGATCACCTTCAGTATCGCGATGAACGACTACGGCTTCGAGCTGTTGAGCGACCAACCCATACCGATCGAGGAAGCGCTGGACAATGACCTGTTCACCGAAGCGCATTTGCTGGACGATATCCAGCGCAGTTTGAACGCCACGGAAGTCGCTCGACGGCGGTTCCGCGATATCGCGAGCATCTCCGGGTTGGTCTTCAAAGGCATGCCCGGAAAGCCCGTGAAGGAACGCCACATGCGCGGCAACAGTTCGTTGTTCTTCGAGGTGTTCAGTGATGTTGAACCAGACCACTTGTTGTTACGCCAAGCGTATGATGAAGCCTTCAACTTGCAACTTGAACTACCGCGACTGCATGCCGTGTTGCAACGCTTCGCCACCATGCGCATCGTGCTGAAGGATCCGGGACGTTTCACTCCGTTCGCGTTCCCCATCATCGTGGATCGGCTCCGCGAGAAACTGACAAGCGAGCAGTTGGAGGACCGGATCAAGAAGATGACGGAGCGGTTGCTGAAGGACTAGTTCCGCCCTACCCCACCCGTGTCGCCACGATACGCCAACTGAGCACCCATCCATCCTTCACGGTGCTGCGTTCCCAGATGGATTCGCGCCGGTCGGGGCCAACGAACCGGCTGGTGCAGCGCACATGGATGTTGCCGTGTTCGCGCCAGATACCTTGGATCATCCAGCGGTCCTCCTCGAACCAGTGGGTCCACACCTGGTGCCTGCCGTGGTTGTAGAACGAGTGGATCTCCTCGTTCGCGAGGATCTCCGTGCAGGTGAATTCCGCCGCGCCGATGTGCCCGTCCACTTTGTGGATCATGAAGAACTTGCCATCCAGCCACGCGAAACTCTCGGTCCACTGGATCTTCTCTTCTGGCCTCTCGTCCAAGGCGAACTGTTCTCCTTCAACGTTCCAGTTTCCTATGAGATCCGCTGCGTGCGGGTCTAGTGGTCCGGGTTGCATCATACGCGTGGTTCCTTCCTACGAATGTAGGTGAAGTCGACCGTTACCGTCCAAATTGAACGATGCCGTGATGAGGATCCGCTTTACGTAGGTTGATGTTCACGATGCGGATACCGCGAAAATGATGAACATCACCGCCACCGGCACAAAGGCCACGATCGTCGCGAGACCGAAGCGGTCGTAGCGTATCAGGACGATGCCCGCAACGATGCATCCCACCGAGAGCAGTGACAAACCACCGGCCCACAGCTTCATGGAACGCAGTTGATCCGCGTTGGAATTCGCCGCACCGGCCAGCATGAAGACGAGCATCAGCACGGTGACGAAAGCCGTACACGCCATGCCGGCGATGGGGATGATGTATTTCACGGCGTCTCGTGTCTTCTACTTCAAAAGCGATAGTTCTCCAAGCTGCTCGCTGAAGGTATCCAATTCGTTCAGAAGGCACACGATCGCCCCGCGCACACTAGCCACCGGATCATACAACCTCGCTAAGCAGGTCAGCTTCGTACGCCAGACCCGGTCCGTCCCCCTCACTCCTGGTGCACCCCTTCGCCGATCTCCTCCACCATCTTGGCATTGAAGGCGGGCAGGTCTTTGGGGCTGCGGCTGGTGACCAAGCCGTTGTCCACCACCACTTCGGCATCCACCCATTCGGCGCCGGCGTTGGTGAGGTCCGTTCGGATGCTGGCGTAGCTGGTCACCTTGCGCCCCTTCAGCACATCGGCTTCGGCGAGCAACCAAGGGCCGTGGCAGATGGCCGCCACTGGCTTGTGCTGGTCGAAGAAGTCGCGCACGAAGGCCACGGCGTCGGTGTCCATCCGCAGCTTATCGGGGTTCATCACGCCGCCGGGTATAAGCAGCGCATCGTAATCTTCGGCGTTGGCATCGGCCACGGTGTGGTCCACCTTCTCGGCGTCGCTCCAATCGCCATCCTTCCAGCCTTTGATGGTGCCTGCTTTCAACGAGATCAATTCAACGGTGGCACCGGCGTTCAGCAGAGCTTCGCGTGGCGAGCGAAGTTCACTTTCTTCGAAACCGTTGGTGGCGATGATGGCCACGCGTTTGCCGGCTAGAGCGGTCTTCTTGGGCGTGTTCGTGTTGTCCATGGTCATGGTGTTGTGTGATCGTTCAACCTGTGATGCCGGGTGCCACACCACGATCGGGTCGCGGCGCTTCTGGCGCATCGGTCTGTGGGATGTGTTCTGGACGCTGCTTCAGGCGTGGCCGCTTCGGCGCGTCGTGCGGGCGCGGGGTCTTTACCGGCCGCTGGTCCTTGTTGGTATCTGCCATGCCAGCGCCTAGGCAGATCCTACGCCGACAGGAGCGATGCACCGCAAGTCCTCCGTCAGCAGGGGCCTTCCGAAAGGGCGCAGCACGGATGGGTGATCACAACGTCGTGGACCACTTGCCCCATGTGTGGAAGCTTGTCCCGAAGAGAATGAGCGAAGGTCCGAATGGACTTCACTCTTCTGACCCAGCCTACCGCAATGCAGGCAGCAGTCTTCGTATCTCCTCCTGGTTATGGTAGTAGATCGTCCTGTCCAGTTCCTTCCACGGGAACTCACCATAGAGGATGGCACTGGCGCTATCCAACGCGGGCTGCAACGCGGTGAAGGTGCTGTCCAGGTATTCCTTGCGTGCAAAGCGTTCCAAGTGATGCAGGTACCGCTCGAACACCACGGGATCCTGCAACCATTGCGCATGCAGATCCTCTTGTGCCGCACTGGCAGAAAGCGCGCGGCGGGCACCTACCAGTTCGGTGGTGGGGTAGCCACTGAAGCTCTCGTAGCTGATGGGTTCCACCAGACCGGTGGCGGGGTTGAAGTAGAGTTTCACATCGCTCCAGTCCAGGCTTCGGTAGCCGCCCACCAGGTCGTTATGCGCCATGTGTCTGGCGAGCAGGTCGGCATCGAACACGGCACTGGCGGGNNCAAGGCCGTATCGAATTGAGCGCGGCGGATACTGTCGGCCATGATCTCCTTGGAGTCGTACGCATCCACCTTCGCCGTGCGGAAGGTGCCCAGGCCTGGTGGCACCTTTTCCTTGCGCATCCAGGCCAGGCGCTTCTGCCAGAACTCGCTGGGATCGAAACGCAGGATGGGCCCGCGCGCACGGCCGTTCGCATCCAGCAACTCCTGCCCGAAGTGCTCTTCGTAGTTGTACACGCCCAGATCCTCACCGTTCAACTCCAACATGCAGTAACCGAAACGCACGGCCACCAGACCTTCACCGTGCAGCATGCGGTGGCTCAGCCAATCCGTGAGGTAACCGCGCGTGCCGGGGTGTTGCAAGCTGAATCGCCGCATGCCCAGGAAGTCGCCGCTGTCCCTGGCGATCACACGGAAGCTCCACTTGGTTCCTTTCACGTGATCGGTCATCTTGCCTTTGATGCGCAGCTTGGCCTTGAAGGTTCCATCGGCGTCGGTCACCTTGCCCTTCACATAGTCGTTGCCTTCGGCGAGGATCACGCCGCGTTCGCGCGCTGCTTCCACCACGGCCTCGATGTGCTCCATGTTCTTGTCGCTTACCGCAATGCTGATGTGCGGCGCCTCCACTCCCCAACTCTTCGGATGGTTGCGCACCACTTGGGCGATGAAGCTGAAGATGCCGGGATGCCTCTTGCTCTTCAGGAAACGATCGGCCCCCACGGTGCCAATGAGGATCAATGCGGCAAGAGCGAACAGTACGATGCGGCGTTTCTTCCGGCGGTCAGTGGTTCCGTTCATGCCGCAAAGGTCGTGTTGTACAGTGCAATGGCCTCTTCCACGATCCGCAAAGCTTCGTTGCGGCCCAGGAACTTCTCCACCTTCACTTCCTTTTCCTCCAGCGTTTTGTAGTCCATGAAGAAGCGGCGGATCTGTTTTTCCGTGTGCGGTGGCAGGTCGCTCACATCCTTCATGTGGTTCACGCTCTCGTCGTAGGTGGCCACCGCGATGATCTTGTCGTCGGCCTCGCCTTGGTCCACCATGCGCATCACCCCGATCACCGTGGCATCCACCAAACAGAGGTGCGGCAGCGTGAGGCTGGTGAGCACCAGGACGTCCAGCGGATCCTTGTCGTCGCAGTAGGTGCGTGGGATGAAGCCGTAGTTGGCCGGGTAGTGTACGGCACTGAAGAGGGCGCGGTCCAGCATCAACAGGCCTGTCTCTTTGTGCAGTTCATATTTCCCTTTGCTCTCCTTGGGGATCTCGATGATGGCGTTGACCCGTTGCGGGGTGTGCGCACCGGTGGGCACATCGTGCCAGGGATTGGTCATGGGGTGTGTTGGTTGAAGAGCTGAGGTCCGAAGGCGCTGACCAGCACGCAGGGCACCACGCTGGCGAGCGCGAAGATCGTTGCAGAACGGTGTTCGCCGTGTGGTTACCCGTGAAGTGTTCACGAACGGAAGACAGTACTGGTCCACTGGCGCATTGGACGCAACGACACACACGGTGCTGTACGAGCCTTGTTACCGCCTGATCCCGCTATGCTCCACATCCTGTCCTTGGCCCAAAGACCTTCGGTGGACAGAAGCCCGGTCCGCGCGGCCCTTGCCCGACATCGGGTAAGCCCGCCACACCCTTCACCGGCTTCTGCCCGTGTAGACTCCCTTCCGCCCTTGGGGAACAAAGCGCATGAGGCTCGCTTCCGGCACACTGCACAAGGTGGTCTTCCCGTGCGTCACTTGGTACACCACCCCTTCCGAAGCGCTGTTCGCACGGTCTTCCACGATCCACTTCACGTTCGTGCTGGGCGTACGCGAAAAGAGCACGACGTCGCCGATGTTGAATACCGCAACTTTCTGTTCTGTCCGTTCCATGGTCATGTTGTTGGTACAGGAGCAACCATTGCCGTGCCGTGGAATTCCAGTTGTTCTACACCCGTGTTCAAATTCGGTATCTGGGTATCTCAGTGTCTTGCTCACAGGGGCGAGCGACCGCATATCGTCCCACACGGATGCCGAAATTATTCGACACATGTGGCCGATCGCTATCGATTTGAATGGCCATGATCCCAATGCTCGTACAGGAAGAGCTTGAATTCCGAGGCGCGAGTGCTCAGTTGCCCTCGATCTCCGCCAGCACGAGTTTGGCCTGGCAGTAGGCTGGTGCCTGCACCGCACCCAGCTCCTCAATGGTCTCCACCAACGCTTTCAAGGCTGCTACGGCAGCTGTCGCCAGCACATAACAACGGGCGATGTGCAACATCTCGGTCTCCGTGGCACCGCGTGCTTCACCTACCACTTCGCCTTCATTGTTGTAGAGGCTTGCGCTCCAATCGCGCCCGAACGGGTCCAAGCCCTCATGCAAGTGAACACGACCGATAGTGAGGGGAAAGACCTTTTTTGGAGACATGGCCGCAAAAGTATTTTGCTGGTCGGCCTTCACTTCCAACTCATCGCTGAACCTAGCCGAACGCCGGACCAACGCACACCCCACCCGGCCGAAAGGGCCCTGTGGGCAGACGAGCCGAAACGATATCCTCAGCGCCGCTCCATGCTCAAGTACAAGAACACGTGATAATGCACCGGTGAAGCGATCCCGATCTCCAGGGTATTGTCCCGCACGACATGTACGGTGTGTTCCCTTCGGGTGAACCAGCGGAATTCCCCTTGCCACTCCACGTTAGTGCCATCGTCTATCCGTTTCAACGGATCCAATAGATCGTTGTGGAACAGGATGGCTTCCACCTGCTTGATATCCAATCGATCCGTCTTCTTCACCACCACGTGCATGTACTCCATGGGGTCCGGTCGGTCGGTCTCTTCCAGCACCTCCGCGATGTGGTGTATCCCCGCCAGCGTTTCCTGCCACGCGTGCGCTACCTCGTTGTAAGGGATGGGTATGCCGGGATGGCAAAAGGGGGGGGCGGTAACGCGCATGGCTGGGAGAGCTTGCACTCTAGGTGAACACATAAGGTGCCAGCACAGGCGATCAGACCCTTAAGACAACACGGGGTGGTGTGTGGTCGGGAAGATGGATCCACTGCTCCGAGGTCCAATGAGGCGAACGCTCCTCAACGTTCCCAACTGCGGGGCCAGCTATACCCCGCTCAGGACCGATTCCGCATACCGCACCAGCGTCTCTTCCGGCACCGCGAACAAGGTGGTGCGCCCGTTGGTGAGCTGGTACTCCACCCCACCATCGTTGCTCAACTGGCGCTGCTCCACCAACCACCGCACGGAGGTGGTGGGCGCCAGCACGAACACCACAGCATCACCTCGATCGTACAATGCACGTTCTATGTTCCTCCTCGACATGGTCTCTCGCTTTGCACCTGTGCCATCCATTCCCGTGCCCAGAATGCGGCCCGCCATGCCCGGACCACCCCATAGAATGCTTCAACCACCGATGCCGTCCATCGAACCCATCCGAGTCCATCCGTGTCCATCCGTGGTTCAATTCCCACGCAGGTACGCCGCCGCTCAGAACGGCACCAGGTGCATCCGCAACAACACACCGTCCGGGTCCTTGAACTCCAAGGTGCAGTTCGCCGAATCCAACGCGGCAACGCGCAGGCCCATGCGGTCTTTCGATGCGCTGTCCACCACCACCAGCTCCTTGCGGCCGTCCTCGTAGGTCCATGTGCCGTGCTGTGTGCCGCCGGACTCGATGGAGACCACCGTACGGTCCTTGCGGATGTCCATCACATCGTTCCGCTGGTCGGGTGTGGGGTCTATGCGTTCCCCTTCCGCTTCGTAGTACGCCAACTTCCACTTTTTCGCCAGCATCACCTCTTGCGGCGAGAGGGTTTGTGCAAGGGCGGGTACTGCGAAGACCGCAGCGACGAGGATGAAGAACAGGCGGATCGTGTTGGACATGTNNACATGTACCAAAGCTAGGCTGTGCGGGGGCCCAGTGCCGAACGAGGATCCGGCGTGTGTTGAAAAACTTCCCGCACCACCACCCTAACAGCACTACTTTCTAGGCCGGAAGATCGACGAACTTCTTGGCAACCCATGAACCTACCTACCAACCCGTGCCCCATCGGTGGCCTTGTGCCGTGGGAGGGCGGCATCTACCCCATCAAGTCGCACCGCCCCCATCCGGTGCTGCTGTGGCTCTACACCGTGCATACGCGCGCGCCGGGCCATGGGCTGGTGGTGTACCACAACATCTGCCAAGAAGAACTGGTGGCGGAAATGGAACAGCACATGCGGTTCGCCATCGGCACCACCGTGCGGCTGGCCCCTCAGGTGCAGCGCCGCATCCTGGGCCGCAAATGGCACTTCCAACTCGGCACCGTGCTCTACAAGATCCAAGGTACGAGCCCCGGCAAAGAACTGTACCTGGACCAACCGGACCTGCTCCGTAGGCTGGAGGCGGCGGAACTCGGGCACTGATCCGCCGCAGGGCGCAGCGGCACAGGCTAGCCCCCTGCACAGCGCCAACAGCCTCCGGCATCCACAGGGGCTTTTGCGTTGATGGTCCATCGTTGCCAGAATGCGCGCCGTATTCCTGAACCTAGCCGGCTTGTGCCTGCATCCGGGGGTGTGCCTCTGGCCAACCTATGTCTTGGTCCACAACTGGACTTTGCCACCAATACACTCGGCCAATACCATCAGTCAAAGAACCGCAGATGATGAACGACCGGTGCCAACTGCAGACTACTGGCCCGGACCAGAGAGGTGGACCTCCGCTCACTGTTCGGAACAGAGCACCGCTACGTGGCCTGAGTCTTGTCCGCAGCTTGGTAACACCGGAACCATGGCAAGCACCTACAACGAGTTGAACGCCCGTTCGCAAGAGCGGTCCGCGTTAGAAGGCGCAACGCACTTCACCTTCATCGCCCCCCGCGACCGCAGCGCATGGGGCAAACTCTTCGAAGACCATATCCGCTACCAGCAGCAGCCCTCAGAAAAGCTATTGGAAGGTTGCGAACTGGAACTGTTCCAGATCGCGCGTGCAGAACTCACGGCGGAAGCGAAGGAGGGCGATGTAACGATCAAGGTGTGTCGAGTGACTTAGAGAAGCAGTTGATGCGAGTTCCGCACCGCCCGATGCGAAGAACCTGCGGTGGCCAGAGCAAGGGGGACCAAGCATGTGCACGATCTTCCGTGTTGAAGCCGTGTTGGACCAGCGCGTCTATTGCCTGGGATCAGGCCGATGCGAAGGAGATGACACTGCCATGAGGGCATTGAGCGCTTCGGTGAGTTCCGCTGCACTGGACATCAATTCCGGGCACAAGCTCTCCAAGGGCGTAATGCCGTAAAGCACGGTGATGATGGTGCCATCGGTCAGGTGCATGTGGATGGATACCGTCCAAGCCTGACGGCCGCCGGCGTAGGATCGCGTGGGTTCCGTGTTGCTGAAACCCGCAACAGTGGCGAGCGGTGTGGTGCTATGGCCCAAGAGGCTTCGGTAGTGCACCCTGGTGGGCGAGATGATCAGCGGGGCGCCGCTGCGGATACGACGGTCACCCCACATGGCAAAGGCAAGGAACACCGTTCCGAGCAGGATCTTATCGTACCAGATGCCACCAACTACACCTGACCACGCGCCCAAGCCCAGCAAGCCAAGCCCCAGTGCACCGATGCCCACGAACACCAAAGGATAGTTCCGCTTATCGATCGCGCACACGTTGTGCACCCCGTTCCGGTGGGTGAGTTCAAACCCCATGGCCGGGTAGATGCGCCACGGCGGGAAGCCGGCCAATGCCTCCGCAGCGTTCGGTTCGTCCATGCGAGCGGATATGCCGCTGTTAGCATCGGGTGCCGCCATGAACGGAAAGGTAGCACACCGGAACCTTCGCCGGGAATGGCGGAGCCCACGCAGGATGGTCTTCGACCTCGGTGAGCCGGTCGAGGTTCAACGCTTCAAGTGCGCCGGTCCACTCGCCCTGCCCGATCGAAACTGATCACGCCTGTGACTTGCGATCGTCTTTCTTGGTTCCTTCGCCTGCTTGGGCGATGTTCTGTGCGGTGCCCTCCCCTTTGTTGGCAACAGCATCCTTATTGCCACCGGGCACCCTACCGTTGTCCTTGGCGCTGCTGGCCTTGTTCGGCCCCGGATCATGCGGATCCACCGGATCGGGCGTGGGTGTAGTGCCCAACTGACCGCCGGTCATGCCGCTGCGCGAACCACTTTGGCGCGGGCCACCATGCCCTTGGTGGGCACTGGCCTTGCCACCGCCCGGCGCCTCGTTCGGTTGCTTCGCTTCGTCGTTCGCACCCTGTACGCCGCTAACATCTTCGTTCATGCGGCCATCTTCGGTGGTAACGGCATCCCGGCTCGGGGTGCCGCCGTTCTTGCTGGCCAAGGATGCACCTTGGGTAGCTGGCTTGTCTTGTTCGCGCTGTGCCATGTTGAGTGGTTCTGTTTGATCCCTTCCTGCTTGTGCGGGCGAGAATAGCCTAACAGGCAACACCCTGCCACGAACACGGTCAACGTGCAGTTCCGCCGTGGGGCGCGGCTTAGCAGCGGATGCACGCAAGAGAACACCACCGCCATCGTGAGGAAAGTGTGCCACAGAACGGGACATGTGATGTGGAAGTTCGATGTAAGCAGCCCTGCTATTCAGTTGTGCTCCATATACCGCTCGTGCGCATCCACCGCACCGCTCCAACGCCACGTTGCCCTTTGCTGGAAATAGGCGCGCCCCACACCGGATTGTCCGGTGCGGGGCGCTAACGGGAAGGCGCGTAGAAGCGTGCCTTCCTCGATCCTTCGTCCTACGAACTACTTCGCAGGTGTAGGTGTAGTGGTAGGCGTGGTTCCCGTGGAGGGCTTACGGCTGGGGGCNNGGCTTACGGCTGGTGGCCGGTGTGGACCAATGCTGGTACTGCTCGGGTGTCAACACACCTTTGATATCGCTGTTACGACGCTCGGTCAGGGCCTTGTACCCCTCATTGGTCCAAGGCGTTTTGCCCAGCTTGTCGTACTCGGCACGGTACCGATCATCGATGGCGCGCAGTTTCGTTGTGCCGCTCTCGTCGATGTTCATCTTCTTGAACGAGGCATCATCCCACCACATCCAACCTTGCTGCGGGGGTTGGGTCATGCTGCTGTTGTCGCTACCGCTGTGCGCGGGTGTTGTTTGGGCGTTCGCCGTGCTGGAGATTACCACCAAGCACAGGGCGAGGAAGAGGTGACCGAGGCTGGTCAAGCTTTTTGCGTTGTTCATTTTGCGTTTGTTTTTGTTGTGCAGTATCGCGCACCGTTCCCAACAGATCGAAGGCCACTATGCTTTCGCCCTGTCCGCCGCACGGATGCGAACGCACAGCGGGGTGCGCGTTATACACTGCGACCCCATGCGTAGGGTCCAGTACACACAACGGGCGCCTAGAGGCCATGTGTGTTCTGCATGTTGGCGGGAACGTTCTGCGTAACGCATCCCATGTGTTCCACGCGGATCAGCGACATCGCGTTGCTCGCCCGACTGCTAGCCCGTGTACTACTTGCGTGGCGAAGACCATTCGGTGCGTCCGCTCATACGCTACTACGCCACCCGCTTGGAATTCATCGCGGGTACCCATGCATCACTCCCGCAGTTCGGACACGCCGGGTGCTGTACAGCGTTCATACCCCTTCCGCAATGCACACAACAACAAGGGAAGTTCCGTATGCTTTCCAGCGGCACGGGGTGTTCCAGCGCTTCCGGCGCCAGCGGTAGGCCGTGGCGCACAGCGTCGTCCTCCCGGAAGAACACGCTCACCTCACCATCGATCTCCACGTAGGCGGTCTTCACCTGCCCTAGGTGTTCAATGTGCAACACGCGCAGGTCGCCGAAGAATTCCGCGACGGACATCCCTTGCGCATCCAACGCGCGAAGGTCCACTTCGCCCTCGTGCACCACACGCGTCACACGGCCTTCTATGAAACGCTCCAGCTTCGGCGCGCGGTTGGTCCATTTGTTCAGCGCCCAATAGCAGAGCAGCACCATACCGATGGCTACCACGCTCGGCAACAACGGAGCGTCGGTGTAGATCATCGGATCACCCAGCGCGGAGCCCAGGCCGATGATCACCAGCAGCTCCAGCACGCTGAATTGACGCACCTCCTTCTTGCCCGTCAATTTCATCAGCCCCAGGGCGAGAACGAACATCAGGATCGTGCGCAGGGCACATTCCACTAAGAAGAGCCATGTATGCTCCTCACCTAAGAAGAGGGTGCGGATGTCGATCATGAGAATTCGAGTTCGCACGTCAGGCGATCCACCTCCAAGGCAAACGATGATCCGAACATCTCCTGAACATGCCGGGAGGCCCGATCCGTGGCGCCTGAGCAACGATCTGCACATCCGTGGTGCAAGAGGTCCCGCTTCTTCCCGCTTCGGCACAGCGGTACGTGGTCCAGGACCGCGCCGGTGTTGGAGCGGTGAACACTCCACCCTTTCGCCAGCGGCGAGGCATACGGTTTGAACCTGACTGGGAAAACCCATGGCCATGTGTACCATCAAGACGAAGGACGATGTTCAGTTGTATGTGAAGGACCACGGCACCGGTCGCCCGGTGGTGATGCTGCACGGTTGGCCACTCACCGCCGACACCTTCGATGACCTGGCACTCGCCGTCACCCAGGCCGGTATGCGTGCCGTTTCTTATGACCGTCGCGGTTTCGGGCGCAGCGAGCAACCCTATGGTGGCTACGACTACGATACCCTTGCCGATGATCTGCACGCCGTGATGACGGAACTCGACCTTCACGATGCCACGCTGCTCGGCTTCAGCATGGGTGGCGGCGAAGTGGCGCGTTACCTCACACGCCACGGCAGTACACGCGTAGCACAAGCCATTCTCATCAGCAGCGTGGTGCCGTACATGCTGCGCACCGATGACAATCCACAGGGCGTGCCTCCCGAAGCGTTCGCCGAAATGGCGGACGGCATCAAGGCGGACAGGCCGCATTTCTGGGCAGGCTTCTTCAAAGACTTCTATGGAGCGGGTGTGCTTTCAAGTCCCGTGAGCCCGGAGGTCCTGTACTGGAGCAACCACATGGCCATGCAGGGTGGATTGAAGGCCACCTTGGATTGCGCCACGGCATTCGCGACCACGGACTTCCGCCCCGATCTGAAGAGCTTCACCATGCCCACGTTGATCATACACGGCACGGCGGACAAGACTGTACCCATCGATCACACGGGACGGGCGGCGCACCGGGCCATCCCTTCCAGCAAGCTCGTGGAGTACGAAGGTTCGGCGCACGGCCTGTTCGCATCGGACAAGGTGCAGCTGGCCTCCGATGTCCTAGCCTTCTTGACCACTGGAATGACGCGCGAGATCGCCGATATCCAGCAGCGCAGCGCGGTTTAGGGTGGAGCTGTTCCACGTGGCGAGCTACCGCACCGGTCGCCTCCTATACAACGCCAACAGCCCCCGGCATCCGCGGGGGCTGTTGCATGTAGATCGTCTATCGCTGCCAGAAGTCGCCTGTGTTCCTGGACCTAGGCGGCCTTCGCGGTAACGGTCTCGCTCACGGGGCCTTCGCCCACGATGCCCAGCGCCGTGGCCCGGAACGAGTATGCTTTGTCGCTCACCAGACCTTTCACCGTGAATCGGCCGCGGCTGCACATGCCAGCCATGGTCCAAACACCGGTGGTGGTGGGGTCGCCGTCGCAGATGTACACGTTGTACAACCGTCCGCCGCGCACGCCTTTCCAGCGCAGGAGAACCTCCCCTGCTATGGTGCCGCGTGCAGCCTCGAACTTCGATGGCGCCTCCAACTTATCGATCGGGTCAGGTGTCTTGGCCAGTTCGAAACCACTGCTCACGGCCATGTCCACATCGCCCCCGGCCACGCTATTCACATAACGGGCGAGTTTGACGAGCATGTCCTTCAGCGTTTTCGCAGCCGCGTTCTTGCTGGCCACCGCCGCATGGGCGCCACCCTGCGCATCCTTGATGGCAGCGGCGAGCGCGATGCGGGCAGCGGTCACATCGGCAAGGCTCGGCGTGGGCGTGGGGAAGTTGACGTTACCCGTCAGCTTACCTTCCACGAACTCGCTCTTGCCCGGCAGATCGGCGGCCTTTAGGCCCTGTAGTCCTGCTTTGATGATCCTCATCGGATTTCTCGTTTTGGGTATTTCTCGGGTTTCAAGTCCTTTGCTCGACTTTCGGCCTCGGCTCCCCCCGGTGCGGATGCCATCCGGGGTTCATGTTGCTGGCCAGGCGGTTGAAGCGCAGGACCCCTACGGTCGGGTTCGTGAAAATGACTGTTGATAACGTAAGCCTTGCCCGCAGCGCCATGCAGCGCACATCCCTCCTGAACTTTAACACTTCGGGACGAACAGTTCTGGCCTTGGCTCACGTGGTCCGACCATTGGGCTGCTCCATTTTTAACAAGGTGCGGATCATTCTGCACGCGTGCAGCGCCGCTGTGCGCAGCAGCAGGATCATCGTACACGAGCGCAACGTCACCCGCGTGTAGTGCAGCGCCGCTTTACGCGAGAGCGACGTCACCGGCATGTAGCGCAATGCCGCGTTGCACTACAACAGGATCATGCTGCACGAGCGTAAGGTCACGGTCGTGCAGCGCAAAGCTGCGTTACGCAACAGCAGGATCATGCTGCACGAGCGTATGGTCAGGGTCGTGTACAGCAAAGCTGCTATGCGCTACAGCAGGAACATGCTACACGAGCAGAAGGTCACGTTCGTGTCGTGCGAAGTCGCTTTGCACTACAGCAGCACCATCCCTCACGAGCGTAAGGTCACGCACGTGCAGCGCAAAGCCACACTACACGCGTGCAAGATCCCTTCTACTTGGGGTTGTTGTGCATAACCCGCGTGGCGAATTGGGCAAAGCCGCTTGCACATCTCGCGGGCGTTGATCAACTTCAACCTGCCGTACTGCATAGCTACTCTTATGGGCGCCTAACGCGCACCACTCTCCCGGTGGGCAGATCCGTCTGCCATGGGAGAGGAACGTGGCAACATACCCGTATGCCTAAAGGCCATCGGCCTGGAGGTGCCCCACATGGCAGGTGCCACCGTGTGGCAGCAGTGGCATGTGCACCAAGGCAACACCTGCCTGCAGAAAGCCACCCCCAAACGCGGCACACTGCCCAACCGCATGCCGCGCCCCACACCCGCAGAACGCGCCCTGATGCGCACCCATGGCACCAGCCGCACCCATGTTGGCGCCTACAACCGCTGGCACTATCGGTTCCACACCCTCGCCCTGCCCAGCCATGGACTGCTGCTGCCCAGCACCACGCTCCACGGTATGCGCTTCGTGTTCTGGCTGCAACTGTACGACCCGCTGCCCTATCCACCCATCTGCTACCTCCTCCTGAGCGAACCAGTCTGGCACCCGCTGCACAAATGCATCAAGTGGAGAACGCACACCCACTGGACCCTGGCCTGCCTCTGGCCCAACTGCACGGAAACGGTGGAAGAGACGGAATGCGGGTGCGGGGTGAGGGTGACGGTGGGGTTCTGAACGCGGACCAGGGCCACGTCACCCAGGCAATTTCATCCGGCACCGGGAATGCACACCGTTCCCACCGGCCGGTGTACTACCCTTGGACCACTGTAGAAGTGCTCTTCGGAGGATAGGCTGTCATCAACTTGCAACCGATGACCCCACACTTGAGATGTCCGGGTTGGTACAGGTCATAGTACCACTCTTCTTCCCAGCGCCAAAAGGAAGATACCGTCCAGACCGCCCCGGTCTCTGTAAGGATCACCTCTTCTCCTAAATGGAAGCGTGGAGTTTCACGTGTGGAAATGATCTGGGCGTTCAGCATGGCTAAGCAGTTGAGTTTGCACACCGTGCCAGAGAGGTTCTAAATGTAGTAACGGATAAGGTGGTTCTTACGCGCTCACTTCCGGATCTCGACGAAGGCTAGGCCTCATGTGTCAAAACCGACCTGGTGCTATTCAAGTGTGCCGCTCGCCTTGCGCTTTGGCATTTCTGTAGCGGAGCGATCCGGAAGATCGCGATCATCATCGTCGTGGTTGGACATTTCGCAATGTGCAGGCCACCGGCCATGGGGGGCGCGGAACCGAGCCATGATCCATCCAACGTGAACAGCATTTGCCTGCGGCCAGGGAATACCCTTAGCCAACGCCCGCACCTACATCCGCGCTACTTCCGGCTCCCCCACTTCCACCACGCGGGCATACTTACCGGGCACCACGGGCCCTTCTTCCCGCGCCACCGCATAGGTGAACTGCGCGCCGAACAGGAGGATGATGGACGAGAGGAAGACCCACATCAGCAAGATGATCACCGCACCGCCCGCGCCGAAGGCATCGGCCACGCCGCTCTTGGCGATATACAGGCCGATGAGGAATTTGCCGATGCTGAACAACGCCGCCGTGAAGGCCGCACCCATCCACACCGATCGCCATTTCACCCGCGCATCGGGCAGGAACTTGAACACCAGGCTGAACACCAACGTGATCACCCCATAGGACAGCGCGAAGGCCACCGCACCCCACAACCACAGCCTATCCTCGGCAGCCCCGCCCAAGTGTTCCGCCATGGTGGCCAACGCGGCATCAAGCACCATGCTGATCAGCAACAGGAAACCGAAGGCCGCGATCAGCGCCAGCGACACCGCACGGGAAAGCAGGTACGCCAGCACCGCGTGCCCCGGCCGCCGCTCCACCTTCCAGATCTGGTTAAGGCTACCCTGCAGCGAGGCGAAGGCCGTGGTGGCGCTGATCACCAACGTGGCGATACCCAGGATCCTGGCCAACACCCCCTGCTTGGACTCGCTCGCCTTCTTCACGATCCCCTGCAGGTCCTCACTGGTGCTTTGGCCAATGAAGCCGCCGGCCTGCGAATACAACGCCTGCTGCACCGCGCCCGCATCGTAGAAGGTGGACGCCACCGTGAGCGTGAGGATGAACACGCCCGGTATGGCGAAGATCGTGAAGAAGGCCAACGAGGACGCCTCTGTCACCGGCCTTACCGCCTTGAATTGTTTCGCCGTCTCCTTGGTTCTTGACCAGAAACCGACCACTGCGCGGGGGAAGTACATGCCGTGCTGCTGGCAGAGGCTGTGCCACAGTGCAGTGGGTGTTGGTCGCGGCGGGATGGCCTAGCGCTGGCGGGGTATGCTTCTGCTATTCCCGTTTGGGGCCGGGCTGGGGATGCCCCGGAATGGGAAGATCGGGCCACAGGGAGTTCGGACCGGTGGCCTAGCTGATACTCAAGTTCGCATTGGTGATGGTTGAGTTGGAATACTGAGTGTAGGGTTCGGTTGGTGGTTGAATCCGGACGGTATTTACTTCTAACGGCATGCTGTTCACGAACGGAAACCTTGACCACCTCGGAGGGAAAGGTTTTTACCACCTTCGCTGAATGTCCTCGCCCGCCATAGACAAGTACTACACGTCCGTCCAGAAGATCAAGGATTGGGGCGGTAGCCACAAGGAGACCGCCATTCGGCAAGCCTTCATCACCCTGCTGAACCATTATGCCGAGAAGAAGGACCTCTTCCTGATCACCGAACTCGCTGTGGAAGGCAAGCACGGGAAAAAGGTGATGCCCGATGGCACCCTGAAGAATGCCCTGCGTTTGGACTACGGCTACTGGGAGAGTAAGGACGAGGCGGATGTGATCGACGACGAGATCGAAAAGAAATTCAAGAAGGGCTACCCGGACCGCAACATCTTATTCGAGGACAGCCAGACCGCGGTGCTGATCCAGGAGGGGCGAGAAGTGCAGCGGGTGTCCTTCAAAGACTCCGACAAGCTAGACAGCATCCTCAATGCCTTCGTGAACCACAAGCACCCGGAAGCGCGGCGCTTCGAGGAGGCGCTGGAGCAGTTCAAAACGGACCTGCCCACGATCCTGGACACGCTACGCGATAAGATCGAGACTGCACGAAAGGACAATCCCACGTTCGTTGCGGCGGCGGCCAAGTTCTGGACCCTCACCAAGCACGAGATCAACCCGGACATCACCGAGGCGGACATCCGCGAGATGATGATCCAGCACATCCTCACGGCGGACATCTTCAACAAGATCTTCGATGAGCCCGACTTCCACCAGCACAACAACATCGCCAGCGAACTGGAGGCGCTGGTGGGCACCCTGCTCACCTACAGCGAACGCAAGAACCTGCTGGGCCTGTTGGAGCGCTACTACGAGGCCATCAACGCGGCGGCCGCCAGCATCAAGGACCACCACGAGAAGCAGCAGTTCCTGAAGGTGCTGTACGAGAATTTCTATAAGGTGTACAACCCCAAGATGGCCGACCGCCTGGGCGTGGTGTACACCCCGAACGAGATCGTGCGCTTCATGATCCGCAGTACGGACCAGTTGCTGCACCGGCACTTCGGCAAAACGCTGAGCAGCAGGAACGTGGAGATCCTGGATCCCGCCACCGGCACGGGCACCTTCCTCACCGACCTCATAGACCACCTGCCCAAGCAGGACCTGGACTACAAGTACAAGAACGAGATACACGCCAACGAGGTGGCCATACTGCCCTATTACGTGGCCAACCTCAACATCGAGTACACCTTCAAGCAGAAGATGGGCTACTACGCGGAGTTCCCTAACCTCTGCTTCGTGGATACGCTGGACAACACCGGCGCGCTGCAATACAGCGGCAAGCAGGAGGACATGTTCGGCCTGAGCAGCGAGAACGCTGCGCGCATCAAGCGGCAGAACAGCAAGAAGATCAGCGTCATCATCGGCAACCCGCCCTACAACGCCAATCAGCTAAACGAAAGCGACAATAATAAGAACCGCACATACGCGGTGCTGGACAAGCGCATCAAGGACACGTACATCAAGCACAGCACCGCGCAGAAGACCAAGGTGTACGACATGTACGCCCGCTTCTACCGCTGGGCCATGGACCGCGTGGAACGCAACGGCATCATCGCCTTCATCACCAACCGGAGCTTCATCGACAGCCGCACCTTCGATGGTTTCCGCAAATGCGTGCAGGACGAGTTCGCGCACTGCTACATCGTCGACACGCACAGCGATGTGCGAGCGAACCCCAAGATCGCGGGCACTACACACAATGTATTTGGCATACAGGCCGGCGTTGCCATCTGCTTCTTAGTAAGGCATGATCAGAAGTCTGGACCCTGTCGCATACAGTATTTCGAGTTGAGCGATGATCTAAGAAAGGAGGAGAAGCTCGACTGGTTCAGGGCGCAAGAAGATTTGACCCGGACAGCCTTTGAAGAGATTACACCTGACCCAACTAACAATTGGGTGGACTTGGCAACGACTGATTGGTCTGGCCTGCTGCCTTTGATGACACGGGATGCAAAGAGCGGCAAGAGTGATCAAGCCATTGTCAAGAGCTATTCAAATGGTGTTGTCACTGCAAGGGATGAATGGGTCTACGATTGGAGTCAGGCCGTGCTCAACAAGAAGGTCAAGTATCTAATCGATGCATACAACGAGGAAGTCGCCAAGAAAGAGGTCAGCCGGGCGGATGTCAATGAAGATCGAAATATCAAGTGGACGAGGAACACCAAGCGGGACTTGAAGGCCGGAAGGAAGTTCCAGTTTGATCCACAGCGCATCATTGATTCCGAGTACAGGCCATTCTGTAAAGCGAAGCATTACTTCAGCAAGGACCTGAATGAGATGCAATATCTCATGCCGAAGGTGTGGGGTGACTTCGGTGTTGAACCCAACATCGGCCTATATCTCTGTGGCAACCCTGCCGCGAAGCCATTCCAGGTTCTTGCAACTGATCAAATCGCCGGGTACGATTACCTCGAAAAGACGCAATGCGTCCCTCTCTATACATATGAGGACGGCACTCGCCACGACAACCTCACCGACTGGGGGCTTGCGCAATTCACGACACATTACAAAGACACCAAGATCAAAAAGGAGGATGTGTTCCACTACGTGTACGCCGTGCTACATGATCCGGTGTACCGGGAGAAGTACGCGTTGAACCTGAAGCGCGAGTTCCCGCGCATCCCCTTCTACCCCGACTTCTGGCAGTGGAGCAAATGGGGCAAACAACTGATGGACCTGCACATCGGCTACGAAACCGCCGAGCCCTACCCATTAGAGTTGGTGAGCAGCGAGAAGAAGAGCGAGCAAAAGAAGAAGAAGGCCACCCTGCTGGACCACCTCGCCGAACCCGAGCCGCTCTACCAGCGCGAGTACAAAGTGAAGGTGAAGCTGAAGGCCGACAAGGAAGCTGGCATCATCGAGCTGGACGAACTAACACTGCTGAAGGGCATCCCCAAAGAAGCCTGGGCCTACAAACTCGGCAACCGCAGCGCCCTGGAATGGGTGCTGGACCAGTACAAGGAGAAGAAGCCGAAAGACCCTACCATCGCGGAGAAGTTCAATACCTACCGCTTCGCGGATTACAAGGAGAAGGTGATAGACTTGCTGAGGAAGGTGACGACGGTGAGCGTGGGGACGATGGAAGTGGTGGATGCAATGCATGCGCATGAACGTCTTTGATGATTACAGCAGCATGGCGAAAGCAACGCAGCGACATATTCCACTTAGCCCTGTTGAACAGAGCCACTTTGTCAAAGTGGTCATCCCTGGGCGGATTCGGATCATCGACGAATGTTTGAAGGAGGCTCAGCCAAGGGACCCTCTGCTGGCAGCAGCAGCGATCCATACCCGCGCACTGGCGGGTTTCCTTGGTATTGGCATGAGTGGTGGGCGCCTCACACTTGATACTCAGTAGTGGGACCACGGTGGGGGCTCTCACGAGGTGAAGATCTCGGATCTTCGGAATGGTGCAATTTTCACGACCACTGAGCTATCCCAACTCGACACGGCAGATGAAGAAGCGATCCGCCTGGGCTTCGTTACGACGAACCGCGAGTTCGCGCACCTGACTTACTGGGGAGATCCAGCGAATCAAGTCTCCAGTGGTGGTCCTAATGATTCGTACCGGTTGGACCTGACCAACCGGGTTCGCTCCTTCGCCGAGACGATAGTGCGATTGGTGAATTCCAAGTTGCCTGATAGCCCATAGGTTCGAGTACATATGATCAATCGACTCAACGCATATCTTGGATGCATGGACTCCACTATCCCCGATAAGTTCAACCCCTACCGTTTCGCAGACTATAAGGCGAAAGCGATAGACTTGTTGAAGAGGGTGACGACGGTGAGTGTGGGGACGATGGAGGTGGTGAGGGGGATGGAGAAAGCAAAGCGATAACTGTTCACCGAACCTAGCACGGCTATGAAATCAATGAAAGACAGATTCAAGGGACCACACAAGTACCGGCTCCTGTGCGAAGCATTGGGCAACAGCCCTTTGCTACGGAACATCGTAGATCTTGAAACTCTTGCAAAGAAGGGAACCCTCTGTGAATACAAGGCGGGGGAGAAGATATTTGAGCAAGGTGACCCTTCGAATGAAATTTACTTTATCTTATCTGGCGATGTTGATGTGGTTGTCCACGCTCGCGTGCTTGCCAAGCGCAGCGTCGGCTATCACGTTGGTGAGATTGCACTCTTGGATACAACTTCTCGGCGCACGGCAGGTCTGGTTGCGAGTACAGCCGTTTTGGCAATTAGGTTTACCGAAGCAGACTTCACTGCATTCGCAAACAGTCATTCCGAACTTTGGCGGCGGATTGCGGTGGATCTTTCTAGGCGGCTGGCTGAGAGAAACAAACTGATCATCCCAAAGCGAGAGCAGCCCACCTTTTTCATTGGTTGCTCAACGGAAGGCTTGGCGCTGGCACAGGAGTTACAGGCTATGCTTGACCATGATGCAATCATGGTTGAGGTATGGACTGACGGTGTGTTCAATACCTCGAAGACCCCTATCGAAGACCTTTGCGCACTGATTGAGAGAGTAGACTTTGGATTGATCATCATGACGGCAGATGACATCACCAAATCCAGAGGAGATGAGTCATTTAGCCCAAGGGACAATGTTGTTCTTGAACTAGGAATGCTCATTGGTCGGATTGGTCGCGAGCGTTCAATGTTCCTGAAGCCGCGTGGGGTTGACTTAAAGCTCCCAACAGATCTTATGGGAGTTAAGCCCTTGGATTACAACCCTGCCAAAGGTTCAAACTTAAAGGCAATGCTTGGCCCGACATGTACTGAACTGAGAGCAGTTATTAGTCGGCTGGGCCCAATATAAACTAGACATGAAGACGAAGGATGACATCACGAGTATCATTAAGGGGATACTGAAAACACAGTGGCAACGGCGTGAAGGAAGAGTGGTTCCAGAAGCTACTGATGTAAAGCTCGGTAATGATGCAGTTGAGCTTGAAGGCGCTGTATTGTATGCAGACCTAGCCGAATCCACAGCATTGGTTAATGGATTCAAGGATTGGTTCGCAGCCGAGGTCTACAAGTGCTACCTCGTTGGTGCCTGTGAGATCATCCGTGGTGCCGGTGGAAGCATAACGTCCTTTGATGGGGATCGAGTGATGGCCGTCTTCATCGGCGACAATTGTTGTGATAGTGCCGCTAAAAGTGCTCTGCACATTCACTATTTGGTCAAAGACATCATCAACCCGGCAATTCAGGCAGAGTATCCCAACACCGGCTATGTCATGAAACAGGCGGTTGGGGTAGACTACAGCAAGCTTTTCGTTGCACGAACTGGCATACGTGGAGCAAATGATCTTGTTTGGGTTGGCCGTGCAGCTAATTATGCCGCCAAGCTGTGTGCAGTGCGAAGTACATCGAGCTCATTCATCACGGCCGATGTGTATAATCGGCTCACAGATCAAGTGAAGATGGGAGGTACACCTCCGAGGTCAATGTGGTCGAAGTTCAGCTGGCAGGATAGGGGGATTGTTGCTTACGAGTCCAATTGGCATTGGGGGTTGTAGGGCCTTTCCATGTCAAACGTACGTCGCCGCGACCCTTCAATCAATTACATTCCGGAAGTGAGGAAGACCTCGATGCTCAGCAGTAATTGTAATATCACACCATGACCAAGCCCGTCTCTAACTCCCGAGCCAGCGCGACCAAGACCGTGTACGCTGCCTTTCAGTTGCTGAAGGAGAACGGCGGCACCATGGCACTGAAGGACATTCTGGAGCGAATACCGCAGCGTGTGCAACTGAACGAGTGGGAACTGCTGATCTATGAGAAGACCGGCTATGTGCGCTGGGGCAGCATCTTCCACTTCTACTCGCTGGATTGCGCGAAAGCGGGCTTCCTGGTCAAGAACAACGGCATCTGGACCCTTACACCTGAAGGCGAGAAGGCCATGAGCAAGGGTGCGGACTCGTTGATGGAAGCCGCTACCACCGCCTACAAAAATTGGGCACGCGAGAACAAGAAGACCAAGCCGGAGGCACTGGACAAGGAAGATGAGCCACTAGAGGTCAGCGCGGCGATCAACATCGAACTGATGGAGAGCAATGCCAGAGAGAGTATTGTGGACCACATCCGACGAAAAGGAGATTACGAATTCCAAGATCTGGTGGCTGCACTACTCCGCGCCATGGGTTATCACACACCACTCATAGCACCACGTGGTGCGGATGGTGGCGTGGACATCATCGCTTATCAGGATCCTTTAGGCATGACCACGCCAAGGGTGAAAGTTCAAGTGAAGCATAAGCCCGATACGAGCATCCCACCGACTGACGTGCGAGCTCTAATTGGCGTAAGTAACCGCCCGGGCGAAGCGGGACTATTCGTCACAAGCGGTAAGTTCAGTAAAGATTCGACCCGCGAAGCCCGCACCAGCAACACGCACTGCGAGCTTATTGACCTCGACCGCTTCATTGAACTGTGGCGGGAGTTCTACAGCAAAATGCCGGACGAAGACCGGGCACGGTTGCCGTTGCATGCGGTTTGGTTCTTAGGTGCGGCGGAGTAAGACAGTGTTACCTTGGCAATGATGGAACTCCTTGAGCATCTCGGTCCGCTTCTTGGCGTTATCGTGGTTATTGGAGGTTTCCTCTTCTGGCATTTCAGAACGGTTAATGCATTCAAGGATGAGATCAACGACCTAAAGCGCAAATGCGACAGCTTGGCTTCCAAGGACGAACTCAGGCAGCTTGAGCTCAAACAAAAGGATCTTGAACGGCATGATGCGTTGCAGCAACAAACCATTGATCTGCTGCCACAGTTGTTGCCGATGATCCGTGATGCCATGAAACAACTCGGGCCAAACAAGTGAGAATGAACGGGATCGACTACAACCGGCTCTCTTATTTAGGCGAACGCGTTCGAGCAGGTATCGCATCACCTGTTGAGCGTGATGAGTATATGTACATGCTCTATCGCAATGGCAATCTGTCCGAACAGCAGTACAAGAGCTACACATCTGGTGGGCCTGTTGATGAGATCGTGAAGGCTGCTTTGGCGGTGGGAGCTGTATTACTGATCGGCTACCTTTTGACCAATCTCTTTGATCGGAGGTAATCAAAATATTTGCTCCGCAGGAGCTCTCGCATTCGACCTTTTAGCCTCACCGGCAGTTGCGTCTGCGGCCCTACGGCGCCCCTCTATAGGTTGGTAAGTTGCTTTTCAGACTTTGGCCTCCGCATCAACACTTCTTGTACCATGCGGTGGACCATACATCAATGCTACTGTGCTTTAGATCTAACCGGGGGCCGAACAGCGTTCATCGCTGAAGGATCACCTCTGTCCCCTTTACTCCCCAAGCACCCACAACACGTACGAAATAGAAGCCGTTAGGCTGTTCCTCCATCCTGACTGTATATGCTTGATGATCATTAGACAAGCGTGGCCCGTACACCAATTGGCCCAAGGCATCGTAGATGCTCAGCTCAATAGGTCCATTCCACAGTGCACTTGGGACCACATGGAACAACCCCGCTGAGGGATTGGGGTACACGCTTAACCAACTGTCTGGGCGAGATATTTCGTTCTGGCCCACTGTTCCAGCTACAGTTACATCGAAACAACTGGTGGCTGGGGTGCAAGCTTCAAGTGTAACAGCAACACATACTTGGAACTCCCCCCAGTCGCCCTCTACAGAAGCTTCAACCAATGCACCAGTCGGGTCCACGGTCACCCAATCATCGGGCAGCGACCATAGGTATTCGGCACCATCAATAGGCACGATCGCGAATGATAGGATCTCACCGATCAGTCCCGTTCCTGGAATAGTCGACGGCAACACAACTGGTGCAACATTCTCAGACACCGTTACACCAGCAACAGCATCGGGACATAGCGCATTGCCCGTAACGGTGTATGTATAAATACCAGGTTCCATGGTGGAAGGGTCATATTCGCCGCCTATCACCGGACTCGGGCCGCTCCAGCTTCCTCCTACCTGAGGAGTACCTCCCAGAGAGGCGGAGAGGTCAAGTACCCCTCCATCTGAACAGGTCAGCAGACTTCCATCACTTCCAGCGTCGGGCGCTGGGTCCACAGTGATGTCAATTGTTTGGGCCAAGCCCTCAACGCCACAGGTATTGAGAGGTATTACCGTGATGGTGGCATCCTCTGTACCCGCTTGGGCGTCGTAGATGTTTCCAATCCCCACGCCGGACCAATTCATTCCATCGACGGACCACGCGTAAGTAATGTCTACAGTTTGAGCTATACTGTAATCCAAAGCAGAACCGACACAAACTGTAAGCGGACCTACGATCTCACTTGGTTGATCCGGGACTTGCGGGATGGTCAGCGATAACAGCGCCGAACTACTGGTTCCGCAAAAATTCCTGGATGCAACTTGCACGATGCCCGAGGTGGTGCCGATCGTAACGCTAATAGTATTCGTGGAGCTAGGCACATGCTCCCATCCTGTACCTTCCGGAATTGTCCACTCGTAACTTGTGGGTACAGCAAAACCACTTCCAGTTGGTGGAGTCGCGGTCAGTGTGACAATATCCCCCGGACAGTACACCTGTTGCGAAGCGGTGACTTGAGGCGTTCCCAATATACCTGCCGGTTGAATAGTCACGGTTCGGGTGACAACTGCACTCCATTGCCCGTGGTTGTCGCGTAGTTGGAATTTCAGTGTTTGTTGCCCGGTCGGAAAACCACAAAGCTCCATCAGCCCATTGTGGTCTATTGAGCTTTGCGGTGTCTGAAATACCAAGTATCGCATATCTGAGTCCAGCGCAGGTTCAGCATCGTTGCTCCACCAATACCGGAGTGCTGTGATCTCCCAAGGTCCTGGCTGTGAAACGTGGAAGTTTCGACTTACAACACTACTCCACCGCGACTGACCATCTGCCAAGTCCTGCCAGCGCATATGGACCACATGCTGGCCAAGAGCAAGGCCAGTTGTGTTTAGCGGGGCATTAGAAAGGTCCAGGACCGGAGCCGGTGTCACTTGGACCGTTACACGGGCTTCATGATTCTGATCGAACCAGTACTCGTACCCTACGATATTTGGTGCCTGCGCATGCACACCACATGCAAGTGCTAGTGCACTTAAGCTGATGAGGTTCTTGCGTAACATGGCCATCAGTCCTGTTGTGCTGCGCCAGAGAAGCTCACATTGATCACCCCTCCGTTCGAGATGCCAAGTGATGGTTGTAGGCTTTCCCAATGTGGGTTGAAAGGGATGGCACCTTCCTTCCATTGACTTCCTGTGGGTCCGCCATAGATACCTACCTCGCCATTTGTACCCATGTTAAGCCCAGGGCTTCCTGTCACCAAGTGGTAATCACTATTCTCACTATATGTGGTGAATGAGGCAAGGTCAAGGAAGACATTGGTTGAAGTTCCCTGGAAGCCAACATTGCTTCCACCATTAAATGCGCCACTCCAGATGAGTTGGTCGCCTCCACTCAGCACAAAGAGGGAATTTGCATAGCTCGACGCACTATTCAAGTTGTAGCTAGACCCATTCCTCGTGAAGATACTGTTGGTGAACTGCACTCCTTGATTTGCACCGTTCGTCGTAGACATATTGAGCAACAAACATTGCGTTACCTGAGCCGTAGCAATATTGGACCCACCAAAGTTCAACCCACCCGCCAGAATCGAATTCTCGATCAACAAGTTTTGCGGGGCGGTATTGGTGCTGGCAGAAATCTCTCCTAAGAAGATGCACTGTTTGACCGTGACGTTCGAAGCTGATGGAGGCACGACCGGTGATGCGAAGGCACTAAGTGCGAAGCCACTGGAGAACATGCATCGTTCGAAAGCAGCAGAAAAAGTAGGAGCGTCATTGCCGAAGCCAGCAAAGCGAAACGGAGCTTGGAAATTCATGCCCGTGAACTTTGATCCTGCACCAGTTGATTCTACAACGACCATCTCTTGAAAACCGCCGACGTTAGTTCCAATGAGTGTGGTTATTCCCGTCACTGGAGTACCAACGGTCTGAATCCCTGCGCCAATGAGGACAAGCTTCTTGTTCACCACGAGCGAACCGTTCAAATTGATGGGGCCTCCCGGCAGAATGATCGTATCGTTGTCCATAGCCTCGCTGACGATCGTGTTCAATTCGTTCACATCGTAGAAAAAGCTTGAGGCCCCTCCGCTTAGCTTAGTGATAACCTGAGCATACACAGAGCTAAGAGAGAGGTTGAAGAGGATCAGGAGAATCAAATGCTTCATGACGTCGTGTGATTATTTGAAAGTTTTGCTCTTGCGGGCTACCAAACAGTTTGTTGGTCAGTAATTCAAATCTATCCCTATTTCATGATAAACCAAATTATATTCGGGAAGGGGAGGCAAGCGACCTTTATGAAGCCTTGCACCTTCGCAGTGTCTCCGTTTTCGGATGCCTACTACCTTCATCTAGTCCCGCCAGATCAAACTTCGAATAACTTGGCATGCTGCGCAGCTTTGCGCACCCTCCTTCCTCATGCATCGCCCCCTCCTCCTCTCCCTCTTGCTGTTCCCCATGGTGTGCGCAGCGCAGAAAGACCGCAACAAGGCACCTTCGGAAGAAAAAGTGCGCGCGGCGTTGATCCAACGCGCCGAGGTGGCTACGGCCGTGGGCGAGCTGGACAGCGCCCAAGTGTTACTGGCCAAAGCGTTGTGGCTGTGGCCGGACAGCAAGACCAACGTGCAGCAAGCCCGCTTGTACCTGATGCGGG
>DLGQ01000085.1:19617-57250 GCA_002482775.1 Flavobacteriales bacterium UBA7690 | reverse complement strand
GATGCCGTGGCGCATAATTTATATGTATGCAACCCGCGCCACCACTGGCCTTCAACGCATTGGCCCATTAAGAAAAGAACGGCCTAGCCGCTTCGTACAAGTCGCCTAGGCCACTTGCACGCGCCGCCGTTACTTGCGGCGCTCCAGATCCTTCAACCGCTGCTCCAGCTGGTCCACGCGTTGTTCGAGGTATAGGTGCTGCCCGTAGGGTGCCGAGCCCTCCGCTGCCATCGTGCCGGGAGCCTTTGGTCCACCTGTCAACAGTTCCTCCAGGGTAAGCCGTAGCGCATCGGCGATGTCCTGCATGGCGGTGGCTTTCACGCTGGCCCGCACCCACATTTCGCGGTAACCGTTCTTGCTCATATCGATCTTCTCGTAGAGCCACTTTTCTGTTAGGCCGCGCTCTTGTAGGAGGCGGTCCACCGTCTCCTTGACCAATTCGAGGTTCACTCGTACCGGTTTACCGACCACTGCCATCATACCGTGAACGTTGGGTTGTTGATAACTCGATACCGGTAAACCGACCCTTACGAGGTCAGTTTACAGTACTTCGCACCATCAAATTAGCTACGATGTCCACGAATAAGCACGAAACGCGTGCCGAAACAAGGAAGGCCACACTGGCCCCACTTAAACTGAGCGTGTTGATGCAGCGCTTGCCAAAAGCTCAATGGCTGGCCATCATGGCCGAATGCGGCAATGCGGAAAGCACCTGGTGGAACTGGAAGCGCTCCCCGCGGATCATACCCGGTGGTGCCCTATTGGTGATCCTGAACCACCTGAGCACCATCCACGGCCGCGACATCACCATTCAAGAGGCCTACCAACCCGTAGTGTGATGGGTAGCCCTGACCCAAAGCTCGTTGCCCAGGCGATGGAGATACTGCGCAACAGCTCCCATGGTGCGGTGATCATCATCGCCGTTACCGGGAAGGACCAAGTGCAATGCGTGGCCGTCAGTGAGCGCTTCACCGACATGGCGCTGGACACGTGTGGGAGGGAGGGAGCGAAGGCCGTGCGCGATGCCTTGGAAAAGGTCGCAGTGGTGAGCCGCCAGCAACGCGAGAACTGACCCACCATGGCCACCCGCGACCAACGCCCCTACGCAGAACGCACGGACGCCACCGCTTCCGGCGTGGAACTGTACGCACTGCACAACCTCACCACCGAGGATATAGCCCAGATCACCGCAGCCATCCGGAGCCGCCGCGTGCTGCAGGAATTGCGCCTGCAGGACAAGCCCGCGCCGCCGCCTTTGGTGGCGCACAAGCTGCGCATTGATGCCGACCGCCTGGACCTGATCACCACCACCCTCGAAATCACCGTTCACCATGCACCTGGAACTGTCACTAAGCGAGCAAGCTGATGGCACCGAAGTGGCCTTGTCCTTTGAAACGTTCGACGTTCGGTTGAAGTGTACGCTGCTGGTGGACCGGGATGTGCCCGATGCCATCACCTCGTTGCTTTTCTGGGCCTACACGCGCAAGGCCGATCGGTACGTGGCCACGTGTATGGAGCTGACCAACCTGCAGGTTAACGATACGGTGAGCAATGCCATCAACCAGATGGCGCTTGTGGTGATCGATCTGGACACCAAGGGCCTGGACCAGCAAGCCGCCAACGCCATGGTGCATGCGAAAACACCTGCCATGCTTCACCTGGTGGGCCGTAGCACTTGGAGCGGCTACCCGGCACGCCGGAAGGAGTTCGATGAACTGACGGCGCTTGCTGAGCTGATCAACGAACGCGTGAAGCACCCCGAGCACAACAGCTGCAGCGTGTGCATGTACCCGATGCCCACCACCACCTGTGCGCGTTGCGCCAAAGCGGAAGCAGCCTGATGCCGCGCCCAGGACAACAGCCGCGCCTTCAGCTGCGCCGCAAGGGAGCCGATGGCCAATGGTGCGCACGCAACAGTACCAGCGAACGCATGCAACGCGTGAAGAATGCTGGCGGGGTACCTGATGGCAAGGTGAAGGTGCAGCTGGATGCACGAACAGTGGTCACGGTGAACAGCGCGAAGGCACTGGACTTTTGGCGTGGTCGGTATCCTGAGCTGCGCATCATCAACGCGTGAACCATGGCACGCCGAAAGTCTGATCGCAAGACGCGAAAGGAGCACCACGACCAAGTGGGCAAGGTGGAAGCCTGGACGGTAGGCATCCGCTACAAGTCGCAAGCCTTCCCGCCCGAGTGCAAGGTGAAGCCCCGCCCGCAGGCCAACAGACCAACCCTGCGCACACGAAAGATGATCTGATGCAACCCACCCTCTACGGACACGAACACCCCACTACGATGGAACCCACCGAACAACGCATCGCGCACGTGGTGCATGACCTCAAGATCTGGCCCACCTTCTTCGATGCCGTGCGCGATGGCATCAAGCCCTTCGAGGTGCGCAAGAACGATCGCCACTTCCGTGTGGGCGATGTTCTGCAGCTGCAGGAGTGGAGCCCCAGCACCGGAGAGTTCACCGGTCGCACACTGCAGCGCGTTGTTGTGTACATCCTGGCCGGCGGCCAGTTCGGCATTGAAGAGGGCTACGTGGTGCTGGGCTTCGATGGCCCTGCGCAAAACGTGTGGCACCACAACGCCCTGATGCAGTTCGGTGCCTGGCTGGCCAAGATGGACGTGTTGCAGGGTTTCCGCGCGCACGATGGGTGGCCACCGCTTAACGAAGAGCAGGCGATGCGCGTGTTGCGCGTTGCCGTGAACGAGTACTGCGAGAACAACCGCATCCCCCGCCCATGATCTACTGGAAACAGACCGACGTGTTCGGTTATCCCGAACCAGGTAAGCGTGTGTTCGTGTACTACAAGGATCGGATCATAGATGCTGAAGTGGTTTGCGTTCCAGCAGGCGATCGTTGGGAGATCTACGACACCGCCGATGGCGAATGCGAGATAGGCCAAGCGATGCCACTGGCCACAATCACCGACTGGAGCGAGAAGAACGCACCGCTCACATTCCGTAGAGCATGATCGGTAACACATTCGACCAGAACGTGGCGCGGATGCTCTCGGATGATCGTGAGCAGTTCCGACGTTCCGCAGCACTTGCCTTCCTCGTTGAAATGGCACCGAAGTTCCATGAGTTCGCGCGGGGCAATTGGAGTGCATCTGCGGAGCGAGCAACTGAAGAGGCCGTTATCAGCATCACCGCGAAATCCATGGCGGCGTGTGCCGTCGGCCTAGCCGATGCGCTGATCGAAAAACTGGAGAGTCCCAAAGCATGATCGAACCGAGGTCGATAGAAGAGCTGCTGGACCGTTCCAGGCTCGAAGAGGTGGTGGCACAGTTCGTGGCCCTCAGTCAGCGCGGTGCGAACCGCAAGGCCGATGCCTGCCCGTTCTGCCAGGCCAAGAAGCAGTTCAGCGTCAACGTACCTGGGCAGTTCTACAAGTGCTTCAAGTGCGATAAGGGCGGCGGCGGTGCGCTGAAGTTCCTGATGGAAGCACGCGGCATGGCCTACATAGAAGCGGTGAAGTGGCTGGCCGACTTCTACAAGTTCATCCTGCGCGATGCCGAACCGGATGCCGCCACAACAGGCGACGGTTTCGACACCAGCTACTTCATCCAGCGCATGCAGGACATCGGGTACAAGCAGGACCGCCCGGTGGACAAGGGTTTGTTCCGCCCCCGTTCCGATGGCGGAATAGACATCCGCTACCCGCACCTGTACCCCAATGGCCCCGCGTGGCAGCAACACAAGGGCGCGGACTATGTGCGCACACGTCTGCACCCCGAGCGCCAAAAGCCCGGGCAGAAGTATCACCAGGAGAGCGGTTCGGGCATCCACATATTCATCCCCCCCGTGGTGGTGAAAGAGTGGCGCGAAGGCGTGAAGTGGGAAACGCTGTTCGTGGTGGAAGGGGAGTTCAAAGCCTTCGCCGCAGCGCGTGAAGGTGTGCCCGTGGTGGGCATCGCGGGCATCAAGATGTACATGGACAAGAAAGGCAGCAAGAACCTGCACGCCGACCTGGTGCAGCTCCTGCGCAACGCGACCGCCGTGTGCCTTGTGCATGATGCGGACGCCATGCAAGTAAAGTGGGATCCGAGCAGCGAACCCGACAAGGACCTGGGGCAACGCCGCCGCGACTTCGCCAGCGCAGTTACGGGCTTCAAGATGGCTGTGGGTACCCAAGTACCGCGCAGGTTCTACGCGTACATCAACAGCCGCTTCCTGGATACGGCCAAGGGCTTGGATGATCTGATCGTTCACGAAGGTGCTGACCGCGTGGTGGACCACCTGCAGGGGCTTCGGAGCGGCAACCTGTTCACCTTCCATGACATCACCAACGAAGAGTGGCGCGGCCTCAACGGCATATTCCAGTTGAACCTCTTCAAAGGGGTGCCGCGTGCGTTCTACAACAGCAACCAAACGCTGATCGGTGAGCGCCCATTCTACTTCTGTGGTGGCCGCTACCAATACAAGCTGAAGGATGATGATGAAGGCGTGGGCGAACTGGAACTGCTGCAGCACCAGGACAGCAAGCACTACATCGCCGTTGGCACTGACTTCTACAAGCGTGCGTTCATGCCGGATGAGAACGGCCGCCCGCAGTCCGCCTTGCTGGGCTGGACCGAAAGCAACCTGATGCGCCGCTACGTGCGCAAGGGTGTGCCCAACTTCCTTGAAACGCTGGACACGTACGATGCCTTCACCAACGTGCCCGGGCACCACGAAGATTACCAAGCTGAAGTGATCGTGCAGCCCGAAGAGTTCGGCCCACGCACGCGCCTCCTGAACAAGTACCGCCCGCTGGATCACATCGTGAAGAAGGGCAGCTATGACAGCATCATCGGCTACCTGAAGCACCTGTTCGGCACCCACGAGCTGAAGAGCATGGACGACACCGGCGTGGAGCGTGCGACAAGCGAAGCCTGGCAAGTGTACCTGGACCGTTGGACCATCATGTACCGCCTACCGCGTCAACGCGTGCCCGCCACCGTGCTGGCCAGTGAAAAGCGCAACACGGGAAAGAGTACCTTGCTATGGCTCAACCTGAGCATTTGGCAGGGCAACGCGGTGGTGATCGGGAACAACGCCATTGGCGACCAGTTCAACAATGATTGGGTGGATAAGAAGTACGTCGGCATTGACGAAACTTCCATCGACAAGAAGCAGGACAGCGAGAAGATGAAGAGCCTGATCACCGCACCGGTGGCCAGCCGTCGCGGCATGTACAAGGACCGCGAACAGACCGCCAACTTCACCACGTTCGACCTGACCACGAACAACGAGGACAGCTTTCTTGCAATTAGTGATGATGAGTTCCGCTATTGGGTCAACCGCGTGCAGCCGATCACCGCGCGTGACCCGTTCCTGTTGGACAAGATGCGTGCGGAGATACCTGCGCTGTTGCACGACCTGCGCCACCGCGAGGTGATCCATCCGCAATTGAACCGCCTTTGGTTCGCGGATAGTGTGATCGACACCGAAGCGCGGCGCGACGTTGCAAGCGCGTCATTGGGCTGGAACGAAAAGGAACTGCGATCCTGGATCACCGAACAGTTCTACCTGTACCGGTGGCCCGAGCTGTACTTCACCGCCTCGCAAGTGCGCGACGGCGTGAACAACATGAACGGCGCACGCTTCCGCATGCACGACCTCACCGACCTGATGCGCAAGCGGCTGAAGGTGTGCGAGCTGTTCACCTACGTTACCGTGCCACACCTGCCACACCAACGCAAGGCACAAGGACAGAGCGCCCCGGACATCGGGCACGTCAACAAGAGCCGGTGGTTCGTATTCCGCGCCCAGGATTGGGTAAAGGAGAGCGATGCTCTGGAGATACTGGAAGAGGCACGCGCGGAGTGGGCTAGCAGCGGCAACGGCGTGTTGGAAAGCGATCTACCACTGCACCACCCCAAGTAATGCCGATGCGCTGCTACATCCTGTCTGTCACCGACGCCGCTAGGCAGCTAAATCCGGGGCCATTCGCTCCTTGGTGGGATCGCGTGTTCGACATGGTGGTGGTCGCGAACAGCGCCAAACACGCTCGCCAAGTTGCACATGACTACGACCCGAAAGCGCTTGGTGCCTGGTTGGACCCGATGCTGACCACGTGCGAGGCGGTTGATTTGGCCAAGTCTGCAGTTGTTCTTACGCACGTTCACTACGCATGAGCCTACGAGATCTGCTTCACCTCTGGGCACCGTTGTGCATCCTGCAGTTCTTCTGCAACGATGCCAACAACCTCGTTTCACGCCGTGGCGCTGAAGTGTTGTCCACACCAGCATTGAAGCGCCAAGTAGAAGATGCCATCCGCCACCACAACCGCGAAAAGAGGTCCGGTCCAGTGGTGGTCACATTCACACACGCATGAGCACCGCGACACACACCGACCTGATCACCCCGACCGCTGCAGCCCGAAAGGAGCTGCCGCCTGAGCGTTACCAGATAACACGCCAAGCGGTGATCGACCAGGTAGCTTACCATGTGGCTTGCCACAACGCGTTGGTGCGTGCTGCAGATGCTGCCAAGTCCAACAAGTCACAGTTGAAACTACTGGGCGAAGCTGAAGACGAACTAGGTATCGCTGAGCGCACCATCGAAGAACTGGAAAGCCTGGCCAGCGATGCCGACATGGACCACGTGCTTGAATACCTGGAGCGCGTTCACCATTGGGCACCGCGCGACATCCGACCGAAGAAGATGGAGCGCACGCCCAAACAGAAGAGGGCAGGGCATACGTTGGAGACGGTGCCGCAGGAAGCGGTGGCACCCACTACCGCGCTGACATGGGACCAAGTGAAGGCGGCAGTGAAAGCCGCCGACCGTGTGAGCGGATGGGCCAACAAGGGGACACCGAACGAAACGCTCATCGTTCGCCAAGAAGGCGGCAGCAAGGGCACCGGTTTGTTGATGTTCAAGTACGATACGCCTGCCGATTGGAAGCGGCAATTGATCACGATGCAGATCCCGACTGTGGATGCTGCAGGCATTACAGTTGGCGATGTACTGGACAACGATGCGAAGCAACCGAAGGCCAGCACCGCCCCAGGCCCCGGCGAACCCGCACGCTACTTCCACCCGGACAAAAACCTGCCCTACATCCACACGCACCAGCTTGAGCCGTGGATATGGGTGGCCAAGGATGGCACGTGTTGGTTGTTCGAGGTACCGCTTGCACCAGGTTGGACATTGAAAGACAATGACCACCTGGGACCGCTGCAGGTAGCCCCCAAGGGTATTGCTTCAGAGGCGTACTACGCCCAGAAACGCGTACCGCTTGCCCTTGGTGCGCAACCTGCCAACGGAAAGATTAAGATGATGGTGCAGCGCATCAAAGACCGTGAGGCGTTGAAGCGCGATGCCACCAACGCGGCGAATGTGACAAAGAAGGCGATCGGCTCCAAGCTCAAAAAGAAGCTGGGCCACCAGGCGGGCGATGTGCTCCCCGATGGCACCATGGTGGCCGATCCCACCGCCGCGCTGTTGGAGCTGCACGACCAGGTTAACGAAGTGCCGCTGAAAGTGGAGGCGGTACCAGCTGGTAAGACCATCGAGCAGCTGTTGCCGGCAACGCCCAAGTGGACACCGCCCGATGGTGCCGCCGCTGCCAACCTCACCGACCTGGCCAAACCCTTCGGCCAAGACCGCCGCCAACGCGAGGTGGTGAAGAAGCGGTTCCGTTCGCTTTACGGCAAGCTCTCCAACATGGACGCTGAAGAGCGGGCCGCGTTCCTGGCCTTCGTTAATGCCAAGCTGCAATGAGGTTCCTCGTTCCTGAATACTACCCTTGGTTCCACGCCTACAACGCTAAGCTGGATCTGGTGCCGCGGATCCGCACCAAGTTGTCCGCATTGGAGCCGTTGGAAGTGTTGCCCCGTGCAGCGCTGGACATGCGCCTGCTCTTCCACGCGCACACGGTGGCCACCGGCTCCGTGCATCGCACGTTCCGTACAGAGCCTGCAGGTACCGCCGTGTTGGGCATCACAACGTACATGGCTCCGCGTGCATCGGAGGTGCCTGGTTTGCTCACGGACCTTTTTGAGCAACTAGCACAACAGCCGCCTGTGTTGCGTGACGATGCCGTTCTGCTCTTGGCGGCGCAACTGCACCTGGCTGTGTTGTGCATCCATCCCTTCCGCGATGGCAACGGCCGCACCGCACGGTTGCTGGAACGTTGGTTCATCGCACAGAAGCGCGGCGAATGGGCCTATCACATCCGCAACGGGGAGTACTACGCCGACAACCGTGCCGAATACCTGCAGAACCTAGGGCGTATCGGCAGCAGTTGGGAAGCGCTTAACCTGGAACGCTCAATGCCCTTCCTGCAGATGCTGCCCGCCGCGATCCATCACCAACTCAATTCCTAGCCATGCACATCACCATTGAGAATGCCGACGCAGAGATCAGAAGCATAACGCCGTTCCAGCTGCAGTACATCGCACGTGCTGTTCGCGCACAAGTTGCGCGCGACTGGAAGCGAAAGCAACCGCCCGCGAAGCCCAAGATGTTCAGTGATGCCGAAGGCTTGTCTGAGCTGGACCGCGTGTTGGCTTTCATCGCACCCGACCCCATCAAACCGACCACCCCATGAAGCTCCTGATCTGGTTGTTCCACCTGTTGAAGCTCGCGGTGTTCTGCTGGGTTCTCGCAACACTTACCGAACAAGTCCTGCAGCTCGCTGGGCAGATGGACGTGTTATGGTTCTGCCTTGGTCTAGAAGCATTCATCCTTGGCCTTTCGCCAGTTGGTGATTGGCTATTCCGCCCGCTCTTCTTACCCAATAGCCGCCCATGACCATCCAACTCAACCCCGAAGCGCTCTACGCTGTGAAGGCACTGTGCTTTACCGTTTGCACCATCGTGGTGTGCAACACCTTCAGCAAGCTGATCGACCTGCGCCGCAGCCGTCGGCGCGATGCCCTGTTCGAGCGTCTGGCTAACGAGGCCATGGCCAGCGGCCGCCCCTGCACCTTCACTAACGAGAGTATCAAAAGATCATGAGCAAGCACATCATCATCATCACAGATGAGGTACACGACCCGCGTGCCGAGGCACAGCGCCGCTTTGATGCGATGCCCAAGGTGGGCAACGCCGCGTTCGATCCTGGTCATGTCTACACTGAGGAAGAAGTGCGCGCAGAACGTAGGGCGAAGGCGTTGGAAAGTCGCTTCCTGAGAGAGTTACTTGATGCCTGCGAAACACAACCACAGGGTGCCTTGGACAAGGCCGCGTTCACCATACACTGGCCAACTATCAAGCGCTCATGATCACCCTCGCCATCAACTTCTCCTTCATAGTGTTCGTGGCGGCCTGCTTCGTGGGCTTGCTGTGCTTGGTGGCACTCATCTACGCATCAAGCAACACGCCGCCACAACTTGCGACATACGAACCGCCTCCGGGTGCCATCAACAACCCTCTCACCATTACCCCGGTTGCTGGCCAGCGCGGGGTGTTCACCATCACCAACGTGTGTGTGGAGGATCTGGAGGTGATGCACGAAGGGGCAAAGTCCTACGTGAAGGCTGTGGACGTTGCCGCACGTTTCGGCAACAGCAATGACACCACACGAGCCTACCGGTACATCGCCGATCGCCGCATACGGTACGCGGTGGAACGCGCACTGTTCCAAGCGGACCATGATGCCCAGGACCAGCAGACCGAACCATGATCACCCTCGCGCCCATCCTCACCCACATTGCCGATGCCGTCGCCTTCGTGGTGGCGCTGCTGTTGTTGGTGGGCCTTCACGAACTGCGCCGCCGTTTCCTGCGGCTATTTGAACGGATCAAGAACCGTAAACGCCCATGAACGAACAACAACTGGCTGCTCGCGTGGAAGAGTTGCGCGCAGCTCTGCAGCCTGTGAAGAGCGAAGTGCCATTGACGCATGCGCTGATCAGCACGCGTGGCGAACCGGTACTGGCGTGTGGCGCTAGCTGGGCATCCAACTTCTGGATCATCTGCCGTGTTGTGCTGGTGCCATACAAGGCTTATCAGTGGGACCGTCCTGAAGCCATCACAACCGTTTGTCCGCAATGCCAGGAGGTGCTGGATGCACTCTGAGCCATGGACTTCGGCACCTACATCACCGAACCTGAGCCCACGCCACCCGAGCGCGTGCGGCTCTGTGATGCGCTACACCTCATCGAAGGCCGCCCTGGAGCAACGGACCCAGATAGCCACATCCGAGCCGATGCCATCGAACGCCGCGTGCTCTACACCTACCTGACTGCGGAAGAGCGCAAGGGCTTGGGCCACCCGCTCAGCTTGCGCAAGCCGCCCAGGTAACTACATTCGGCATCCGCCATGAAACACACCACCACCTTCATTGCCGCCATCCTGGTGGCTACTTCCTGCAGCTACAACCGCGTGGAATCGCTCACCATGGTATCTACGCGCAACGTGGACCCTACCAAGCCCGGGGAACTGATCCTGCGCAACGTGGAGGCAAAGGCCAAGACCAAGCACGACGACGCGCTGCAGGAGGCCATTGAAGAAGCCTGCCGCCAGCACCCGGGAGGGGAGTACATGATGAACGTGGCCGTTTACGTGAAGGGCAACGGCAACTGGATCAAAGTGCAGGGCGATGTCTGGGGCCGCCCTGTTCAACAGGACGTGGCCACCCCGGTCCAAACGGGCGGCATCGATCTGGCCGTGGGACATACCGTCGCGTTCAAGCGTCAGGGCAAGCTGGTCACTGGCACCATCGTGGGCATGCGCCCCTCCACGGCCTTGGTGGAGTTCACCAAGAGCACCGGCGGAAAAGACATGCGCGAGGTGCCGCTGGGCGAGCTGACCAAGGTGACCACGCCGTAGCCCGGTCCGCTGCACAACAGCGAAGCGCCGCCGCCTTAATTGGTGGCGGCGCTTCGCTTTAGGGGCACTTCCGCGCCGCCCCGAGGGCATCAACGAGGTACACGGCTGGGCGAAGCGCCGAATGCCTGTGCCCGCACTTTATGCCTGGGCGAAGAGCCAACACTTGGAAGGCCATTTCGTGCCGCACGCGTTCCCGGCGAAGCCGCTGCCGCCCGCCGACCCGCGCGGGTGGCCACTTTCCGGCCGCCTCCGGGGATCAGAGAGGTACCGTACCCGGGCAGGTGCGCAAATTCGCAACGAACATGACTAATTGGCATAACTCCAACCTTTTGTTCTATTGTTCTATTTCTAAGGGAAGTAGTTGAAGTAGAAGAGTTTGCCGTAGAACAAAGTGACGAACGGTGGAACAAAGCACCCTGTTCTTAGAACAAACCGTGCATATTCTGGAACAATTCGAGCGGAACAAAAGGTGCCGGTCTGTTCCGGCTGGAACAACCCGAAAGCGAATTGTCCGGCTGTGCATCAATGGCTTAGGCCATTTTGGAACATAGAACAATGCCGCGCGGCAACTCCCATGCACCAACTCCGGTGCGAATTTCTGTGCGTGGAATGCTAAGGCACTGCAACGGGATCACCGCACGCGCTCCATTGCGTGTTGCGGTGCTTTATTTCCCATGGAAAAGGCTGGTTGTAACAAGCTGCTGCACAGTGCTTTGATCACCGCAGATGCGAAATAGCTTGCGGCATTCAAACCCCCGCAACATGAACGTTGAACTCCGTGGCAATGTGGACGCCACACTTCGATCGCAGCTGGAAAAGGCCGTTACAGACTACGGCGCAGCCAATACCGGTGTGGCCCATGCCGATGGCGTGAGGCTGGAAGTGATCGGCCCCGATGGCAACCCCTGCCAGGTGGAAGGTGCATTCCAGCGCGACATGGTGGGTAACCTCATCTTCATTGCCCTGGGCTTGGTCGGTCGCGTGCTCAACGAAGCCGCGGATCGGCTGTTCAAACGCGACGGCCGAAGCCCCAACGCCCGCCGTGCCCAGCGCCGTGAGCGCAGCAAGCAGCAGGGTGCGTTCGCGGCCATCTACAACGGTGCCCTGCCTGATACGCCGGAAGAGCGTTTCGCCTTCCTCCTGGGCAACGATGTGATCAAGAAGGAGGGCAAGGGCTACGCAATGAGCGGCGGCCGCACCTTCGACACGAAGGCCAAAGTGTTGGAGCATCTTGCCCAGCTCGCGCCCGCCGCCGAAAGTGGCGACACCAAGAACCCGAAAGGGGGCACGCCAGCCGCGAAAGCGGAGGGTGGGAAAAGTGCCCCCGCCACGAAGGCGACCAAGCGTGCAGCTACAAAGGCGGTGAAGACCGCTGCGAAAGCCGCACGCAAGGCCGCGAAGAAGAAGCGGTAAAGCGCCTCTTCACTGTTAAGCCGGGGGCCGCTTGGTGGTGCGGTCCCCGGCAATTCTGCACACACACAACACTTCACCGCTTTGAACGAACAGGCCAGCCGTACCGAGTACACGTTGTGCAATGCCACGCACACCGATCTGCCATTGGTGGATGTAGTGATCGTGAACAGCCGTGGAGCCGAAGCCAAGTGGTTCCGCCAGGCACTCAGCAGCGCCAAGGAACAGACCTACGCCCACCTGGGTGTGTGGGTGGTGTACAACAACGACCACGCGCTTTCCATCGGTGCCGCCCGCAACCTAGCGGCCCGCACCAGCAAGGCCAAGTGGTTGCTCTTCCTGGACGATGATGACTATATGAGCATCGATCTGGCCGCGCACCTGGCCAGCACCATCGAAAAGTTGCGCAATCGGCCCGTACCCGACGAACCCAATGCAGTGAACGACCTGAGCCAACTGGTGATGGTGACCAGCGGCATGACCATGGTGGACGACCGCGACCAGGTGCTGAGCGAACGCCAGCAATACGACAACGGTGTGCATGGCCTTACCTACCTGCAGATGCACCACACCGGCATGTACCTGCGCGAATGGTTGGTTGCTAACCCGGCGGATGAAACCCTGACCCGGTACGTGAGCACCGACATGCAACGCAAGGCCATTCTCCACGGAAAGAAGATGGACCGCCGCAGTACGTGGGCCACCAGCTACCACTACGGCTACCACTACCGCCAGCACTTCGGCATGATCAGCGGTGAAAAGCTGGTTCGCCTATGACCGTGCCCGGCTACAACAGGTTGCGCGGCCGGGGCTTGTACCTGGAGGTGCGCGACCTCATCAAAGGAGCCGACGCGCCGCTCAGCAATAACGACATACGCGACCAGCTCATGGAACGCTACCAGTGCGATGACACTGAACGCGATGATCTGTACGAGCGCGTGCGCCGTGCCACTGAACAGCTCTTGCAGGATGGCTTCATCCAACGCGAAGAAGGACGGACCAAGTTCAAGACCACCGTGTACAACTACACCCACAAACCCGACACATGCTCTTCGGAAAGGAAATGATCGACATGGTGCCCAGCGGCACCATTCAAGACCTCGTTCGCTCCAATGGTGCGGAGGTGCTGCAGATGGTGATCACTGCAGCTCGCACCAAGTATGAGCTGGCACCCGATGAACGGATCAGTTTCCAGTTCATAGAGCACCGAAAGCCCGATGGCCAGCCCACGGTGATACTGCTTCCCCAGGTGCTAACCGATAAGCTGGTGTTGAAACGCAAGCTGCCCTACTTCGATGTTATCGACTTCCTGCGCACGGCACCGATCGCGGAGTACATCACCCAGGCGAAGAGCACCGCGAAGCTCATGGGCAAGCTGGAACCCATGGTGGTGTCCATTGAACGTGCAAGGGCCGATGGCGATACGAAGAAGCTGTTAAAGCTGGAAGCTCAGCTCACCGGGCTGCTGGCACAACTGCCCCCCAGCGTAGCCGATGCCTTGGGCTTGGGTGCCGCCGCTGCGCCCGCGCCCGCACAACTCTCCACCTCAACTACCGCCGTCGATGTACACGACCAGGCCGACGCCGCAACCGGCGACACCAAACAACTCCCGCCCGCCAATGGAGACCAATAACAACCAGCCCGGACCTGGCCTGCTGGACGATGCCGAACAGGCGGCACCGTTCGACATGGATGGCATGATCGACGAGGCCAGTGGCACGCAAAAGCAGCAGTACGATCGTGTGTTCGTGGACCCGGAAACGGAGCTGGGTGTGGATGACCCCATGCAGCCCACCGCCGCCATGGGTGCCCGCGCCCGCCGCGCCACCGCCGAAGCACTGATGATGATGGCCGACCGCGCCCAGGCGGGGATCTTCACGCTCTTCGGCGCGAAAGGCCATGCCGATGACTTCCGGTTCTCCAAGGCCGACCGCGCCGAAATGGTGACGCACCTGGCCGATGGTATCCCGGACAACTGGCAGCTCCCTTGGTGGGTGCCCTTCAGCGTGCTCTTCAGTGTTGCCCTGGGCGGCAACTTCACCAAGCTGCAGGAGATCAAAGCGGAGAAGAAACGCGTGGCCGAAGAAGAGCGCAACCGCAAGGCCCGCGAAGAGCGTGAAGCAAGTCAGCAGGACCAGCAGCTCCAGGACCTGCGCCAGCAACGCGACGAACGCCGCCAGGCCAACACGCGCCGCACCGCACCAGCGCCGCCACAACCAGCGGCACCATCGTCGCCGGCCGACTTTGATCCGAACGCCCCTGTGTGCGAAGAGTGCCAGGTCGTGAACACCGTGAACGGGAACCGCTTCTGCAGCGCCAAGTGCCGTGGCCAGGCCAACGGTCGAAAGGCCACGGCCGTGAACAAGAAACGCGCTGGTAAGGGATGAGCACAGCCGCTGCGGAGCGCATGGTGTACTTCCTGCTGTTCATCGGAATGAACGGCAGCGGGAAGAGCCACAACATGCTGAAGTGGCTACGCCTCAACGAGCGCAACCTGATCCTGCCCGCCAGCCGCGCCGATAAGCAGTGGAAGGGGATACCTGAGCTACGGCCGAAGGTGGTGTTCGCCAAGGACAAGATGAACCCGAACCCCAACGCCCGCCGCGCACAGTGGGTGGTCCCTGGGATCAACGACTTCACCGGCAACCGCGTGATCCACATCGAAGGGAGCGATGCGGAGCGGGAAGGGATGTTCAATGCGATCATTCACCCGCAGTGGGGCTACCACGATGGCGGCATGTTCATGGATGACGCGAAGAACTATATACGCACCAAGGGCAACCTGCCTGGCCACGTGCGCACGTTCTGGGGCAACCGCCGCCTACACATGGTCGACATCTTCATGGCCGCCTGGCAGTACCAGGACGTGAACGCGGACTTCTTCGGGTTCGGTGGGTTGCAAACCTTCATCCACAACGTGGAGCGGGCACCCAACCGCAGCGTACTGGAAAAGATGCCACGGGTGGAAGAGTTCCTGCAGGTACACAATTGGGTGGCCCAGGTGAACGCCGAGCTGCCCAAGGACTTCCGGTGGTACAGCCGTCCGTTCCCCCTCATTCGCGGTGCGAAGCTTGGCACCAACCCGCGTGCCGCCGCCGAAGCCTTCGCCCGCCAATCCCTACCCGCCGAAGGCCAGCAGCAAATGGGCCTGACCAACCAACCCCGAACCGATGACCGACGAACAGCTCCAGGAGGCGTTAGAACCGATCGTTGACGCCGGGCCGAACGGCCTGCCCATCCCCAACGGAACCACACCCGGCCAGCGCGTGCTGATGGACCGGGGTTTCGCGTACCAACCCGTGAACGTGTGGAAGCTCTTTAATGCCGCCGACCGCATGGTGGCCACCAGCCGTGGCCGGACGTGGCTCACACAGCGCAAGGCACCGCCACCCGCACCACCTGCGCCACAGCCCACGCCGGACCCCGACCCACCAGCCCCGGACCCGGTACAGGAGCCACCGGCACCCGAACCCGACCCGGAGCCTGACCCCGACCCCACGCCCCCCAATGTTCCTGATATACCTCCTGCTGGCTTGCCTGACGGCGGCCGTTCCGATACCCCGCCGGTGGAAACGGGCGCGGGTTCGCCGCCGGAAGCTGTTCCGGTTACTGATGGTGTGGGCGATAGCTTGGGTGGTGGCCCCGTGGGTGAGGCGGAACCGGGTGAAGCAGCAGCCCACGCCGAACTGATGACCGGTGTACGCGCTGCCGTAGCCGGTGCCATGGACATGCGCATGCTAGCCGCCGCGCTGAAGCCCCTACACGCCAAAGCGGTGCAGGCTGGCATAGTGGGTGGCAGCGGGCGGCAGGTATTACCGCTCACCCGCCGCAACGCCACCAAGTGGAGCCAAGAACCAACCCGCTACGCCCTGCAGGGGGTGGATGAACCATGATGATCTCACAGAAAAGCTCAGGCACTACGCTGATTGACATGACCAACACATTCGTGGCGGTCTGTGGTGGGAGCGCTATCCATGTATCGGGTGACCCGTCTATCGAGGTACGGGGTGGTAGCTTCTGGGTGCTGCCGTTGCGTAGAATGTCCCTCCTTGAGCGTATGCGCATGGCGTGGAGCGTCGCGAAGTGGCTCAGCGACCAAGCCAAGGCTCAGGGTGACGCGATCAGTCGCCATGCGAAAGCGAACCCGCTTTCTCCTTGTGCTGTGTGTGGCGCACCCGTAGAGTTGATGGAACAGGAGGCAGCGCATTTCAACATCACCTGCCAGGATCATCGAGTGTTCGGGCCGTGCTTCAACCTTGAAGTCGCACTTGCCCAGCGTGCGCACACCCCACAAGCCGCACCCGGCGGAACCGGGCAACCAACCCTCGAAGCCAATGGCAAAGAAGGCAAGGAAGAAAGCGGCTCCGCGCAAGCGGGCAACCCGCAAGAAGGCCACCCGCAAACGGGCGGCTCGTAAGGCTGCGCCCCGCAAGAAGGCGAAGCGGAAAAGCACGGCGCGGAAGCGCCCTGCAGCGCGTCGTAGCACGCGGCGCAAGGCTGGCCCGGTAAAGGTGAGCAGCCGCCAAACGGGTAGCAGCAACCGCCGGGTGGACCGCCGGGTGGGTGCATTGCCCCCAGGGCTGCGCCTGAGCAAGACCGGGCGACTATACCGGGAGAACCGGCGCAACCGGAGCGACCGGTCGGGTTCGCGGTTGTAGCCCGCCCAAGCCCAGGAAGTGAAAGCCCCGCCCCGTGCGGGGCTTTCGCCATTGGAACCACCCGCACGCGGAATATATGGACAAAGTATTTAATAAACAAATGTGCTATTATAAATAAACGGTCTACGTTTGTCCCGGTCGGAACGAACAACCCCCGGCCACCCGCACAGATGAGCGTTTCCGTTTGCTCCGACCGTCACTACAACAGCGTGGAATTGGCCCTGCAGTCCCTGGTGCTGCAGAACTCCGAAGCCCTACCGTACCGGTTCCGCAAGACCTACCGCATGGAGCACCAGGTTACCGCCCTGGTCGATACCCTGCGCGACCTGAACCTGATCGTGTACGCGGTGCGCTACCACAAGCAAGGGGAAGTGTACGCACCCACGGCCCGCAGCTGGTCCGAAGGTTCCGTAAAGCTCAACCTGCCCGGCTTGTTCCAAGCGCTTGACTGCGTGCTGTATCAACTGGAGCTGGAGCACCTGGAAGGGATCCGCGAACTGACCGAAGCGGAGCGCGATGCGTTCACGTGGGCCGGTCACATCCGCACCGGGATCGCGGTACACCTCACGCGTACCATGGCCGAAGAGCAAAAGACCGCCTGGGCACTGTAACAAAACAACCGGGGCCGGGTTGTCCGGCCCCATCACATCAACCCTCAACACACACAAGAACATGAACCTCTATTTGAAGACCTTCGAGCTACTGCAGAACACCGGCCTCAACTGGACCGTGGAACGCGAACCCCTGTTGACCGCTGACGGCCGCCCGACCGAAACGTTCGGCCTCTTCCGCAGCGATAACCGCAAGTGGCTTTCCAGCGTTGGCCCGCAGTACCAGGTGATGCAGAACCACACGCTCGCCGAAACGGTGATCAAGGCCGCGGCTACTATCAACCTGGACGTGGACCGGGGCGGTAGCTTCGACGAAGGGCGCAAGGTGTACCTGCAGGCCGCGCTTCCCGATAAGTACATCGGCAACAGTTGGGTAAAGCGGAACATCACCGCGCTGAACAGCCACGACGGGTCTAGCGCGATCGCGTTCGGTACAACGTCCACCGTGGTGATCTGTCAGAACACGTTCTACAAAGCGCTCCGCTCCGGTGAGCTGCAGCGCTTCCGCCACACTGCCAGCGCCCAGGACCGGCTTAACGTTGCCCTGGTGCGCGTGCAGGCCGCATTGAAAGAAGAGAGCGCGGTGATGACCAACTTCGACCGGATGGCCGCGATCGACCTACGGGACGAAATGGCCGAAGGGCTCATCACCCGCATCCTGAAGCGTGGAATGAAGGTGGACACCGATAACGCGGACGACCTGAGCGCACGCAAGCGCAACCAGGTGATCGCGTTGGATGGAGCGATCACCCGCGAACTGAAGGACGAAGGCCGGACCTTGTGGGGCTTGTTCAACGGTGTGACCAGGTACACCAACCACATCGCGGCACCCGCTGACCGCAAGCTGGACTACGTGATGGCCGGAAGCGGCCACGCGTTGAACGGGGTCGCTTACGAGGAGATCATGAACTGGATCGACGCGAACGTGGACAACCGTACGTTGGTACCTGTGAAATGAAGCCCAGCAACGAACTAAAGCGCCGCCTGGTACTGATCCAGGCGGCGCTCGCCGTTGGTGGCGCGATAGACCACCTAGGGGCAAGGCTAGTGCGCGATGGTAAGATCCTGGAAGTGGAAACACCGGCGGGCCGCGCATCGCTCCACGTGGAGAACCTGGCCGAAACGGTGCGCAACCTGCAGGCCGGGAAACAGCTCACCATGGACCTGCAATGATGGACAGGAAGCGCACTATCTTCGACGCCATGGAGCGCAAGACACGCGGAGCACCCGCCAACACCACCATCTACACCGAAGGCGTTGACCCGCTGGTGGTGCAGCTGCGCACGGAACAAGTGCGCCAGGGCTTGAGTGATTACGCCCTGGGGCTGGCCACCGGGTTAAGTCCGGCCCGCCTGGGCAAGATGTGGAAGGGGGCTGGGCCTAGCTTGGATGCGGTGCGCAAGGTCACCACCGCGCTGCAGAAACGGAACCCGGACTTCAAGTTGCGTGATCCGTAGCGCCGCCGTTTCAAGCGACACATGAACGCCCCGCCCATGTGCGGGGCGTTCGCGTTGCAAGCCCCTGCATACCGCGCTGCCACTGCGTGTTTCGCAGCCGCCGCGTAGTGCATCGCTTATGGAATAGGGGGTAGGCAGCAGGGGAGGTTTGCCGCAACTCAACAGCAGACCCGACCATGATGACCCTGATGAAGAACGGTAAAGCCGTTCGCACGTTCGCGACCACGGAGGACTTCGTGGCGAACCAGTTGAAGGCCGCGCCCACTCAGGTCGGCGCTCCCATGACCAACATCGGCAACGTGGCCGAGCTCACGCAAGATGCGTTGCTCGGTGCCTCGCTGGATAACTTCAGCGTAACGCTGGTGAACGCGTGCTTGGTCGCAAAGACCTTCATCATCGGCGACCCGACCACGGGTATCGCTGTGCAGATGGGTGGCACGCTGTTGAACCCTACCACCTGCTCCTTCGATGGTGCAACGCCTGGTAGTGGTGTGGCCGCGATGAAGCAGATGTTCGGCTTCCGGCCGATCGCTGTGCGCGGTTTCAACTACCAGACCTCTTCCACCGCTCTTCAGTTCGCCAACAAGCTGCAGCAGGTAACGGCGGATGTGAACGGTCAGTTCTTCCGCAACCCGATCAACGTGGCTGCGCAGCGCCGGAACAACCAGTTCGACGAACTGTTGATGACCCTTTCCCTGCGCACGCCGTTCGCCTTCAACCAGACCCGTGCGCTCACGCTCACGGTGCTTGCGGGCGAAACCGTGAGCCTGGAGTTCGACGTGTTCATGGTGGCCTAGTGCCACTTCCACGGACTTGTGTGTGTGTCCAGTCGCAGGGCGATCCCCCGCCGCTACCAATAGGTGGCGGTGGGGGTGAACCTGCAAACGAACAAGCCCCATGAACATCAACCCCCAACGCCTTACCCAACTGCTTTCCAGCGACCCCGCATGGATCGCGGAGTTCATCGTTCTGAGCAACACGAACGGCGTTGCGGATCGGATCAGCGATGTGCTGGGCAATCGCCCTACGGGCTTGGATGGCATCCAGCGTTCGTTGCAGATCTTGCTGGATGCTGGCCGCACCAAGGACTTCGTGTATGTGCTCAGTGTGCCGCTGAACCTCACCGCCCTCACCGATAACGAGGTGATCGCGGTGTATGGTGCAGTTGCCGCCGATACCACGCCCGACACGCTGAGCCGCGCCCTCGCATTGAACGCGCTGCGTGCCTGGAGCGAAGAGCCAACGACCCAGGGCAAGAGCGTAGCCAACCCGACGCCGGAAGCGGCGGCCCCCGCTGCCACACCCATGGACCCCGCCAAGAAGAAGCGCGTGGTGCGTGCGGTGCTTATCGGCATCGGTATCGTGCTGTTCGTGATCGGTACCGCTTACGCAATCCGCGTGCTCCGCAGGTGACCCCATGCGTATGATGCAACATATGCTCCCCGGCTTGCTCACCAACGTGGGCGAGTTCCCGGTGCAATTCGCTGAAGCGGACAACGCGCCCGCTGGTGCATTGCAAAAGAGCTTGGGCACTGCCATCGCTGGTGCCGTTGGTGCGATCGTTGGACCTATCGCCACCATCGTGAACGCGCCGGGCAACAATCGCACGGCGCAAGAGCTGGCCCAGCAAGCCACGCTGCAGGCACAGATCGGAGCGGAAACAGCCGCCCAAGCGCGTGCCGCCAACATGGCCATGCTGAAGTACGCCGCAGGTGCCTGCCTGATCGGCCTCACCATTTACCTCCTCCTTCGATGACACGCACGACCGACAGCTCCGTTAGCCAGGTGCAACAACTGTTGCTCAGCGATCCCGATTTCGTGATCGCGGCGGCGGTCAATAACAACTTCGCCGCGATCCGCGAGCGCTTCGCTACGGTGATGCGATCCGCTGGGCCCAGCACGGTGCAAGGCATGACCAGCGTGTTGCAGGCCATGCGTTCCCGTGGCGAAAAAGGCCGCGTGGCCAACATCCTGAGCGTGCCCTGGGTGGACCGTGGAGCAAGCCCGTTGGACACCGCCGTGCGCACCCTTCGCGCCGAAGGTGCTGCCCGGTTGAACGATCCAGGATCGCCCATCCGCTTGAAGAGCGCCGTTCCCAGCTCCAGCCTTGGCCCCGACGATACCCCGGAGAACATGCCCACCACTGCCGCCACCAACGCGACGGCCGATGTGGAGGACACCAACACGTTCTGGAACAGCCTGCCCGGCATCTTAACTGCTGCGGGTGGCCTGGTCGGTGCGTTCACCGGCAACCTGCCCGCCGCCGCAAATGGTGGCGGTGCGCCGCCTGCCACCAGCGATGGCAGCGGCGTGCTCAAGACCGTTCTGATCATCCTGGGAGTGGCGGCGGGCATCACCGCCGTGGCGCTCATCATCCGCGCATTGCGCAAGAAATGACCCATGACACGCAACCTGTGGATAGCCGTAGCGGTGGTGTTCGCCATCGTGCTCGCCTATGTGCTGTTGCGTGCAACGAAGTACGCCGGTGAACGCATGAAAAGCCCGTTCAAATACTTCACCTTCTCCGAGTTCGATAGCCCGGATGCACCAGGTAGCGGGGAGGCGCATATGAGCGCTGACTTCATCCGCATGCTGGATGCTATCCGTGCCGAAGTGGGCTTTCCGTTCATCATCAACAGCGGGTACCGCACACCTGCGCACAACGCTGCCGTTGGTGGCGTAGGGGAGAGCGCTCACACCAAAGGCTTGGCAGCGGACATCCGCGCCATCACCGATGGGCAAAAGCAAGCCATCGCGAAGGCCGCCATCCGTCAAGGCATCACCCGCATCGGCTGGGCACGCACCTACATCCATCTCGACGTGGATACCACCAAGCCGCAGCGCGTGGTGTGGAACTACGGTAACGCCGCGCCAACGTTCGCATCCCTCGCATGAGCAAGACCACCACATATGTCCTGGTCGCTGTTCTCGCAGTGGTAGCTATGGCATCGATCGCCGTGTTGCTCAGCCGTGCCGCGTTCGCGCGTGGTGTCGCCAACGGCAAGGCCACTACGGAAGGGACACCAACACCGGCCACAACCGTGTACACACTATGGCCGCTGCGTAGCCAATACGTGCGCGGCTACGCCCAGGGTTGCCGCCCACCTGCGCCGCCGCCTACGCCAACACCAACAACGCCCACCACATGACCGCACTGGCCAACATCCTTCGCAACAAGTGGTTCTGGTTCGCCGTGGCGGCCGTCGTGTTGTTCTTCCTGCTGCGCGGCCCCATCACACGCGGCTGGGCTGCTTTGCTGCGCCTAGGCATGAAGGATGGTGGTGACTACTCACAAGGCTTCGGCGGCGAAGATGAAGCGGCCCGCAAGAAGCAGTTGGAAGCGCTCGCCCAGGACGCCTACGACCAGCTCAATGCGGGGATCGTATCGCCCAGCAAGCGCGAGGCGGCTCTGAAGGCACTTGTGGACCTCAACGATACCGAACTGCGCTATGCGGCCAAGCACTACCAGTTGCTGAGCCGTGACACCTCACTGTATCAGGCCGTGGACGCGGCATGGATGGCCCTGAGCGACGTTGACGAAACGCTGCTGGGCCGCCTGTCCAACATCGCCATGATCTAACCCTTCACCCAAAAACCGAAGACCATGCAAAAGTTCCTCACTGCCCTGGGCACCATCGCCGTAGTTGTGGTGGCCCTCGTTGCTGCTGACCAGATCAGCGGTGCCATCGAGCGTTACCGCGCTCGCAAGAATGCCGCCAAGGTTTCCGACGCGGCCGCCGCCGCCGCTGGTTCCGGCGACGGTGCAATGCGCGTAGCTGCTTAAGCCATGGATCGCGTCAACGAACTGCTGGACGTGGCAACGGGCAACCGTTCGCTAAGTATCGCTATCGACACGATGTCGATGGTGATGCTGGTGTTCGGCTTTTTCGTTGCCATGCTCCTGGCCCTGTTCATCGCTGGTTTCATCATCACCTGACCCATGGTAGACTACGTTGCCCAGATCGCTGCCTTGCGCCAACAGATCGCTGCACAAGAACAGCGCGTCACGTATCATACCGGCCAGGTAGCGGCCGAGCAGAATAGCGTGGCCGCATGGCAGGCTGCGGGTAATATGTACGAAGTTGGGCGGCACACCGCGGCCATTCAAGAGAATCAGGGTTTCGTTGCCGATGCACGCCGACAGATCGAGCAATTGCAGAAGCAGCTCGATGAAACGCTGGCAGCTAAAGCGAACTACGACAGGTCCATCGCCGAAGCCACTGCAAAAGGTCTGACCGGTGCTGCTGCGGAGAAGTACGCGCAACAGACGTTGGAGCGCAGCGCCGTGATCAACAAGGTGATCCTGGGCGTTGCCATCCTGCTCGGTATCGCTGCCTTCGCCTACGGTGTCACGATGTTCATCCGCTGGAAACGATCAAAGAAGTAGCACATGAAAAAGCTGTCCGGTTGGGCCTTGGCCCTCATCATCATCGGTGTCCTGCTCGTGCTGGGGCTGGTGTTCCGTTTCATCTTGGCCAACAGGGTGATCACCGCCGCCACAAAAGTTGGCACCGCTACAAATGGCGGTGACTCCGGCATCAACAAGGGCGATACCGTAGCGGGTGCCACGGATAAGGCGTCCACACTGAGCAAGCTGCGCCGCGCTGTATGAGCAAGCGCGTGGTCTATATCATCCTAATTGTCGTGGTGCTCTCCGCCGTAGCCGCGCTGTTCGCCACGCTGTTCAACAAGCGGTGGTGGATCAAGCGTGCCGTGGACAAGTGGAACCTGAAGCGCGAAGAGATCGACGGCACCGTGTGGTACAGCTTCACAACGGGCAACTTGGCCAGCTTCAGCGAAGCGAACCTGCTGAAACAGCCCTTGCGCCGCCTGCGCGAATTCTACGATACCGGTGACCTGAAGGCACCAGGAGGAGGAAGCACCTATACCGAAGAAGACGCACCCGACGAATGAGCACTGAGAAAAGCACCACTGTGAAAGACTTCGCCATGGACGCCTTGAAAGTGGCCCTGGTGATCGTTACATCCTGGCAGCTGTTCGCCAATGATATCCACGGGTACATCGATACCCAGCTGGAAGAGCTAGAAAAGAATGTGGTGCGCAAGGTGAACAACACCACCAGCGGCCAGATGCTGCAAGTGGTGGACAGCATCGGCGACCGTATGCAGGCTTACCAGGACACCAACGCCGCCCGCTTCATCAACCTCGAAGAGCTGATCGGCGTACGCCCCAGCAACCGCACCATCATAACGCCGCCGGATACGGTGGCGATCAAACGCCTGCAGCTGGAAATGCGCCAGGTCCATGAAGGCATCGAGCTTATCCTGGATGGCCAGGCCGATGCCGCTGGCAAGCGCCGCCCACGCCGCGCACACAACGCGTATCCACAGTAGTTCATGGCTGGTACGTTCACCACCCGCAATTCGCCCATCGCCGCTGCCGATGGTGGTTTCCAGCAAGCCGAGCTGGAGGAAGCCACCCTGCTCAGCGACCTTTTAACGATCCCGCCCCAAGCCAACAGTGCATGGCTGCAGGTGCCTACGGGCACGCTGCTTTTCCGTATGGATGGTGACGTGGCCGGCGGCGAATGGCTTTCACTACCCGCGCTCGCGTTCTTGCCGTTGACCAACCGTCAGGAGCTGACCGCCCTGGTACTGGATGGCGGTGTGACCGTGGGCGTGCAATTCTTCGAAGGTACGCTTGGGCCGATGCCGCCAGCGCCCATCGTCAACGTTTCCACCGGCGGCGTACCCGGCGATGGAACCGTTACCAGCGTGGACTTCGACCCTACCGATACAGGTTTCGAGGCAGGTGGCGTGCCCATCACCACGTCCGGCACTATCCAGCTCATCGGCCGCGCCCGTGTGGATACCGGCAAGACCGTTCACGTGATGGTAACGGGCAACGATGCCGATGCGCTACGCGAGCGGTTGGATAAGCCGTTCTACACCATCGCCGCCGCCGCCGCTGTATTGGAGGATGGCGACACGCTGCACATTTGGGCAGGCACTTACGAAGAGGGCAACATCACCATCCCGGTGAACGCCACCATTGAACTTCACGGAGCGAACGTCGATGTACCAGGCGTTGGAATTGCATGGGGCATCCGGTACGAAGGAGAAACGCTTTCCATCCGTGGCGCTGGCCGCATCACACACGTGGGCGATAGCGGAGACGTTCCGCTGATCGTGGCCGTGAACGAAGACAGCAGCCTATACATCGACATCGACCGGTTGGAGAACGGTATGGGCACGCTCATTTCATCGCCAGGTGGGTTGGGCAACCGCTTGTTCGTGAAAGCCGAAATGATCGCCACGAACAACAGTAACACGGCCGTGGCCATTAGCGGCTTCAGCTACATGCGGATCGATGGCCACCTGGATACGTTCGGGCTTGGCCGTGCCATCCTGATCGACCAGAGCGGCACGCTGGATCTGTACGCCGGTGTGGACAGCGCATCGGCAACGACCGGCAACGTAGGAACCGTGGCCATCAACAATGCAACGGGCAACCTCTACGGCTACATCACCGCCGCAAGCATGGCGGTAAGCTGCACCAGCGGCGTGGTGAACAACTACGGCGCGGTGATCGGGCTGGGCACGGAGCCCGCGTTCTTCGTGAACACGTCCACCGACTGCAAGATCTACGGGTCTGTCACCACCCAGGACATCACGGCGGTGGTGATCAGGGAAAGCGAATGCGACATCTACGGTTCGCTCTACGCGGAGTCGGCATTTGCGTTGAACGTCATTCGTCCAGGATCCCTGGTAAGGCTTCATGGATCGGCTCAGAACTTCGGCACCGAGCCTGCTATTTCGCTTGCTGCAGATACCACCTTGTACGTGTACGGGGATGTCTTCAGTCAGGAACAAGCTGCCATTGATCTAGGAACATGGATAGATAACACCTTCGGCGCCCTATACATATATGGCACCGTACGCTCGGCTGAGAACATCGCGGTCCTCATGGGGGACGGGAACCTGTTCCATTATGGCCGTATTACTTCTGACGTAGGCTATGCTATTGGTACTACTGCCACGTCCGTCGGTGGTCGTATGCGACTTGCAGGCTTGGTTGAAACGTTTGCTGCACAAGGCCCAATAATCTGCGCTACTGGTACGCATGTGATCGACCTTATGGCTAATGCACGACTGGAGGGGGCCGGCACCTATACCATCGAATACGGCGGTGGAACGGCATCGGTCAATAGCTATCTGGCCAGCGGCACGCAGGATATAGATCCGGCCATTGCTATCAACGGCAGCTTCAACGTGATCTTATGAGCCAATTCGACAGCCGCAACACCCCGGTATTGGGTTCGCCTGGTGCGGAGGTGACTGCGCTACCCGGAACCACCGAGCTGCTCTCTACATTGGTAACGGTTCCGGCATCGGCCAACGCCGCGTTGGTGCAGGGTGTGGGTGATCTGAAATTCGCGTTCCGCTTGGATGGCACAGAAGGAGAGGTCAGTAGCGACTGCCTGACCGCCACCACGCACTACCTGAGCAACCGCGAGATGATCGCTAACATGGTGGTCTGCGCCAACGGTGGCGCCACCGACATCGTGGTGCAGTGGTACACCGGCCGCAACGGTCCAGCATACCGTTAACGTCCACCGCCGCCCGCACGGGGTTGCGCCACGTCCAGCTGCGGCACGTTCGCGCCATATTCCTGCATACGGTCCCGCGCTTCATCGCATTGCCGCGCTCGGGTGCTCATCCGGTAGCGCAGCACGCCCTGCGTCTTGTACCGCCAGAACTGTTCCAGGAGGCGGTACGCTTCGCCCAAGCGGCCGAACGTGCGCTCCACATCGGCCCACACACCCAACAAGGCGCTGGCCCGCGTACCGCGAACCGTAGCGCGATCCAGGTGCCACACCGCTTGCTGCAGCAGCTCGCGGATCTGCGCATCGGTGGCGTTCACTTCTTCGCTGCCCGTATCGCTCAGCGTGGGCCATGCTTCGCGGTAGTCGTACATGGCTTGGCCTAACAGCAGGTTGCCTTCCAGGATCAGTTCCTTCAGCCACCGTTTGGTGTCTGCTTCGTAGGCACCGGCCAGCCGCTTGCTGGTGAAGCGTAGCACACGCCGGTTGCCCAGGTGCAGGGTGTACGCCTGGCCGATGATGTACGGGCTCTCCGGGCTCCATTGCCGCGGATCGATGGTGTGGGGTACGCGCTTCATAGCTTCGGCGAAAGTTCCAGGGTAAAGTGCCCCGGGACATATTGAGGGTTCCAGGGCTTGTTCGGGCAAAGTCGCTGAAGGCTGAGGATAGATGCCGTGGCGCATAATTTATATTATGTAAAGTTGTATTGCGCTGTGGCGCAACGGGTTCCACTCTCAGGTTCACGGGCCACTAGACCGTGATCTGAAGGATCAGCAGCCTGCCCTATCTCCCTCCACAACCGTAAATGGTCAGTTGGCCGCTTGGGATTCCACTCCCGTTCATGCACGTCCAATCCCGGTTGACTTCTTCCTTCCTTACCGTGAATGAACGGTAATGGACGTGAATTAGCCCACTAGCTCGGCCCGGCATTCCATTCCCGTTCATGCACGTCCATTCCCGGTTAATGTCCCTCTACATCACACCGCTCCCAATAGTCCAAAAAAGAAAAGCCGGACTCTCGCCCGGCTCATCCTTCGGAATTCGGTTGCTTACTTCCCGAGCAAGTCCTTCATGGTAGCGTACTTGGCCTGATCGCCGTTCTTGGCGTAGAGCTTCATCAGCTGCTGGATCGTGGGTACATCCGTGGCATTGAGCTCGTGGGCCTTTTCGAAATACGGAATGGCCTTCACGTAGATGTCATCGGCAACGGCTTTGCACTTGGTGTACTCGGCGTCGCTCTTGATCTTGTTGCACTTCTCGTATTCGAAAGCCGCGCGGTTGTTGTAGAGCACACCCACGTTATAGTAGCTGTCGAAGAACTTGGCATCCAGTTCGATGCTCTTCTTGTAAGCTTCTTCAGCCTTGCTGTACCACTCCACCATGGTGGGCTCGTCCTTGGCATCGGAAGCCTTCTTATCGTACAAACTGGCCAGGATCGACCACAGAACGGCGTTGTTCGGGTCTTTCTGGATGCCCAGCTTCACGCTCTCCTCGGCTTCCTCGGAACGTTCTGCGGCGAGCAGGTAGCTCATCTCGTCCAGGATCAGCTCCTTGTCATCGGGGAACTTCGTGCGGCCTTCGCGCACCGTGGCGATGGCACCGTTCACGTCGTCCGATTTGCGCTGTAAGCTTGCGATGTAGCGGTACACCTCGGATTTGTTGTAGCCGGCAGCGATGGCTTCGCGGTACCGTGCGATGGCACCAGGACCGTCACCTTTGGACTCGTAGGCCAACGCCGAGTTGAAGATGGCGTTCGTGTCCACCATGCCGAAGGTCTTGGCGATCTTCTCCGAACGGGCGTAGTTGGCGATCGCCGCGTCGTAGTTCTTCGCGGTGAAGGCTTCGTTGCCGGTGTTCAGCGAGAGACCTTGGAGCGCCCCGAGGGCTTTCACGTTCTCGATCTTGTAGCTTCCCTTGGTATCCAATTCGTTGGCTTTCAGGTAGCTCTCCACGGCTTTGTCCAACGCGTCGGGGAACTGGCTTTTCAGCGCAGCGTCCTCGCCCATCACGATCATGCGGTAGATGTCACCACGGTAGCGCCAAGTCTTCTCGGCAGCGCCCGTCTTCGGATCCAAGGTTGCTGGGTCGATGAACTCGACGGCTTTGGCCAACTGGCCATCCTGCATATAGTTGTAGGCGTTCACCACGTTGGCGTTCTGGGCGCTGAGGCCCAAGCTCAAGAGCAACGCTCCGGTCAATACGGCGGTCTTCATAGTTCTGGTTTCGTCGTGCTACGCGTTATCCACTTCCGTGCCATTGTCCTCGGCCGGGGCATCGCTTGGTGCGTCACCTTCTGGTGCTGGTGCCCCTTCGCCTTCGGCCAACTCATCGTCTTTCAGGTCGCTATCCACTTTAGCAACGGCGGCGATCTGGTCGTTCTTGCGCAGCTCGATCAGGCGCACACCTTGGGTAGCACGTCCGAGAACACGCAATTCATCCAAGCCCATGCGGATCGTCATGCCGCTGCGGTTGATGATCATCAGCTGGTCATCGTCCTTCACGTCCTTGATGGCGATCAGGTTGCCGGTCTTGTCCGTTACCTGGAGGGTCTTCACCCCTTTACCACCGCGGTTGATGATGCGGTAATCGTCCACCGGACTGCGTTTGCCGTAGCCTTTGTCGCTCACCACCAGCACTTGGCGCGTGGCGGTCTCGGCCTTGTCGATTGTGATCATGCCCACCACCTCGTTGCCGGCCTCGTCGCCGAGGTCCATGCCGATGACCCCGCTGGCCCCGCGACCCATCGGGCGCACGCGGTTCTCTTCGAAGTGGATGGCTTTTCCGTCGCGGCTGGCCAGGATGATGTGGCTGTTACCGTTGGTAAGGCGTGCTTCCAAAAGCTCGTCACCTTCGCGGATACCCACGGCGATGATGCCGTTGGAACGTGGACGGCTGTAGGCCTCAAGTGTGGTCTTCTTGATGATACCCTTCTTGGTGCAGAGCACCACGAAGTGGTTGTTCAAGTATTCCTCGCTGGTGAGGTCGGTGACGTTGAGGTAGGCTACCACCTTATCACCACCCTCCAACTGCACCAGGTTCTGGATCGCGCGACCCTTGCTCTGGCGGTTACCCTCGGGGATGTCGTACACCCGCATCCAGAACACCTTCCCGTTCTGGGTGAAGATGAGCAGGTAGTTGTGGTTGGTGGCCACGAAGAGGTGCTCCAAGAAGTCCTCATCACGCGTTGTGCTGCCTTTGCTGCCGATGCCGCCGCGACCCTGCGTCCGGAATTCGGAGAGCGCCGTACGCTTGATGTAGCCGAGGTGGCTGATGGTGACCACCACCGCTTCGTCGGCGATGAGGTCTTCCATGCGCATGTCGCCACGCGCTTCGATGATCTGCGTGCGCCGCTTGTCGCCGTACTTCTCCTTGATCTCCAAGGTCTCATCGGTGATGATCTTCAGGCGCAGGCCTTCGTCCGCCAACACCTCTTTCAGGTAGGCGATGATCTTCATTAGCTCCGCATGCTCGTCGCGGATCTTGTCGCGCTCCAGGCCGGTGAGGCGCTGCAATCGCATGTCCAGGATCGCTTTGGACTGGATCTCGCTGAGGCCGAACTGCGCCATCAGGCCATCCTTCGCTTCTTCGGGCGTTTGGCTGGCGCGGATCAGGGCGATCACGGCATCCAGGTGATCGAGGGCGATCAACAGGCCCTCCAGGATGTGGGCGCGCTCTTCGGCTTTACGCAGATCGTACTTCGTGCGGCGGATCACCACGTCCATGCGGTGGTCCACGAAGTGCTGGATCATCGGCTTCAGCCCCAACAGCATGGGACGGCCACCCACCAGTGCGATGTTGTTCACACTGAAGCTGGACTGGAGTGCGCTGTACTTGTAGAGCTGGTTCAGCACCACGGTACCCATGGCTTCGCGCTTCACATCGTAGGCGATGCGGATGCCGGTACGGTCGCTGTAGTCGTTGACATCGCTGATGCCTTCGATCTTCTTGTCGTTCACCAGATCGGCCACGCCCTTCACGAGCTGCACGGCTTTGTTCGTCTGGAACGGGATCTCGGTGCAGATGATGGTCTCTCGCCCGGTCTTGTTGTCCTCTTCAATATGGCACGCAGCGCGCAAAACCACACGGCCGCGGCCGGTCTCGTACGCTTCGCGGATGCCCGTGGTGCCCAGGATCACGCCTCCCGTTGGGAAGTCGGGACCTTTGATGTGTTGCATCAGGCCTTCGGTGGTGATCTCCTTGTCCTGGATGTAGGCCACGATACCGTCGCATACCTCGCTGAGGTTGTGCGGGGGCATGTTGGTGGCCATCCCCACGGCGATACCGGAAGCCCCGTTCACCAGCAGGCATGGGATCTTCGTGGGCATCACACTGGGTTCTTCCAGCGTATCATCGAAGTTGGGGCGCATGTCCACCGTCTCCTTGTCCAGGTCGGCGAGCACCTCTTCAGCGATCTTCTTGAAACGCGCCTCGGTATAACGCATGGCTGCCGGGCTGTCACCATCCAAGCTGCCGAAGTTCCCTTGGCCATCCACCAACGGGTAGCGCAGGCTCCACTCCTGGGCCATACGCACCATGGCGTCATATACACTGCCATCGCCGTGCGGGTGGTATTTCCCCAGCACCTCCCCTACGATACGGGCGCTCTTCTTGTACGGGCGGTTACTGAGGACACCCAGGTCCTGCATGCCGTAAAGCACGCGGCGGTGTACCGGCTTCAGCCCATCACGCACGTCGGGAAGTGCCCGGCTCACGATCACCGACATCGAATAATCGATGTAGGCGGTCTTCATTTCGTTCTCGATGTTGATCGGGATGATCTTTTCTCCTTCTGCCATATCTGTCAGTTCGTCACGCTGGCCCGGTCCTTGTGAACAGGGCCCCAAAATGGGAGCCCGAAGGTACTCCGATCGCACACGACAGGATCACGAGATTTTCCACAAACCGACACTTGGCTGTGGATAATTGCGCTTCCTTGGAACAAGCCTGCCGTTGCCGCGTTGAATAGCTTGCCCCCAGTGGCCGGGCAGCTAACTTAGCACGGTAGCGAAGCACTCTTCGGCCATCTCGCTTTCTAAAGCAGAAAACCAACTGAATGGACGCCAAATTCTCACCCCGTGTCCGCGACGTCATCACCTTCTCTCGGGAAGAGGCGCTGCGGCTGGGACACAACTACATCGGCATCGAACACATCCTGCTCGGCTTGATCCGCGAGGGTGAAGGCAATGCCATCCGCATCCTGCAACGCTTGGAGGTGGACATAGACGAACTGCGCAAAGTGGTGGAAGGTTCCATGGAACCGGCCAGCGCCATGCGACCGCCCGACAAGGACAAGATCACCTTGATCAAGCAGGCCGAGAAGATGCTGAAGATCACCTTCCTCGAAGCCAAGCTGTTCAAGAGCCCGCACATCGACACGGAGCACCTGCTGCTGAGCATGCTGAAGGATGAGGACAACCTCGCCACACGCACGCTGCACAAGTTCCATGTGGACTACGAGAACGTGAAGCACGAGGTGGATACCATCCTCGCCGATGGCAACGATGCCCCGGACACCTTCACCAATAAGCCCAAGGCCCAAGGGCCGCAGAGCGCTGACGACGACGATGACGACAGCGGCAGCTTCCAAGGTGGCGGCGGTGGTGGTGCCCAACGCAAACAAGGCGACAGCAAGAGCAAAACGCCCGTGCTGGACAACTTCGGACGCGACTTGACCAAGCTGGCCGAAGAAGGCAAGCTGGACCCCATCGTGGGTCGCGAGAAGGAGATCGAGCGCGTAAGCCAGATCCTCTCCCGCCGCAAGAAGAACAATCCCGTATTGATCGGCGAACCCGGTGTGGGTAAATCCGCCATCGCTGAAGGTCTCGCGCTGCGCATCATCCAACGGAAGGTGAGCCGCGTGCTCTTCAACAAACGCATTGTGGCGTTGGACATCGCTTCCCTCGTGGCCGGCACCAAATACCGTGGCCAGTTCGAGGAGCGTATGAAGGCGGTGATGAACGAGTTGGAGAACAGCCCGGACGTGATCCTCTTCATCGACGAGATCCACACCATCGTCGGTGCCGGTGGCGCCAGCGGAAGCCTCGATGCCAGCAACATGTTCAAGCCCGCCCTCGCGCGTGGCGAGATCCAGTGCATCGGTGCCACCACGTTGGATGAATACCGCCAGTACATCGAGAAGGACGGTGCCTTGGAGCGCCGCTTCCAGAAGGTGCTGGTGGAGCCCACCACGGTGGATGAGACCATCCAGATCCTCAACAACATCAAGGAGAAATACGAGGATCACCACAACGTGAACTTCACCCCGGAAGCGATCGAGGCGTGCGTGAAGTTGACCAACCGCTACATCACCGATCGCCACCTGCCCGATAAAGCCATCGACGCGATGGACGAGAGCGGCAGCCGTGTCCACATCAGCAACATCGTGGTGCCGAAAGCCATCCTCGATGTGGAGCAGAAGATCGAGGACATCAAGGAAGAGAAGAACAAGGTGGTGCGCAGCCAGCGCTACGAAGAGGCTGCCAAACTGCGCGACCGCGAACGCCAATTGCTGGAAGAACTCGACAAGGCCAAAAAGGCCTGGGAGGAAGAAAGCAAGACCAACCGCACCACCGTTACCGATGACAACGTGGCCGAAGTGGTGGCCATGATGAGCGGTATCCCTGTGACACGCATCGCCGAGAAAGAAAGCGGCAAGCTGCGGCGCATGAAGGAAGAGATGGTGGGCAAGGTGATCGGTCAGGAAGAAGCGGTGAGCAAGGTGGTGAAGGCCATTCAGCGCAACCGTGCCGGGCTGAAAGATCCCAACCGCCCGATCGGCTCGTTCATCTTCCTAGGCCCTACCGGCGTTGGTAAAACGCAGTTGGCGAAAGAACTGGCCCGTTACCTCTTCGATACCGAGGACGCGTTGATCCGCATCGACATGAGCGAGTACATGGAGAAGTTCTCCGTGAGCCGCTTGATCGGTGCGCCTCCTGGCTACGTGGGCTACGAAGAAGGTGGACAGCTCACCGAGAAAGTGCGTCGACGCCCCTACTCCATTATCCTGTTGGACGAGATCGAGAAGGCTCACCCGGACGTCTTCAACCTGTTGCTACAAGCGCTGGATGATGGTAAGATGACCGATAGCCTCGGCCGCCACATCGATTTCAAGAACGCCATCATCATCATGACCTCCAACATCGGAGCGCGTGATCTGAGCGACTTCGGAAAAGGCGTGGGCTTTGGCACCACCGCCAAGGCTGCCGGACAAGAAGACAGCAACCGAGGTGTGATCGAGAAGGCGCTGAAGAAAGCCTTCGCTCCCGAGTTCCTCAACCGGATCGATGACATCATCATGTTCAACTCGCTGAAGCGGGAAGACATCCACAAGATCATCGACATCGAGTTGGGCCACCTCTACAAGCGCATCAACGAGCTGGGCTACGACCTGAAGCTCACCGATGAAGCCAAGGACTTCTTGGGCGAAAAGGGCTACGACGAGAAGTTCGGTGCCCGTCCGCTGAAGCGTGCGATCCAGAAGTTCATCGAGGATCCCATGGCCGAAGAGATCATCAACCAAGGTGTGGAAGAAGGCGACAAGATCTCCATAGGCCTCAACAAGGACAAGACCGACTTGGCCATCAAAGTGACCAAAGGCAAGAAGAAGATCGGAAAAGCAGAGGGTGGCGAACCCAAAGAGTTGCCACCTGCGGCAGAGTGACCTGATCCAACGCAATTACGGAACGGCCCTTCGGATCCCTGCCTTCGCAAGGATGACCGGGGGCCGTTCTGCGTTAACTACCAACCCGGCCCGCTATCCGGCGCTTTGCGCAGCCGGGTGCTGAAGCCCATGCCGATGACCAAATACTGCGTTTGCCGGGCCTCGTAGCGTTCGGGCCTACCGGGGAAACCTTCGTCCAAACCCAGGTCCGGTGCGCCGAAGGTGATGCCGTCTTTTTCGTAGCCGAGGGTGAGGCCGAACGCCAGGTTCTCCGAGGCGTGGATGTAATAGCCGGTGCCGATGCCCCAGTGCAGGCTGGAGCGTGGCTTATCGCCGCAGGTGGGGCAATCGAACCAGTAGGACGATGAACCCACCCGCGCGTTCAACTCATAGAAGGTGCGTTCGCTGGTGTACCGTTCGTAGCTGACCTTGCCGTACAGCGCCAGCCGCCGGATCTCGCCGGAGGTAACCAACGGTGCCAAGGCGCGCTCGTTGATCTGGAACCAGGTCATCTTCCCTCCTACTCCGATACCGAGCCCTTTGTAGATGGGGAACTGGATCAGGCCATCCACCTGGCCCACGCTTTCGGTAACGGCCTCGAACAGCGGATTGCCCAGCGGCACCGGCAGGATCAGGTTACCCTTGATGGTGGACGATACATCGGGAAGCCGCTCCTTCTTCTGGGCGTAGCACCCCAACGAAAGCAGCACGGTACACGCGGAGAGGAAGAGGTGCCGGGAGGTCATGCCTGCTGAAGACGGAACTGGCGCACGGTTCGTTGTGTGGCCGTGGCCATCTCCAGAAAATACACGCCATCGGCCATGGAAGGCAGGTCGCGTTCCAAGGTGTGCGTGCCGGTCTTCACCCGTTCCTCGTTCCACGTGTGGAAAGGCGCATGGGCCTGGTCCAACAGGCGCGTCTGGATCAATTGTTCGCTGGGCACTTTCAGGTCAACGCGCAAGCGGGCCGGGTGGTATGCAAGCTGGATACCGAGGAGCTCGGCATGCAGCGGGGCGGGCATGTCGTTGGCCAGCACGCGTTGGCGGAACCGGCGCCAGAGGATCACCACCAGCAGGATGCTCAGGGTGATGAGCAGTGCGGTGCGGATGTTCAGCAGGTCGTTCTCGCCTATCATAGGGTGATGATGCCCGGTATCTCCGAAGCTTTATCGTAGCGCGCCACCACGTCCTCGGCGCTCATCATCACCTCTTTCACGGTGATGCTGAGGTATTTGCCGCCCGTGCTGTACTTGCGCAGGATCTCGCTCTCAGGTGGGAAAAGCGCCACCACGCGCTCCAGGCGCTCCTGGTCGGGTTCGAAGATGAACTTGTACATGTACACCGAGGGCCACTCCTGGATCTTCTCCAAGGTCTGCCGCAGTTTATCCTTCGCTTCGTCGCTCAACATGGTGATCTTTGCAAAGGTACCTCCGCACGATCGAACCTTTTCCCGGCCGCCGTGTACGGGAGCTTAAGAACCGCACAACGCCATGTCCCCCATCCGCCATTTCCTGCTCCCCATCGCCCTGTTCCCCTTGTTGGGCATGGGCCAGGCCGGGGCTGAAAAGGCCTTGCAGGAACAGCAGCAAGCCCCCGCTGTGGCCGAACCCTACCAAGGGGGATGGAGCATTCCGCCAAGGATAACGGAGACGAAGGAAACCGAAGCGCTGGATGACGCAGGACGGCGCAGCGCAGGCAGCCAGTTGGACGCCCTGCGCTGGGAACGGAACGTGGCCTTGGTAAAGAACGAAGGAGCCCTTCCCGCCCAGGACCGCGCCCGTTTGGTGGATCTGGCAGTGGAACTGAACGCCGCAGCACCCAACTCCTTCGAGGCGCACATGGCGAACTATTACACGCAGTTCCCGGCTCCCGCGGCGTTCGAGGAACTGGACCTAGCTAGCGCGAAGGATAAACAGCGTGAAGAATTGATCGCACCGCAGCTCGCCAATGCCGCCCGAAAGGACAACAAGGCCGAACTCACGGCACGGGCCAAGGACATGAAGGTGCGCGGCCGCATAGCACCACCGCTGTACAAGGTGGCCGAGGACATCATGGCTTCCGTGGAACCCGGTGCGGTGTTGTTCGCTGCTGGTGAAATGGATGCCTACCCCTTGTGGGTGGAGCAATTCGCCAACGGCAAACACCCGGATATGCTGGTGGTGGACGAGCGCTTGCTCGCTGACGCAGCCTACCGGATGCGCATCTGGGATCGAACGAAAGCGCGTGGCACCGTAGCCGCTGAAACCGGCTTCATCGCCAACCTCGCCGCGGCCACCGACAGGCCGGTGTACCTCTCGCTGGCATTGGGCTCCAAGGCAATGGCCCCGCTGAAGGACAAGCTCTACGTGACCGGCTTGGCCATGCGGTTGAGCAACGGACCGGTGGAAAACATCCCCATGTTGGAAGCGCGTTGGGACAGGCTGAAGAAACCCTTGGATGCAGGGCCGCTCTCGCGCAACTACCTAGTGCCTGCGGCGGTGCTCCTCACCCACTACCGCACCATCGGCGATGAGGCACGGGCTTCGCGCTTGGAGCATGAATTACGGGGCATGGCCGAACGGCTCGGCGCCACCAGCACCTTGGTGAAAAGCGGCATACTCCAGCACTGACCCATGGCGCTCTTCGGCACGGAATACGGCAAACTGGGCGATGAGCGCCTGATGGAGCTGGTGGTGCGAGGCGATGAGAAAGCCTTCGCCTCCCTTTACGACCGTTACCACCGGCGCCTGCTGAGCTACTTCCACCGCATGTTGTGGAGCGATAAGGAGAAAGCGCAGGATTTCTTGCAGGACCTCTTCACCAAGTTGGCCTCACGCCCCCAGAGCTACGATCCCTCCCGTCCGTTCCAGACCTGGATCTTCAGCGTAGCGAACAACATGTGCAAGAACGCCTACCGTCATGAGGTGGTGGTGCGCGAAGCAGCGGTACACCTGAAGAACGGCGTGGACCGTGTGGAAGCCGTTGGCGGAATCGGCGTGGACCGCGAGCATTTCCGCGACCGGCTGGATGAGGAACTGGACAAATTGGACCCCGACCACAAGGCCACCTTCGTGATGCGGTTCCACGAGGACATGCCGATCAAAGAGATCGCCACGGCGTTCGGTTGTAGCGAAGGAACCGTGAAGAGCCGCATTTTCTACACCTTGAAGAAACTGGCCGAGCGCATGAAAGAGTTCGACCCCAACGCATTGGTACCCCATGGAACGGCACGAGCGATACGACCCTGAAGACATCGAGAGCCTGCTTTCGGAGCGGACCTTCGATCAGCTGCTTCCCGACGAGCGCGCTTTCGTGCTGCGGCACATGAGCGACCGCGACGAGTACGATCGTATGCGTGCCCTGCTGCATTACGTGCGCCCGGATGAACGGGAGCGCGGCACCATAAAGCCGGAGGATCGTGTGAAACGCAATGTGATGGCCGCCTTCCGTGCGCAGCAACAACCGCAGTGGCGCATCTGGTTGAATACCATCGCCGCGTGGTTCGTACCGGCTGAAGGTTTCGC
>DLGQ01000085.1:3171-19596 GCA_002482775.1 Flavobacteriales bacterium UBA7690 | reverse complement strand
GCCTTGGCCTTCGGATCACTAGCGCTGTTGATCGTGGCCGGTGTGGTGGCGGTGCGTCAGTTCGATAGCCTGAATGAAAGCGCTACCGTGGCCGAGGTGAAGCACGTGGAGCAGGAAGTCCAAGCTTCTACGCCCAGCAATGCGGAAAAGGCTGCGACCACCGGATCCGATGGCACTCCGGTTCTGATCGAGGAACTTCCGCCGGTCGTGGTCACCCGGGAATACAGCAACGAGACCGTGAACACCGATCAGCCACGAACTGCGACCAGCGCAACGGCAACATCGGACGCAGCGCAACCTTACTTCGATGCGGTGAAATATGTGCCCATGGAGGAGGACCTAGCCGCTGCGGAAGTGAAGGACGGCAGCTCCGTAGAAGCCACCTCACCAGCGCCTACCAACGACTCATTCTCGCATGTGGTAACGCATGATGAGCTTGCCCGGAACCAGAGCGTGACGAACGCTGTAGGTGCGGTCTCGTTGGAGGTGGCCAGCAAGACCCCGCGGAAGAAGATGCTTGCGGATAAGCAGAGAACGGCGAGCCGCAGCATGGCCGAAGATCCCGGGATCCTGGGCTTGGTAGCGGCTGGCTGGTAAGTGGACTATTGAACGGTGAAGGGCTGCGTGATGGTGAAATCACGTGCTTCAACCGTAACGGTGGCAGCGCCCTTGGGAAGCATGCCCTTATCGAACCGGCGGACCAGTTCTTCGGTCATCGCCTTGCCTTCTTCCACATAGACCGTTCTCCCGTTGGCATCCTTCACCACCAGATGCACGTTGCCGATCTTGCGGTGATTGAGGATGTTCACTTGGATAAGGCCTGAACCACGCGAGCAGTTCACGGAAACGGAGGCTTTGGACTTTTCATCCGGATGGCTTGGGGCCATGGCCGAAGTGGTGCCGAGCACCGTGGAAAAGGCCGCGAGAACGAGTGTGTGACGGAGCGTCATCAAGTCAAAGATACGATCCCCAACGAAGAAAGCAAGATCCTAGGGCCATTCCCGATCGTACCCGGCATCCACCAGTTCATCCCGGTCAGGGGTGCGCAGGGCGAAGTCGAAGCCTCTGTAGACGCTCCAAGCACCGTAAGCGCCGTCCTTCCGGATGGCCAGGAAACCCACCTGGGCATCTTTCATTTCCCGGTTCTGCTTGATGATCCGGCGGACAGCCTCCTTGCATGCCGCCGTTGGTTCCATTCCTTGGCGCATCAGTTCCACCACCGTATGGCTTCCTGCGGTGCGGATCACCAGTTCGCCCACACCGGTGGCGCAGGCAGCACCGGCTTCACCGTCCACGAAAAGTCCGGCACCGATGATGGGGCTGTCCCCTACCCGCCCATGCACTTTATACGCCATGCCGCTGGTGGTGCAGGATCCGGCTAAGCGACCCTGCGCGTCCATCGCGATCATGCCGATGGTATCGTGGTTCTCGATGTTCGCCACAGGCTTGTATTCACCCTTCTTCAGCCATTCCTGCCACTTGGCCCTCACTTCGGGAACCTCCACGTGGCGGGGGCTGAACCCGTTCTCACTGGCCCAGCGTTCGGCACCGGCACCTACGAGCAGGACATGTGGTGTGCGCTCCATCACGGCCCGTGCGATGCTGACCGGGTGCTCATAGCGTTGCACGAAGGCCACGGCTCCTGCGCGGCCGTCGTGGTCTTGGATGCAGGCGTCCAGCGTGACGTGTCCGTCGCGATCTGGCAGGCCACCCAGGCCTACGCTACGGTTGGTGAAGTCGCTCTCTACCACCGCAACACCTTGTTCAACGGCATCCAGGACATTCCCACCGCCGGAGAGCACTTCCCAAGCTTTGGCATTGGCCGGTTTCCCGTGGATCCAGGTGCTCAGCACCAGTGGACCTTGCACGGTCGATCCCGTCGGAAGAGTTGCCGGAATGGCCTCTTGCGCGGGCTCAGAAGTGCATCCTGTGGCGAAGGCTGCGGTACCTACGAGTCCTACCTTGATGAAATGGCGGCGATCCTGCATGATGGTGGTTCCGAAAGCTAACGACCATATTTGTTGTGAACATGCAAGGCGCACCACCATCAGTCCCGGTACAACGCAATTCGAATTCCGGGAGCGCACTTGCGGTGCTCACTTCCCTGTTCTTCCTCTGGGGGTTCATCACCGTGCTCAACGATGTGCTGGTGCCGCACTGGAAGGAACTCTTCCAACTCTCCTACGGCCAGAGCCTGCTGGTGCAGTTCTGTTTCTTCGGCGCTTACTTCATCGGTTCGCTCATCTACTATGTCATCTCCATTTCTTCAGGTGATCCCATCGAGCGCATCGGCTACAAACGTGGTCTGTTGCTCGGTCTGGGGCTTTCGGCATTGGGCTGCGCGCTCTTCGCACCGGCAAGCTACATGCACAGTTATGCCGCCCACTTGGTGGCCCTGTTCGTTCTCGGTCTTGGCTTCACCCTGCTGCAGATCGCGGCCAATCCGTTCGTGGCGATCATCGGTACACCAGAAGATGCCAGCAGCCGCTTGAACTTGGCGCAGGCGTTCAATTCCTTGGGCACCACGTTGGCCCCGTTGATCGGTGGTTGGCTCATCTTCGATCACGTTGATGCTTCCGCGGCGGTGCGTGTACCCTATGCGGGACTGGCGGTGTTGTTGGTGTTGATCGCGTTGGTGGTGCGTGCCACCCGACTTCCAGAACCAGCGCGGGCCGCGCGGGTGGAAAGGAGCGATGCACTCCGGCATCCACAGTTGCGCTGGGGGATGGTGGCGATCTTCTGCTACGTGGGTGCCGAGGTGGCGGTCGGTAGTCTGATCATCGGTTTCCTCGGGTTGGATGGCGTGATGGGGATGAACGAAGATGTGGCGAAGCACTACCTGAGCCTCTACTGGGGCGGTGCCATGACGGGCCGTTTCCTCGGAGCTGTGGCGCTGAACAAGACCATGCCGTTCGATCGGAAACTCGGTTCCATGTTGACGATCGGCGCTGCGATGTTCGCTTTGTTGGTGTTATTGAACGCGACGGGGCCTGTATCCATCGTGGACTTCTGGCCCATGGCGTTGCTGATCCTCGCCAACATCGCGGTGGCGCTTCTCGCGCGTGGTGATGCGGGCCGGGCCATGGGGTTGTTCGCCTTGGTGGCAATGGTATTGCTGGGCGGCGTTATGGCCGGGAACGGTCCGGTGGCCCTCTGGTCCATCATCGCTATCGGCTTGTTCAACTCCATTCTCTGGAGCAACATCTTCACCCTTTCCATTGATGACCTTGGCCAAGACACAGCGCAGGGATCCAGCCTGCTGATCATGATGATCCTCGGTGGCGCATTGATCCCCATCGCCCAAGGCTTGATGATCGATGCATTGAAGGGTGCGGATCTCCCCGAGGTTTTCAGCATGAAATTGAGCTTCCTTCTTCCGGTCCTTTGCTATGCCTACCTCGTCTGGTACGGCCTGCGCGGATCCACCTTACGCAACAACGCATGATCGCAGGCATCGATATCGGTGGCACCACCAGCAAGATCGGGTTGGTCCAGGATGGCCGTGTACTGCGGCAAACGCGGATCCCTACCACCGGCCATGCCGATGACAAGGCCTTCGCTGATGCACTGGCCGTCGCGGTGAATAGTCTGCTGAAGGAACAAGGCGGCACGATCAAGGCGGTGGGGATCGGTGCGCCGAACGCCAACCAGTTCACGGGCATCATCGAGATGGCGCCCAACCTTCCTTGGAAACATGATGTGCCGCTGGCGCGCATGATGCGGGACAGGTTAGGTGTGCAATCGGTGCTTGGTAATGATGCGAACGCGGCTGCATTAGGCGAATGGCGCTACGGTGCAGGCCAAGGTTTTGATGACCTGCTGGTGGTGACCATCGGAACGGGCGTAGGCAGTGGATTCATCGTGAACGGCCAACTCGTGCTCGGAAGCGCTGGCAACGCGGGTGAGCTGGGCCACATGACCATCGTGGTGGATGGCCGTGCGTGTACCTGCGGGCGCAAAGGCTGTTTGGAAACATACGTGAGCATCCGTGGCATGCGGCAGACCTACGCCGAACTGGCCGATGGCCTCGAGGTCCTCAAGGAAGAAGGTGTGAAATGCATCGCCGATGCAGCACAACGTGGCGACCAAGCCGCGATGCGAACTTTTAAGGAGACCGTGCGGTGGTTGGCGGTCGGCCTGGCCAATGCCGTGGCGATCACCGGACCGCGCCGCGTGGTGCTCTTCGGTGGAATCGTGCGCAGCGGGGATCTGCTGTTGGCCCCGCTGAAGAAACGCTTCAACGAGGCGCTGCTGAACATCTACCAAGGCCGTGTGGACATTACCGTTTCCGCACTGCCGGATGATGATGCGGCACTGCTTGGCGCGGCTGCGTTGGGCACGCTACGGTGAGTTTATTTTCACGCAGAGCCGCAGAGAACGCAGAGCAATGCTGGATCCGGAACGACTGAACAACATTACGGGCATCATCTTGCATGAGTCCATCAGGATCCACCGTGAGATCGGCCCTGGGATCCTGGAGTCGGTTTATGAAGCGGTACTAGCCAAGCGGCTCAGCCAACGCGGTCTACTTGTGCAGCGCCAACGCATCGTGCCCTTGGTAATTGATGGAGAGGATTTCGGGGAGGCATTCCGGATCGACCTTTTCGTCGAGAACTGCATCGTGGTGGAATTGAAGTCCGTGGAACAACTTCATCCGGTTCATTTCAAGAAGACCCAGACCTATCTACGCCTACTTGGACTTCCACTAGGTCTATTGATCAATTTTGGTGAACCAACTTTGAAGGAAGGTTACCACCGTATCGTTAACGGCTTAAAGGAATGACCGAAGTGAAATGACCATCTCGACCATTAGGCCATGGGGATGATCTACTCTAACGTCCCATGAAGATCATAATGACAGCCTCTGCGTTCCCTGCGCCTCTGCGTGAGCTAGCATTCTATTGCGTCATGCTGACCTCCTGTTTGGCCAATGCACAGACGCTAAACCTTGCACGCGACCTCGTGAACCCCTTCATCGGCACCGGCGGCCACGGCCACACCTTCCCTGGTGCCTGCGTGCCGAATGGTCTGGTCCAACTCAGCCCGGACACACGCCCCGATGGCTACATGGATTGGGACGGCTGCGGCGGCTACCACTACAGCGATAGTGTGATCTACGGCTTCAGCCACACGCACCTCAGCGGGACCGGGGTGGCGGATCTGTGTGATGTGCTGATCACACCGGTAGCAGGCAGCGGTGGCATGGCGTTCGACGGATCTGCGACCCGATCGCTTTTCAGCCATTCTAGTGAAGAGGCCAGCGCTGGTTACTACAAGGTGGACCTATTGGGGTCACCGCCTTCGAGCGCCGATGGTAGTTCGGTCCGAGCAGCCCGGCCTACGCGCATACCCGGATCNNACTGCGCGCGTGGGTGTGCATCGATACTCGTTCCCCAAGGGCCAGGCTGCTCGCATCATCCTCAACCTCTCCCATCGCGACAAGCTGTTGGGGTTCGATATCCGCAAGGTGGGCGATCGCGAAGTGGTCGGTGAGCGAAGCTCTTCCTCGTGGGCCAAGGAGCAGCGGTTGTTCTACTGCATCCGCTTCAGCAGCCCTATCAAGGAAGAGGATGTGTTGCCATCGAACCTGTACGGCTTCGGCGCTGGTTATGGCTTCGGGGCACTCGATGCACCGTTGATCGTGAAGGTCGGTATCAGTGCCGTGAGCATTGAAGGTGCACGCGCCAACCTCGAAACCGAAGTGCCGCATTGGGACTTCGATCTTGTGCGGAAGCAAGCCGAGGATTCATGGAACACCAAGCTGAACAAGATCACCGTGGAAGGTGGCACCCGCGAGCAACAACGGATCTTCTACACCGCTCTTTATCACACGTATGTGGCCCCGTACATCTTCAACGACGTGGATGGCAACTACCGTGGCATGGATGGCCAAGTCCACTACGCGGATCACAACGTCTACACGGTCTTCAGCCTGTGGGATACGTTCCGTGGGTTGCATCCGCTGATGACGATCCTGGAGCCGGAGATGACCAGCGACTGGATCAAGACCTTCCTCTTGCATTACCAGCAAGGCGGAAGGCTGCCTGTGTGGGAATTGTGGGGCAACGAGACCGATTGCATGATCGGTTACCACAGCGCCAGTGTGATCGCTGATGCGCACCTGAAAGGGATCCGTGGGTTCGATGAGCAGTTGGCGCTGAAAGCCATGCAGGAAGGTGCACGCCTGGATCATTTCGGGCTGAAGTCCTACCAGGAACGCGGCTTCATGAGCAGCGAGGATGGTGCCGAGAGCGTGAGCCGTACCTTGGAATACGCGTACGATGATGCGTGCATCGCAACCTTCGCATCGCGCTTGGAACAGGTCGGAAGCGATGATCAGCGGCTGAATTTCCGAACCCGTAGCGAGAACTGGCGGCACCTCTTCGATCCCACCAGCGGCTTTTTCCGTGCCCGCAGGAATGGTGGTTTCACGCCGGGCTTCGATCCCTACGAGGTGAACTTCAACTTCACCGAAGCCAATGCTTGGCAGTACAGCCTCTTCGTTCCGCAGGATATCGAAGGGTTGATCGCTGCCCACGGCGGTGCTGACAAGTTCGAGGCGCATTTGGACAAACTCTTCGCGGCGAACACCTCCACTTCGGGCCGGGAGCAAGCCGACATCACCGGGTTGATCGGGCAATACGCGCACGGCAACGAGCCAAGCCACCACATGGCCTACCTGTACAACCGCATCGGCAAGCCGGAGAAGACACGCGCCTTGGTGGAACGCATCATGGACGAGCTGTACCACGATGCACCCGATGGCCTCAGCGGAAACGAGGATTGTGGCCAGATGAGCGCGTGGTATGTGCTAAGCGCGCTCGGCTTCTACCCTGTTTCACCAGGGATCGAAGACCGGTATGAGCTAGGCTATCCGCTGTTCGATCGGGCCACGATCCACTTGTCGAACGGCAAGGAATGGAACATGGTGGTCGGGGATGAACGCGCCTGGCAGAAAACCGTTCCAACGGATACAGCGCTCTTCACCAGTGAACTTCCGGACCATCTTGATCACTGGAACCTGGTACGCGGTGGTGCCTATCATTTCGATGTTGAAAGAGTTCCCAAGAAGATCTTCAGGTCACGTGTTGTAACGGTACTTGATCAGAGCTACATCGATGAACGCGTGAAACCCATCGCACCAGTTATCCAAGCAACCAGTGCTTCGTTCACGGAAGAACACGAGATCACGGTCTCGGGCCAAGGAACGTGTACTGTTCGGGAAATATCCGCAGTGCGGTCGTGCCCGATGAACCAGCCTTTCACAATTTCAAGCACCTGTGCGGTGGAAGTGGCTTGGCATGCACAGTACGCACCAGTGGTCGCACAGTTCACCAAGATCGACGGCTCGCGCACCATCAAGCTGGAAAGCAACTACGCCAACCAATACTCCGCCGGTGGCGACAACGCTCTGATCGATGGGCTGCGCGGCGGCACCGACTTCCGCACCGGTGAATGGCAGGGCTACGAAGGCCAGGATCTTGTGGCCATGATCGACCTGGGCGACGTGATGAGGCTGAAGCGCGCCGGGTTAAGCCTGTTGCAGGACCAGAAGAGTTGGATCTTCCTGCCCAAGGAGGTCATCATCTCCTGGAGCACAAACAAGCGGCAATGGAGCAGCCGCACCATTTCGCAAGAGGTGGATGCCAAGGCTGAGGGCGGCTTCACCTACGAACTGTGGACCGAGGTTCTGGGGAAGAAGGCCCGGTACATCAGCATCGTGGCCAAGAGCTCCGGGCCCTGCCCGGACTGGCATGTGGGCAAAGGCGGTAAGACGTGGATCTTCGCCGATGAGGTATTGATCGAAACGGAATAAGGAATGGCCATCAACGAGAAAGGCCCGGCTGTATGCCGGGCCTCTCTCATTCGGTGTGATCGTTATCAGCGTGCCACTTGTACACGTTGGGTCTTCACCCATTTCTCCGTGGTGAGTTGCACGAGGTAGTTGCCGCTTTGCAGGCCACGCATGTCGATGGTATTGCGCGTGCCGCCGTTCATCAGCAAGGGTTGATCGAGCACTGCACGTCCGCTCATGTCCACTACGCGAACACGCACCGTGCCGTCCACTTTGCTGGCCATCTCGATGTTCAGCAAGCCCTGGGTCGGGTTCGGGAAGACCGTGAAGTTGTTCAGGATCAGCTCTGGCATGCCCACAGCGCCGCAGGCCACGTTCCATTCGAGCGGGAGGTTCACCTGTCCATCTTCGCAAGAACCGACCCCGTCGGATTTGATCCGGAGGGTGATGGTATTGCTGGCATTCGCCGAATTGATCGCGAAACCGGCGAGGTTGCCGCCGTTGTTGCCTTCGTAAAGCACCGCAGCGGTCTCATCGGCACCGTTGTACAGGATGATGCTGTCACCAGCAACCATCTGGCCAGATACGAAGGCCACCGTCATCGGGACGTTCTCTTCGGAGCGGAACGTGTACCAACGGTCGTCGTCGTTCTCGTAGCACAGGTTGTAGTTGTCGAATCCGCAGGTAACGGAAACGCACTCCTCGGCGGTGTAGATGAGCGAGTCGCTCGTGGCGCGGCAAGCGGGATAGGTCTCGTTGAAGACACGCAGCACGCTCGCGCTATCATTCGGGAAAGGGCCGAAGGTGTGAACGCCGACGCCTAAGCCGGAGAGCGTATCCCCGCCGAAGATGTTCGTGATGCTCAACAGGTCGTCAGCACCCACTTCGGTCACGATCACCTCCGCAGAGTACGAACGGTGTGCACAGTCGGGTACGATGGTGAAGGTCGCAGCAGGACTTGCGCAATCGATGCAGTAGACCTCCCATTCCCAGCTATCATATGAACCGTCACTGTCCGCACAGTTCACGGTCACATCAGAGGTGAATTCCATGTACAGCGTACCGGTGGTAGAGCTTACATCAACACCGATATAGATGCCATCCGGAGTGGCAACGGCACTTCCTGCCGGCCCTAGGTTGTAGGGGGAGAATTCAAGACCGGTATGTTCAAAGAGCAGCGGTGCCAAGTTGCTCGGGCCGTCGTAGATCCGCAGCTTATCGTATGCGCTACGCTCGATGCTTCCGCGCAGGAAGGTGAGGCGCAACGACGAAGAACCGGGTGAACCGGCCAATTGGTACGACCACGCGAGCGTATCGTAGTTGGCGTAGCAGAGCGTCTGCTCCAAGGGCGCACCGGGGCACTGCACATCAACTGGGCAAACGGGGTTGAGCAACATCGGGCTTTGTACGTTGCACAAGAAGTTGGCATCGTTCACCACTGTCACCATCACCGGGCTTCCGGCAGCGAAGGGGCCCACCTGGTAGGTCCCCGTTGCGGTGGCCACCAGTGTGTCGGTCGTCAGCGTATTGCCGATCTGTGCTTCAGCATCGCTTCCCAGATCGGTGATCTCCACCTCTACGAAGTACTGCTCGTTGGCACAATCCAACACCACATCGAAGGTGGCTTGGGCGGGTAGGCAATCCAGGCAACGCACACGCCACGCCAAGGGCTCCGGCTCGAAACCATCCTGGCAAGAAGTGAAGTTGTCCGTTACGATACGGACCGTGAGCAGGTGCTCGGGGTTGGTGGTGTACACGTACGTTCCGGTAACGTTGCCGTCCGTTCCTGCGAAGAGCTGTGGAGCTGATGCATCCCCACCATCATAGATGAAGAGCGAATCGCCGAAGAACAACTGGCCTGCATCGAAGAAGATGCCCAAGGGGAACGTGCCGGTACCTTGGTAGATATAGTACAGGTCGTCAGCATTGCCGTAGCAGGTTCCTTCGCTCACTTCAATGCCACATTCGATCTGCACCGGGCACAGGCCGCTGTCGGTGATGTCGCCCAAGGGGATGTTGCAGAGGTCGCTACCCGATGGCTCCACGATCACGTTCACCGTATCGTTGAGCGCGAAAGGACCGATCTCGGAGATACCCGTTCCAACGTTGGTCACCGTTTGCACAGCACCTCCGTTGATGGTGTAGAGCAGTTCCAAGGTGGCACCGTCGCCGGTGGAAGCCACATCCACCAAGATGCTGAACTGATCGTTCGCGCAGTCGTCGGTGACGGAATAGGATACTTCCGGCAGGGCGCAATCCAAGCAGACCACCTCCCACTCCCAAGCGTCATAATCTCCCGATGGGAACTCGCCGCCGCACTGGCCGAAGGCATCAATGCTCATCTCCATGTACAGATCGCCCGTGGTGGAGAACACATCGATCGCCGAGTAGAACGGATAATCATTGCCGAGGGCACTACCGTCGGGCCCCAAGTTCGTGATGTCCAGTTCCACGTGTTCGAAGAGCAGGGTGCCCGTGTTGTCCGAGCCATCGTAGATCCGCAGGCTATCACCGTAACTGGCGTCGATGGTGCCGCGCAGGAAACGCAGGCGCAAGGTGCCCGTACCGGTGGAACTGAACAACCAATGCCGTTCATCATCCGGCTCCGCGCATAGTTCGAACGCTGTAGGTGCCACGCCGCAGTCGATCAGGATCGGACAGGAGGTTTGGAATTCAAAGGGTAGTACCCGGTCGCAATTGGTGTCGCCATCGTGCAGGAATGTCACCGTGGGCACAACGCTAAGCGCGAATGGCCCAAGGGTGATCACACCTACACCTTGGTCGTCCAGGGTGGTGATGTCGCCATCCGCATCCACGGTCACATCCAGTGAGGCAGCATCGCCGATGGAGGTGATGTCCACTTCGATGGAATAGGTCTGTGCATCGCAATCCTCCACGACCGAGTAGGTCATGCGGGGAGGTGCACATTCCAGCCGCTGCACAGTGGTCACTACGCAATCATCCAACAGGCCGCAGGCATCGTCGGTGTTCCAATGCACGTACAGGTCGTCGGTGCCAACGGCGGTGGTGTACACGGGCGAAAAGCCTTGCGCTACAACGGGGCCATCGATCGCTCCTTGGCGAATAGTGATGTACCCACCGCTGGAAAGGGTGAAGTCATAGTTCAGGCCATCCTCGATACCGGTGATGACGGAGTGCTCCTGCTCGAAACTGCATTCGGCAATGATCGTCACCGTGCCATCGGCAGCGGGGGTCGTGGGGTCGAACGGATAGAGGTCCTCATTCTGGCAATCCCCTTGTGCGCTCGCCGTGGTCCATGCCCCAAGAGAGAGCATCAGCAGCGAGGCTGTGGTTAAGCGTCCAAGTCGTGTCATGCGTTGTTGGTTTTGGCTGATCTGGTCAGGTGGCTAAGGTAGGGACCGTGAAATACGCACAGGGCACTGAACGCTCGCTTCGAGCCTTCGGCTTGGAATGCCAACCTGAAGGGCTGTGCAATGCCCTGTGTCCCTCAGGGAGTTGTGGAGTACAACCGCTTCACAACCTCGTACGCCGGCTTCGGGTTCCCTTCGTAGTCGATGATGCTCCAACTGGGTCCCGGCCAGCAGTCGTTCAACTGCCACAACAAGGTGCCCATGCAGTGTGGCTTTGCGGCCATGTGGGCCACTATCGCCATACCGTATGCCTTGGCCTGCACGCGTTGGCTGGCCTCGATGAAGCCGCCAAAGGTGGTGGGCTTTTCCTCTCCGAGCTCTCGTTCTATCGCATCCCAGATCGGCTTGTCTGTCTTGTAGCTGCGCTGGAGACGTGCCACGGACGGTGAACCCAAGTACAGGCTGTCCGGGTGGATGTACTTCGCCAGCAACGCGCTATCCGGGTAGCTCTGGAAACCCCACTCGCTCACGAAGCGGCCCACGTTGTTAGCGAAGCTGGAGAAGGTGCTGTCGCCGTGCCAAACGCCCCAGTAGTGGAGGTCGCCTTCGGTGAGGCCTTTGGCGTTGCCCCAGTTGCTAAGGGGGGAGGTCGGGGTGTAGGAGATATCTCCGTTGGAGTACCAGCCTAGTTCTTTTGGGAGTTCGTGATCGAAAAAATCCAACATGTCCAATGCGACGCTTACAGAATCGGCACCATGGAGAACGTAGCGTTCTTGCCATCCCCAATGTTCCCAGGCGACTTGCAATTCGTTGTTACCGCACCACAAAGCCAAGCATGGATGATGCCCTTTACGTTGTATTTGATCTCTGATCTCACCTCGCACGTTCAATACGAAGGCACTGTCGACTGCCGGAAGATTGCCGAACATGAAGTCTTGCCACACAAGAATTCCCGCCTCGTCGCACGCGTCCAAGAACCCGTCAGGTGGATAAACCCCGCCTGACCATATCCGAACCATATTCATCGAGGTTTGGCGCATGCGAGCGACCAACTCAGTCCACAAGTGATCGTCTTTTGAACTTATGGCAAGTCTCGGAGGCACAAGGTTGACACCTCTGATGAACGTTGGCCTTCCGTTCACCCTGAAATGGAAGGAGGTTCCTGACGTATCGGACTCTTGGACGAGCTCAATGTCCCTGAAACCTATCCAACTGCTCAACTCGGAAATGACTTTGCCTTTGAAGAGAACCTGGATCCGCAGTTCGTGTCTCACAGGTGGGCCGCTCCCATTGGGAAACCATGCATCATACTTCGTTGGATCCACTATGGCGCCGTGGTGCATGCGGTCCTCGTTGTCGTAATACTCCGCTAAAAGTTCTCCATCCAAATGCACGCGTACCTGTGGTCCGTTCTTCATGGAATGGGCAACGTGCGCGTCGATCCAGATACGTCTCCCACTGGCCGACGACGGCAATTCCCGCAGCGCGAATCCAGTTATCCTCGCCTCGCTCCACCCCCTCAACTCAACCCCCTGCCATATCCCGCTCGTCACCAACCGCGGGCAGAAGTCCCAGCCGAACTGGTAGGCCGCTTTGCGGATATACGGGCTCACCCCGGTGGGGTCGTTATCATGCGGCAGTTGGATGCCGTAGGCCTCGCGCAGCTTCGCCCCTTCCTTGATCGGGCTTCGGAAGATCACCTTCAACTCGTTCTCGCCCTTCTTCAAGTGGCGCTTCACCGCCCACTCCCAGGTCCGGAACATGTTGTCCGCCTTGCCGATGAGCGAATCGTTGAGGTAGACCTCCGCGAAGGTGTCCAGGCCCTTGAAGACCAGATCGAGGTGGCCATGGCGCAACAGCGTGTCTTCTACCCGAAGCGTGCGCCGGTAGATCCAGTCCTCGTTCTCGATCCATTGCACGCTGTCAATGTTGCTGCCCTGCATGAAATCGGGGATCAACCCGTTGCGCAACAGGTCCGTCTGCACCACACCGGGTACTTCCGCCGGGTACCAATGCTCCTTCCCTAATTGGCAAAAACTCCAGCCTTTATTCAACGGGATGTGGACCTCCTGGGCTCGGCTGTTAAGGGCAAGCAGCGCAAGGAAAAGTGCCAGGCAGGACCTCATCGCAATCCCGCTTTCATCAGCGCGTTCAGGACCCCTTCGATCTTGGCCATATCGGGTTCAAAACCGAAGGAGGCTGCACCGTGAATTGAACTCAGGGCGATCTTGTCCGCACGCGCTCCTGTCGGCTTCTGCGCTGCGAAGTGGACCTCTTGCACGCCCGTGCGTTCCACGATCTCCACCACGTTCTCGGGCCCTATCCTCCCCGCTGCGGCTACCAGGCAATGCTCACCAGCGGTGTTCACCAGCAACTTCAGCATGTCAATGCCCGCTAGTGCTGTGTTAGCACCGCCCGAAGTCAGGATCCGGTCCACGCCCAACGCCAAGCAGCCAGCGAGCACTTCTTGGGGATCGGCAGCATGGTCCATGGCCCGGTGGAAGGTGAGTTCGCTTTCCGGTGCCAGTTCTTTCACCGTACGCATCAGCTCGCGGTCCATGGCCTGCGCGCTGGTCAAGCCACCGGTCACCAAGCCGATGGCGCCACCACCGAAGATCTCGGCATCCAGGAACAAGGCATGCAAGGCGGCCGGATCGTACCAGAAGCCATCTGGTGTTGGCCTTACCAGCACCCGTGCCGGGATCTTCACCGCGGTGCGTACGGCATCCATAAGGCCAGAGCTGGGGGTGATGCCTCCGCAGGCGAGCCAAGTACAGATCTCCACGGTGTCCGCACCGGCAAGTTGGGCGGCCACCGCTTCGGCCACGCTGGTGACACATACCTCCACTGCTACCTGCATGCGTCGAAAATAGCGTCCAATACTGCAACCGACAGCGCAAGGTGCCGTACAACGGGCCGATGCACGAACGTAGGTCCCTCCCGCTGCTACTCGTATCGGCTTTTGCCGTTCTCTTCGCGATACCCTGGAACGCCAATGCCACTGCGGTGCAGGACAGTTCACGTTCCGCTATCGAGGGCACGGTCTCTGCCAACCAACGGGCCCAAGCGCTGATCAGTTCCGCCAACCGGGTGATGGACAGCGAACCGGTTGAAGCCCATCGCCACGCCACAGCGGCGCTCGCCTTCGCCGAAAGGAGCGGCGATCCGTTGGTGGAACATAAGGCCTTGGTAGCCCTGGCACAGGCGGAGGAACGTGTCGGGCTGTTCTCCGATCATATGAAGACCGCCCTGCGTGCGGTGCAATTGGCGCAAAAATTGGGCGATCCGAAGGTCATCGCGTTGGATCTGCGCGAACTCTCGGAGGCCTATCGGCTCAACGCCATGTCCGACAAGGCCGTTGAAGAGGCCCGCAATGCACTGGCCATGACGTTGCCCACCCAGACCGGCACTGCCGTGGATGAAGCGCACCGGTTCCTCATCAACGCGTTGTTATCCAACGGGGCGTACGCGGAAGCCCATTCCGATGCGGAACGATGCCTTCAGAAGGCACGCGAACGGGGCGATGTGATGGAAGAAGCACGGCTTTGTAGATCCATTGGTGCGATCCTGATGGCACAGCGCAAGTACAGCGATGCGCACATCTACTTGGTTCGAGCGGAGAGCGGTCTGCAACAAGCAGGCACGGCTGCCGAACAGTTCGAGATCCAAGGTGACCTGGCGGAATGCTCCCTCGGCATGGGGCGTAACAAGGAAGCCGCTACCGCCTTGCAACTCGCGGGTAGCACCTTGCGAACTACGGATACTTGGAACAACCGCTTCCGGTACCTGGATCTGCAGTACCAACTAGCACTGGCACAAGGCCGCTGGGAAGAGGCACTGGGCCATCTGAAACGGATCAAGGACCGCTCGGACAGCGTCAACATCGCCCGGTTGGACATGCAGATGGCGCGCCTGCAGATGAGCTACCAACTGGACCGCAAGGAAAAGGCGAATTCTGACCTACGGACGGAGAACGCCCGAAGTGCGGAGATCATCGCCGGTGAGCAACTGAACAACCGCATGCTCCTGGGCATGCTGATCCTGCTGAGCGTACTGGCCGTTGCCTTATTCTTCACCAGCCGCCATGGTCTACGCATGGCACGCCGCATGGCCTTGAAGAACGCGGTGATCAAGAAGCAGCATGATCAGATCCATGCGAAGAACCTGGAGCTACAACGCCAGAACCTCCGCCTCGCCGAGACCTTGATGAGCGAAGAGGAAAAGGAAATGATGATCAAGGAGATCCATCACCGGGTGAAGAACAACCTGCAGGTGGTGGACAGCCTGTTGCAGATCCAGTGCATCGATTCGGACGAGCCAGCAGTGGGCAAGGTGCTGCGCGAAGCCCAAGGGCGTATCCGATCCATGGCCTTGGTACACGAACACATCTATCGCAATGCGGACAATGGCCGTGGAGATCTCCGGCACCACATCGAACAACTGGTCAGGAACATCCTCGTAGCACATGGGGCGCATGACCGTATCTCAGTTTCCGTGGAAACCACCCTTCCATCGTTCCATGCGGATACGTTGATGCCGCTGACCCTGGTGGTGAACGAACTGTTCACGAACGCCGTGAAGTACGCCTTCCACGAAAAGGGCACCGGACGGGTGACCATCGTGGTACGGCCCGCAGGCGACGCTTACGAGTTGCTCTTCAGCGACGATGGTGCGGGAATGGGCATGGATGAAGGCCTGGTCCGGGAACGGTCTTTCGGCCTGGAACTGGTGCGCATGCTGGCCGAACAGCTCAACGGTGAAGTGCGTTTCCTCAAGGGCCATGGAACGACCGTCTGCCTCACCTTCGCGCCGGATAAGGTGCCCTTGCGTGTGGCTTCCTGATCCCCACCGCGGACTCACCTATCTTCGCCGCCCGTATCCTACTGCGTGTCAACACCTACAGACCTTTCCCCTGAAGTCGATTTCCGTGCCTTGGGCCTGAGCACCGACCTGCTCGATGGCTTGGAGCACATGAACATACGGAAACCGACACCCATCCAGCAACAGGCCATACCCGCCGTGCTCGATGGTCGCGACCTGATCGCATGCGCCCAGACCGGCACAGGCAAAACAGCCGCGTTCCTCCTCCCGTTGATCGATGTGATCACCAGCTACCGACCCAAAGAACCGGGCAGCATACGTGGCTTGGTGGTGGTGCCCACGCGCGAATTGGCGTTGCAGATAGATCAGCAACTACAGGCTATCGCCTACTTCACCCCCATCACCTCCATACCCCTTTATGGTGGTAGTGATGGCAGCACTTTCGATACCCAGAAACAGGCCCTCACCAGCGGCGTG
>DLGQ01000085.1:0-3111 GCA_002482775.1 Flavobacteriales bacterium UBA7690 | reverse complement strand
GCTACGTTCCGCTGAAAGGGCTCGAGATGCTGATCATGGATGAGGCTGACCGCATGATGGACATGGGCTTCGTGGACGATATCCGCCGCATCATCACCTTCCTACCCAAGGAGCGCCAGTCGCTGATGTTCAGCGCCACCATGCCACCTGCGATCCGGGAGCTCACCAAACAGATCCTTCACGATCCGGTGGAGATCACCATCGCGCTGAGCAAACCCGCCGCCGGTGTGGAGCAACAGGCTTACGTGGTGTTCGATATGCAGAAAGCCAACGCGCTGGAGCACATCCTCAATACCAACGAAGCCACCAGCATCGTGATCTTCGCCGGGCGCAAGATCGAGGTGAAGAACCTTGCACGCCACTTGCACAAGAAGGGCTTCAACGCCGCTGGCATGCACAGCGACCTGGAGCAGACCGAGCGCGAGCAGGTGATGTTGGACTTCCGCAACCGCAAGCTACGCGTGCTGGTAGCCACCGATGTGGTGAGCNNTGAGCCGTGGTATCGACATCGACGACATCGATCTGGTGATCAACTACGACGTGCCGCGTGACCCGGAGGATTACGTACACCGTGTGGGACGTACCGCCCGCGCTGCCAAGAAGGGCATGGCGATCACCTTCGTCAACGAGAAACAGATGCGCGAATTCGGCCGCATCGAATCGTTGATCGGCTACGAGGTGAAGAAGATGCCATTGCCCGAAGGCACGCGCGGCCCAGCTTACGATCCCAAGGCACGCGTCAAGGAAAGTGGCGGAGGTCCGGGTGGGCGTAGGCCCAGTGGCCGTGGACGTTCGGGCGGCCAGCGCGGCGGAGGTTCCCGCAACTGATCCAACATCTAACAACGAAAAAGCGGCGGGCCTTGTGGACCCGCCGCTTCCTATTGAAGTAGTTCGTTCGATCAGCGACGGCTCGGGCCGAACTTCGCTTTGTGCGCATCGAGCACGGACAAGGCGTCCCACCCCTCTGCGGCGCTACCAACGCGCTCTATCGTGACCTTTTCCATCACATCGTTCGGGGCAATGGCGTTCACCACCTCTTGGCCGGAGACAACGTAACCGAATACGGCGTGTTTGCCATCCAGCCACGGTGTGCTGTTGTGCGTGATGAAGAATTGGCTTCCGTTGGTGGACGGACCCGCGTTGGCCATACTGATGGCGCCCGCGCGTGAGTGCTTCAGTTCCGGATGGATCTCGTCGGCGAAGTTGTACCCCGGTCCGCCCATACCAGTCCCGGTAGGGTCGCCCCCTTGGATCATGAAGTCGGCGATCACCCGGTGGAACTTGATTCCATCGAAATACGGTTGACCTTCTCCCTTGGAGGTGTTCCTCACCTTGCCTTCGGCCAGACCTACGAAGTTGGCCACCGTCATGGGCGCCTTCTCGTATTCCAGCTTCAATTTGATGGTCCCTTTGGAAGTGGCGATGTTCGCGAAGATCCCTTCGCCGTTGTCGGTCGGTTGCACGGTGTGGTCGGATTGTTTCAATAACGGTCAGTAACCCGGATCAGGGTCAGCGGGGAACGAATTTCGCCTTGTTGGCTTCGATCACCTTGATGGCATCGAACGCTTTTGCGGCTTTGCCCACGGCCTCGATCTTCACGGTCATGCTTACCGCTTCGTTCGGCTTGTCGTTGGCACCACGGGGAACCGTAGCGATAGCGTCCACCGTCTCTTGGCCGGAGACCACCTTGCCGAAGATGGAGTAGCTGAGCGGAAGGCCGGAATCCTTGTGCATGATGAAGAACTGGGAACCGTTGGTGTTGGGTCCGGAGTTGGCCATGGCCATGGTACCGCGGACGTAGCCGGCCTTGGCAGCTGCGGTGTTGGGGTCCAGTTCATCGGGGAACTTGTAGCCGGGGCCGCCCATGCCCGTGCCGGTGGGGTCGCCGCCTTGGATCATGAAACCGGAGATGACACGGTGGAAAATGGTGCCATCGTAGAACGGTGTTCCGTCAGGCTTGGCCGTGTTGTGGAGTTTTCCAGTTGCCAGGCCTACGAAATTGGCGACCGTCAACGGAGCGCTCTCGTAGTCGAGCTTGCATGTGATCACACCCAAACGTGTCGTGATCGTCGCGTAAAGTCCATCTTCCTTTTTCGGCGCTTTTGTTCGCGGTTGTTCCGCCACGGGCGCTGACACAACGTTCCCTTGGCCCGCTTCGGGCGTGGACGTACAGGCGGCGAGCGAAAGACTGAGCAATACTGGTAGCGAGAAGGAGAACAGCATGGTCATTGGCTGGTTTTTCTTGGGGTGCGAAGATAAGTTCTTGATCAGGACCGGTCCGGCGTTCAATCCATCAGGACCTCTTCTATGGACTCGAGTTTGTCATCCGTGAAGGCTCCTTTCTCGCGGTGCACGATACGCCCTTCGGCATCCAGGACGAAGAAGTACGGGATGTCCTTTTCCGTGAGGTCCAGCGCGGCTTTCAACGGTTCGATGTCCGTCTTGGAGAAGATCACGTGGTCCACGATCCCCGGGTCGGCGCTCTTGCGGAACTTGTTCAAACTGGGTTCGTAGGCGGCCTTGTTCACACCCACGAACAGCGGCACGAAGTAGACATCCGCATCGTAAGATCCCGCCATCAATCCATGTTTGGCGATGAAACGTAGGTAGGCCGGTTCGTACCATTCCTCCAATACCGGTGTGGCTTTCTGGCTGTAGGCCACGCCGATCACCGTCCATTGTTTCCCTTTAACGGGCAAGGTGATGGTGTTGCCGGAAGCGGTTTCGCCGGTAATAACAGGGAATACGGTCTGGGCGTTGACCACAACGGAGAACGCCAAGGTGCCAAAGAGAATGATGGATCGCATGGGTGAGCGCTTCGAGCAAGTACCATACCAACTACCGCACGCCATCTTCCGGATTCTTGCCCTTATGTGGGCGGAACCAATCCTTCATGCGCAGGATGTCGGCCTCCGGATCGTTGGTGAGCGGGAACGGAGCGCTAAGGATCACGAGTTTCTGCGGATAATCAAAGGTGACAAGGACCAGCGGAACGCCAGCACCGGTAGCGATGCGGTGGAATCCGGTCTTCCAGTCAGGTTGGTATTTGCGGGTGCCTTCCGGCGTAAGGGCGATGCTCTGGATCTCGCCGCGCTCGAACATGGCTACAAC
>DLGQ01000077.1 GCA_002482775.1 Flavobacteriales bacterium UBA7690 | reverse complement strand
GAAGAACCAGAACTCGTAACCGCTAGTGTTGTTGGAGATGCCGAACTGGGCGGTCACATCGGCATTGGGCGAGGCTACGATGAACTTGTTGTCCACCCAGTCCAGCTTGTCGCAGCTGGTGAAGATGGGTTTGTCATCGCCGATCGGCACGCAGAAGGCGCCGTTCTCGTAGGTGCTGGCGACGGCGCTGAGGCTGCCGCCGGTGAAGTTGCCGAAGTTGTCGATGATGCGACGGCCCGTTGGACCGTTCTCACGCAACTGGTACCCACCGGTGATACCACCGCTCACGAAACCATCTCCACCGCTATCCATCACACGCAGACGGAAGCAGCCTGCTGGGAGGCAGCAGTTCTCGGTAATGGGCGTGGTGATGCCGTTGACGGGGATGCTGAAGGAGCAGATCACCGTGCTGGTGAACTGGTCCAAGATCTCCCATGAAGCTTGGCTGCTAAGGGCATCGGTGCGCAGTTCCATGGTCACGGTCTCCGTGCAGGCCACTGGTACGCAAACGCAACCGGTGATGGTGCCCAAGGAGAACAGGGGGCCAGGGTTCGTGTCGCACGTACCACCTTCCACACCGGGGAAGTTCGGGCAGGAATCCTCGCAGTCGATGATGTCATCACCGTCGGAATCCGTCTCATCCATGTTCACGGTGACAGTGGTCTCACTAGTGCAACCACCAGGTGCCGTCGCTGTGACGGTATAGGTGGTGTTGCTGGTCGGACCTGCGGTCACATTCGCGCCGGAGTTCGGGGTCAGGCTCGTGTTCGGACTCCAAGTGTAGGTGCTGGCCGTTGGCGTAGGCACACTGGCGTTGATGCGCACATTGTTACGTCCCGCATAGACCGCGGTCATCGTCATGGCGTAGTCGTTCAACTCAGTAGGCGTGTCGTTGTCCACACGGTAGAACGAGGTGGCATTGTATGCCAAACCAAGTGCGTAGGTCGCTACGTTGGTACCATCTACCGGATTCCCAGCGTTGTTGTTCGAGTAGTTGAACTCGACCAAGAGGTTGTCCGTTCCGTTCCAGGTCATCGGCGCCGAGAAGCTGAAGGTGTTGAGACCGACGGCAGGGGTGACCGTGGAGGGGCCGAACTGATCGACCCATCCGGTGCTCACCGGAGTGGTCGTAAGCGCCGTGATGGCGCTGGACCACTGTGCTTTCACGCGGTAGTTGCTAAGGTTGTAGGTCGCATCCACAGCGCTCAAGTTGATGGCGATACTGTTGATCGTCGAGCCGCTCACGAGGCCCATTGCGGTCAGGTCAGCAGCACGATAAACCACTTGCTGCTTAGCGCCGCCATAATAGTCCTGCATCGGGTTGGGTCCGAGAGTAGAGCCCGTGGTGTTCGGTGTTGTGGAACTACCACTACCGCCGAAATCGATGTTGCTGGATACCAAGCTTATGTAGGTGCCACCAGAAACCGCTAGGTCGATGCTGTCTCCGGCGCAGATCACCTCAGGGCCCGCAGGAGTAACACTCACGGCAGTTGGTTGGGGGTTCACCGTAACAGCTACCGGAGCACTGCTACCAACACAACCGTTGCCATCAGTAACAGTAACACTGTAGGAACCGGTGCTGGAGACCGTGATGCTGTTCGCAGTAGCACCACCCGGGCTCCAAACGTTCCCGCTTGCCGCACTTGAGGTTAGTTCACCACTTCCGCAGAATGATACAGGTCCACCAGGCGTGATGGTCGGCGTTGGCAGAGCGTTCTCTACCACCGTAACGGTACCAGCCAAGACAGAGCCACCACACGCATCGCTCACCAGACAGTCGTAGTTGCCGGGTGCCGTTACGTTTATGCTGGCGGTCACCTCCCCGTTAGGGCTCCACAAGTAGGTGTAAGGCCCAGCGCCATCCACCGGTGCGGCGGTCAGCGTGGTGCTTCCTCCTGCGCAGTAGTCGAGGTCGCCACTGATCGTCGCGTCGGTGATCGGCGCGGTAGTAGTGACCGTGACATTGCCAGGTGTAGAGCAACCACCGGCGGTAACAGATACCGTGTAAGCTTGACTTGCCACGTTAACGCCAGTTGCAACCGGGTTTGCTAACGCTTCCTGACCAGCAATGAATGTGCTGGGGCTCCAAGCATACGTCGGAGCCGGAGGAAGGAAGGAATAGGTCTGCCCTGTAGCTGGTTTGGCGGTCAAGGTTGAAACCTCAGCCGCATTGTTCGCTACGGGAGTAGCACCGGTGCCATCCAAGGATAGATAGCTGCCTGCTACCAGCCCAGCCAGACCGATGGACGCACCGTTCGTGGTTCCTGCGTTGTAAGCTGCGGCATCCTGACGATAGACGAAGTCGACCTGTCCGTTCGCTTCATACAGTTTCACTTGGAAGGAGATCACCGCGGCGTTGGCCTGGTAGTTCCACTCCCAGTTCAACCACTCGAAGGTGAATACACGGTTCGGCGCAGTACCTGTGGTCAAGTAGGACGCCGTACCCGTACTTGTTCCGTCCAGATCATCCCACAACGGGGCGATCAAGGGTAGCTGTGCAGCCCCTGGGGCGGTGAGCGAGTTGGTGGCGGTGCTAGTGACCGAAGCATTGAAGCTCAGGAATCCATTGGAGCTAGCACGCACATTGGTGTAGGAGTTGCCAGCGTAGTAGAACGTGAATCCGATCGGCAGTGCAGCTGATACGGCGTCATCGGTTTTTACCGAAGCAACGGTGGTTCCACCAACCAGCGGTGTGAACGTGCCGGACGATGGGGTCATGGAGTACGCGCTAGTTGGTGCAGGCGCGATCGCATTCACTTGCAACTGGCTGTTTCCGCCGAAACAGGTCGGATTCGGGGTTGCAGTAGTGGAAGTGACCACCGGTGCAAGGTTGACCACTACAGTTGTAGTAGCAGGCAGACTTGGGCAACCAGCAGCGGTAACGATGAAGGTGTAAACACCACCGCTAGCCACAACGATGGGGCTCACACTAGCATCTTCCGTTCCTGCCGCGAAGCCGTTCGGGCCGCTCCATGCGTAGGTTCCGGGAATGTCCGTGGTGCCATCCAGCGCAACTGTCCCACCAACGCAGGCAGGGCCGTTGTTAGTGGCAGAGACCACTGGGACGGGGTTCACGGTAAGTGTCAGTTCGTTGGAGTTGGCCGAAGCAGGTCCTGCTGAGCAGGTATTGGTCAGCACGTAGTAGTACGTACCTGCTGCCAACGGACCGGTCGTGTAGCTCGTGGTGGTCGCACCGCTTCCACCGGAAACAGGGCTGTACGGCCCACCCGATGTGGTGGAGACTTGCCATTGATTGGTAATGCCCGCTCCGGTGGTTGAGCCTGTGCTGGTCATCACATAGGTGCCACCTGCACAAGCGGATGCTGTTGCAGGGGTGATCGTACCACCACCAGGTGTGGTGCAGGACAGGATCACATGCGCGCCCAGGTCGGACGGTGTGGCTCCACTGCGGAGAACACAGTCGATGTCATCCAAGACCCACGCTTGGGTACTGAAGCCGGAGTAGGCGTTCAACGCGGAGGCCGTAGCCTGCACGCTGGTGTTAGGCACCGCGATCACAGGGTCGGCGATCGTGGAGTTCGCGTCCTGCGTGGAGGGGCTGGTCAACGCGGTTTGATGCGCGAGCAAGGTGGAGTTGTTCGTGGTGTTCACTTGGCTGATGAAACCACTTGTGCCAAGGTCGTTCGCGATGTAGTAGTCATTGTAGTTCGACACCGAGCCCGTGGCACCCCATGTCGCGCCGGTGAACCGTACTGCGTAGTGCCGTGCCGTTGCATTCGCTGGGGAGTAATTCGCGAACACGTTGCCTCGGATGCGGTAAACGGAAGCATTGTTCTGCACCTCGAAGCAAGCGCTGGAGATCGCCGCGTTCAATCCTTGGCCGATGGCGACCGTGTTATTGTCCACATCGTACGATTGGCTGGTAGAAGCTCCTGAGACACCGACCCAGATCCCGAACACATAACGTGTGGAGCTTGCTGATGTGCGTGAGGTGAAGAGGTTGGAAACCCCGTTGTTGTAGATACGGATGTTGTTCGTCCCGGTTGTGGAGTTCTCGGTCTGGATACCGTAAGCACTGGAGGTCGTTGTTGTGGACCCGAACACGCTCACGGTGGTGATCTTGTTGCGGTACACCTCGGAGTTGTCCTTATTCGTAAGGATGTAGATACCACGTGTGGCGGACTGGTTGCCCGCAATGGCTGAGATGTCGTTGTTGAAGATCTTCACACCGCTTTGCCCATCGGCTTGGATACCTGCTGCACCCAAGAAAGTGCTTACAGTAGGCCCAACGTTGGTAATGGTATTCCTGGTGGCGCATGCGCTCGTACCGATCTCGCAGAGCAGATCGGGGAAACTGGTGTTGCCGATCAAGTACACACCCGTGTTCCGGACGTTGGAGACGTTGAGGTTGTAATACTTGTTGCGGCTGTTCGCGCCGGTGGCGTTGGTAGGAACCACACCGCCGCCCGTGCTGGAAACGGTTTGCAGGATACCATAACTGGTGGTTGAAGTACCACGGGTACCCATGTTCACGGCAACATTCTGGATCGTATTGTCCTGTGCGCCGTTCGTGGCGGAGGCGTTGCGGATCAAGAAGCCATATTCTACTGCGGTCACAGCAGAGGCATCGATATCTATCCCATTGATGGAGATGAAATCTCCACCCGAGATACAGAAACCGAAGTCAGCAGACCCACCGGATCCGGTTGGCGTGATCTTCGGGTTCGCGCCAACGCCGCTCTTAACGAAAGAGATGGAATTGATCGCCGAATTGCCTGATGCGGTAAGTGCAGGAACGTTCTCATTGAACGTTTGACCGGCACTCACGTTGAAGACGAGCGGTCCGGTGAGCGCACCACAACCGGTGGCACCATTCGCGGCATTGATCGCAGCGGTGAAGGTTTGGAAATTGCTGCCTGCTGTAGGGAGCGTGTTGTCGATGGTGTAGGTTCCACCAGCTGCTGTGATCGTTGGTGTGGATGAGATCAAGCTGATATTGTCGATCGCTGTTGCTGGTGATGTCCCAACACTACCATCCATCCGGAAGGTGAAGATCAAGCGCAACGTGTTGGCCGATGAACAGTTGCCAGCCACGGATCCAGGGATGGATATCGTCGTATTGGTCGCAGTGGCTTGATTAAAATACAGGATATTGCCAACCACGGTCGCACCTGCCACGATAGGCCCGCTGACCGACCCGCTTGGGGCTGTTGCAGAAGCAACAGGTGTTGTGCTCGTGGAAGCCAGCGATACCTGTAGGCCATCAAACGCCGTTGTTTCGCCAACACCTCTCCAATCGAAATTCAGACTGATCGCGGTTTCGCCGGCGGGGAATGTCACATCGCGGTAGAAGTGTACGATGTACTGGGCGCTGCCATTCGAGTAGGCATAGGCTGACGTACCCGTGTTGTTCGTGATGTAGGCGGTGTTTCCAGAGCCTACTCCCGAAGTAGCCGCAGGGCCTATGATCCACTGGTTCTGAGTGGCGGTTGGAGTGCCATTGACAAGAGTCCAATTATTCAGCGCGAATGTGCCCCCGGTCTGGAAGCCACCATCACCGGAAGCGGAGATGATGGTCGTCTGCGCATTGCTTGTCCCCACCAGCGCCAGTCCCGCGCCGAGTAAAGCCGTTCTGCACCAGCGCGACGTTCGCCGCAGTAGTGCTGCCGAAGAGTTTCGACTATTCATGTTCTAAGTTTTGGTTTTGATCGAAAGAGGGTCATAACCAGCGTACGTGCCGGCGATACGGGAGTAAGGCCAATGGCCTGCGATACACAAAGCCCCGTTGTGCCAAAGCACGTAGGAGCGCAACAAGGGAACTACGGAAAGTATGGGGTCTTCGTCGGGTGAAGAAGTGGGGTTGGTCGAGGGCAGAACGGGTTTCGGAACACTCAAATGTAGACGGTTGATCGATCCCTGCAAGTGATAATGACCCGAAAGTGATGGAACTGTTAATAAACGATCCCTTGTTCGGAAACCGTGATCCAGCGCGGGATCCGTGAGGGACGCTCGTTGGATGCAAGGGTTGCCTCGGGCCGTTGATCAGGGGCGCGCCAAGGTTCTGGTCCTGGACCAAAAAGCGAGAGGCACCCTCTCGGATGCCTCTCTGGACGATAGCTCTCGGCTGAGTTTTACTCCGTCAGCGCCAACGTCGTTCCAGCGCCCCTCTCCTTCGGAGAGGGGTTGGGGTGAGGCCTATTCGGCCAATACGATCACGGTGTTGTTGCTCACTTCCACCACACCACCTTTCACGGCGAAGGTCTCCACGCCGCTGTCGGTCTTCACCTTCACATCACCGGCCTTCAGCACGGTGATCAAGGGTGCGTGGTTGTTCAAGAAGCCCATGCTTCCGTCCACGCCGGGCACGGTAACGCTCTTGGCCTCGCCCTTGAAGAGCTCCTTATCGGGGGTGATGATCTCTACTCTCATGTGCTCATATGCTCATCTGACCATGTGCACATGCTCGCATGCGCACATGTCCACATGAATTTAGGCTTTCGCCGCTTCGGCCAACATCTTCTTACCGGCGGCGATCACATCGTCGATGCTGCCCTTCAGGTTGAAGGCGCTCTCGGGCATGTCGTCCAACTCGCCGTCCATGATCATGTTGAAGCCCTTGATCGTCTCTTCGATCGGCACCATCACGCCGGGCAGTCCGGTGAACTGTTCGGCCACGAAGAACGGCTGGCTCAGGAAACGCTGCACTTTACGGGCACGCAATACGCTTTGCTTGTCCTCTTCGCTCAACTCGTCCATACCAAGGATGGCGATGATGTCTTGCAGCTCCTTGTAGCGTTGCAGCAGCTCCTTCACGCGTTGTGCGCAATCGTAGTGCTCCTTGCCCACGATGGCGGGGGTGAGGATACGGCTGGTGGAATCCAATGGATCCACGGAAGGGTAGATACCGAGCTCGGCGATCTTCCGGCTCAATACCGTGGTGGCATCCAAGTGGGCGAAGGTGGTGGCAGGCGCTGGATCGGTCAAGTCATCCGCAGGAACGTAAACGGCCTGTACGGAAGTGATGGAACCGCGCTTGGTGGAGGTGATGCGCTCTTGCATGGCACCCATCTCCGTGGCCAGCGTAGGCTGGTAACCCACGGCGCTCGGCATACGGCCCAGCAGTGCGGATACCTCGGAACCCGCTTGGGTGAAACGGAAGATGTTGTCCACGAAGAACAGGATGTCGCGACCGCCGCTCTCCTCATCGCCATCGCGGAAATATTCGGCGAGGGTAAGACCGCTGAGGGCCACACGAGCACGTGCTCCGGGAGGCTCGTTCATCTGTCCGAAGATGAAGGTGGCTTGGCTTTCTTCGAGTTTGGAATAATCCACCTTGCTCAGGTCCCAGCCGCCTTTCTCCATGCTGTGAACGAAGTCGTCACCATACTTGATGATGCCGCTCTCGATCATCTCACGCAGCAGGTCGTTCCCTTCGCGGGTACGCTCGCCCACACCGGCGAACACGCTGTAACCGCTGTAGCCCTTGGCGATGTTGTTGATCAGCTCCTGGATCAATACGGTCTTGCCTACACCGGCACCACCGAACAAGCCGATCTTACCACCTTTCGCGTACGGCTCGATCAGATCGATCACCTTGATCCCCGTGAAGAGGATCTCCGCGCTGGTGGTGAGTTCCTCGAACTTCGGTGCATCGCGGTGGATCGGCATGGACTTGCCGGTGCTCACGGGCTTCATACCGTCGATGGGCGCACCCACCACGTTGAACAGGCGGCCTTTCACGGCATCACCCACGGGCATGCTGATAGGCAGGCCTTGGGCCACCACTTCAACACCGCGACTGAGGCCATCGGTGCTTTCCATGGAGATGGCACGCACGGTATCCTCACCGGTGAGCTGTTGGGTCTCCAGCACCAGCACGCTGCCGTCAGCGCGGGTCACGTGGAGGGCGTCGTAGATGTTGGGCAGGCCCTTACCGGCCTCGAAACGTACGTCGACCACGGGACCGATGACCTGGACGACCTTTCCGATGTGCTTGGACATGAGGGAGTTGTGCTGTTCTGCAAGCGGAGTCTTCCGCATTTGCGGCCGCGAAGGTAGCGCTTGGCTCCGGATGGACCAATGGTGTGGATAGCTTGTTGAAAGAGTGTTGGGGACTGCAGGCCACGAGCTTTGAGCCACGAGCTACTTGCAGAGCCCACCGCAAGTAGCTCGTGGCTCAAGGCTCAGAGCTCGGGGCGCATTCCGCATTCAGTACGACCTTCGTCCCTCGATGCAAGTCCATACCGATATCGCCGCCTTCAAGAACGTGCGTCGCCCTGTGCTCACCACGGGCACCTTCGATGGCGTGCATCGCGGGCACCGCAAGATCCTGGAGCGCTTGACCACCGTGGCGCGCAAGGAAGGCGGGGAGAGCGTGCTCTTCACCTTCCACCCGCACCCGCGTATGGTGCTGTTCCCCGGCGATAACGACCTGAAGCTGCTGAACACGCAACAGGAAAAGGTGGCCCAGTTGGAAGCCGCCGGGCTGGATCATTTGTTGGTGGTGCCTTTCAGCCGGGAATTCTCGCGGATGCATGCGGCAGAGTATGTGCGCGATGTGCTGGTGGGCGGCATCGGTGTACACGCCGTGGTGATCGGCTACGACCACCGCTTCGGCCGCAACCGCGAAGGAGATCTGCGCGTGCTGCATCAATATGGCGATGCGTACGACTTCACCGTGGAAGAGATCCCCGCGCAAGAGGTGGACCATGTGAAGGTGAGCAGCACCAAGATCCGCCAGGCGTTGTTGGATGGCGACATCGCTGCGGCCAACGAGCAGCTCGGATATCCCTATTCCGTGTCCGGTGTGGTGGTGAAGGGCGATCAGCTCGGCCGCACCTTGGGTTACCCCACAGCGAACATAGGCGGCATCGATCCCTTCAAGCTCATCCCCGGCGATGGTGTTTTCACCGTCCACGTGGAACTGCGTGATGGCCATTTCGGAGGCATGCTCTACATCGGCGAACGGCCCACGTTGCAAAGCCCGGAGCCGCAGCGCAGTGTGGAAGTGAACATCTTCGGCCTGGACCGCGACCTCTATGGCGAGACCATCACGGTACGTTTTGTGGAGAAGGTGCGGGGCGATGTGCGATTCGCCGATCTGGAAGCGTTGAAGAAGCAGATGCAACAGGACGAGGCCATCGCGCGTCTACGTCTTGGTAACCGATCATGAGAATACTCCTGGCTCTCCTCGCCGTCGTCCTCGCTTCAGCAACACACGCGCAATTGTTGGATGCTCTCGCATTGGACAGCGTGCGCACCTTCCGCAGTTTGGAAAAAGCGCTAGAGAACCCTGACCTGGTCTACCGCCTGGATCTTTCCGGACAGAAGCTGAAGGAAGTGCCGGAAGGCGTTTACCTGTTGAAGAATTTGAATGCGTTGGACCTCAGCAACAACAAGCTGAAGGAACTGCCCGAACGCTTGCAGGAGTTGAAGCACATGCAGGAGTTCCGCGCTTCGAAGAACAAGTTGACGGATGTGTCGAAAGGCCTGTGCAGGCTCATTCACCTGAAGCGATTGGACCTGAGCCGCAACGCCCTCACCGCATTGCCGAAGTGCGTGGGTGTGTGGCATGAGCTCGTTTCGCTGGATCTCTGGGACAACGACCTCGCCGAATTCCCCGAGGAGATGACCAACATGAAGGCGTTGCGTTTCATGGACCTGCGCGCCATCCAGTTCGAGGTGCCGGAAATGGAACACCTCCAAGACCTGTTGCCATCCACCAAGATCTTCTTCAGCCAGCCGTGTAATTGTGGGATGTGATCCCGCTTAAGGCACACGCGGTACGTCTTCGATCGGGGCTACCTCCTCTTGCACGGTCTCCACGGTCTTCCATTCCCCGGCTTCCGTGAGGTAGCGTTCCTGGTACTCCGCTTCGCCCAGCACATGGCCGCGCACATGGAGCGTTCCGTTGGCAACGAACAGCGCGCCAATGATCAAACGCCCTGCGAAGGGGTCGTACGCCACCAGCGACTTGCCGTTCCATTCATACACCTCGGCCGCAGAACCGGTCTTAGGCGGCATGCCGGCAACGAACACACGACCAGCGAATTCCACGGCTTGCACGGCGGAAAGCATCGGCAGTGTGGCCAGGACTTTGTCGCCGGTATTCGCTTTGCGCACCAAGCTGAGTTTTTGTGTGACCTGCGCATTGGCTGGCCCTTGCACGATGAAGTGGTCGCCGTTGGTCATGTGGATGGTGGCGATCAAGCGCGGGTCACGGATCTTCATGTGGTCATACGTTGGCTGTATCCACGCCAGTTCATCCGTGGTGAAGCCGTTGGTGGAAGCCCATGCAGCCACTTCGGGGAGCTCGATGTCATGCACATAGGCCAGGTTCATTTCTGCGCGGATACGTTCGGCAAGTGCTTCATGGCCGCTCATGATCATCAGGTGGCCTACGGCGCATGCATTTCCCAACTCATCGATGAAAACAGGTGAACGTCCGGGCACGAGATCGTTCAATGGGAAAACACCGCGGTCCGCGTAATTGTCGAGCCACCGGAGTAGAGACTGCCGATGGGAACGTGCGGCAGGGCTGATCTCCGTGGGGATATGCGTGGATAGGTGCTCCTGCACACGATGCAGGTGCGCCGCGATCCGCTGTGCTTCGGAATTGAAGCGAACGGTGGTCCTGTCCTTGGAAATGTTCGGCTGCATCGTTGGCCATTGGGCGTTCACCTCCACCAGGTGTTGCGGCAGGCTGGCCGGTTGTTCCGGCGTTAGTTGACCGTTGGTGATGCTTACGGCCGTTAACGTGATCAGACAGGAAGTGGAACGTAGCATGATGATTCGTGTTTGACTGTCGGTACAGACCAGTGAACGAAAGGTTCAAGGCATGGTAAGCATGCCCAAGATGCTTCTTCGTTCCTTCGCCCCATGTCGCCCGTGCTCACCACCTCGCTGGAATATGCGGCGGTGGTCCTCAACATCGTCTTCACCATCCTCATCGGGCGTCAGGTGCGCGCCGGTTGGCTGTTCGGTTTCGTAGCGGCACTGATCGGTGTGTTGCTCTATGCGCTGCAAGAAGCATGGCTGATGTCCGCGCTCAACGGCTTCTACGCCGTGATGGGTCTTTACGGCTGGTGGAACTGGGGCGGTGGTGATGCTTCGGGAAGTATCATCCGGTTCGGTGTGCAGCAACATGCCGTCCTCATCGGTATCGGGATCCTGGGGACATGGTCGTTGATGCTGCTGATGAAATGGCTCGATCAGCCGGGCATCCACCTGGGTATGGAAGCCTTCATCGCGTCGTTCGCCATCGTGGCCACATGGATGATGAGTAAAAAGGTGTTGGAGAACTGGTTCTACTGGACCGTCGGGGATCTGGTTGCCGTGGTGTACAACCATTGGATCGGTTACGACGGTTATGCGCTGCTCAACGCGATCTACATCGTGCTGGCCGTGGTCGGTTTCGTCCGTTGGCGGAAGCAGATGATCGAGAGCTCACAGGTGCAGGTGCAATGATCCTGTCCTGCCCCCGATCCAGGATCTAATACCGTTTCAGCGCCCGCTCATAGAAGGTCGTCACGATCAAGAGGAAGAACAGCAAATACATGCTGTCTTCGATCGGGATCGTGTTCAAGCGGATGCCGAGGTTCTCCGCATCGTTGTACCACACGATGGGTTCGGGTAGTAGCCAGCCGGTAAGGATGCCGTTCACCACGAAGAAGGGGATCAAGCTCACCGCATAGCCCATGTAGAAACGACCGAGCCACGGGCTCTTCGCCACGAAGACATGGTAAGCGAGGAACGCTGCCGTGCAGAGGAAGGTGATGCTCGTGTACAACCGATCGATGTGGAACAGACCGACCACGCCGAGCACGATTATCAACGCGATGCTCAGTGGCCGTGCGATCCGTGAGAGCACGGCCCGCTTCACGAAGTGCCGCATCACTTCATACAAGAACATGCAGGAGTAGGGGATGAAGAGGAAGAACAGCCATTCCTCCAACGGCATGCCGATGAGGTGAACGCCGATCAGGTACCGTGGATTGAAGCCCCAAACACCGTTGGCCGTGAACACCGCATCCCATGCGATGAAGACCACGGCCATGGCTGCGATCCCCGAGAACAGCCCGCGCCAATTGGAGGCGAAACGGATCCGCGGCTCGAAGCTGGCCATCAACGGGAAGGCTAGGCTGCCGAGGTCCAACAAGAGGTAGTAGTAGCGTTCCACGTGCGCAAAGGAACACTGCGGCACGAAGAAGGTTCGCCGGAAAAGAAGAACGCCCCGTCCTTTTGGGTGGACGAGGCGTTCGTAGGTCGGATCAATATCTACTGCTTCACGAACTTGCCAGTGGCGACAGCTGTTCCATCGCTCACTTCGATCTGGTACTGTCCGGCAGCAAGGCTTCGTGCATCCAGGCGCAGTTGCAAGCCAGTGCGCTCGGTGGGCACGTCGATCACGCGGCCGGTCACATCTGTTACACGCAATGCAGCGTCGGCTTGTAGCGTTGCAGGAAGCTGGATGGATACCACGTCCACCACGGGGTTGGGTGTGGTGTTGAACGTGAGCCGAACGGGTTGATCCGATATGCCTGTTGTGAGTTCGGTGCTGGCGATGTTCGCGTAGAAGCTCTCGGACGAGCCACCGATAACGAGTTGGTTCCCGTTGATCAACTCCATATCATACACCGGCCCCATGAAATTGCAGTAGGCCTCAACAGCATCGGGTTCGCCGTGGAACACCGCCACACCTGTGCCCATCGTCATCAGATCCCCGATGTGGAATTCGCCGCCGATGTAGATCTCCCCGTTCCGTTCGGCCAGCGCCCGGCCTGTCATCAACCCGTCCAAGGGGGAGTATATGTAGTTGGTGATGTTGGGCATGAGTTGTTCCCACGCTGTGCCTTCCGTGGCGAAGCGAGCTAGACCGAAGTAGGATCCCATCATGGACACCATGTCGCCGGTGGCGTAGAGCGAATTGTCGTGGACCAGCATGGCATGCACCGCGCCATCCAATCCATCGCCGAGCTGCTCCCAACCGCTGTTGCCAAGGAGTGCCACATGCTGGATGTCGTCTTCACTGGACAAGAACTCGCCGGTGAACTCACCACCGATCACCAAGGTTCCATCGAATGTGTGAAGTACGCGGATCGGGCCGTTCAGCACTTGACCCACGAACTGCCAATCGCTGCCGGTGCGGCGCGCCACCACATGATCTGTGCCTGCGAAACCATCGCGTGCCCCGGCGGCATGCAATGTTCCGTTATGTACATGGAACGCGTGGATCGCAGAGGTTTTTCCGCTGAAGACCGTGGATGGTTCCCATGCGGTGCCATTCCAGGTCAAGAGGTCGGTGGTGCCACTGCCGAAAGATCCACCGACCAGGATCTCACCATTGAATTCGACCGCAGCATTCACGGAACCTTCAGGCAATGAACCCATGGCTTCGTAGGTGCTGCCGTTCCAGCGGGCAACATGTTGGCGTGCGTTGCCGCCCGCCTCGGTGAAGCCACCTGCGATCAACAGGTCACCATTGGAAAGGCGCAACAATTCGTTCACGGCGCCATTGGTACCATCGCCGAGCGGGAACCACGGCACGTTCGGTGAATAGGCCGGTTGTATCCACGCGAGTTCATCTTTGGTGAAGCCGTGCTCCACCGCCCACAGGTCCACTTCTTCCAGATGGATCTCGCGGATGTAGGCGAGTTCCATCTCCGCATCGATGCGCTCCGCAAGATCACGATGTCCGCTCTCGATCATCAACTGGCCCACAGCGCATGCGGTGTTGTGTGGATCGATGAAGACCGGGTTGCGATACGGAAGCACATGGTTCTTTGGGAAACGACCTTCGTCCGCGTAAACTTCAAGTGCGTCCAACAAGTGAGAACGCTTCTGCGCTTGGTCGGCGCTAAGTCCTTCGGGTGCGTGCGTGGCGAGGTGTGTACGCACCAAGTGAAGGTGTTGTGCGATGCGTTCGGTATCGGTGGTGAACGAGGTGGGGGAAGTGTCCAGCGTGCCGTCGAACGAGCGCCACTCGGCATTCACCTCGCGCAGGTGTTCCATTAGCGGTGCGTTGGTGCCCGGAGCCAGTTGCGCGAAGGCGGCGGCCGAAGCGAGCGTGAGCGGGAAGAGTAGGGTACGTTTCATGATCGGTGGGGTTTGATCCGTGATCTCGTTACGACCTTCAGACAACAAGGTCCGGCTCGAACGCTGCCTGCTTGGTGATGGAAAGTTACTTTTCGCACCGTGAAGGCACCCGTGCGCATAGCCGTTGTAGGTCCGGAGAGCAGCGGCAAGACCACGTTGACCGAGGCCCTTGCGCACCATTACCGTTGTGCGTACACCAAGGAATATGCGCGCTTTTTCCTACAGGATCATGGGCCGGCTTACACCCGTGAAGATCTCGTGCGCATCGCCCAAGGCCAGTTGATGGTAGAAGCGGAGGCGCAACGGTTGACCGGTGAACAAGGAGGTAAGTTGATCGTGTGCGACACGGACATGATCACAATCCGCATCTGGAGCGAGGAGAAGTACGGCGTTGTGGATCCACTGCTGGCAAAGTTGGCCGCCGATGTCCACTACGATCTCTGGTTGCTCTGCTCACCGGATATCCCATGGGAAGCGGATCCGCTACGCGAGAACCCGCTGGATCGTGAACGGCTCTTCACCGTCTATGCGCAGGCATTGAAGGCGATGGCGCGTCCATATCTCGTCGTAAACGGAACGCATGAGGACCGGATGCACGATGCGATCCGCACGATCGATGCGTTGATCGCCACCCGGTAAGTGACTTACCTTTGTCCCCGTCACGCATCGGGGTGCCCACCGCTAGGAGGGCTGAGATCATACCCGTAGAACCTGGGCAGGTAATGCTGCCAAGGGAACTACCCGGCAACGGGCACCTCCGTGCGGCGACATCCAACTACGGAGGATCATGATCAAGATTTTCGCACTCGCTCTCTCGTGCCTTTTTTCGTTCAACACCATTGCGCAAGTTCGTTTCGCCGGAACGGTGAGGGCTGTGGATGGTACACCGGTGATCGGTGCCAACGTGGTGTTGGGCGAGGATCATTCGTTCGGTGGGACCACGGATCTCAACGGTGCGTTCAGCATCGGCGGTGTGCGTGCCGGTGAACAACGTGTCCGCATCACCTACATCGGGTCGGACGGGATCGATACCACACTGATGATCGTCCAAGGCGTGGACTACCATTTCACACTGAAGCAACAAGCCATCGAGATGCGTGCTGCGGAGGTCACAGCGTTGCGCGTGGGTGATCGGGCGCCTTTCGCCAAAAGCGTGGTCACGCGTGAAGCTCTCGATCGCATGAACACCGCTGTGGATCTGCCGTACCTCCTCGAACTACAACCCAGCGTGGTCAGTACCAGCGATGGTGGCACAGGCATCGGCTACACCTACATGCGCATCCGCGGAAGCGACGCCACGCGTACCAACATCACGGTGAACGGTGTGCCCTTCAACGACCCCGAAAGCCAAGGCGCGTTCTTGGTGAACATGCCGGATATCGCTTCAAGTGCAGAGGATATCGAAGTGCAACGTGGGGTAGGCACCAGTACCAACGGACCGGCGGCGTTCGGTGCGAGTGTGAACGTGCGTACCACCACGGTGAAGCGTGAACCATGGGCGTTGATCGGTGCGAGCGGCGGTTCGTTCAACACGCAACGTTACTCGGTCGGTGCGGGCACAGGCCTCATCCAGGATCGTTTCAGTTTCGATGTCCGGTTGTCCTCCATCACCAGCGATGGCTATGTGGACCGTGCCTCCGCGGATCTCAAGAGCTATTTCATGCAAGGGGCTTGGTTGGGAAAGCGGAGTTCCGTCCGTTTCATCACCTTCCGTGGCAAAGAGATCACCTATCAGGCATGGGGTGGCGTGCCGAAAGCGATGGTGGACACGGCGCGGACATACAACGGCTACACCTACGACAACGAGGTGGACAACTATGACCAGACGCATTATCAGCTGCTCTTCGATCATCGGTTGAGCGCGAATGCCACGCTGAACTTCACGCTGTACAAAGTGGTGGGTGCGGGCTACTTCGAACAATTCCGGGAAGACGATGATCTGGCCACCTACGGCATCGGCGGTGCGGTGATCAACGGCGATACGGTGACCACGACCGACATCATCCGCAGGCGTTGGTTGGACAATGTGTTGAACGGGGCCAATGTGAGCAGCGAGATCAAGCTGGGTGCGCACCGTCTTGTCCTTGGGGCCAGTGTGAACGAATACCGCTGCGCCCATTTCGGCGAGGTGATCTGGGCTGGTTTTGCGGGTGACACCGATATCCGCGATCGCTACTACGATGATGACGGCCGCAAGACCGATGCGAACGCCTTCGCCAAGCTCACCTACGCTGTCGGGCCGCGCGTGGATGTCTATGGGGATCTACAGGTGCGCCGTGTGCAGCACGACTTCCTCGGTTTCAACGATGCTGTGGAGAACGTGATGCAACGCGCCGAGTTCAACTTCTTCAACCCCAAGGCTGGCCTGCTCTGGCGCGTGCGCGAAGGCGGCAAGGCCTACACCTCTTTCGCAGTGGGCAACCGCGAGCCGAACCGGGAAGACCTCCAGGAAACAACACCGGCCAGCCGTCCGCGGAGTGAGCGGCTCTACGACTACGAACTGGGCTACGAGCAGCGCGCGGCACGCTACAGCGCTGGCGTCAACTTCTACTACATGGACTACATGGATCAGCTCGTGCTCACCGGTGAGTTGAACGATGTGGGCGCCGCACTGCGCACCAACGTTCCGCGCAGTTACCGTGCAGGTGTGGAGCTCATGTTCGCGGTGCAGCTATCGAAGCGCGTGGTCTGGAAAGGCAACGCCACCTTCAGCCGCAACAAGGTCGGCGCGTTCGTGGAGTACGTGGATGCCTACGATGCCGACTTCAACTGGCTGGGCCAACAGGCCGTGTNNGCCGTGGATCAGCGCGGAACGAACCTGGCTTTCTCGCCCGAAGTGATCGCCGGAAGCGAATTCTCGTGGCGTTTCTGGAGCAAGCCCGGCAAATGCTCGGCGGATATCTCCGTGCTCACGAAATATGTCGGCGATCAGTACTTGGACAACTCTTCAAGCGCGGACCGCATGTTGGATGCTTATCTCGTGAACGATGTACGCCTCAATGTGGAGCTCTTGAAATTGCGTGGGACGCGAAGTGTCTCGTTCAACCTCACCGTGCGCAACATCGGTAGTGAACTGTACGAAAGCAACGGTTGGGTCTACAGCTACTTCTTCGATGGTGGCCGCACGCAGGATATCGGGCTGTTCCCGCAAGCGCCGGTCAACGTGCTGGGCGGTGTAGCAGTGCGGTTCTAGTGCAGCGTGGGGCGTTCACCCGTGGATGGCTTCGCTCATCGCGAAGATGTGCTCCGGGTCCTGCTCGAACGCGGTGCCTACCACCAGTACGTCTGCACCTGCTTCACAGAGCGTGCGTGCGGTGAGCGCATCCTTGATACCACCACCCACGATGATGGGCAGATCCACCTGTGCCCGAACAGCAGCGATCATAGCCGGACTTACCGTGCGGTCGGCTCCGCTCCCCGTATCCATATAGATGGTACGCAGACCGAGGTACGATCCCGCGAGCGCTGTTGCCGCGGCGATCCCCGGTTTGTCGTGCGGGATGGGCACCGTCTGGCTCACGTAGCTCACCGTGGTGGGCCTGCCGCCATCCACAAGCATGTAGCCCGTAGGTATCGCTTCGATCCCCAAGGCCTTCACCGTGGGAGCGGCCGTAACGTGGTGGCCGATGAGCAATTCGGCATTGCGCCCACTGATCAACGATAGGAAAAGCACCGCATCGGCGTGCCTGCTAAGTTGGGAAGGGCTCCCGGGAAAGAGCACAACGGGCCGGTCTCCCTCAGGGCTGCGCGAAAGTTCCTTCACACGTGCCACACAAAGGTCGAAGGCCGCCGAGGTGAGCAAACTGCCGCCCACGAAGATCAGATCAGCCTTGGCCATGCACGCGTTCTGCACGGTGCGATCCAGGCGTTCGGTGTCCTGGCCGAAGTCCGGATCGATGAGCACGGCCAGCATCTTGCGTCCGGCATCGCGCGCCGCTTGCAGGGTGTGTAGCACGTCGCCCATCGTGCGAACATACGCAGGCCGTTGCGGATGAACGTCCGGCCCGCGTATTCAATGAGGGAAGAACCGGCCACGAGTGGTGTTGATGGACTTGTCGGAACATCGCCTGATCCGCCACGTTGAAGGGCGCTGCAAGCCGCTACGTTTGCCCCGATGAGCCAGCGCCCGTTGAAAGTCCTGCAGATCGCCTTCGCATGCGAACCCGAACGGGGGAGCGAACCGGCCGTGGGCTGGAATTGCGCCTATGCCGCCTCGCGTGACAAGCCAGTGTGGGTGATCACCGATCCTTCGCACCGGGACAAGATCGAAGCGTGGTTGCAGAAGAACGATGAACGTAACATCCACGTGGCCTATCACGCCATGCCCTCCTGGGCCCAATGGATGTGGAAGATCCAGTTCACGGTGAACCTCTACTACTACTTGTGGAACGTCGGTGCGGCCAAGATGGCGAAGCGCCTGCACGCGGAGGTCAAGTTCGATCTGGTACACCATGTCACCTATGTGCGTTACTGGATGCCGAGCGCGGGTGCCGGTCTGGGCATTCCGTTCGTATGGGGCCCGTTGGGTGGCGGCGAATCGGCACCACCGGGGTTCCTCCATGGTGTGGGTTTGAAAGGTTTGTTCGAGGAGAACCTGCGTGCGCTGATGCGTTGGGTCTTCGAGCGCGACCCCCGGTTGAAGCATACGGCGAAGGCTTCCACGGTGGCCATCGCTTGTTCCGAGGACACCGCTGCCCGCATGCGTCGGCTCGGGGTGAAGGATCTGCGCGTCATGTCCAGCATAGGGATCACACCCGGTGGCTTGGGCGAACACACAGCCCGCCCACCGGATGGCAAGGTGCGTTTCGTCAGTGTAGGGCGCCTCCTGCACTGGAAAGGGTTCCATTTCGGACTGGAAGCTTTCGCGAAAGCGGCTCTACCCAACGGCGAATTCGTGGTGGTGGGCAACGGCCCCGAAATGCAACGGTTGCAAGCGTTGGTGGATCGGTTGGGGATCCGGGACAAGGTCACCTTCACCGGTGAATTGCCTTGGCGCGATGGGTTGAAGCAGTTCCAGCAGGCCGATGTGCTAGTCCACCCCAGCCTGCACGATTCGGGCGGCTTCGTACTACTGGAGGCCATGGAGATGCGCAAGCCCGTGGTCTGCCTGAAGCTCGGCGGTCCTGGTGTCTACGTGAACGATTCCACGGGTTTCGCCATTCCAGCGAATTCGGTCCCACAGGTGATCGAAGACCTCGCCAAAGCCATGCGCGAACTGGCCGCGGATCCCCATCTGCGGAAGCGACTTGGTGAAGCAGGCCACCAACGGGCCGTGACCGAATTCACTTGGGAACGGAAGGCCCAGGATACAGAGCGCCTTTACCAAGAGGTAGTAGGGGTGGTCGTTTGATCCCCCCCGCGAACATTCCGGCCACATACGGGTTTATTGCAGCGTCCCCATCGCCGAAGCTGCTGCTGCGTACGCATGCACCAGACCCGTTGATGGTCAACCCGTTCCGTTGAACTCCACCCTTGCCCACGCACACCACAAAAACCTACCTTTGCGGCCTATGAACACGACCATGCCTGAGACCAAAGAGCAGCTGAAGTACAAAGTGAAGGACATGTCCCTAGCGAGCTGGGGCCGTAAAGAGATCGAACTCGCCGAGGCGGAAATGCCCGGACTGATGTCCCTCCGCGAGCAATACGGCAAAGAGAAGCCGTTGAAAGGCGCGCGTATCGCAGGCTGCCTGCACATGACCATCCAAACGGCCGTGTTGATCGAGACGTTGACGGAGCTCGGCGCCGAAGTGAGCTGGAGCAGCTGCAATATCTTCAGCACACAGGACCATGCCGCTGCCGCCATCGCTGCCGCAGGCATCCCTGTTTATGCCTGGAAAGGGTTGAACGAGACCGAATTCGACTGGTGCATCGAGCAGACCATCTTCGCATTCGAAGGTGGCAAGCCGTTGAACATGATCCTGGACGATGGTGGTGACCTCACCAACATGGTGTTCGACAAGTTCCCCGAGCTCGTGAAAGGCATCAAAGGCCTCAGCGAAGAGACCACCACCGGCGTACACCGCCTGATGGAGCGCGAGAAGAACGGCACCTTGGTGATGCCCGCCATCAACGTGAACGACAGCGTTACCAAGAGCAAGTTCGACAACAAGTACGGTTGCAAGGAAAGCGCGGTGGATGCGATCCGTCGCGCTACCGATGTGATGATGGCCGGCAAAGTGGCCGTTGTAGCTGGTTACGGCGACGTTGGCAAAGGCACGGCCGCTTCACTCCAAGGTGCTGGTGCGCGTGTGATAGTTACCGAGATCGACCCGATCTGCGCCCTGCAGGCCGCCATGGACGGTTTCGAAGTGAAGCCGATGGCGAAAGCCGCTCCACGTGCGGACATCATCATCACCACCACGGGTAATTGCGACATCATCCGCGCGGAGCATTTCGAGGTGATGAAGGACAAGACCATCGTGTGCAACATCGGCCACTTCGACAACGAGATCGATATGGCGTGGTTGAACAAGACCCACGGCAAGAGCAAAGTGGAGATCAAGCCGCAGGTGGACAAGTACACCATCAACGGCAAGGACATCCTGATCCTCGCTGAGGGTCGCTTGGTGAACTTGGGATGCGCCACCGGCCACCCGAGCTTCGTGATGAGCAACAGCTTCACCAACCAAACGCTCGCGCAATTGGAACTGTGGAAGAACCACGGCAACTACGAGAACAAGGTATATGTACTGCCCAAACACCTGGATGAACTGGTGGCCAAATTGCACCTCGCCAAGATCGGTGTGGAGTTGGAAGAGCTGAACGACAAGCAGGCCAAGTACATCGGCGTGCCCAAGCAAGGCCCATACAAGAGCGACGCCTACCGCTACTAAGCCTACAAGAATTCAAAAGCCCCGGATCCTCAACAGGTCCGGGGCTTTTCTGTTCTAAGAACACACACTCTTAGAAGTACACAATACCCTATACCCAGTACCCCGTACTCTTCAATTATAGATCCGCAACGTGGTGCCGTTGAAGGAGGTATTGTACTGCTGCAGGCTCAGAGCTGCTGGTCCTTCTGTTACCGTGCCGTTCGTGATCAAATAGGCGCTGTGGCAGCAGGTGGTATCCCGCGCGGTGATCTGCGACTCATCCACCACCAGGCGGCACATGTTCTCAGGCTGGTAAGGGCAATGGCGGTCCAGCGCCACGAAATCCGTAGGGCTGGAGCGGTACACGATAAGGCCAAGGGATCCACCGCTCAAGTACAACCATCCGCCCGGCACCGCGAGGTCGGCATAGGAAGGGTTGTTCACGTTGATGCTGATGTCCACAACGTTAAGTGGCACACCTCCCCGTTGGTCCTTCTTACAACTGGGAAGTAAGGCTGTCGCCAAGGCGAGCACCAGGGTGGATCGAATGGACTTGCTGAACAAAGGCATCTGCATGGATGAACGTAACGGTGCGAAGTTATTGTCCAACAGGCCCATGTGGGGGATCCGTGGCGGCGAGCCTTCCGGTGACCACCCAGCGGCTCCTTACCTTGTGGCATGTTCCGCACGTGGATAGGTATCGCCCTGTTGGGCATCGGGCTAATGGCAGCGCCGGCGGTCTCGGCCCAGGACGGCATGTCACGCAAGAAGCAGGAGAAGACCCTGGCGAAGAAGGCCAAGGACGATAAGAAGCAGAAGGCCCGCCAGGAGCGCGATGATCGCAAGCGGCACCTGAGCATACAGGACAAGGCCACGCGCAAACGGCTGAAGCGGAACACCAAGCGGGCCGATCGCCACGGGAGCGATGCGCACCGCGATGGTTTCTTCCGGCGCACCTTTGGTTGGTGATCGATAATTGCTCTCCGGCGAGGTTCGACCGGTTCTCGTTCTGGGGCGCCGGGATCCACAATGGTGCGAATATCTTTCACCCATGTTAACGCTCAGGTATCCCCTCGTACCACGGCAACCTTCGCCTTTGCTCCGCCCGGAATGCGCGCGGGCTACGGCTGGCGCGGCTTCGGGACAGGTTAGCCGATCGCGGAACTTCCTATATTAGCGCCCCCTGGTTGCCCTGTTACGCTGAACGTAAAACCTACCTTGATGTTGAGAAGGTTATTCTCCACAGTCGTCCTTTCCATCTGCACCTCGCTGGCGCTCTTCGCCCAGACAGGGTCAGGTAGCGTGAAAGGAAAGATCACCGACAAGAAGTCGAACGAACCACTGCCGTTCGTTAACGTGGTGATAGAGAAAGGAGGTACGCAGGTCTCCGGCGGAGCCACGGACTTCGATGGAGAGTACTTCATCAAGCCACTGGATCCGGGCTCCTACGATATCGTGGTGAGCTACGTGGGTTATCAGCCATACAAGCAAACGGGTGTGGTGGTCACCAACGGGAAGATCACCTTCTTGGACATCGGCCTCAACCAAGGGGTGGAGCTTAAGGAATTCGAAGTCGTACAATACGTTGTTCCACTGATCGACAAGGATGGTGGTGCTTCTGGAGGCACGGTGACGCGCGATCAGATCGCGAAAATGCCGGGTCGTTCGGCCAACTCCATCGCCACTACGGTAGCCGGTGCCAGCGATGCCGGAACGGGTGGTGGCATCAGCATCCGCGGGGCACGATCAGAGAACACATACTACTACATCGATGGTGTGAAAGTGCCTGCTGGTGCGGGAACGGGCCTGCCCAAGAGCGCTATCGAAGAGGTCCAGGTGATCACCGGTGGTGTGCCTGCCAACTACGGCGACGTAACGGGTGGTCTCATCAACATCACCACGCGCGGTCCAAGTCGCAACTTCGGTGGCGGCATCGAATACCTTACTTCCGGTTACAAAGTGGGTAGCGACATCACCGATATCGTTGGCTTGGACAAGTACGCGTTCAACCAGGTGGAGGGTAGCTTGAACGGCCCCATCCTGTTCAAGAAGGACAGCTTGGGCAACAAGACCAAGCCGCTCATCGGCTTCTTCATCTCCGGTCAATACACCAACGTGGTGGATGGTAACCCATTGTACCAAGGTGATCTGCGGGTGCGCCAAGATGTACGTGAGCGTATCCTGGCCAATCCCGCTCGTTTGCGCTTCACCGGCGATGGCGACTTCAGCCTCGCTTACGAGAGCAACTACCTGCGCAGCTCCGACATCGAAGTACTCAAAACACGCCAGAACGCAGGTGCAGTGAGCTACTTGGCATCGGGAAAGATCGACATCACCACCACCCCCACGATCAACCTCACCTTGGGTGGATCGTTGGATTACAGCAACCGCCAGAATTTCAACCGGAATAACTCCTTGTTGAACGCCGAGAACAACTACCGCACCAAGGAGCTCTCGTGGCGCGGGTTCGTCAAGTTCACGCAGCGTTTCGTGAACCAGACCAAGGAGCAGGAGAAGAAGAGCGCTGTGCAGAACGCGTTCTATACCCTCCAGTTGGACTATAGCCGTTACCAGCTGAACGTTGGGGATGACGTGCATGGCGAACGCTTCTTCGACTATGGCTACGTGGGCAAGTTCCAGACGCTTTCCGCACCGCAGTTCGAGTTGAACGAAGACCATCCGAACCAATGGACACAGGTGGGTCAGCAGGATACGCTGGTGGTCTTCACCCCAGGGACCCAGAACCCGGATCTGGCATCCATCAATACCTTCTACTTCAATGCTCTTCCACAAGAAGGCTTCCCGATCCAGCGCTTGGTGGGTGGCGATGATCCTTCCTACGTGGGCTACTACCGCGACCTGGTGGCGACACAGAACCGTGGTGTCCTATGGAACGGCTCCGGTCCCCAAAGCCTGTATGGCATGTGGAACAACATCGGTGTGGTGGACAATGGGGGAGGCTCCGAGTACAGCAAACGGCTGAACGACCAGATCCGCTTCTCCGCTTACGGCAGTGCCGACATCGGTTCGCATGCCGTGGCCTTGGGCGTGGAGTATGAACAATACACCCAACGCCGGTACGATCTGGCGCCGATCGGTCTCTGGAACCGTGCCCGTACGCTGACCAATGCGCACATCCAAGAATGGCAGGACAGCATCCCTACCGGCACCTACGAATTGCCGTTCAGCACGTTGCCGTTCACGCTCTACTCGCGCATTTATGCGGGCGACAAGCAGAGCGAGTTCGATCGTAACCTGCGCGCGGCACTTGGCCTTAACCCGCAAGGAGTGGACTTCATCGATGTGGATGCCTTGGATCCAGGAGTGTTCGCCTTGGACATGTTCTCTCCGGATGAGCTGATCAACAACGGTCTCAGCGCTGTGGATTATGTCGGTTTCGATCACTTGGGCAACAAGTTGAAAGGCAAGCCGAGCTTCTCGGAATTCTTCACGGGGAAAGATGAGAAGGGCAATTCTTCACGCCTGCAGGCTCCGTTCGAGCCGATCTACATGGCGGGTTACTTGATGGACAAGTTCGCCTTCGATGATATCATCTTCAACGTGGGTGTGCGTGTGGATCGCTACGATGCGAACCAGAACGTACTGAAGGACAAGTACCTCTGGCAAGAAGCGTATACGGCCGGCTCGGCTGTGCCGAACAGCGATCTGGCAGACGACCTGGCGAACCGCCCGTCCAACATCGGCGACGACTTCGTCGTTTACGTCAACAACATCTCGAATCCCTCCGAGATACGCGGTTACCGCGATGGCGATACGTGGTATTCCGCACAAGGCGTTGAACTGAGCAACGGTACGTCCATCACCGAAGCGGGCCAGATCCAACCGTATTTGATCGAGCGTGGCGAAGGGGGTGATGTGCGCCAAGGCGATGGCACCCAGATCTCGGATCTGAGCGAACAAGCCTTTGCGGATTACAAGCCAGTGGTGAACGTGATGCCGCGTATCGCGTTCTCCTTCCCGATCTCCGATGAGGCGGTGTTCTTCGCGCACTACGATGTGCTCACCCAGCGCCCCACGTCGTTCGAGTCACGCCTGAACCTGATCGACCTGGCTTACATCCAGAACGCAGGGGTGCTCAGCAATCCGGACCTTAAGCCGACCAAGACCATCGATTACGAGCTCGGTTTCCAGCAGGTGTTGAGCAAGTCATCCTCCTTGAAACTGGCGGCCTACTACCGCGAGCTGCGCGATCAGATCCAGGTGCGCAACGTGACCAATGCTTGGCCGCGTGACTACCGCACCTATGACAACTTCGATTTCGGTACGGTGAAAGGCTTCAGCGCCACCTTCGATCTGCGCCAGACCGGGAATGTATGGATGCGTGCCTCGTACACCTTGCAGTTCGCCGACGGAACGGGTTCGGGCCCAACAACGGGTATCAACCTGATCAACTCCGGGCAGCCCAACCTGCGCACGATCTCGCCCCTTGATTTCGATCAGCGCCACCGTTTCCAGACCACCTTCGATTTCCGCTACGGCGGCGGCAAGGACTACAACGGTCCCATGCTCTTCGGCAAGCCCATCTTGAGCCGCACCGGTGTGAACATGGTGAGCACCTTGGGTAGTGGAACACCGTACAGCCGTAGCAGCCAGGTCGTGAACGAAGCCGAGGGTTCGGGTAGCTACCGCTTGGATGGTTCGCTCAACGGCGCACGCCTGCCATGGCAGTTCACCACGGATATGCAGATCGACCGTGATATCCCGCTGAGCTTCGGCGGTAAGGATGGCGACAAAGCGAAGTCGGCCGACCTGAACGTTTACTTGTTGGTCACCAACGTCTTCAATACCCAGAACATCACGGGTGTCTACCGTTACACGGGCTCGCCTGACAACGATGGATTCCTAGCATCGGCGCAGACCCAGCAGCAGATCCAAGCACAGATCGACGCTGAGGCTTACCGTCAACTTTATGCACTGAAAGTGGACTCCCCGTTCAACTATGGTGCCCCGCGTACGATCCGGATCGGTGTACGCTTCAATTTCTGATCGATCTGACAACGCACGACCATGAAAGGCCAACACAGAGCAACCGCGATGAGAAACCTCGCTCTTAGCCTCTTAGCGTTCCCTGCCTTGCAGCTGCAGGCCATCGCGCCGGAACGCCCTGCGGGTAGCTCCGCACCGATGGCGCGTCCGCGTGCCGAGGCATGCGTACCGGCATCGCAGATCACCCAGATCTCGTACAACAACGTGCGTGCGGTGATCGAGAACGGGGGTAACATGTGGACCCGCCGCGGAGGTACCAGCCGTCCGGGTTACGAGATCCCCAAGACCGATGACTTCACTGGAGCCTCTGCCATTTATGCGGGCGGTCTATGGATGGGCGGTATTTCCACGGATAACCAGTTGAAATTGGCAGCCGTCCTGTTCCGTGCGAACGGGAACGACTTCTGGCCTGGTCCGTTGAGCAACGAAACCAGCCCCACCCCTGCCACGACCACGCCGGCGATCTGCGAGGCGTACGACCGTTTCTATGTCACCGAACGCGCGCAGGCAGAGGCGCACATCCAGTACATCCAATGTTCCGAAGACCCCGAGTGCGTATTGGAAGAGGTGTTCCCCAACGGTTATTCCACGCCTGAATCGTTCGCGAACTGGCCAGCCGAAGGTGATCTGGATCAGGGGCAAGACCTGTACCTCGCACCGTTCTTCGATAAGAATGGTAATGGAACCTACGAACCCACGTTGGGCGACTACCCGGATTATGGTTTCAACGAGACCGTGGAGGATTGCAAGACCCGCCAACGAGAGGATCCGGTGAACCTGTTCGGTGACTTCAACATCTTCTGGATCATCAACGACAAGGGCGATGCCCACACCGAATCCGGTGGTTCCGATCCGATCGGCCTGGAGGTCCGTTGCCAAGCCTTCGCGTTCAGTTCGAACAACGAGATCAACAACATGACCTTCTACAACTATACGGTGATCAACCAGGGCACACAGACCTTGCGCGACACGTATTTCGGTCACTTCATCGATCCGGATCTGGGTTGTTCCAACGATGACTTCGTGGGCTGCGACGTACAGCGCGGTTTCGGGTTCGCTTACAACTGGGATGAGAACGACGAATCCGGTTGCAGCGGTGTAACAGGTTATGGTGCCCAACCACCCGCAGTCGGAGTTGACTTCTTCGAAGGTCCGTACCAGAATGCCGATGGCGTGGACAACCCGGGTCCACAGAACAACATCGATGTGTTCAATTGTGTTGATGCCCAACTTCAGGATGGTATCCCTTACAAGGGCATCGGCATCGGTTACGGCGATGGTTTCGCGGACAACGAGCGCTTCGGCATGCGTGCGTTCCTGTATTGGAACCGTGAAGGCCCTTCTGCTACTGCCGACCCATCGGCACAAGGGCACTTCTACAACTACCTGCGCAGTATCTGGAAGGATAACACGCCGATGACGCACGGTGGCTCAGGCTACAACCCCGGCGGTGGTGGCGTGAACACGCGCTACATGTTCCCTTGGAACAGTGACCCTGCTGGTTGGGGTACGAATTGTGCTCCGCAAGGCGACTGGCGCGAGACCGCACAGCAGAACCCTGATCGTCGCTTCGTACAGAGCGCAGGACCTTTCACGCTGGAGCCCGGTGCCTTCAACAACATCACCATCGGGGTGGCCTATGCACGTGCCAGTGCAGGTGGAGCGGTGGCTAGTGTGGCCAGCCTGCGCACAGCGGATGACAAAGCACAAGCCTTGTTCGACAACTGCTTCAAGATCCTCGATGGTCCTGACGCACCTGATCTGGAGATCGTGGAACTGGACCGCGAGTTGGTGATCTACATGACCAACCCGGAGGGCAGCAACAACAACGAGGACCGTCCGGTGAACTTGCCACCGTTGAGCTACACCGAACTAGACCCGATCATCCCCGAATTCCGTACCACGGAGACCATCACTGCGGGTCCTGGCGATACACTCGATACACAATTGCCGAATGATAGTGTACTGATCACTTACGACACCACGACCACCACGGTCTTCTACGATCGTTTCTACAAGTTCCAAGGGTACAAACTGTACCAGGTGAAGAACGATCAGGTGAGCGTGACCGATCTGGACAATGTTGAACTGTCCCGTTTGGTCTACCAAGGCGATATCCGTGATGGCATCCGCCAGATCGTGAACTATCCGTACAACGACGCCATCGGCATGCCGATCCCCACGGAAATGGTGAACGGTGCTGATGCGGGTGTTGCCAGTTCGGTGCGCGTTCTGGAAGACAAGTTCGCCACGGGCGATACACGCTTGGTCAACTTCAAGTCGTACTACTACATCGCCATCGCATACGGCTACAACAACTACACACCCTACGACCCGATCGAACGTTCCGGTCAGGCCTTCCCTTACGTGGCCGGTCGTAAAGCGGCGTTCGGTGCCATTCGTCGCTACGTGGGTATCCCGCACCGTCCCGATCCTGCCAACGGCGGAACGATCCAGAACGCGGTGTATGGCGATGAACTGCCCATCACCCGCTTGGAGGGCCAAGGCAATGGTGGACTTTCCCTAGCCATGACGACAGCCTCTGAGAGCGCCGTCATGAGCGGCGATCCATGGCGCAAGGAAGAGATCTCGTACGAGCGTGGTCGCGGTCCGGTGCGTGTGAAAGTGGTCGATCCATTGAAGGTTCCTGAAGGAGAGTTCGAGATCCGCTTCAAGGACGATACCCTCACCCCAGGGGATCTGACCGATGCGTATTGGAGCATCACGAACCTGGCCACGCAACAGACGATCGCTGGCGAGCGCGTCATTGACCTGAGCTACGAGCAACTGATCCCAGAATGGGGCATTAGCGTGCAGATCGACCCCGTGGAGGTGGGCGTGGCTCCGCGGTTCTACCAGGCTCCGGCCAGTCAGGGTTCCATCACCTTCCAGGACCCAGCGCTCGCTTGGCTCACGGGTGTGCCCGATGGTGAGGGCGAAAGCGTATTGAACTGGATCCGTTCAGGTAACTACACGGCCACGGAGGACACGCCGGAAGAGATCTACAACGACCGTTTCGAATCGACCAACGCTTGGGTGGATCCGGATCAGACCTACGAGACCATTCTAGGGGGCACTTGGGCACCCTGGTCCTTGGTAGGCCAGGCACCATTCCAGCCGGGCACCACGTTGCCAACCACAGGCCCGGACTCCATCCGACCACACCAATCCATGGCGGGTGGTAACGACCTCTTGGTCCAATCGGCCAAGCTGACGGATAACCCGAGCGTACAGATCGTGATCACCAAGGACAAGGCCCTGTGGAGCAGGTGCCCTGTTCTGGAACAAGAAGCCACCGGCTTGGCTGAGGGTACTGGTGTTCGAATGGGTATCCGTGACGCGATGAGCATTGATAAGGATGGCCGGATGTCCGGGACCGACGGGTACAATGCAGCGGAAGGAGACCTCGTGAATACAAGAGGAATGGGTTGGTTCCCGGGCTACGCCGTCGATCTGGAAACTGGCGAGCGCTTGAACATGGCGTATGGCGAGAACAGCTTCTGGGGAGGCGAGATCGGCAAGGACATGATCTGGAACCCCAACAGCCAATTCTTCACCTCCACGGGTTCGCCGTTCTTCGGTGCTTGCCACTGGATCTATGTGTTCAAGAACGATCGTCGCGTGTCCAACAACGCCACGTACGTTCCGATGTACGACGAGGGCCGGTTCGTGCGCGAGCAACTGAGCAACACTGACCAAGTAGCGCGTCGTCGTATCCTGCGTGGTATCGCCTGGGTGGGAAGTGCGATGCTCGTGCCCGGCCAGGAATTGCTGGCCACGGATGTGCGCATCGTGCTGAACGTGCAGCAACCTTACCGCAAGTATGCCGACTACCCGGGCCTCACGGGTCCATCCATCGACATCTCGCGCAACGAAGGTTTGCCTCTGTACCGTTTCAAGACCTCTGGCCTTGCCACGGAGAACAACGTGTTGACCACAGCGGAGAATTCGTTGGACCTGATCAACGTGGTACCGAACCCGTACTACGCGTTCAGCGGCTACGAGACCTCACGCTTGGATAACCGGATCAAGTTCATCAACCTGCCACAGTCGTGTACGATCTCAATCTACAACGTGGGCGGCGTGCTTGTGCGGAAATTCCGCAAGGACAACGACCTCACCTACCTGGACTGGGATCTGAAGAACGCCAACAACATCCCTATCGCCGGAGGTGTGTACATCTGCCACGTGGATGTACCGGGAGTGGGTGAAAAGGTGGTCAAATGGTTCGGCGTCCTACGCCCGCTCGATCTCCAGAACTTCTAAGCCAACGTGCAGCATTCAATACGGACGGACATGATGCGATCGAACAGGAAAGCGGTGATGATGGTGGCCTTCGCGGCACTGTCCTACACTACGGCGTTGGCAGGTAATCCGGACCGGGCTGGTTCAGCCGGGGCCACACAGTTGCTCATCAATCCATGGGCGCGCTCCGCGGGTTGGGGGCTTTCCAACACCTCATCCATACGCGGTGTGGAGGCCATGTACGGCAACATCGCAGGGTTAGCGCACACCAACAAGACGGAGCTCGTCTTCACCAACACGCGCTGGCTGGCGGGTTCCGGCACCACCATCAACAGCATCGGGTTCGCGCAGAAGATGGGCGCTTCCGGGGTGCTGGGTGTTAGCGCGACCACACTGGGTTTCGGCGAACTGGAAGTGACCACGGTGGACAACCCCGCTGGTGGCCGTGGAACGTTCCGCCCGAACATGGCGAACATCGGTATCTCCTACGCCAAGAGTTTCTCCAACAGCATCCATGGTGGCTTGCTGGTGCGGATGGTATCCGAGAGCATCTCCAACGTGCGTACACAGGGTGTCTGCTTCGATGCCGGCATCCAATACGTGACCGGTGAGAAGGAGAACGTCCACTTCGGCATCGCGTTGAAGAACGTTGGACCGGCCATGGCGTTCAGCGGTGATGGGATGTCCGTGCAGGGTCTGCTCGTGACGGGAAGTGACCAGCTCAGCTTGGAGCAGCGTTCGGCGCAATTCGAGGTGCCTTCCATGCTTAGCATCGGCGGGGCCTACGATTGGCACTTGAACGATATGCATCGGATCACCTTCGCGGGCACCTTCGTTTCCAACTCCTTCACCAAGGACCAAGGAGTGCTCGGTGTTGAATATGCGTTCCGAAAAATGGTACATCTGCGCGGTGGATACACCTACGAGAAGGGGATCACGGACGATGCTGAACGGACGACCGTGCTCACAGGCCCGAGTGCTGGTGTGAGCCTGGACCTACCCTTCGGCGAAGAGAAGAAGTCCGCCATCGCCATCGACTACGCTTACCGCGCTACCAATCCGTTCGCCGGATCGCATAGCATCGGCATCCGCATCAGTCTCTGAACTTCTGATACTATCTTTGGAAAGAGGGCCTCTCGGGGTCCTCTTTCATCTTTCCCACCCCAAGCCCTGCGGCCATGAGCACGACGGCCTATTACACCGAAGAAGGACTGCGCAAGCTCCAAGACGAGCTGCACCACATGCGTACCGTTGAGCGTCCGCACTTGAGCCAACAGATCGCCGATGCGCGCGACAAAGGCGACCTGAGCGAGAACGCGGAATATCACGCGGCCAAGGAGGACCAAGGCCTGTTGGAAGCCCGCATCGCCAAATTGGAAGAGGTGGTGGCCAGCGCACGCATCATCGATGCCTCGCAGCTCGATACCAGCAAGGCCTACATCCATTCCACCGTTCGGGTGAAGCAGGTTGGCAGTGGAGCAGAACGAGCCTTCACGTTGGTCGCCGAGAGCGAAGCCGACATCAAGACGGGCAAGATCAGCGTGAGCTCCCCGATCGGGAAAGGACTGCTGGGCCGTGCGGTAGGCGAAGTGGCGGAGGTGACCACCCCGGCGGGCACCACGAAATTCGAAGTGCTGGAGATCACCCGCTGAGCCATGCCGAGCATCTTCACCCGCATCATCCGTGGCGAGATCCCGTGCCACAAGTTGGACGAGAACGACGACTACATCGCCTTCCTGGATGTGAACCCGGTACGTGAAGGTCATGCCCTGGTGGTGCCGAAGTGGGAGGTGGATCACCTATTCGATCTGGAAGGCGATCAACTGGGAGGTATCCTTCCCTTCGCCAAGGAAGTAGCGCGCAAGATCAAGGCGGTAGTGCCCTGTACGCGCATCGGTATCACGGTGATCGGCTTGGAAGTGCCCCATGCGCACATCCATCTATTGCCCATCGATTCACTGGCCGATATGGATTTCACCAAGCCCCGGGTGAAGCTGACGCAGGACGAGTTCGCTGCACTTGCCGAACGCATCCGCCGCGCGTGATCTAGGCCAACCGGTCCGGGTTGTTCCGGATGAACGACGACCAGTCTTTAACGCCACCTCGCTTAGTGCTCGTACCTGCCGAACGGCCCGTGTTCGCGAAGTGATGGCACACGGCCACGGCCACGGCATCCGTAGCATCGGTGCTACTGGGGAGTTCCGTGATCCGTAGGATGTTGAGCAACATGGCCGCCACTTGTTCCTTGGCCGCGTTCCCGTTCCCGGTGATGCTCTGCTTCACGCGTTTCGGGGCGTATTCCACCACGCTAAGGTCGCGCTGAAGTGCTGCGGCGATTGCAACACCTTGCGCGCGCCCGAGCTTCAGCATGCTCTGCACGTTCTTGCCGAAGAACTGCGCCTCTATCGCCAGCTCATCCGGCAGGTGCCGATCGATGATCTCGGTGGTGCTGCGGAAGATGGCACGCAGCTTCAAGGTGTGGTCATCACCGGCTTGGAAACGGATGGCACCGGCCTCCAACAGGCGGATCTCGCGGCCTTCAACGGCCAACACGCCAAAGCCCATCACCGTAGTACCCGGATCGATCCCGAGGATGATACGCTCGGTCGTTACAACACCGCGTTCCGCGCCGGGCCTACTTTTGGCCGCCTGCCCGTCTAGGGGAAGAATGATGTCCGCGCGCCGACCGTTGCTCATGGTGTTCCGTTGGGGGATCTTCCTGCTGGCGTGCGTGTTCCTGTACGTTCGGCTGGCCGGTCCCAAAGGTATCGTCGCCACCGGAGGCCGCCCGCTCCTGGACATGGTGTTCGCCAAGAGCGCACTGTTGACCGTTGTGTTCGGCTTGATGCTCTTCAACTGGTGGCTGGAGTCGTACAAGTGGCGCTTGTTGCTGAGGCAGGTGGAGCCTACCGGTGCTTGGCGCGCGTTCGTCGCTACCATCGCGGGTACCAGCGTGGGTTTTGTTAGCGTGAACCGCACGGGCGAATTCCTGGGCCGTGTGCTTTTCCTTTCGCCAACGAACCGCATCCGTGGCGGCTTCGCAAGCACGTTGGGCAGCATAGCACAATTCGTTGTCACGTTGGTGGCTGGTGGCCTTGGCCTGTTGGTGCTAACGGTTTCGGGATCGGCGTTGCCGTGGCCCGCAGGTTGGATCTCGTGGGCTTTGGCAACGCTTACCGCGCTGGTCACAGCCACCGCATTGGTGCTTTATTTCTATCCGGGTGTGTTGCGGAACCTCTTGTTGCTTGTTCCATTCTTGCGCCGTTTCGAGCGGGCCTCGAACGTGCTCTCCGGCTATCAGCGCAGCGACTTGTTGAGCGTTCTGCTGTTGAGCATGGCACGTTACATCGTCTTCAGCGCCCAGTTCGGAGTGCTGCTATGGGGCTTTTCCGCTGGTGTCACGCAGGTGGAAGCCGCGCTCGCCGTGCCTGTCGTGTACCTCATCGCCACGTTGATCCCTTCCGTGATGCTGACGGAGCTGGGCGTGCGCGGTTCCGTGGCCATGGCGGTACTGGCTCCGCTCGGTGCCAACGACGCCATCGTGCTGATCGCCACCACCTGCTTATGGATGATCAATGTCGCGCTGCCGGCTTTTACTGGTAGTCTGATCCTCTTGTTCGCAAGGATCCGCCAGAACAACAACGGCGCATGATCGGTCCGCTGTACACCGCCTTCGCCTTGTTCGGGTTCAACCTTGTTCAGGCGTTGATGCTCATGGCTTGGCGCGATCGAGTGCGCAAGGAGATTTCGAGAAGCGATACTTCCACAACGATCGCTTCGGGCTCTGGTGTTACGGTGATCGTTCCCGCGCGGAACGCAGCCTCAACCTTGGTGGCCTTGCTGCAAGACCTCAACGCGCAAGATCTGCCGAAAGCGTTGCACCAGGTGATCGTGGTGGATGATCACAGCGCCGATGATACCGCGAGCGTCGTTCAAGGCATGATGCTCACATGGCCGCAACTGACCTATGTGCTGAACGCGGGCGAAGGGAAGAAGTCCGCGATCACGACCGGTGTCGCACTTGCAACGCACGAACACATCATCCTCACCGATGCCGACGCACGTTGCGATCGCGCTCGTTCACGGACGATCCTCGAGAAAATGCAACGTGAGGACTTGGATCTGCTGTTGCTTCCGGTGCGGACGAGCGGTAGCGGTGCTTTCGTTCAACGTGTCCAAGAAGAGGAGCAAGCGGGTCTCCTGGGTGTGGCCGCGGGTGAAGCGCTCTTGGGGCGCCCATCGTTAGCCAACGGCGCCAACCTTGCGTTCACACGTTCGGCTTTCAACGGTGTGGAGGGGTACAGCGGCGATCGTTACGCGAGCGGCGATGATGTCTTTTTAGTGCAGCGCATGAAGAATGCAGGCAAGCACATCGGATACCTGTTGGATCGGCGTGTGCTGGTCACCGTGGAAGCAGAGCCGACGTGGTCCGCGTTCCTTCAGCAGCGGCTGCGCTGGGCTGGGAAGATGCGTGGCGTTCGTGGAGGCTTCTCATGCATCGGAATGATCGCGTTGCTGTCGCCTTGGCTGTTGCTAGTGGCCACATGGAAGTTCCGTGTGGCGAGCATCGTTGAAGAGAATGGTTTGGAAACGCTGCTGTTCTTGGTGCTCGCTTGGTTGTTGTGGATGGTGCCCGCCGTTGCGTTGGTGCGCGAGGTGCGGCGTTTCCTCGGTCAGCGTGGATGGCTGCTCACCACGGTCGTTTCCTACATGCTCTTCGCTGTCTATGCGCCGGTGATCGCTGTGCTGTCGATCTTCATTCGCCCGAAGTGGAAGGGGCGCAGGGTGTGAAAAGAAGAAGCGCGTTGACCATTGGCCAACGCGCTTCCAGATAATGAGTGACGTTCAGAACGGCAGATCGTCCTCGTCGCCAGCGGGTGGCATATCGGCCATGCTGGGAGCAGGTGCCGCTTGGTAGCCGCTGCTCTTGCCTTGTGGTGCTGCAGGTGCTGCGCCAGCGCGATCGATGCGGTTGCCGCTGAGGCTGAGGAAGTACTTCGTTACACCATCGCGTCCGGCCCACTCGCGGCCGTTCACGTAGCAGGAGACCGTCACCTCGTCGCCGGGGTTGTATCCGTCCAGCAAGCCGCAACGGTCCTGCGTGAATTCAACGGGGATGTGCTGTGGGCGTTGGCCGCTGGGTTCGGTGACAACGAGTTCTCGCTTGCGGAACTTTTCGCTGACATCCTGTGTTTTGCCTACGACTTTGATGGTGCCTGTGATGGTTACTTGTGCCATGGTCTATGTTGCCCGCGTTCTTGCGGACTGCTTGTTGGTTAGCGTGCGTTAAAGGCCAGAAGGGTCTTCCAAGCTTCGTCCACCCGGTCCTGTGCGAGCAGTTCGTGGGCGTGCTGGTGGAGAGCGGTGAGCAGCGCGCTGGGCTGATCCTTCTGGGTGATGAAGATATCGCTCAATTCGGTGAGCTTGTATTCGTTCACCGCGGTCTCATCCGGGATCGTGATCGCGACCCCGAGTTTTCCAAGGTCGTTCCCGGTGAGGATGTGGCTGTTACGTGCTTCGGGTGGTAAGTTGTCAACACCCACGCCGATCTGTGTGTTGGGTTGTGCCAGTTCGAAGAGCGCATCGCCATGCGCGCGGGCGTAAAAATGGCCACCCATGCGCCCTACCAGGTCGATCTTGCGTTGGTCGATCTTGCCCTTCTCATCCAGGACATCTTCGTTCACGTGGATCATCACCACCTCACAGATCACCAGGTTGCCGGCGCCGCCACCGGTTCCTGTTTCGATCACCTGCTTCACCACGCACTCGAACTGCACCGGACTTTCTTTCACGCGGAACGGCTTCACCTTTTCGGAAGCGATCGGCGTGAAGCCTGCCTTCTCGAACTCGTTCACACCTTCGGCGAATTCCGTGCTGGCCAACGAGGTCTGGTGTACCATGGAATACGTCACCACGTTGATCACCACTTCGGGCACGGCCTTCACGTTGTGGTAGCTGTGCTTGGTGGTATTGTCGCGGCCGCGGCGCGCCGGGCTGAAGATCATCAGCGGTGGATTGGCGCCGAACACATTGAAGAAACTGAAGGGGCTGAGGTTCGGGCGACCCTGCGGATCGATGGTACTGGCGAAGGCTATCGGACGCGGACCGATGGCACCCACCAAGTAGCTATGCAGTTCGGGGATCGCAAGGTTGGCGGGATCGAAGCTTTTCATCGGAACGGCGACTGGCAGAAGGGGAGGCGAAGGTAATCGGCAGCCGAAAGACCGTCGAGATGCGAAGAAGACCTCCTCGCAAAAGCAAAGCGGCCTTCATCGAAGTGTCGTCGTCTGTTCTACTTGTACAACTCGTAAGTCGCACCGCCAATAACGAAGCGCGCCTTCTTGGCGTTCTCGACCACGAACTCGGCATCGCCTTCCTCGGTCTGGAAACTGTAGTGGTTCTCCTCTGTGCCAAGGAGTGTATACACCAGAGCTTCGCTATCTCCCCCTGCCGTATGCAGCGTTAGCTCGTTCTTGTCCACGGTGAGTTTAGTCGGACGCAAGTCACCATCCATGAGAAACAATGCAAGTGCGTCCTTTACCGTCAGCGAAGAGTCTGTTGTAAGACTTGCGGGCGTGAAGCTCGAGATCTGCCACGTACCAAGTATGGGGTCAGAACCCGAATTCGACTCTTGCTTCGAACAGCCCATGAAAAGGGTGAAGCAACCGAGGAGCAAGAAGGAGTTCACTTGATCACTCATTGGACATCTTTTTCAAGTTGAACAACAACAGAGCCGAGGAAGGGCGAAGACGGGATATCCTCATCTTTTGCGGTGTCCAAGTTATGGAGCTTGGCATTATTAATGGCGGTACCATTTGCATCAGAAGTCACGAGCCCTTCAAAACGATATCGACCACAAGGTCCCTCTAGGGTGATATCATAGTCACTCACTCTAGGTGGGAATAAGCCATACTCGACCCATCCGGTGACGTGAAAGCGACAGCCGTTGTCTGCGGTTATGTACCTGTCGATCTCCTTGCTTATTGCCATAGCATCGCTACTTGCAAAGCTCAAAGAGACAGCCATGAAAATAGGAAGAAATTACTTCATCGTGTTGTGGTGTGTCCAGCGCCTACTCTCTCCAAGCTTTTCGGCTTCCGCTCGCAACCACCTCCTGCGGCTGCATAACGAAATTCTTTTTCGATTTCGTCGTCGCCAAACTTTCCAACGTCTAAATTGGACCACTCTCCCGTCCAAAATGGACGGACATGAAGACGGGTTTCGGTGAGAAGTGTGCGGTGGTGAGGCGGGGCCTTGGTATCGCACAAGTGTACATGGCGATGCGCCCCTACCGGTCAGTAGTACCGCGAAGCATCGCGAACACACGACCGAGTGCAGACCGATCCTGCGTGACCACCTCTACATGCACTGGCATTTCGGGCTTGAAGGGCAGCGACCGGTGGAACGAGGTCTTCAGGCCATTGGGAAGTGAAATGATGACCCGGTAGCCGTTGGCATTCGGTGTGGTGGCGATATGCGATACGGTTCCAACAAGACGCCCGTATTCAGCTTTCGGGAAACCCTCGGGCTCCACATGCACCGCCTGGCCAACCTTCACCTTTCCAGAGCCGTTGGCGGGTAGTGACGCCTCCACAAGGAACGTGCTATCCGGCGGCACCACGGTGAAGAGCACGTCACCAAGGCTGATGGGTTGCTGGGAAGTAAGCCGACCCGGAAGGTGTACCACACCCGCGATCGGTGCCCGCAGTTCGTGGCCGAGTTGCCAAGAGTTCACGAAGCTCTCCATGGCGTTCAGCGCAGCGGCAGCACGTGCATTCAGGTCGCGTTCCATTGCGTTGTCCGCATGGGTCAATTCGTTCAGGCGTTCCTGGAGTTCGATCAACGTGATGTGTTGTTGTTGCAACGAGGCCTCCAAAGCACTCAGGTTCATCTGCTGCTCCAGGAACGCATTCTGGCCACGTCGGAATTCTGCAGCGGCGATCACGCCTTTTCCTGCCAGCGCTGTATCGATACTCGCTTCCAACGTATGGTTCCCCATCTTCTTCCGAGACCATGCCACTTGGGCTTCCGTGGCCGAGATCATGCGTCGGAAGTGGTTCACCTTGCGGACAAGGGAGGCATTGCGCTCCGTGCGATACGGGTCGGTTCGCCATACCAACAGTTCATTCATGGTGGAACGCAAAATGCTCCACTGGCCGCGACCATCGCCCAGCGCAAGGTCTGGTAATGGGGTCAAGGTGTCGGTGTGCCCACTTTGAAAGGACCGCACCAGGGGTAAGAGGTTGCGTAGACTGTCCATGGCGGCAGGAGCAGCCGTGCTTTCGATCACGGCCAAGGGGTCTCCGGGTTGCACGATGTCACCCTCCATGGCCGTCGTGCTCACAAGTCGCCCGCTGGTTCTTGCCACCACCTTCCGTGGAGGATCGGCATTGGTCAATGTACCCGTTCCCCGCACCACATCCGGCCATCGGATCAGTGCTGACAAGCCGATCAGCAGCACCACGACCAAAGCGATGACCGATATGCCGTACCGCACCGTCCACGATGGTATGCGGCCCATCAGTTCCTGTACGCCTTCGCTGCGCAATTCGATCGGGGCTTCAGGCATGGGCAAATGGAACGCTGATAGCGCAGACGAGGCTGATGTACGCTGGTGAATTCATACAAATGCCGTGATCATCTTCTATCCGCTTTATCAGCGTCATCAGCGTTCTATACTTCTTCTCCCAGCTTCTCCAGTTGCAACTGATCCTTCACCAGTCGATAGTAGATGCCCTCCCGGGCGATCAGCTCAGCATGCGTGCCTTGCTCAGCGATACATCCCCTGTCAAGTACCACGATGTTGTCCGCGTTCTTCACTGTGCTTAGGCGGTGGGCGATCACGACGGCGGTACGTCCTTGGAAGAAGCGCTCTAGGTTATCCATGATGGTGCGCTCGTTGCTGGCGTCCAAGGCGCTGGTGGCCTCGTCGAAAAGCAATAGCCTGGGTTGTTTGTAGACCGCCCGCGCGATCAGCATGCGCTGCTTCTGCCCGGTGCTCATGCCCAAGCCCTCGTTGCCGATCTTGGTGTTGTAGCCCAATGGGAGCCCGCTGATGAATTCATCGATGTTGGCAACCTGCGCCGCTTGCATCAATCGTTCCTTATCGATCCGGTCGTGCCCGATGGCGATGTTGTTCGCCACGGTATCGTTGAAGATGAACCCTTCCTGCATCACCACGCCGCAATGGTCGCGCCATACGCCATGGTCTATCGTTGCTAGGCTATGCTGGCCATAAGCGATCTGGCCTTCACTGGGCGGATAGAACTTCAGCAACAGTTTCATCAAGGTGGTCTTCCCGCTGCCGCTGCTGCCCACGATGGCCGTGATCTTCTTTGTTGGAATGGTCAGGTCGAGATCCTTAATGACAGGTTCCGCACTACCCGGATAGCGGAAGGAGAGTTTCGTGAGCACGATATCCGCGTTCACGGGGATCTGCTGGACAAGGCCCTCCTCGCTGGTTTCATCGGCCCGATCGTGGATCTCGCTCAAGCGCTCCAAGGCGATGCGCGCATCCTGCACCGTGTAGCTGAAGCCGATCAACTGTTGGATCGGGCCGTTCAACTGACCGGTGATGTACGAGATGCTCAGCATCATGCCCAGGGTGATCTGCCCGTCGATCACGAGCTTGGCGCTGATGATGGTGATGAAGAGGTTCTTCACCTCGTTCAACAGCCCGCCACCGATGGTCTGGGTCTGTTGTAGGGCCAGCCCCTTTACGCTCACATGGAAGAGCTTGACCTGCAACTCCTCCCACCCCCAACGCTTCTGGCGTTCGGCATTATGCAGTTTGATCTCCTGCATGCCTTGGATCAGCTCGATCACCTTGCTCTGCTCGGCACCTTGTTGGGCGAACCGCTTGAAATCCAGGTCGCGTCGGCGTTTCATGAAGAGCAACACCCACGTGATGTACAACGCGCTGCCGATCGCGAACACACCGAAGATGAGCAGGCTGTACCACGCGAGGATCGCACCGAACAGCACCAGGTTGAAAAGCGAAAAGAGCACGCTCAGCGATGTGGTCGTGAGCAACTGTTCAATGCGGTTGTGGTCACTGATGCGTTGCAAGAGGTCGCCCGTCTGCTTGCTGTCGAAATAACCGATGGGCAGCTTCATCAACTTGATGAAGAAATCGGAGATGAGGGCGATGTTGATACGCGCGCTCAGGTGCAGCAGGATCCAGCCGCGTACCAGCTCGATCACCGTACTGCCCAGGTACAGGAAGAGCTGCCCGAAGAGCACCAGCCAAATGAACCGGATGTCCCGGTGTTGGATGCCCACATCCACCACGCTTTGGGTAAGGAAGGGGATGAGCAACTGGATAAGGCTGGCGGCGCACAGCCCGATCACGAGTTGGACCAAGAACCTCTTGTGCGGGGTGAGGTACTTGAACAGGAAGGCGAAACCGCGAGGCTTTCCACCATCCTCATCCTTCTCCGCATAGAACTGTGGAGTGGGTTCCAGTAAGAGAGCGATGCCCTCTTTGCTTTCGCGTGTAGCTCCCTTGCCGATCCAGTGTTCGAGGAATTCTGACTCGGTGTAGGTGAGCAGGCCGTGGGCAGGATCAGCAACATGGAGGAGGGGTTTGCCCGCCTTTTTGCTTTTGCGATTCAAGACCACGAAATGGCTGCTGTTCCAGTGAAGGATGCAGGGGAACGGCTCCTCGGCCAGTACCTTCTCCAGCGAAACCTTCACGCCGAGCGTTCGGAATCCCAACGTTTCGGCCGCATCCGCAATGGACTGTAGGTTGCTGCCTGTGCGTGTGGTCTCGCTTCGCCGTCTCAGTTCATCCAAGGCAACAGAGCGGCCGTGGTAGCGGGCCACCATGCGTAGGCAGGTCGGGCCGCAGTCCATATGGTCGGGCTGCTGGTAGAAGGGGAAGCTCATTCACTGTCGTCTATCCTGGCTGGAACGATTGCTCGGCTAGGGACAGAACCAATGGAAACGAATACAATCTATCGCATCGCTCCCCATCCCGATTTCCAATCGCCGACCCTCATAACCTTCCTGTAGATACTCGGGTGGATAACCTAGCAGTGCGCCATATGGCACTTTAGCACCGCGGTCAAGATTAATCTGGTCAAAGCATGCAGCGTATGTCCTAGGATAGATCCAACCCTTTTCTAACCAAGCCAACAAGGTGTCCCGCTTGGAAAAGAGATACTCAGGCGTCAGGTGAAGCAAGAAGATGTCGAACTCCCCATTCATACCGTAGCTTGAAATGCTCGGCAGCGGTAACTGCTGAGCGAGTATGCTATCCATGACCGCATCATGTGACTTGCGCACTTGAGTGTAGCGTTTCTGGGCGGCTTCATGACCTCTTAGTTCCGTACTATAGCCACCGTAAATACCCGAAAGAGAATCTATGACGTGCTGATACACCCTGTTGATTCGAGTCGTCGGAGCCGGGATAGTACCATTCGGCCCATCAACAAATGGGTACAGCATCAGACACCATGTTACATAGTCCCGGTTCATCGAGGCGTACCAGTGGGCTGGCACGTAACGCAGAAGTGAATCCCGATCGACTTCCAATAGGCCAGCAGGCGTCCCTTTCTCAGCAGCCATAAGAAAGTAGCGCTTGGCGCGCACCGTGTCCCCGACCACACAAAAACTATAACCTAGGGCATAAGCTTCTGTAGGCAGCAAGGAGAATTTACCCTCAAGGCCTGTGAATGCCGTGATCGTGGAATGATGATCACCACTTGCACGCAACCTGTAGGCTTCCAGTGTGGCTTGATGGTACTGTATGTAATTCTGTCCTGTACAGCTTGCCGAGAGCAGGCACAGTATGAGGCAGTACCAGTTACTAACTATGCTGACCATTGGGCTGAATATGGATCATAGTTGCACTTCAAGGGCTTTGAAAGCAGATTAGACATGTCCTTCCTATATGCGCGACAATCGGTGCATATCATGCGGAACTCGCAGTCTTTACACACTTCCACCTGACTTTTGGTGATGTGCCACAGAGAGCGAAAGTGCTGATCTTCTAGTGCAGACTCCAAAGTTGTCTCCTGTAGTCGGCCATAAGATTCAATTGAACTGGGACAGTTCTTGATGTTTCCGAAGCGATCGACACTGATCTTCTTGTAAAGACAGGTGTTGCCGAATAGCCCTAGGCTAGCACAACGGTGGTTGACTGTAAAGTATCGCTCAGAAATAGCACCACAACACGCCTCATTTGTGACCAAGGTCGGTGTGTACGTTAGGCGCTTATCCGAAAATTCTCGAAGGTCGGATATCAGCCTTGCACTACATCCGTGTATGACAATGGAACTTACTCGCGGACTTGTAAGTAACAATTTTGCTAGTGCCAGAGAACGTTCCGTAGCTTTAAGGAGGACGTGAATGTTACAGACAAATGAATCGTCTGCCATCAGGATTGCTTCCGTTAACGCGCGCGCATGGTAGCCATCATAGTCCCTGATCTGTAAACTCTTGCACCGCAGGACAGCCAATTCTGCGAGCACTTTAGGAACGGAATATTTCGAATCGGAGCTCAAGTCAATAATGGCGCTATCTACCAGAAAGGCACTTTCGTATATGAGGGGCACTGGTTTCAGATTCTGATGTGTTGTGTCATACTTGAACACGTACTCCTTGGTTAGCAGCCAATCCAAGTATTGGTTCAAGACCATCCGGTCCTCGTGCGCATACGGATCTAAGATTGCGGCCCAATTTGCATGCCCATCCTTGAACGAATCGATTAGATCGTGCATGTCACACGGGATTGTCTCATACCTACGTCGCTCAAGGTCGACGATAATACTCCGAAGGGGTCCTTTGGTCAGGAAACAGTGGCTATGGAGTTTATAGTGACTCATCGAGCGACAGGTCGTGGCTGTTTGTCTCAATGTCTGGCTTGGAAATCGGCAGCGGCTCTATGTAGTATGACGCCTCCTTCATTTGGTAATCCGATATGTAAATTCTCTTCGGTTCGATTTGCCGAGGGGTTGAAGCAGTCCGACTCGACAGACGCCGGGCCAGTTGGAAAAAAAGAGGAAGAGCCAAGTATGCCGATAGTTCGTCACTTGGACAAACCGACACTAGCGTTCGCGATGCGACATAGTTCATGAGCAATGGCTTTCTCGAAGTTGAAGTTGCACACTTGGCTGACCATTCCAAACTGCCCGATGGTGTTGATCTCAAGAAAGACATACTCATTTTCGGGCGTTAGTACCATGTCAATGGAACCACTATTGGTACCAATGACTAACATGAATGAACGGACCAGCTCCTTTATGTCATCCGGCAGTTCATAAGGTGAGGTCCTATTCGGATTGAGTTCATTGTAATTCCGGAAGTCAATCTTAGTTTGTGGGTCATCTTGACTAAATATCGCCATTGTGTAGAACTGTTCTCTCAGCACGTAGATCCGCAGTTCCAGTGATTTGTAAATGACTTCTTGGAAGAGCGTAAGTCCGAATTGATCAGGTAGCTGTTCAATGTGAGCGGGCGTAAGCAGTTCAGTGAATTGCCCATAGAATCCATCCTGTAGATCCGCATAGAATCCGTAGTTGATCTTCTTGACCACTACCGAATGGCTACACTGCTGCCAGAAGTGAAGAAGCTCATTCTTTCGAGATGTGATAAGCGTGCGGGGCACTCTTCCTCCTACAGATGAATAGGCCGAAAGATCACGAATCGTTCGCTCGCCGCAATGAAAGGGACTTCCTAAAGATGGAATCGTGGATAGAGCTTCACGAAATTCCGCATCTATTGCTGACTCTTCACACTCTAGATATCTGTTCAATTGATCTAGAAAAGGATGGTCCGATATCCCGGAGTAATTCGGTCTGTCGAAAACAATGGAGGGTAAGGATCGTCGGTACCAGACGGCTTTAATCTCAGAGGTACTAAACCCCTGTCCGTTTAGAGAGAACTCAAATATTGGATCGTCAAGCGAGTGAATAGAGGTTATCTTCAATTGCTGATCGCTAGTGACCACTAGGAAGGGTATACCCCAGGTCAGAAGCCAGTCGAGTACCATGGTGGCAGAGTTGTCCTGGTTGTCGCAGAAGATTAGTATCATCTATCAAATCACGGTAACCATGGCCTTATTTGGCCATGGTTACCGTGCAACTATGAATTGGTTTACTTAGAACAGATGCGCATCTCATCGACCACGTAGTTTCCAGAACCACCATCTGCGCGGGACGTTCCTGACCACCTGCGCTCGTCTGTGGTGCCTGTGGATGTATTAGCTCCGGTACCCTGCCAGTAGTCACCTCCAGTGACTTTTCTAGTCGTGGAACCCGCAAGGGCGTAGGGCTGAAAGGCCTCTAGTGACTGTAGTTTCTTTTCGTTTTGCATAGAGAATGTGTGTCAATCCCGCCTACTCTCTCCAAGCTTTTCGGCTACCGCTCGCAACCACCTGCTGCGGCTGCACAACGAAATTCTTTTTCGCTCGTGACGTCACCAAACTTTCTAACGTCTAAATTGGACCACTCTCCCGTCTAAAATGGACGGACATGAAGACCGGTTTCGGTGAGAAGTGTGCGGCGGTGAGGCGGGGCCTCGGTATCGCACAAGTTTACATGGCGAACTTGCTAGGGCTGGGAAGCTCAAAGGCGTTCAGTCGATTCGAGCATGATGACGGCAGTTACACCGATGACCAGTACGAGGCTGCGGCGAAGGCGCTCGGGTTCAGGTCGGCGGATTCCCTGATGGGCTTCGATCTGCGGAAGGCCATTGCCCGGTACGAGGCGGAGAAGGATGCACTACCGCCACCGGCAGTGCTTGGAGGGGACCCGCAGGTGCTGGATGTCGCACGGTTGCAGCGGGAGAACCAACGGCTCATGGAAATGGTCGAATTGCTCTTGGGGCGGTTGTTCTTGGCGAAGGGGCAATGAGCCCCGCAGTAACTGGTAGCAGCGCCTAGACCGACAGGCGGAAATCAAGAAAAGACTAGCCGCAGGCTGTGGTGTCCGTGCGTCCTTGGCGGCTATCTTTGCGGCCCTGCAGCCGGGATCCCTCGGTGAATAGGAACCACGGACGTGGCGGAATTGGTAGACGCGCCAGACTTAGGATCTGGTACCGTGAGGTGTGGGGGTTCGAGTCCCCCCGTCCGTACAAGGTGAACGACCGCTGTTCACCGCACCCGCAGGCTGTCAGGGTTTGTCAGGCCGAAATGGCCGGATCGACCCACGGCCTGTCTCTTGTTAACAGCAGACCCACTAGGACATTCGTCATCACATCATGAACATTGAACGCGTAGAGACCGGCTCCTTGACCGCCACGTTGAAGGTGAAAGTGACCCCGGAAGATTACACGCCCGGCGTGGAGAAAGCCCTGAAGGAGCAGCGCAAGAACGCCGTGCTACCCGGTTTCCGTCCAGGCCAAGTGCCCATGCATCTGATCAAGAAGCGCGTGGGCCGCTCAGTACTGGTCACCGAAGTGGAGCGCTTGATCGATGCCAACCTGCGCAGGTACCTACAAGAGAACGCCATCCGCGTCCTGGGCCAGCCACTGCCGAAAGTGGAAAGCGCCAATGGCAACAACTGGGACGAACCCGGAGAATTGACCTTCGCCTACGAGCTCGGCTTGGCACCCAGCATCGAGTTCGACTTAAGCGAAAAGCTGGGCGTGGAATACCCCGTGGTGGACGTTAATGAAGAACTCGTACAACGCGAGATCTCCGACATGCAGCGCCGTTTCGGTACCGTGGAAGAAGCCGAAGTGAGCGGCGACAAGGACATGCTGCTCGGCGATATGATCGAGCTGAACGCTGATGGTTCCATCAAAGAAGGGGGCATCATGAACCGCACATCGATGAGCTTGGAGTTCATCGAGGATGAGGCCAGCAAAGCGTTGCTCACCGGCAAGAAGATAGGTGACGAAGTGGTGTTGGATCCGCACAAAGTTTCCAAGGGTGCCGATGATCTTGCGCGTATGTTGGGCGTGGATCAGGAGCGCATACAAAGTCTCGAGGGCAACTTCCTGTTCCGTGTGGCGGAGATCAAGCGTATGGCTCCCGTGGCGGTGGATCAGGACCTGTTCGATCGGGTCTACAGCAAAGACGCGGTGAGCGACGAAGCCGGTTTCCGCGCCAAGGTGAAAGAGGGTCTGGAGAGCATGTTCCGTCGGGATAGCGACCGCATCTTCAAGCGGCTCGTGATCAAGAAGCTGCAAGAGACCACCAACTTCGAACTGCCCGACAGCTTCCTCAAGCGTTGGATCCGGGAGACCAGCCAGAACCCCGTAACGCCCGAGCAGATCGAAGAGAGCTACACCGAATATGCCAATGGCCTGAAGCGCCAATTGTTGGAAGAGCGCGTGATCGAGAAGTACGGCCTGGAGGCGAAGGGCGAAGAGCTTGATGCGTTCTCCAAACGGTATGTGAGCGACCAGTTCATGCAATACGGCATGCCCGCTCCGGAAGGGGAACAGCTGCAACAGATGGCCGCGCGCATCTTGGGCGACCGGGAGCAGATCGGCCGTATCCGCAACACCATCGTGGAGCAGAAGCTGAACACGCACTTCAAGGCCCTGCTCAGCCCGAAGGAGAACAAAGTGAGCTTCGACACGTTCGTAACCTTGGCCCGCACGGCGTAAAGCGACGTGCCGAACGCCGTCCTTTACAACAAGCATCTCCCGATGTTCCCCAAAGACGAGTTCACCAAGTATGCGGTGAAGCACCTTGGCCTCAGCAGCAACATGCTGAACGGTTACTCGCGTGCGATGACGCCGTACATCATCGAAGAGCGCCAGCTGAACGTGGCGCAGATGGACGTGTTCAGCCGGTTGATGATGGACCGCATCATCTTCATGGGTACCGCCGTGGATGATCAGGTGGCCAACATCATACAGGCCCAGCTCCTGTTCCTGGAAAGCGTGGATTCGAAGAAAGACATCCAGATCTACCTCAACAGCCCCGGTGGCGGTGTCTACGCAGGTCTGGGGATCTACGACACCATGCAGTACATCAACTGCGACGTGGCCACCATCTGCACCGGCATGGCCGCGAGTTTCGGAGCGGTGTTGTTGTGCGCCGGAGCAAAAGGCAAGCGCAGTGCGTTGAAACATGCGCGTGTGATGATCCACCAACCGCTGAGCGGCGCGCAAGGCCAGGCCAGCGACATGGAGATCACGCTGAAGGAAGTGTTGAAGCTGAAGAAGGAGCTGTACGAGATCATCGCGCACCACAGCGGACAGCCCTACGAGAAGATAGACAAGGACAGCGACCGTGACTTTTGGATGACTTCCACGGAAGCGAAGGAATACGGCCTCATAGACGAGGTCCTGGTGAAGTCTCGTTAACCTGTTACCACCACCGAACGACCATGTTCCCCAAAGACGAATTCAACAAGTACGCGGTCAAGCACCGCGGCATCAGCAGCACCACGCTAAACAGTTACGTCAGCGCTTCGGTCACCCCGTACATCATCGAAGAGCGTCAGTTGAACGTGGCGCAGATGGACGTGTTCAGCCGGTTGATGATGGACCGCATCATCTTCCTCGGCACGGGCATCAACGACCAGGTGGCCAACATCATCCAGGCGCAGCTCCTGTTCTTGGAGAGCGTGGATGCCAAGAAGGACATCCAGATCTACATGAACTCCCCCGGGGGTAGCGTGTACGCGGGGCTAGGCATCTACGACACCATGCAGTACATCAACTGCGACGTGGCCACCATCTGCACCGGTATGGCCGCCAGCATGGGTGCTGTGCTCCTGTGCGCCGGCGCGAAAGGCAAACGCAGCGCGCTGAAGCATGCCCGGGTGATGATCCACCAGCCGATGGGTGGTACCGAAGGCCAGGCCAGCGACATGGAGATCACCGTACGCGAGATCCAGAAGCTGAAGAAGGAGTTGTACGAGATCATCGCCAACCACAGCGGCCAGCCCTTTGATAAGGTGGAAAGGGATAGCGACCGCGATTATTGGATGATCGCCGAGGAGGCCAAAGCCTACGGCATGATCGACGAATTGCTGGTACGCAACACGAAATAGGGCCGGTGCAACGGGTCTTTCGGGCCCACCGCAACCCTTTGCTGACCATTAACGATAGAAGGCTGGGTGGACGACCGCCCGGCCTTCAACGTATCTTGCGGGACTTTGCGCTTCCCTCCTCCTAGCGCAGCACATCCAGACCATGGACAAGAAAGAGATCAAGTGTTCTTTTTGTGGGCGTGACAAACAGGACACCAATGTGCTGATCGCCGGGATCACCGGGCACATCTGTGACAGCTGCATCGCACAGGCGCAGAACATCATTTCCGAAGAGCTGAGCCAGCGTACGCGGACGGAGATGGAGGGGAGCCTCATCATCCAACGCCCGTCGGACATCAAGCGCCACTTGGACGAATACGTCATCGGGCAGGACGATGCCAAGAAGGTGCTGAGCGTGGCCGTTTACAACCACTACAAGCGGTTGTTGCAGAAGCCCGTTTCTCCCGCCGATGATGTGGAGATCGAGAAGAGCAACATCATCCTCGTTGGTGAAACAGGAAGTGGGAAAACACTGCTCGCGAAGACCATTGCGCGCATGCTCAACGTGCCCTTCGCCATTGCCGATGCCACGGTGCTTACCGAAGCGGGTTATGTGGGAGAAGATGTGGAAAGTATCCTCAGTCGTCTTCTCCAAGCTGCGGACTACGATGTTTCCAAAGCCGAGCGCGGTATCGTCTTCATTGACGAGATAGACAAGATCAGCCGTAAGAGCGACACCCCGAGCATCACACGGGACGTGAGCGGCGAGGGCGTTCAACAGGCCTTGTTGAAGCTCTTGGAAGGCAGCACGGTGAGTGTTCCGCCCCAAGGTGGCCGCAAACATCCGGAGCAGAAACTGATCCAGGTGGATACGAAGAACATCCTCTTCGTCTGCGGTGGAGCGTTCGATGGCATCCAGAAGATGATCGCGCGCCGCGTGAAGAGCAGTGCTGTGGGCTACAGCGCCAGCAAAGAACAGCGCATCAACGACGAGAACCTGTTGCAATACGTGAGCCCGAGCGATCTGCGTACCTACGGTCTGATTCCCGAGCTCATCGGCCGTTTCCCCGTGCTCACCTACCTGGATCCGTTGGATCGCGAAAGTTTGCGCCGCATCCTCACCGAGCCGAAGAACGCACTGATCAAACAGTACGTGAAGTTGTTCGACATGGACAAGGTGAAACTGACCTTCGACAAGAAGGTGTTGGATTTCATCGTGGAGAAAGCGTTGGACTACAAGCTCGGTGCCCGTGGTCTCCGCTCCATCTGCGAGGCCATCATGACCGATGCCATGTACGAGATGCCGGGCGCACCCGATCGCCCTGCCGAATTGCGCGTCACCCTTAGCTATGCAAGGGAGAAGTTCGATCGCTCGCGCCTGAGCAACCTGCGCGTGGCCTAGCGGCCGCCTGCGAAGGGTTAAATTCGCCCCCTCGTTCCTAACCCTGCACGCTTAGCGTGCCGAAACCACATTCCTACTATGAAAGCAGTCGTATTCGCTGTTGCCGCCCTCTCCGTTGTCACGGTGTCGGCACAAGATCTTCCACAGCCCAGCCCCAAGGGCGAAGTGGAGCAGATCGTCGGTCTTACCAAGGTTGAAGTGGAATACTCACGTCCGAGCGCGAAAGGCCGTGTGGTCTTCGGCGATGTGGTGCCCTACGATAAGTTGTGGCGCACCGGCGCGAACCAGAACACCCTGATCGAATTCAGCGGTCCCGTGAAATTCGCTGGCCAGGATGTGCCTGCCGGCAAGTATTCGATCTTCACCACGCCCGGGAAGGAAACGTGGGTGGTCCACCTGAACAAGAACATCGAGCTCTGGGGTGAAGATGGATTCAAGGAAGAAGAGAACGTGGCAACGGTGAAGGTCCAAGCCGTGCCTTCTGATCACACCGAGACGCTCACATTCGAGTTCGCCAGCCTGAAGGATGATAACGCGGACCTCGTGTTGCGTTGGGAGAAGACCAAGTTGGTGATACCCATCGAGACCGACGCCACGGAACAGGGCATCGCCAACATCAAGGAGGCACTTGCGAAGCCTGATGCAAAGGCAGGGGCATTCGGAGGTAGTGCACGTTTCGCATTGGACCGTAATGTGATGACCAAGGAGGCCCTTGAGTGGGCGACGAAGAGCGTGGAGATGGACAAGAAGTTCTGGACACTGCACACACTGGCACGCGCACAAGCCGCCAACGGCATGACCAAGGAGGCGATCGCGACCGCAGAAGAGAGCATGAAATTGGCTCAGGAAGCGAAGAATGAGGCTTACGTGAAGATGAACCGCGAGCGTATCGAAGAATGGATGAAGGGAGGCAAGTGAACCATTCCTTACTTCAAAGAAAAAGCCCTCCGAGCGGAGGGCTTTTTCTTTTGGGAACGCCGCGAGCACTACCGTGTCACCGACACCTTTTGTTGTGTTGTCCTGGTTCCATCGCTAACGCGAACAGTGTAAACCCCTTCGGCTAGGTCCGTAACGTCGATCCCCCCTGAGCCGTTGAAGGAAACGGTACGCACCAGGCCGCCGATCATGCTCAACACCTCTACGGTATGCTTCACGTTGGTCGCAGTGCTGATGCGCAACATGCCGTTGGTCGGGTTCGGGAACATCGTCACACCATCGAGCTCGTCCGCCTCGGATATCCCGATGGTAGGGTTGGATGTCAGTCGTACAGCCCACGCCGTTCCATTTCCGCCATACAGGTTCTGGTTCGCTCCGGGGTCGAAGGGGATCCACACCATGCTGGCCGCGTTGGGCTGTGGTACGGTGAGGTCATCCTGTACGAAAACATCATTGTCGCCATCGGCGAACAGGCTTGCAACGGCATAGTACGCATTGGGCGTCAAGGTTACGGGTCCAAGGAATTCGATGGTGACCTTACCCGCGGTGATCTCCGCTTGGGTAAGCACGTGCGGGTCAGATTCGGCGATAGCTTGGTTCACCACCGATGGCGTGGCGAACACATCGGCCGTATCCAACAAGCTGATCACGATGGAAGCTCCGGGTTCGCTTAGCGATCCTAGACCGATCTCCAGCCCCGTTACCTGCATGGTGTTGTGGATCACGTAGAAGTTCATCAGCTTCACGTTCTCCGAATTGTTCTCGAAAGAAAGTGTGCCGACCTGTTCCAGTTCTTGCTGGCCGGAAGGATGTGCGCCGATGTTGTCCAAGGAATAGATGTCGGTGGTGACTTGGAAGGTGCGGACACGACTGTTGTTCTCCGGTGATGCATCCAACGCGATCTGATCACTATTGACCGTGAAGGTGGTTGTGTAGATACCCACGGCGGGGTCTTCCATGGTCACCTCTCCATCGGTGACCAACGTGTCGGTCACGTTCATATCCGTCGCTGTCTGTTGGGTCTGGAAGATCTCGAGCCCATCGGCGTTCTCACATGCGATGTCCACCGTGATATTCGTCTGGGTCTGGCTGCCGAAATTGGTGAGCTCGACACCGACGTTCAGGGTTGGTACCCATTGGGAAAGGGGAACACGTCCGTATTCTTCACCGTCCCCGGTCTGCGAAACGTAGCCGAGGTTCACGATGATGTCGTTATCCGGCAGGGTCACCACGGCAACATCATCGATCATCCACGCGTAGTCGCACCCGGCGCCGTTCCCATGCTCGTCCTCGGTGGAGAAATAGCGGAAACGGATCCATACGGTAGACTCTCCACCAAAGGAAGAGAGGTTCACCCGGCGCAGGTCCGGGTTGTCGGTACTGGTGTTCACATCCACCTCTGCGTTCACCTCGAATTCGGTCCAGTTCGTGCCATCAGAGCTTACGTCCACGAAGCAGTCCCCGCGGAAACGGGAGAAGAGCTGTTCGAACTCCAGCACCGCACCGGGATAACCGGAGAGGTCGATGGGTGTTGCGGTCTGGAGCGTGGGCTCCTGGTTGCCTGAGCATGCCAGGTCGGAGTCGAACAACGCGAAGCCATTGGCCGCAGTGGTGGATTCGAGCGTTCCGTAGGTGGAAGAGAACGTACCGGTAGGTCCATCCGTTCCGATCACCCATGTATCCGGGTCGCGGTCCGGGGCAGTGCCGATGATCCAGGTGGAAGGGTTGGAGAGGTCATCGGACCAGATCACATCGCGTTGGGCCGAATGCGTTATGGGCTGATGTGTTGGGGCAACGGCATAGTGTCGTTGTTTCAATGCATTGCCGAAACGTATCACGGAGTTTCCATCCTGTGCCGTGGCCATGCTCGTGCCGAGCAGGGCCAGGAGGACCGAAGTGTAAGCTGCTTTCATGTTCCTTGTTCTGTTGAATGCTCCAAAGCAAGGACGACCACCGGGTGGGGACCAAGGGTGTGGGCTGCATGGTGTGGAGAGAGCGCCACCCATTCTTGGATCCCGTCGGCAAGGCGAGTTGTGATGATCGGTTTGATGACCTTGTGATGATCGGTTGTGCTCGGTGCGGTTCATCACACGGTTCGCCCATGTGGAAATGAAAAGGCCCCTGCACGATGCAGGGGCCTTTTCATCCGTTGTTCGTCCGATCAGTGCAGGGCGATACGTCGCGCTGTTGCCCTTTCTCCGTTGGATACGCGCACGGTGTACATGCCCTGGGCGAGACCTTCCAGATCCAGTACGGTGTTACTGCCGAAGGTGTTCGAGCGTACCACATCGCCAAGAAGGTTGATCACCTCCACGCTGTGTTTCCCGTTCTCCAGTGTGGTGATGCGCAGCAGTCCATCGGTCGGGTTCGGATAGATGCTTACGCCTTCCAGCACATTGTTCTCTTCCATGCCGATGGAAGGATCGGAACTCAAGCGAACGCCCCAAGCGGTCCCGTTACCCCCGTAGAAGAAGATATTGTCGGTATCGAAGGGGATCCACAAGGCACTGGCAAGTGCAGGTTGTTCCACGGTAAGATCATCCAGGATATAAACATGGGAATCACCATCGGCAAAGAGGCTAGCCGTAACGTAATAGGCGCCCGGTGCCAAGGTGGCCGCTCCTGGGAACGGGATGCCCACAAGACCCAGATCGATGTCTTCCTGTGTGATCGTGTAGAAATCAGATTCCAGACCGTTCACAGGGTTGTTCACCACCGAAGGTGAAGCAAGCACATCGGCGGTGTCCAACACACTTACCACGATCCGGCTACCAGGTTCGCTGGCTGCCCCAAGTGCGATCTGCACGCCGGTCACCGACATTGGGCTGATGATGTCGTACATCACCATCAGTTTCACGTTCTCCGCATTGCTCTCGAACGATCCGGAACCGGTCTGTGCGGTCACTTCAAGCCCTTCCGGATGGTTGCCGAGGTTGTCCAAAGAGTACAGGTTCTCGGTCACTTCGAAAGTGCGGACCCGGCTGTTGTCGGCTGGGTTCATGTCCAGCGCGATCTGGTCGCTGTTCAAGGTGAAGTTGGCCGTGTACAGGTCCACGGGGAGTGTTCCTATGGAAGGGTTCTCGTCCGTTAGGATCGATGCTTGTGAAGGGAGCGAAGCAATGGTGGCCACGGCGTTCAACACCTCCACCGTTGAGCTGTTCTCAATGGAGCAGGTGACTTCGATGTTGGTGTGTTCGGCAAGCCCGAAGTTGAGGATATCGGCCCCCACATTGAGCGTTGAAGGAAGCTGCGACGTTGGGATCCGTCCGTACTCCTCACCGTTGCCGGTGGTGGACACGTATCCATAGTTCATGCGGATATCATTGTCCGGGAGGGGTGCGAGTTGTAGGTCGTCAATGGCCCAGTAATATTCCCAGCCACCCTGCCATTCGAACTGGATGTAGACCACTGGCTGTCCTGCTGCTGCAGGTGTCAGGTCCACCATCACATCGGTCGGGTTGAAGGAGAAGCGTGAGCAAGGTTGCACGGGGTTCCCGGCTTCCAAGCACGGGAATGGGAAGAAGTCCTGCCAGGTTACCAGGTCGGTGCTCACGCGGATCTTCACGAATTCGTTGGCATCGTTCTCGAACACACCGATGGTGCTGGTCATGGTCAACATCACGCTTGTCTGTGCTGAGCAGTCGATAGCCGACGTGGTGAGCTGTGTGAGGTGTTCCGTAGGAGGAGCCGCCGTCAAACCGCGATCGGAGTTCGCCCAGAGGAAGCCGTTGGATGCTCCGGGAGCACTGAAGGTGCCTACGAGGTTGGCGTAACTACCCGAAGCAGCGTCCACCACGTTGGGTTCGTTGGACCATTCGAAGAGCACGGCTGGCTCGCCATCGGGGGTCTGTGCGTCCACGTTGGTCCATCCGGCAGGGATGCCACCACCCGAGAAATCTTCCGTGAAGAAGGCTTCGCGCGGAGTCCCGGCGGGAACGGGCTGCGGTGTGGGGTTGATGATCATGCCAGGTGGCAACGTGCGTCGTTCTTTTTTGGTCGCGGTGCGGCCACTTTGGGCATACAGGCCAGTGGTCAGCATGGCAGTAACCAATACGGTCGAGCATAGAGCTTTCGTCATAAGATCGGTTTTGAAGGGGTCAACGAGGAGTGCTAAAATAAGCGCTCCCCCTTGGTTCCCCATACGGGCGCCAAGGGGGAGCGTTAAAAAGAGGCGCTTACTGGAGCGTGATGCGCTGAACGGCTGTCTTCACGCCGTTGCTCACACGAACGCTGTACACACCGTCGGACAGACTTTCGAGGTCCACCACGGTGTTGCCCACGAACGTCGTGGTGGAAACAAGTTCACCGAGGATGTTCATCACTTCCAAGGTCATCTTCTCGTTGCCCACGGTGTTCACACGTACCAAGCCGTTCGTGGGGTTCGGGTACATGGTCACACCTTCCAGAACGTTCTGCTCGGATACCGAGGAGAAAGACTCGCTGTTGGTCAGGCGGATGGCGTAAGCCGTACCGTTACCACCGTAGAGGAACTGGTTATCTGGATCGAAAGGCAACCACAGTACGCTACCGACAGAAGGCTGGGGAACGGTTACGTCATCCAGGATGAACACATCATTACCATCGATTTGTGTAATGGCGGCGCAAGCGAAGTAAGTGCCTGCCGGCAGGTTGAAGGCGCTAGGGAAGGGAATGCGCACCACCCCTGCGGCAACATCAGCCGCGGTTAGGGTGTACGGATCTGATTCCAAGCCTTGATAAGGTTGGTTGGTGATAGGGGGTGTTTGGAGCACCAAGCCCGTGTCCAACATGCTGATCACGATCTGTCCGCCGGGATCCGATGCTGGACCGAGTCCGATCTCGAGACCGGTGACGTTGTACGGCGCCCTCAGCGTGTACATGGTCATCAGCTTAACGTTCTCCGTATTGTCAGCGAAGGAAGCCGTACCGTTCTGTTCCAACGACTCAACGCCCTCAGGATAGCCGCCGATCTTGTCGAGGGAGAAGATATCGCTGGTCACCTCGAACCAACGTGCTGCCGTATTGTCGTCCAAATTGCCGTCCAAGGCGATCTGGTCACTGGTAACGGTGAAGGTAGCCGTGTAGTCTCCTACGGCCGGTTGGGTGGGGAAGTCGATGGAACCTTCTGCCAAGCTGGTCTCTTGCGATGCCAACGTTCCAATAGGGAGTTCCAAGGTCTGTCCTCCGCTAAGTTCAACGGCCAAGTTCACGTTCGTTTGGTCCATACCACCGAAGTTGAACACATCACCACCCACGAAGAGGGAGGTGCCGAACTGGTCTTGTGGGATGCGGCCATACTCCATTCCGGAGTCTTGGCTGTTCCCGATGGTGCTGGTGTACCCGTAGTTCAGTTGGATCTCGTTATCAGGCAGCGTGGTGAAGGACACATCGTCGATCTGCCATGCGTAATCGCAGCCAGCATCATCCGCATGGACGTCCACGCTAGAGTAATAACGGAAGCGGATGAGAACCTCGGAAAAACCACCTGCAACGGCAGAAAGGTTTATCTCTTGGATATCCGGATTGGTCATCGTGTTCGGGCTGGTCGAGCTCGTTACAGGAATGTCCACCAAGACTTCGGTATCCACCCAGGTAGCGCCCAGGTCGGTACTTACGCCGATGTAGAAATCACCGCGCCAGCGGGCCGTGTATTGCTCAAAACGAAGCAGCACCCCCGAATAGCCGGAAAGGTCCACGGGGTTCGCCAGCGTGAGGATGGCGTTCTGTTGTCCACCGCAAGCCAGATCGGAGTCGAACATGGCGAAACCATTGGATGCCGTGCTGGACAGGATGGTGTCAATGGCGAAAGGCCCTGATGGTCCCTCAGTTCCGATCACCCAGGTGTCGGCGTCCACGGAGGTCATCTCATCCGTCATCATTGAGCTGGCCACCCAGTTCGAAGGATTGGAGAAGTCGTCGGACCAAATGGTCTCGCGGTTAGCGGCTGGAGGTCGTGGTTGCGCCGCACGAACCGTGGTCTGGGTCGTCTTCTGGGACGCACTGCGCACATCGCGGCTCTGCTGGGCAGAAACGCTGCTTCCAACCAGCGCAACGGCCAGTAGCGGAATGTAGAGTTTGGTCATTGTGTTGTTCAATTGTTAGGTCAGGGATGAAACGCAAAGGAACGCATTGTGATGGGTGGTTCCAACAGGGAGGATCGGTTACTGCATTCCTGCCTCCATGGGATTCTTAAACCCGAGATGGCGCACGATTTTGCCGAATATCTCGTCGGTCGATCGTTACGGATGGTTCGTCGATCGGATCCGACCGTTCCCTAGATAGGTCTTGCCCAGAAGAGAGACTATTCTTGAAGGCGATAGGGGCGCGACTTCACGCTTTCGATTTCGGCAATGCCTCGATCAATAGCGCGAGGGCTACCACGATGGCCGGTGCGATCAGGTTGTACCACAGGAAAGCCACCTCGAACGCGCCGAAGTGGATCACCAGGATCACGGCTTGCGAGACCAGCGCTGCGATGAACACCGCCGTACCGCCCACCTTTTTCAGGAAGAACGCCACCAAGAACACCCCGAGGATCGTTCCATAGAACAGCGAACCGAGGATGTTCACCGCTTGGATGAGGTTATCGAACAAGGGGAAGATGGCCGCGAAAAGCAGTGCCACGATGCCGAAGATCACCGTGGCCCATTTGGTAGCCACCACTTGATCGGTGCTAGCGCATTGTTTGCGGAAGACATCGACCACAGCGGTAGTGGCCAACGCACTCAGTTGGGAGCTGGTGCTCCCCATGCCGGCGCAGAAGATCATGGCCATCAGCAGGCCCACCAGCCCGACCGGCAGGTTGTCCATCACCCAGGTGAGGAAGATGTAGTCCTTGTCGTTGGTTTCAGCGCCTTTGGTGGTGCCAGCGATGGCCGTGCGGTATCCTTCGCGGACGAGTTCATCTTGTTCCAAAGCGAGTGAGAGCACGATGCTGGTGCGTTCCACGTCATCGGTGCGTCCGTCGCGCAGCGCCTCCACCCACGTGCCTGCGTAACCGGCGACCTCGGTGTTGAGCAGTGCGTGTTGATCGGTCATCACGCGTGGGTCGGGCAGCGCTGCTGTTGTGTCGCTCGGCGCTTTTGCAAGTGACGCTTGGATCTCCGTGGATGAGCGCTCTACCGCATTCCGGTTCGCTGCGTTCCAATGCACCGGACTTGGATTGAAGAGGTAGAACACGAACACGAGCACACCGATCAAGAGGATGAAGAACTGCATCGGGATCTTCAGCAGACCGTTGGTGACGAGGCCCACGCGTGCCTGCCGGATCGTTTGCCCGCCGAGGTAGCGCTGCACCTGGCTCTGGTCCGTGCCGAAGTAGGAGAGTTGGAGGAAGAACCCACCGATCAAGCCGCTCCACAAGGTGTATTTGGCAGCGGGATCCCACGTGGTATCGATGATGTTCATCTTCCCCAGCGCACCCGCGAGTTGCAGGCTCTCGCCGAACGAAGCGTGTTCGCCGATCTCGAACACCAACCAGCCGAACGCGATGAACAAGCCACCGAACATCACGGCCATTTGTTGCTTGTGCGTTACACCGACGGCCTTCGCGCCACCCGTTGTGGTGTAAAGGATCACCAACCCGCCGATGAATACGCAGGTCCAGCCCAGCGGCCATCCGAGTATGGTGCTCAGTACGATGCTCGGTGCGTAGATGGTGAGGCCGGTGCTAAGTCCGCGTTGGATCAGGAAGAGGATCGCGGTGAGCAGGCGCGTACGTTCATCGAACCGTTTGCCGATGAATTCGTAGGCCGTGTACACGTTCCATTTGTAGTAGAGCGGGATGAAGACCCACGCGATCACCACCATCGCCAGGGGCATGCCGAAGTAGAACTGGACGAAACCCATGCCCTCCAGAAAACCTTGGCCGGGAGTGCTCAGGAAGGTGATCGCGCTGGCCTGCGTGGCCATCACGCTCAGCGTCACCGCCCACCAACGGTCCTCATTGTCGCCCCGCAGGTAGCGCGACGCCGTGCGCGTGCCCCGCGTCTTCCACACACCATAGCCCACGATGAAGCCGAGGGTGGCCAGCAGAACGGTCCAATCGATGGCGTGCATATCAGATCATGATGGTCTACTGGATAGCACCCGTAACGTCGACCCACTGGGTCGACCGTACAGGTGCATAGCCAGATGATCTGTGAAATGCATCATCACCTACTGGTCAACACGTTTCGAGATCAAATTCGCAAAAAGCCGATACGCCCCCGGCACCCCCGCAGGCAACTGCCTAAAGAAGCTGATGCCCGTATAGATGAACCGTCCTTTGCCATGATCCGCCACGATCAGCGCGCCGTTCAGTGGTTCCTCACCGGGATCGTTCCACGCGATCAGCGGGGTGTAGTTCGTGCCGAAGTCGCTGGCGAAGTAGAGGCCGCGTTCCTGCACCCAGCCTTCGAAGTCGGCAGCGGTGATGGTGTTGGGTGTGTTCAGCAGCGGATGCTTGGGGTCAAGGAAGGTGGGCGGCGCTTCCTCCACGGTCACGCGGTCACGGCTGATGGTGAAAGGCTTCGGACCCAGCGTGGCGGGATCGATCTGGAAGTCGCTGGCGCCGGAAAAGAAGCGCGGCGTGGTGTTGTACTGCACGATGAGCGTACCGCCTTGCTGCACGTATTGCAGCAATAGCGGGTGCAGTTCCTTCATACCCTTGGTGGCGTTGTAAGCGCGGATGCCGGTGACGATGGCGTCGTACTTCAGCAGCTCTTCCAACTTGGCCGCTTCAGGCTCCACGAATTCCACTGTCACGCCCAGTTGTTCCATCGCCTGCGGCACATCATCACCCGCGCCCTTCGCGTAGCCCACACGTTTGGCGGTGGTCTTCACATCCAGCGGCACCAGCTTCACCTCGGCGGGTGTGTAGTACACCTGCGGCATGATGTGCGGGTAGTCGATCTCGTGCAGCGTGCGGTCGGCTTTGCCTTTCGGACCACTGAATTCGAACCTGACCGGACCACCCTTCGCATTCTCTGATGGAATCAACTGAAAGGTGAAGCTCTGGCGCTCGTTTCGCTTGGCGATGTTCACCAGCTTCAGGTCCTTGGTGGTGCCCCAGCCTTGCGGTAACGTCACGTTCAGCTGACCGGTGAGGCTGTCGGTGAGCGCTTCCACTTCCACGGTGATGCTTTGCGTGCCACCTGTTGCGATGAGCACATCGGTCTTCGGGATCACCGAGGCCACTGGCGTGACGTAGACTGGGCGGATGCGTTCACCGGCTACGCGGTCGACCCATTTGTAGATGCCGGATAAGCCATGTTGAATACTTGGTCCACGGTTACTTAATGTCACGTAGGTATCCGCCTCTTCGATGGAGGTTGGCCAGCCGATCTTGGAAGTTGTGATATCGTAGAGTGTGGAGTGCGGTCGTTCAAGCCAGAACGGACCTGTTTGAAGCCCGGTACTATTAATGTATCCTCCGGAGCGTTCCCTTGTGGAAAAAGGTCTGACAGTGTCACCTGGCCACAACCATGTTTGAAATGGTCGAGCGGATCGATTGGTCAGTATCACTTTTCCCGTCTCATTGAAGTCAGAGGTTGTCGGGGTGGGGAAGACCAATTCGGTCGATAGGCCAAGGCATGCGATTGTAAGGTCACCGAGTTGTCTTTGGATCCGTGATGAAAGAGCGAGTTCCATGGTGGTAAGCTCCTTTTCGGAATAGGACATATCGGCGCGCAGATCGAGCAAGGCATTTACTGAAGTTTCGGGTGTTATCGGATCGAACCCTTTCACAATGGAGGCGAATGTTCTCTGGAAGGTCGGTCCTTTGGAGACCCGCCCCCACGTCATATCGATCCCCTCGAAAATGTCCTTCGTCTTCGGCCGATCGCCTTTGATGAACTTCAGGTATTCCAACGATTCCCCGCGCGTTTCCGCCGCACCAAAGCCTTGGCTCTTGTGCATGCTGCGGCTGCGCCCGGCGAGCTCGGTGTAGCTCACGCCTAGCAGCGGGTCATAGCCGCCAACATCCACGGCGAACCAATCAGGATCGGTCTTGGCGAACTCGGCGAGGTCCTTCTTCCACCACGTGCTGCCGTTGAAGAAGAGGCGACGCGGCTGCCACACCTCCAGGCCTTGCTCCAGTTGCTCGGGAAAGGCTTTGGGATCACCGGCCAGGTCGAAGGCTTCTTCCGCAAGGATGGCGCTGGCCTCGTGGTGGCCGTGGCCCGCGCTGCGGTCGGGTGCGAAGCGGGTGATGATCACATCGGGCCGGAACATGCGGATCACCCGCACCACATCGCTCAGCACTTCCTGCTTGCCCCACTTCTCGAAGCTTTCGGCGGCGTTCTTGGAAAAGCCGAAGTCCA
>DLGQ01000003.1:13329-15561 GCA_002482775.1 Flavobacteriales bacterium UBA7690 | reverse complement strand
GCCGAAGGAAGAACTGATCTGGCAAGATCCCGTTCCAGCTGGCACCGTGATCGATGCGAACGACGTGGCTGCGCTGAAGAACAAGATCCTGGCATCGGGTCTCAGCGTTGGTGAACTGGTGGCTACGGCGTGGGCTTCTGCGTCCACCTACCGTAGTAGCGACAAACGCGGTGGTGCCAATGGCGCACGCGTCCGTCTGGCTCCGCAGAAATTCTGGGCGGTGAACGATCCCGAGCAACTAAGCAAGGTGCTTGGCGTGTTGGAGGGCATCCAGAAGGAATTCAGCACGGGTGGCAAGCAGGTTTCCATCGCCGATCTGATCGTGCTCGGCGGTACTGCCGCCGTGGAGAAAGCCGCGAAAGATGCAGGCATCGCCGTCAACGTGCCGTTCACCAGTGGCCGTGGAGATGCTTCGGAAGAGCAGACCGATGTGGAGAGCTTCGCTGTGATGGAGCCGCTCGTGGATGGTTTCCGCAACTTCCAGAAGAAGAGCTACCGCGTGCCGCCGGAAGAGCTGCTCGTGGATCGTGCACAACTGCTCACCTTGAGCGCGCCGGAAATGACGGTGCTCGTTGGTGGTCTTCGTGTGTTGGGCGCCAACACTGGTGGCAGCAAGCACGGTGTGTTCACCGATCGTGTGGGACAGCTCACCAACGACTTCTTCGTTAACCTGCTCGACATGGGCCACGCGTGGGCACCGAAGAGCGGCGAGGAAGGCATCTACGGCAGCCACGACCGCAAGAACGGCGACCGCAAATGGACGGGTACGCGTGTGGATCTCATCTTCGGCAGCAACTCGCAACTGCGTGCCATCGCGGAACTCTACGCACAGAACGATGCCAAGGAGAAGTTCGTGAAGGACTTCGTAAAAGCGTGGGTGAAAGTGATGGACCTGGATCGCTTCGACGTGAAGAAGTGATCTTGTCCGAATAGTTGAAATGAAGAAGGCGGCCGGGATGGGCCGCCTTCTTTCGTTAGGTGTTAGTTGCTCAATGCTTGCCCTGGGCCGCTAGCCAACGCTCGGCATCCAGCGCCGCCATGCAACCGCTTCCCGCGCTGGTCACGGCTTGCCGGTACACCTTGTCGGCGGCGTCACCGGCTACGAAAACGCCGGGGATCTTGGTGCTGGTGCGGTCGGCATCGTGTTTCAGGTAACCCGCTTCATCCATGTCCAGCATGCCTTTGAAGATCTCGGTGGCGGGTGTGTGGCCGATGGCGATGAAGAGACCCGTAACGTCGAGCTTGCGCTCCTCACCGGTCTTGTTGTTCACGGTGAGCACACCATCCACGGCATGTTCGCCGAGCACGTCCTTCACTTCGGTGTTGAAGAGCACCTCGATGTTGGGCGTGTTCTCCACGCGATGCACCATGGCCTTGCTGGCGCGGAACTCATCCTTGCGCACGAGCATGTACACCTTGGGGCAGAGCTTGGCCAGGTAGGTGGCTTCTTCGCAGGCTGAATCACCGGCACCGACCAGCACCACGTTCTGGCCTTTGTAGAAGAAACCATCGCAGACGGCGCAGGCGGTAACCCCACCACCGATATCGCGCAAGCGGATCTCGTTGGGCAGCCCGAGCCATTTCGCGCTGGCTCCGGTGCTGATGATCACGGTATCGGCATGGATCTCGGTCTTCTCATCCACCCACACCTTGTGTACGGGTCCGGTGAAGTCCACTTTGGTCACCCAGCCGTTGCGGATCACGGTTTCGAAACGCAGCGCTTGCTCGCGCAGGTCGTTCATCATTTCGGGGCCGCTGCGGCCTTTGGGGTAGCCGGGATAGTTGTCCACTTCGGTGGTCTGTGTCAACTGGCCACCGGGCAGCGGGCCTTCGATCATCAAGGGTTTCAGGTCGGCGCGTGCGGCGTAGATGGCAGCGGAATAACCTGCTGGACCTGATCCGATGATCAGGCATTTTACGTGTTCGGGCGTGGTGCTCATGAGAATGGGCGCAAATGTACCGCAGGGCGTAGGTCGTTCTTCGCACCCTGACCTTACACCTTAGATGCAGCTTTCCAACGATCTACCGACAGATGATCGTATCCGCATAGACGCCCCAGCCAGCCCAGATCCCCAAGCCACCGTCGATGTTGGAACGGGCGTTCACCGGTGTGCCGAAGAGATCACCCTGCGACCCCACGTTCTCATCGTAGCTGGTGTAGAACTCGTGTTCGTTGAAGCCGATGGTGAGGAACTTCACCGCGATGGTGTCGCCCACTTTGTAGAAGCCTTG
>DLGQ01000003.1:137-13310 GCA_002482775.1 Flavobacteriales bacterium UBA7690 | reverse complement strand
AGGTTGTTCGCTGTAGAACTGGCGGCCACGGATGAAGCTGAAATCGAAGGTGAGGCCGTTCACGTACTTGTCCTGGAAGGTGTTGCCGAGCGGGGAGATGAAGGTGGGGTCCTCCACATTGCCGTCCTCGTCCTTGCTGATGCGGCGAGCCATCCAGCGGTAGCAATTGCCCATGGTGTCGGGATCGGTCAACGTGCCCCATGCCAGTCCGAGGGTATCATCGTTCGGCCGTTGCAGGGCGAGTTGGAACCAAACGGAATCCAGCGCAACAGGGTTGGGAATGGTGGTGACGCTGGTGAGCACTTTGCCTTCGGCTTCGATCCGAAGGCTGTAGGTGCGGCCCACTTCGCCCCAGATGGCGGTGTTCTGCGTGGAGTAGATGCAGATGTCCACACTGCTCAAGAGCGCGGGGTCCGTACCGGTGAGTTCCGCGAAGAGCGCGCGTTGTTCGTCCGTCAACGAGGAGGTACAGAGCTGGTCGAGGGTAACGGGCCCACTACCGTTGTCCACGGTCACCAGGGCGCCGCGCACGTAGCTGTTCGCGATGGCGTTCTGGTCAATGGGGTCGAAGTAGCTCTGGGTGCGGGTGATGATCACGTATGGCGGCAGGCCGGGCTCGATCACACCTTCCACCACGAACTGTTCGGGCGTGTCAGGCAGGTCCACGGTGATCTCCTTCTCGCAACCGACGAGCAATGCCACGGCGGGCACGATGAGTAGTAGGGATGCGCGTTTCATCAGAAGTGGAAGTTCCAAGTGACGGATGGGAGAATGCTGAACAGCGAGACTTGTTTGGCCAAAGGGCGCAGGTTGTTGTTCGCTGTGGAGCCTTCCGTGGTGAAGTAGTAGAAGTACGGATTGGCGCGGTTGTATGCGTTGTACACCGAGAACGTCCAGCTGCTGCGGTATTTGCGCTGAATGGTGGAGACCTCTCCGGTGACCTTGTCCTTCACCTCCTTCGTGGGTTTGTTCTTCAGCGTTGCGGCGAGATCGATGCGGTGGTAGGGCGCCATGCGGAAGCCATTACGATCACTGAACTGGCTTACCACGCGGCCTTCGATGAAGTAGCGTTGCACCGGTAGCGTAGTGGCTTGGCCGGTGCTGTAGACGAATGTTCCGCCGAAAGTCCAGCGTTCGTTCAACTCATAGCCCACAACGAGGCTGATGTCATGCCTGCGGTCCCAGCGGCTGGGGAATGCACGGCCTTCGTTCACGTCCGGGAACTCGCGCATGGTCTTGCTCCAGGTGTAACCCGCCCATCCTGTGAATTTGCCCAGGCGACGTTTCAAGAAGAACTCAGCACCATAGCTCCAGCCTTTGCCGAACACCAGCAGCGCATCGTAGTTGGTATTGCCACCATCCTGCGGTTGTGCGCCTTCCTGGTATTCGATCTGGTTGAACATGTCCTTGTAGTAGACCTCCACGCTGGCCTCGTACTTGCGGTCCCACAGATCCCGGAAGTAGCCCACAGCATATTGGTAGGCCACCTGTGGCTTCACGTTCTTTCCGCTGGGGATCCACACATCGGTGGGCAGTCCCACACTGCTGAAACTGGCGAGGTGTACATACTGCAGGTTGCGGTTGAAGCTGGCTTTCACGCTGCTGGAAGGCCCCGTGGTGTACCGCATGGAAACACGTGGCTCCAATCCGTAATAATCCTTGATCGTCTCACCCGGTGCGTAATCGCGTGTGCCGGTCGCTACGCCAGCATCGTTGAGGATGTATTCGTTGAAGCCACCCACATGGGCGAAGTAGGAGAGGCGCACCCCCATGTTCACGCGGAGCAGATCGGTAACATCGTAGTCATCCTGGATGTACACGGCGCCTTCGTGTGCCTTCAGCTTGGAAGGTGTGTCGATGGCGAATTCCGAATCGCCGCTGGCCACGTCCACGGTGCTGGGTGTGTAGATGTGGTAGGTGTAGTTTACGCCGTACTTCAAACTGTGGCGCACGGAAGGGTATTGGTTGAAGTCCATCTTCAGGCCGTAGTCCTTGATGCCGCTGCTGAGGCCGAAGGAGAAATCGTCCTGCCCACCTTTGAAGCTGAACTGGTAATCGCTGAAGATGGCGGTGGTATTGAGGAACAACTTCGGCCCGAAGACGTGGTTCCAGCGGCCGCTGAAGGTGGCGTTGCCCCAGGGGATGCGGAAATCAGGACTGCCCGGTTCGCTGCCTTTCAGTTCGAACACATCGCGACCGAAGTAACCGCTGAGGAAGAACCGGTCCTTGTCACTGAGGCGGTAGTTGGCTTTGGCGTTGAGGTCGTAGAAGTAGTAGCCGCTACCAGCGAAGGCCCCTTCGGGATTCATGAATGGTTTGGCCAACACATCGATGTAGGTGCGCCGTCCACTAACGATGAAGGAGCTTTTGTCCTTCACGATGGGCCCCTCCAACGTGAGGCGACTGCTGATCAGACCGATGCCGCCCTGGCCGTGGAACTCCTTGTCGTTGCCGTCCTTCATGGTGATGTCGAGCACGCTGCTGGTGCGTCCGCCGTAGTTCGCGGGCATTCCGCCTTTGATCAGTTCGATGTTCTTCACCGCGTCGGCGTTGAACACGCTGAAGAAGCCGAAGAGGTGGCTGGCGTTGTACACCGTGGCATTGTCCAGCAGGATCAGGTTCTGGTCCGGCCCACCGCCGCGTACGTAGAAGCCGCTATTGCCTTCGCCGTTGCTCTTCACACCGGGCAGGAACTGGATCGTTTTCAATATGTCCACTTCACCCAACAGAGCAGGCAGGGTGCTCAATTTCTGCACGTCGATGTCCACGGTGCCCATCTGGGTGCTCTCGGTGTTGTCCACCTTTTCGCCCACCACTTCGAACTCCTTGGTGGTGATGGCCTTGGTGCCGGCATCGATGTTCAGCTTCACATCGGCTGTGAGGTCCACCACCTGGCTCTTCTCTTCGAAGCCCACATAGCTCATGACGATGGTGTATTTGCCTGCGGGCAGGTTAAGCACGTAGTACCCATAAGTGTTGGTGGTGGTGCCGGTCATGGTCTCCTTGGCGTACACGTTGGCGCCGATGAGCGTTTCTCCCGTTGCCGCGTCCTTCACATAGCCACTTATGGTGAAGGAGCCCTGTGCCATGGAAGCCAGGCTGGAAAACAGGAGGAGGAGAAGGGTTAACGATCGCATGGAAAGTGAGGGGTGCCGGAAAGTGGCGCAAAATTATCCGGGGCTACCAACGCAGGAACACCGGTCGTCCGTATTTACGGCCATTGGTCACAGCTACACATATTCACATTGCATTGTTCGCGCTAAGGGGCCGGAATTCTCTTTTCAGACATGTTGCCTTAGCCCGTGGGCCGGACTTTTGCGGCAACTCTTACCAAGCCATGCAAGCAATCATACGCAAGTACAGTCCAGGACTGATGACCGCCGTTATCTACGCCGGTATCCTGATGTTCGCACTGATCTGCACCTTCGCCGGTCGCTGATCGGGTGCGCCGTTCTCTACGGATCGTTACATTTGCGCCCCCGCAGGTCTAACGCAGCCTGTGGTGGTGGTGAATTCCACCTTCCCCGATGCGGGACAAGGACTTTCGGGGTGTAGCGCAGCCCGGTAGCGCACTTGCATGGGGTGCAAGGGGTCGCTGGTTCGAATCCAGTCACCCCGACTGAACGAAGGCCATCTCCGCGAGGAGGTGGCCTTTTGTTTGGCAGAAGTCGAACGGTTCACGCCTCACTGGAAAGGCGCGGCACGCTCCGCTACATTTGCCCACCCTGATCAGGGAACCCACATGTTCTCCTTTCGATCGTATTTCCACAGCTCCGTGCTGCTCACCCTGTTATCCTGTGCGGGCAATGGTCCGGAAAAGGAGGATGGTGGTAACGCATCCACATCAATGCCTGTCTACACCATGGACCACCACAGCCACGCACGGCCGAACGAAGCCGTGATCACGCACCTGGACCTGGATGTGGAGGTGGACATGGAAAAGCAGGTGGTACGCGGGACCGCCCAGTATGATGTGAAGGCCGAAGGGGCGGACCACATCGTGTTGGATACCGATGGGCTGGCCATAGATGGTGTGACCGATAGCACTGGATCTCCGTTGGAATTCACCTTAGGTGATAGCACCTTCCTGGGAAGAGCCTTGCGGATCACACTACCGGCGGATTCACGAACGATACGCATCGCCTACCACACGGGAAAAGGCTCGAAGGCCTTACAGTGGCTTAGCCCACAGCAGACGGCGGATAAGAAGCACCCGTTCCTGTTCACCCAAGGGCAGGCCATCCTCACCCGCACATGGATCCCTGTGCAGGATAGTCCGGGCATACGTTTCACCTACGCTGCGAAGGTGAAGGTGCCGGCTGAACTGATGGCCGTGATGAGCGCGACCAACCCGCAACAGCGATCGGCTGATGGTGTGTACACCTTCAAGCAAGAGCAACGGATCCCGGCGTACCTGATCGCACTTGCCGTTGGTGATCTGGAATTCAAGCCTGTGGATGAGCGAACCGGTGTGTATGCCGAACGCAACGTGGTGGATAAGGCCGCATGGGAGTTCGCCGATATGGGCACCATGTTGAAGACCGCTGAGGAGCTTTATGGTCCCTATCGCTGGGGGCGTTATGATGTGATCGTGCTGCCGCCGAGCTTCCCGTTCGGTGGTATGGAGAACCCATGTCTCACCTTCGCGACGCCCACCATACTTGCTGGCGACCGCTCGCTCACCGCGCTAGTAGCGCATGAACTGGCGCACAGCTGGAGCGGGAACCTTGTAACGAACGCGACGTGGAACGACTTCTGGCTGAATGAAGGGTTCACCGTGTATTTCGAGAGCCGTATCTCCGAAGCCATCCATGGCCCGGACTATGCGGGCATGCTTCAACAACTGGGTCGGCAGGACCTGCTGAACACCTTGGTACACATCGCCAAGAGCAAGCATCCGGAGGATAGCAAGTTGCGTTTGGACCTCAAAGGCCGCAACCCCGATGATGGGATGACGGAAGTGGCCTACGAGAAAGGAGCTGCCTTCTTGCGCCTACTGGAATCGAAAGTCGGCAGGCCGAAGTTCGATGCCTTCGTCCGCGACTATTTCGATCGGTTCGCGTTCCAGAGCATGACCACCGATCGGTTCCTCGCACACCTACAAGAGCATCTTCTGGCACCGCACCAGTTGACCATCGATGTTGCGGAATGGGTCGATGCTCCTGGTCTTCCAGCGAACGCCCCTACACCGATCAGTGATCGTTTCAACAAAGTGGATCACGAGATCCAGCGCTGGGCGGGAGGGGCCACGGTGAACTCCCTTGCCACCACGGGTTGGAGCACCTTTGAATGGATGCACTTCCTGCGCCACCTGCCGGAACCGATGTCGGAACAACAAATGCGCGAGTTGGACGCGGCTTTCAAATTCACGCAGAGCGGCAATGCGGAAGTGCAGGCAGCCTGGTTCGAACAATGCATCCGGAACGACCACGATGAGGCCTATGCCAACTTGGATGCGTTCTTGAACACCGTGGGCCGGCGCAAGTTCCTGATCCCGTTGTACACCACGATGCTCGATACGGAGAAAGGTAGGATCATGGCGCAGACGATCTACGCCAGCGCCCGTGCGAACTACCATTCCGTTTCGGTCCATACCATAGACGAGTTGCTGGCTTGGAAGGACAACCATCCGCCGGTGAACTTCTGATCCGCTGTTGAGCGATCCGCAGGGGCTAGGTCGATCCAGTTCCCTGCTCGAAGCATCGGGCCAGGATCACCGGGTCCAGGGTGTGTGCGCCGGGGAAAACGTGTGCTCGTACAGGGATGGCCGCACGTTGCAAACGCTCGGCGTTGGAGCGGAAGACGGCTTCGGTCACCAGTTGATCCTGCGATCCATGCACCAGATCCACCGCGCCACTGCCGAAGGCCTGCTTCAACCGGGGTGCTGTGAGTTCGGGTGGCAGTGCACCTCCCCATAGCACGGCTTGTGTGGCTGGTGAGCGCCCGTGCGCCAACCAACGCGAAACCGTTGCCACGCCTTGTGAGAACCCCAGTACACGAAGGGGGATATCGCCGGTCCCCATACGCAACGTGGCATAGAGCGAGTCGAGGTAATCGATGTGGTCCGCGATCTCGTGTTCGCGGTCTTCGCGCGTCATCCAGGTGGCACCCACGCGTTGGTGTGCGGCATCGGTGTAGTAACGCGAAAGCCCCTCAGGAGCGGCAATGAAATTCGATCCTGCCTGTTCCTCGAAGGCGTTCAGGAAGAACCGTGCGAGTTGCCCATAACCGTGTACCACTATCCATAACGATCGGGCCTTGCGCGGATCACCGAGCGTGTGGTAACGCGCCGTTCGCTGTACGCGGATGTGGCGCTCTTCCACGGGTCAGTAGGCGAGGAGTTGTTCAATGGCCGTAGCCACCTTCTCCGCGTTCGGGATCATCGCGGCTTCCAGGGTGCTGTTCAGCGGGATAGCCGGCATATCCACGGAACCCAGTGTACGCACCGGCGCATCGAGCTGCTCGAAACACACATCGCCAATGCGCGATGCAAGTGCTTGTGCGAACGAGTTGGTCAGCTGTTCTTCGGTGAGGACAAGGCAGCGTCCGTGTTGGCGCGCGGCGTTCATCACGGTCTCTTCATCCAACGGCACCAGGGTGCGCAGATCGATGATGGTGATGCGGCCCGGGAAATTCTTCGCGGCGGCCTTGGCCCAATACACGCCCATGCCGTAGGTGACCACCACGGCCGCTTCGCCTTTGTCCATGCGCGCTTGCTCCGCTTCTTGCACGATGCGTGCCTTGCCGAACGGGATCACGTAATCGGCGGAAGGTTCGATGGTCTTCGCGTCCTCGGTGCCTTTGATCTTGCTCCAGTAGAGGCCTTTGTGCTCCAGCATCACCACGGGGTTCGGATCGTAGTAGGCCGCTTTCATCAAGCCTTTCAGGTCCGCTCCGGTGCTGGGGTACGCGATCTTGATCCCCTTGATGTTGCACAACACGCTTTCCACACTGCTGCTGTGGTAAGGACCACCACTTCCGTAGGCCCCGATGGGTACGCGAAGGATGCAACTGACCGGGAATTTCCCCACGGTGAGGTAGCAGCTTCGCGCCACTTCGGTGAAGAGCTGGTTCAAACCCGGCCAGATGTAATCGGCGAACTGTACCTCCACGATCGGCTTCAGCCCGGCGGCGCTCATGCCCACGGTGCTACCGATGATGAAGGCTTCCTGGATCGGTGTGTTGAATACCCGATGACCGCCGAAATCGCGCGCTAATGTGGCCGCTTCGCGGAAGACACCACCGAGGCGTGCACCCACGTCCTGCCCGTACAGCAAGCAGCGGGGATCCTCTTGCATCAATTCCCGGATCGCGAAAAGTGCGCTATCCACCATCACCGTCGGTTCGCGATCGGCAGGTGCCCGTTCACCTTTCTCTTCGGTGATCGGCGTGGGTGCGAACATGTGCGTGGTCAGATCCTCGGGCGTGGGATCCTCGGCGGCACAAGCTTTCTCGAAGTCCGCTTTCACACGGGCCACGGCTTTCTGCTCGATCTGTTTCAAGCCATCCAACTGTAGGCGCAGATCCAGCAGCTGTTGCAGGAAGCGTGGGAATGGATCGCGCTTGCGGTGTTCGGCGAGGTTCTCCGGTGTGCGGTAGAACTCCATGCGCACGCCGCTGGTGTGGTGGTTCAGCAGCGGCACTTTCGCGTGGATCAGGAACGGACGACGTTCCTTCCGCACCGTTGCGATCACTTCGTGCAACGCCGCATGGCAGGCGAGGAAGTCGGAGCCATCCACCTGTCGCACCTCGAGTCCCTTGAAGCCTTTCGCATAGTCGCTCGCATCACCCGCACGGATCTCATCGGCACTCGCGCTGATGTCCCATTCGTTGTCCTGCACCAGGTAAATGATCGGCAACTTCTTCAGCACCGCCATCTGGAACGCTTCGGCCACTTCGCCTTCGGTGATGGAGGCATCGCCAAGTGAGCAGACCACGATGGGCGCTTCACCGGCAATTGTGTGCGCGATGCCCGCCTGTTCCTTGTACCACAACCCCAATGCTATGCCTGTTGTCGGGATCGCCTGCATACCCGTAGCACTGCTCTGGTGCGGGATCGTAGGCATGCCTTCGCGCTTCAGGCTCGGGTGGCCGTAGTAGGTTCTTCCTCCGCTGAACGGATCATCGCGTTTGGCCAGCAGCTGCAACATCAATTCGTACGGCTGCATGCCGATACCGAGCAGGATGCTATCGTCGCGGTAGTACGGCGCCACGAAGTCCTGTGGCTTCAACTGAAGTCCGAGGGCGAGTTGGATCGCTTCGTGACCGCGGCTCGTCGCGTGTACGTACTTGCTAGTGAGCTTGAAGTTCTCCTCGTAAAGCTCCGTCATCGCCTTGGCCGTACACATCAGGTCCCATGCCTTGAGCAAGGTTTCTTGGTCCGGGATGCGGGCGGAGAGGACGTCTTTCTTGAAGGCGGCGAGCGACATGCGGCGGATGACTTGGAAACGTGGGGCAAGGTAAGGTGCCTGCCGGAGAGCTCCGTCCATCCGATCCGGTGACCGCTGCCGCAACGCGAGCGCTTATCGTCCGGATCCCAAATGGAAGTGATGGAGCTTGCTATTCCTTTGCAGCACATACTCCCAAAGGACCATGAGCCGCACCGCCCACGAACTCGATCACCGCATCGTAGGTGACGATATGCAATGTGTAGAGATCACCCTCGATCCCATGGAGACCGTCGTCGCCGAAGCCGGTACCATGATGATGATGGACGAGGGCATAGAGATGAAGACCATCTTCGGAAGCGGCGATGGAAAGGAGCAGAGTTTCATGGACAAGATGTTCAGCGCGGGCAAACGTGTGCTCACGGGGGAAAGCTTGTTCATGACCACGTACACGAACATCTCCGGCGTACGGCGCACGGTGTGGTTCGCGGCAGCATACCCCGGTAAGATCATGCCCCTGGACCTCTTGAACTACAACGGCAAGTTGATCTGCCAGAAGGATAGTTTCCTTGCTGCGGCGAAAGGCGTCAGCATCGGCATCGCGTTCCAGAAGCGTTTGGGCGCAGGCCTGTTCGGTGGCGAAGGTTTCATCATGCAGAAGCTGGAAGGCGATGGGCAGGTTTACATCCACGCCGGTGGTACCACGGTCCAACGCGAACTAGCACCAGGTGAGATGCTGCGTGTGGATACCGGTTGTTTGGTAGCCATGACCCAGACCGTGGACTACGACATCCAGTTCGTCGGGGGCATCAAGAACACGTTGTTCGGCGGTGAAGGGTTGTTCTTCGCACAGCTGCGCGGCCCCGGTCACGTGTGGATCCAAAGCCTGCCGTTCAGCCGTCTTGCTGACAATATCATCGCTGCATCGCCGAAGGCCGGTGGCCGGGGTAAAGAGGAGGGAAGCCTGCTCGGCGGTCTAGGCCGATTGCTGGACGGTGATAACTAGGAAGTTAGCGAGTCTTAAGCGGCTAGCGGCAAGTTGGCCAAGGCATTCACTGCCAACTTGCCGCTAAGCACTCGCCGCTGATCACTTCACTCTTCCCTCCGTTTCCCGCTCTTGTCGAACGAGCTGAGGATGCTTGTGACCAACGAGAGCAACAGGCTGAAACCGAGCGCCCACCAGAAGCTGTCCACCGTGAAGCCGTTGACCAGACGGGCTGCGATCAACACGATCACCGCGTTGATCACCAATAAGAACAACCCCAGCGTGACCAACGTGACGGGCAGGGTGAGGAGGATGAGGATCGGTTTCAGCAGCGCGTTGAGCAGGCCGAGCACAGCAGCCACCAACAAAGCGGTAAGCAAGCCGTTGGTGGTGTTCATGTCGCTGATGGTGACACCGGGCAGCAACAGATCGGTGACCAGCACGGCGATGGCCGAGATGATCAGGCGGATGAGGATGTTCATGGCGACGTAAAGGTGTGAAAAGAGAAGGAGTGCGCCGAGCGATCACCGCTCAACGCACTCCTTTCACCATCGTCGGTCAGTCCTTCACCAGCTTTTCCGCCACCGACTTCCCGCCTTGTTCCACCACGAGGTAGTAGGTGCCGGTTGCTTTATCGGTCAGGTCCAACGTGCGTTCGTACCGCCCTTTGAACCCGGAGATCCGTTCTTCGTACACCTTCTCGCCCTTGGCGTCGTGGACGTTCACAAAGAGGTCGCCTTTCTCGGCCACATCGAAGTGGATGCGGAAGAAGCCGTTGCTCGGGTTTGGGAACACGCGCATGTCGCCGAGCTTCAACTCGTTGTCCAGCGAACTCACGCCTTTGTTCTTCAGCAGGTCTTTTTCTTCCGGAGAAAGTGGTTTGCGTTCGATTCGGATGCGGGTTTCCACGCGCAAGTCCTTGCCCAGGTCGCGACGGAGCTGATCCATCTCGCTCCGCAGTTCTTCCATGCTACGTTCCAGTTCTTCGCGATCCTCCGGCGCTAGTCCTTCAAAGCGGAACTCACGCGAGGGGTTGATGGTGATCACGTGGTCCAGGTCGCGCTCGCCGAGGTTGCCGTTCAACACGATGTCCTTGCCATCGCGCTTCACGGTAACGGCTGCCGCATCACCGGGCTCCATGCTGCGAATGGTCTTGGACAACGCCTCGAAATCCGCGATGGTCACGTCGTTCACGCGGGTGATCACATCGCCTTTCTGGATACCCATCGTGGCCGCTGCACTTTCCTCTTCCACACTTCCTACGTGCGCCCCGGATCCTTCGCCTTCACCGGGTGTTACGCCCAAGAAAGCGCGTGGCTCCATGTCGGCAGCGTCGCCGTAGTAGTTCTCCCAGTCCCAACCCTCACCGCCGTGGTCGCTGTCGAAACTGTAGCTATAGGAATAGGACTTCGACTCTGCGAGTTCCGCCTTGCCGTTCATCTTCTTGCCAGCGCGGTACCAGGTCACGTTCACGGTGGAGCCGGGTTCGTGATCACCGATGGCTTCGCTCAACATCCCCGGATCGTTCACCGCCTTGCCATCCACTTGCACGATCACATCACCTTCTTTCAACCCCAGCTTGGCGGCCGGTGTGTCATCGATCACTTCGGTAACGTAAGCGCCTTTGCCACCGGGTGCTTTGCTCGTCTTCGCTTGTTCTGCGGAGAGCGACGAGCTGGAAACGCCGAGGTAGCCCTTCGGTTCGCACGTCGGCGGCAGGTGTGGCATCGGCGCATCTGGAGCATTCGGTGGGAACGGAGCGAGCATCAGGTTCATCGCATCCTCGCCATTCGGTCCACCGAAGCGGCGGATGTCGATCTCCATGTTCCGGTCGTCGCCACTAAGTGTGAGGTGGTCCAAGATGCCGAGCTCGCGCATGGCGTCTTCCATCTCGGCCTCGTTCGCCGCATCGAATTCGCGGGTCACGCGTTTGGTCTCACCGTTCTCGGTGGTCACGATCTCGATCCGCACCTTACGGTCCTTCTCCTGTTCCTGTGCGATCGCTTGCGGCGCGGTGCCCCCTTGGAACACGGCGGCCAGTGGCATGAAGAGGAATGTCTTGTACATGGCGCTAGTGGTTGGATGCCCGAAACTATTCCGGCATCCAGCGCCAAGTGCGTTAAGGAAAGCGAAGAAGTGTTAAGCGGGTGATGGACGGTTCAGTCCGTTGTGAAGCGGTCCATATCGCGCCGGTCGCGCTTCGTGGGGCGGCCTTCCCCGGGATCGCGATGCTCGGCTTTCGCCAGTCGCGTCAATTCCAGCTTCTGGAGATCCTCGAAGGAGGTGCGTTCCTCGATCAAGCCTGGAACCAACTTCGCTCCAACGCGCGATGCAGGTATCGCTGTGATCACCCAACTGCGCCAGATCGGTGGGTCGCGCACGGCGAAGACCTCACCGGGCTTCACTTCCGCGGAGGCTTTCACGATGCGATCGCCGAGCTTCACCTGTTCGCGCTTCACGGCATCCGTGGCAAGGCTGCGGGTCTTGAAAAGGCGGATGCACCAGAGGAACTTGTCGATGCGCATGCTGCGAAGGTCCATATCATCCCGTGAATGGTCGCAGTGTCCTGATCATATGATGGACCGCCGCATCGACCGGTGGCGACCAACGCGCATTGCTGATCCGAACAGGTGCTTTCGCCCCCCTGCAATAACATCCTTTCCTTTGCTCCGGAATGGATCGCGCCTCACATGCTTCGCAGGGTTTCTCGTAGCCTTACCGGGCGCAGGCGGACCGCGGAAGCGGACCGGCAACTAGGGTATGTGTTGGCCTTCGTGGCCGGCGCCATCAATGCGGGCGGCTTTTTGGCCGTTCAGCAGTATACCTCCCACATGACGGGGATCGTTTCATCCATGGCGGACAGTATCGCCTTGGGTGAACCGGCAACGCTCCTTACGGGTTTCGGGGCGGTCCTTTCCTTCCTCACCGGTGCAACGTGCTGCGCCATCCTGATCAACTTCTCGCGTAGGCGAAGAATGCACAGCGAGTACGCACTGCCACTTCTATTGGAAGCCTGCTTGCTACTTGTGTTCGGCCTGGTCGGCGCACAAGTGGGGCTCAAGGGTACATGGGCGGTCACATTGCTCATCCTGGTGTTGAGTTTCCTGATGGGCCTGCAGAACGCGGTGATCACCAAATTGTCCAATGCTGTCATACGCACCACGCACGTCACCGGTATCATCACGGACATGGGCATCCAACTGGGAAGGTTGGTCTATTGGAACGCGCCATCGCGGAGCGGGGAGCCCAAAGTGCAAGCTGACCTGGCGCGGTTGCGTACGCTTACAACGCTGCTCATCAGCTTTTTCCTAGGTGGCGTTAGCGGTGCCTTCGGCTTCCAATACTTCGGGTATTCAGCCACCATCCCCTTGGCGGTCCTGCTCATCGTACTCGCCGCGCTTCCCACGTGGGATGATCTCGCGGTTCTCCTGCGGCGTAACAGGAACGAGCCGGAATAGCAGGCTCCCCTTCGGTGGCTCAGGCGCATTTACCGCGGTGCGTCCTATTACACGCAACTGGTTGAAAGAAGAACGGCTCGTCTTTCGACGAGCCGTTCGGTGACCCCGAGAGGATTCGAACCTCCAACCAACAGAATCGGAATCTGTCATTCTATCCAGTTGAACTACGGGGCCGATCAGCTTCACCGGACCGGTCAAGCGGCGGCAAAGATAGGTTCGGGTCGGTTATCCCTGAGGAAAGGTTACCTTTGCGGGCTTTTTGCAACCGCCTTGGCCTCTTCGCGAGGGCGGTTAATAGGCCTAGACCCCAATGACCGAGCTGCGTAACATCGCCATTATCGCC
>DLGQ01000003.1:0-127 GCA_002482775.1 Flavobacteriales bacterium UBA7690 | reverse complement strand
TGACCACGGCAAAACGACCCTGGTGGACAAGATCCTGCATCAATGCCAGCTCTTCCGGGAGAATCAGGAGCAGGCCGAACTGTTACTGGACAACAACGATCTGGAACGCGAGCGTGGCATCACCATC
>DLGQ01000083.1:2807-9242 GCA_002482775.1 Flavobacteriales bacterium UBA7690 | reverse complement strand
GTTCGCGTTGGCACATGCGGGATCACCAGCAGCGCTCACCGCAGTGGGCCGTTTGAACATGTTGCAAGATCTGCAGCTCTTCAAAACGGTGCGCGATAGCCTGCGCGTGAGCATGCCCCGCTCCACCTACTTCGTCATGTTCCGCGATCAAGTGGACCGCGTGGATCAACAACAAGTGGCGTTGCGCATGCAGGAAGAGGAAGCAAAACGGTTGAGCAACCTGCTCCCGATCGGTGGCGCCGCACCGGAGATCAGCCAGCAGACACCGGAGGGTGGAACTTACGCGTTGAGCCAATTGCGCGGCAAAGTGGTGTTGATCGATTTCTGGGCCAGCTGGTGCCGCCCGTGCCGCATCGAGAACCCGAACGTGAAGAAGGTCTATGCCAAGTATGCTTCAAAAGGCTTCGAGATCCTCGGCGTTTCCTTGGACCGTGATCAGGCTGCGTGGCTGAAAGCGATCAAGGATGATGGCCTGCCGTGGAAACACGTGAGCGACCTCGGCTTCTGGAACAATGCCGCAGCACAGGAATATGGTGTGCAGAGCATCCCGTACACAGTGCTCGTGGATCGCGAGGGGAACATCATCGAGAAAGGGTTGCGTGCGCATGATCTGGAAGCCAAGCTGGCAGAGATCCTCGGCTCATGATCCTTTCCCGTTCGATACTCATCTTGAGCGGGCTCCTCGGCCCGCTCTTGGCATTCGGGCAAGCCTATTTCCAACAACAAGTCGACTATGTGATCAACGTGCGGTTGGATGACCGTACACATCTCTTGTACGCAGACGAGTCGTTCACCTACACCAACAATAGTACCAGCACCCTCGACACGATCTGGATCCACCTCTGGCCCAACGCCTATCGTGACCGCTCAACCGCTTTGTGCGAACAGCTTGATGGTCATGGTGAACTAGATCTGCATTTCGCCACGGAAGACGAACGTGGCTGGATCGATAGCCTTGACTTCAAAGTCGATGGTACCGCTGCGACGTGGGGCTATCATGCAGTCCATCCTGATATCGGCTGGGTAAAACTGAACGCACCGCTCCCACCCGGTCAACATGCCACGATCAGCACGCCTTTCCGTGTGAAGATCCCCGATGGGAAATTCTCGCGGCTCGGACACACCGGACAAGCCTACTACATCACGCAATGGTATCCGAAACCAGCTGTGTTCGATGCGCAGGGTTGGCATGCGATGCCCTACCTCACACAGGGCGAATTTTACAGCGAGTTCGGGAGCTTCGATGTCTCGCTCACCCTTCCTGCGAACTACGTTGTGGGAGCTACCGGCATCCTACAGAACGAGCGCGAGACCGCTTGGATGGATTCGTTATCCGTAGTCCCTTACAAGGAGGAACAGTATTTCCAGACCATCGCGAGCATCCCACGGTACAAGGCGATCCCATCCAGCCCGCAGACGAAGACCTTGCAATTCACGCAGGACAACATCCACGACTTTGCCTGGTTCGCCGACAAACGCTTCATCGTGCGCAAGAGCGAAGTGGCACTCCCCAAGAGCGGACGTACCGTGAAGACCTGGGCGCTCTTCACGCCCAAGAACGCCGAACTCTGGAGCGATGCAGTGAGCTACGTGAATGAAAGTGTACGCTTCTACAGCGAGTGGGTCGGCGACTATCCCTACGATGCCTGCACAGCCGTTGACGGTACCATCAGCGCGGGCGGTGGCATGGAGTACCCGATGATCACCATCATCGGCGACATGGGCGACAAGCAATCGTTGGACAATGTGATCGCACACGAGGTGGGTCACAACTGGTTCTACGGCATACTCGGCAGCAACGAACGCGATCATGCCTGGATGGACGAAGGCATGAACAGCTTCGTGGAGCTGCTGTACATGCGGAAACGCTACCCCAGCGGTGGTCTTACCATCGGCGGTCTTGGCTTCCTGAGCAACGTACTGGGGCCAACGAACGACGGGCACCGCCTCCAGAACGAATGGATGTACCGTTTCAACGCACGCCGCAACTTGGATCAATCGGTCTCGCACACATCATCAGACTTCACCAGCACCAACTACGGCTGCATGGTGTATGCGAAGAGCGCATTGGTGTTCGATCATTTGATGGCCTACCTCGGCGACGATGCGATGAAGAACTGTTTGAAGGCTTACTACGATGAGTGGAAGTTCAAGCATCCGCAGCCTACTGATACACGCAAGGTGTTCGAGCGGGAAAGTGCGAAGGATCTGAGTTGGGTGTTCGATGGTCTACTCATATCAGATGTGAAAGTCGATGTGAAACCTGTCAGCTTGAAGAATGGACTTCTGGATATTAAGTCGAACGCTCATTGGTCGATTCCCTTTTCATACACTAGGTACAAGGACGGATTGGTTGTAGATAGTTCGTGGCTCGTTGTGCCGAAAGGAACCATGGCTGCGGAGACTGGATGGAACGAGGACATGATCCGCCTCGACGCCGGCAACCGCACCATCGACATCGATCGTCGCAACAACAGCGTGCGTTCGCATGGACTTTTGCGCCGATGGGCACCGTTGCAATTCAAGTGGTTGCTCGGAGTGGAGAAGGACGACAAGCGTACGGTCTATTACACGCCCTTGCCTGCATGGAACGGCAACGATGGCTGGCAACTCGGTCTGGCCGCGTACAACACCACCTTCCCATCGCAGCGTACGGAGTGGGTGTTCGCACCGATGTATGGCTTGGCGAGCGAACGTTGGGGAGGCGCAGCGCGGATCGAACATCACTTCGATCGGATGCAAAGTCGGTTGTTCCAGAACATCCACCTAGGGCTGAGCGCGAGATCGGCCTGTACGTTCCGGGACCATGATCGGGTAGACTCGTACTGGAAGGTCTCTCCGTATGTCCGTTTCGACCTGAAGCGCGATCCACTGAATAAGTCATGGCAGCACCACATCGGGCTTCGCTCAGTCTTCATTCAGGATGTTTCCAGGAACGTGTATAGTGGTCTTCGACAGTCGGAAAGCAGCGAGAACACCTACATCGAACTCGAATACCGTGCAGAGGACAAGAGCAAATTGCACCGCTCGTTGATCCTTCCGACGGTGACGTACGAGTATGACTTCGTGCGCACCTCATTGGAATTACGTCAAGCATTCGCGCTGAACGACCGCAACGACGAGATCCGGTTCCGGGCGTTCGCGGGCACCTTCCTGTGGAAACGTAACGACCGCTTGTACAATGGCCTGCACGCCTGGGGCCTCACCTGGGGCACACAGGACATGCTCTACGACCATGCCTACCTGGAGCGGAATGCCCGCGACCATTTCACGCAACGGCAATACACCACGCAGCAGGGTGCCTTTAAGACACCCTTCTTGCAAGGCGGCAGTGACTCGTGGATCGCCGCGTTGAACATGGAGATCGATGTGCCCATCGGATTGCCACTTGCACTCTTCGGCAGTGTGGGCATGGTGCCGATCACCACCATAACGCAGGAGGGAAGGAGCACGGGAACAGCTACCTACTACGAAGCGGGGATCGGGGTGACCGCCATCCGCGATGTGCTGGAGATCTGGTTCCCACTGGTGGTAAGCGACCGCATCGCCGATGAAGAAGAATTCCTCGACCGCACGCTCACCGACCGGATCCGTTTCATCTTCGCATTCGACAAGCTGGACCCCACACGGGCCATCCGCAACATCAAACCGTGAGCACGCGCATCTACTTCCTCGGCGACTTCCACCTCGGTGTGCCCGATGCGGCGAGCAGTCTTGCGCGGGAAAAACGCATCGTGGCGTTCTTGGATGAAGCCGCGAAAGATGCTACGGAGATCATCCTCATGGGCGATCTGTTCGACTTCTGGTTCGAGTACAAGTACGCTGTGCCTCGTGGCTATGTGCGCTTCCTAGGCAAGATCGCAGAGCTTACAGATCGTGGCATTCCGGTTCATCTCTTCATCGGCAACCACGACATGTGGATCTTCGATTATGTGCCGAAGGAGACCGGCGTGATCGTTCATCGCGAGCCGATCGAACGCACCATCAACGGCAAGAAATTCCTGATCGGTCACGGCGATGGACTTGGCCCCGGTGACCACGGCTACAAGTTCATGAAGAAGGTGTTCCGCAACCCCGTGTGCCAGTGGTTGTTCGCGCGTATGCACCCCAACTTCGGCCTGTGGCTGGGCGATTTCTGGAGCGGTCGCAGCCGGAAGAAGAGCTACGCCAACGACCGCAAATGGCTGGGCGAGGACAAGGAATGGCTGGTGCAGTATTGCAGGGAGCAACTCACCAAGACCCACTACGACTACATGCTCTTCGGGCACCGCCACCTACCGATCGACATGGAGGTGAAGCCCGGTTCGCGCTACGTCAATCTCGGCGATTGGATCACCTACTTCACGTATGGCGTGTTCGATGGAACAGAGGTGAAGTTGATGAAACGGGTGGGTGATGGGGCATTGAGTGCGGATGTGCGGATCACGGGTGGGCCTGCTAGTTTGGTGTAGAGCTATGCTGCCGTTCAAGTTGACACGACCGCAATCGATCGCTTGGGGATTTGCGTTGGTAGCTCTTCACACCATTGTCGGACATTTTCTTGCACCATTCGGACTGCTTTTGACCATGGGCGTGGTACCTGCACTAGTGCTTGTTATCATCTCAGCCCGACCACACTTCTCAGCTGCGCTAGGGTGCACGCTGTTCTATATTTTCTTCGCAATGAGCGATATACTTCAAAAGCTCTATGCAGGTGGAAACCACGACGGCCAAGGAGCGGGCTGGCTCTTTATGACAACGATGATAGGTCTAGTCGTATCAGCTCCATTCATCCTGGTTTGGCTGAAGGAGTTGCCAACTGAAAAGCTACGAACCAAGACACTGATCTTTGTCCTTCTGGTCGCCCTTGTAGTGATTCATCTCAAGATCACGACGCATCTTGGACAAGGCCGATCGTATTGGTATGAGTGGAACGATCTCTATTGACCCCAGTTCAGGAAGCTTCAGCCGGGATTGTTAGCTAGCGACCAAGTCGCGCCACCAGATCCACCAACCGGCTGCTGTACCCGTACTCGTTGTCGTACCAGCCCATGATCTTCACCATGTTGCCCACCACGCTTGTGAGCTGCGCGTCGAAGATGCAGCTGTTGGGGTCGCCGACGATGTCCACGCTTACGATGGGGTCTTCGGTGTAGCGCAGGATGCCTTTCAACTTCCCTTCGGCGAGCTGCTTGAAGTGTGCGTTGATCTCTTCCGCGGTCTTCAGGTTCTTCACGCGTACGGTGATGTCGGTGATGGACCCATCGGGCACGGGCACGCGGATACCTCCGCCACCTAAGCGACCATCGAGCTCGGGGAAGATGCGTGTGATGGCTTTTGCGGCGCCTGTGCTGGTGGGCACCATGCTTACGGCTGCGGCACGTGCGCGACGTAGGTCTTTGTGCGGTGCGTCGTGCAGGCGTTGATCTCCGGTGTAGCTGTGGATGGTGGTGATGAAACCATCCTCGATGCCGCAGAGGTCGCGGATGCCCATGATCATGGGTGCGGCGCAATTCGTTGTACACGATGCGTTGGAGATGATCACGTCGGATCCGTCGAGCACGTGATCGTTCACGCCCAGTACCACGGTCTTGATGTCGGAATCCTTAGCAGGTGCAGAGAGCACCACCTTCTTCGCACCCGCTTTAACGTGCGCCATCGCGGTCTCGCGGGTGAGGAAGTGGCCCGTGCATTCGATCACCACATCAATGTTGAGCTTGGCCCAGGGCAACGCTGCGGGATCCTTCTCCGCGAACGCCAGCACCTTTTTCCCACCAAGGATGAGGTGTTGATCATCGAAACCGACCTCGCCTTGGAACACACCATGCACGGAGTCGTACTTGAACAGGTGCGCCAAGGTCTCATTGTCCGTGAGGTCGTTCACGGCCACGAGCTCGATGTCCTTGCGGTCCTGAAGAATGCGGGCGGTAACACGTCCGATGCGACCGAATCCGTTGATGGCTATACGCATGTCAGTAGTTAGTTGTCGGTTCGTAGTTGTCAGTCATGCGTTGTCGGTGACGGAACTGACAACTGCGAACTGGCAACTTCTCATTCAGAACAAATGCTTCTCGGCGTGGTAGCTGCTGCGCACGAGCGGGCCACTTTCCACGAAACGGAAACCCTTGGCCATGCCCACTTCCTTGAAGCGTGCGAAGCGATCGGGGTGGATGAACTCCGCAACGTCCAAGTGCTTCTTCGTGGGTTGGAGGTATTGGCCCAGCGTGAGGATGTCGACGCCTACGCTGCGCAGGTCGTCCATGCTTTCTTCTACTTCTTGATCCGTTTCGCCGAGGCCGAGCATGATGCCGCTCTTGGTGCGCAGTCCGGCGCGTTTGGCGCGCATGAGCACTTCGAGGCTGCGGTCGTACTTGGCTTGGATGCGCACTTCCTTGGTAAGGCGGCGCACCGTTTCCAGGTTGTGGCTGAGGATGTCCGGTGCGGCTTCGGTGACCA
>DLGQ01000083.1:0-2794 GCA_002482775.1 Flavobacteriales bacterium UBA7690 | reverse complement strand
ACAGCGAGGTTCTCCCACTTGCCTTGGAAATCGGGGATCAACGTTTCCATGGTGGTGGCCGGTGTGCGACGGCGGATGGCGCGGATGGTGCGTGCCCAGATGTCACTGCCACCGTCCTTCAGATCATCGCGGTCCACGCTGGTGATGACGCAGTGTTTCACACCCATCAACTCCACGCTCCGTGCAACGCGTGCTGGTTCGAATGGATCCACGGCCTCGGGGCGACCGGTGGCCACGTTGCAGAAGCCGCAGCTGCGCGTACACACGTTGCCGAGGATCATGAAAGTGGCCGTACCTGCGCCCCAGCATTCGCCCATGTTGGGGCAGTTGCCACTCTGGCAAATGGTGTGCAGCTTGTGCTCGCTGACGATGCTGGCCACCTTCCGGTAGTTCTCGCCGATGGGCAATTTCACCCGCAACCAATCGGGCTTGCGCACGCGCTCCACGGTCTCCACAACAACTCCCTTCTCGCTCATCACGTGTATTTCTTGCCGAATTGCAGGGCCAAATAGAATTCGAAGAAGAGCTGCTTGTTCTGCACACCCTCCAACTCGGCCATGATCGGGATCGTCTTCTGGTAGGCATCCATCGTGGCACCCACTTCAATGCCTTTCAGACCGGTCACTTGGCCAGAGTATTCGAAGCTGAACGCCACACGCGCGAATGCTCCTGCATTCACCTTCATTTCGTTCACCCCATTGAACCAAGTGGCACGGCCATAGATGTTCTGCACATCATGCACAGCAGGATCATAGCGTTCCACCACGATGCTCTCGTACGGGATCCGATCCGGCTTGCCGATCTGCAAATACACCGGTTTCGCCAGCCCCAGCGAAGGACCAACGCCCCAGATGAAATTCACTTCAACCCCCGAGCGGCGGATCTTATCGGTGATCTGCCATTTGCGTCCGTAGGTGGGCCGCACGATCATCAACGAGTTCGCTTTGCCGTAGAAGTACCCACGCGAATCCTCGTAGTACGGGTTGAAGCTCTTCACCTCCTTGGGATGCTTCATACCCACGATCTCCACGCCCAACAAGCGACGGTCGCGGGCGGTGTTGTACTTCGCATGGTAGAACTGAAGGCCCCATCCATCGCCGTGCAACAGGATACCGCCGTAGACCTCCTTCTTGTACGGCACGCGGCTTTCCTCATAGATCGTCTGCTGGGCGTGGGCCGCCGGCAGGATCAACAGGAGGAAGGCCAGGTGGAGGAATGACCGCATTGATACGCCAACAAAGCTACGACCCCAACGCTACCTTGGCCCACCACAGTACCCCACAAGGCAACACATGGATACCGCGAAAGTCACTTACCTCGGAGACCTACGGACCGAAGCCACCCATGTGCGCAGCGGCAAACAGGTGATCACCGATGCACCGTTGGACAACCAAGGCAAGGGTGAAGCCTTCTCCCCGAGCGAACTTTTGTCCTCTTCCCTGGCCAGCTGCATGATGACCATCATGGGTATCGCAGCGCGCGACAAGGGCATACCGTTGGTGGGGTTGACCGCCCGGGTGGTGAAGCACATGACCCCGCCGCCGCGCCAGGTGGAGCGCATTGAGGTACACCTTGAAATGGAGGGTGCCGGGCTGGGCGAACGGGAAAAAGCCATCTTGGAGAACGCCGCCCACACCTGCCCCGTGGCACGCAGCCTTCGCGCAGATCTGGTGCAGGATGTCCACTTCACCTACCGCTAGGCCACATATGGACATAACGAAGCCCGGACCACTGGTCCGGGCTGGAATTCAACGGATTACGACGGAACGATCAGGCTGGCTTTCCGGCCGGCACATTATGCACCTTGCCGTAAGCTGGGCAGGAATGTGAAGAGCTGCACGCGGTGAGCATAGCGCTAGCCACAAGTACCACAGCGATGATCTGGAACACCTTTTTCATCGTTCGTTCGTTTGATCTTTATCAGGTTCGAATGCGTTCTACGGGACCTTACCCGACAAAGTTAGCCTGCTTAACGAGAATGCCTTCAAAAATGTTCCAACACGCTGTTTGTCGATCTTCGGGACCGTATGCCACACCCAGATAACGTAGCCGCACGCCCCGATATTGGAGAGGGTTGGTACGAAGCACTGGCTGCCGAGTTCCAAGCCCCGTACTTCGCGGCATTGAAGTCGTTCCTTGTGGCCGAACGGGCGGCGCATACCGTCTACCCGAAGGCTCGGCACATTTTCGCGGCCTTCAACAAAACCCCGTTCGAGCAGGTGCGTGTGGTGTTGCTGGGGCAAGACCCCTACCACGGGCCCGATCAGGCGCACGGGCTTTGCTTCTCGGTGCCGCCGGGGATCCCAGCGCCGCCTTCGCTCCAGAACATGTTCGTGGAACTGGAACGCGACCTGAGCCTACCACGGCCTGCGCATGGCGACCTCACCTCCTGGGCGGAACAAGGTGTATTGCTTCTCAATGCCACCCTTACCGTTCGCGCCAGTGAAGCGGGCTCGCACCAAGGCCAGGGGTGGGAGCGTTTCACGGATGCGGTGATCCGTGCTGTCTCGGAACACCATCGCGGGGTGGTTTTCTTGCTCTGGGGGAAGTATGCACAACAAAAGGCGACCCTGATCGATGCCGACCGCCACTACATCCTCCAAGCACCGCACCCCTCTCCCCTTTCGGCGTACCGGGGTTTTATCGGGTGTGGCCATTTCTCCAAGGTGAACGAACTGTTGGTGGCCCAAGGCAAAGCCGCCATCGATTGGCAATTGCCATGAACCGGGTGGCGCTGATCAGATGTCTAACGGCGGGGCTGTTGTTGGCTTCTCCCTTCCTCGCGTCCGCGCAG
>DLGQ01000045.1:8757-118928 GCA_002482775.1 Flavobacteriales bacterium UBA7690 | reverse complement strand
GGTGTTCTGCGCCTGGTCTTCCTTCAGGATATCAGCTTGGACGGTGCCGCGCACTTGCGCGAGGGTGTCGGCCTTGATCTTGGCGTAGATGTCGGCGGGGAGGACTTGGTCGCCGGTGATGCCGAGGAGCATCAATCCCAGTCCATCGTTTCCCGCAGGTACTTCTCCGTGATAGCGAGGACGCGAGCCACTAGCCGCTAGCTTCGAGCCACTAGCTTGTTGCGTCTTCGAGCTAGAAGCTAGTGGCTTGCGGCTAGAGGCTTCCCAGCGTTCCGCGATCTTCTTTTCAACCTCCGCTTCCAATGCGTGTTCACGGATGTATTTCTCGCAGTTCTGGTCGATGGCGGCGTTCATGAAGAAGCCGAGCAGCATGGGTGCCGGACCGTTGATGGTCATGCTGACGCTGGTGGTAGGGGCTGACAGGTCGAAGCCGCTGTAGAGCTTCTTGGCATCGTCCAGGCAGCAGATGCTCACACCGCTGTTGCCCACCTTGCCATAGATGTCCGGACGACGACCGGGGTCGTGGCCGTAGAGCGTGACGCTGTCGAACGCCGTGCTGAGGCGCTTGGCGGGCAGGCCCTGGCTCACGTAGTGGAAGCGCTTGTTGGTGCGTTCCGGTCCGCCTTCGCCGGCGAACATGCGTGCGGGATCCTCGCCGGTGCGCTTGAAGGGATAGATGCCCGCGGTGTAGGGGAAAAAGCCGGGCGTGTTCTCCTGCATGGCCCAGCGCACCTTGTCGCCCCAGCTGCGGAACTTGGGCAGCGCCACTTTCGGGATCTTCAGGTGACTGAGGCTCTCGGTGTGGTTGGGGACTTTGATCTCCTTGCCACGCACGAGGTAGGTGTAGAATTCGCCACTGTACTTCTCCTCTTCGGTCTTCCAACCGGTGAGCATGGACCAGAGGTGCGGGTCGAGGTCCTTTTTGAGTTCGTTGAATTTGTTGATCAGTGCGCTCAAATGCCCCTCACCCCGGCCCTCTCCCACGGAGAGGGAGGAATGCGCGCCTCCGGAAGTCTGGTCGGAGGTAGCCCCTTCTCCTTGGGAGAAGGGGTTGGGGTTGAGGGTCAGATCCGGACCCCCGAACGTCAACACCGCACTATACAGCCCGTATAGCTTGTCCGCGATGTCCGCCTGCTTCCGCACATGGGCATCGTAGCGGCGATTGTTCTCGCTGATCTCACTGAGGTAGCGGCTCTTCGCGGGCGGGATGATCCACACCTTCTCGCTCATCTCGTCGTGTGCGTGGAAGGTGCTGTGGAAGTCGACGCCGGTCTTCTTCTTGATCGTCTCCATCAACCGCACGTACAGGTTGTTGGTGCCTGGGTCGTTGAACTGGCTGGCGATGGTGCCCACCACCGGCAGCGTGTCATCGTCGGCGTCCCACAGCTGGTGGTTGCGCTTGTACTGCTTCTTCACATCGCGCACGGCATCGAGGGCACCGCGCTTGTCGAACTTGTTGATGGCCACCACGTCGGCGAAGTCGAGCATGTCGATCTTCTCCAGCTGCGTGGCCGCGCCGAACTCCGGCGTCATGATGTAGAGGCTGACATCGCTGTGGTCGAGGATCTCGGTATCGCTCTGGCCGATGCCGCTCGTTTCGAGGATGATCAGGTCGAAGCCCGCGGCCTTCAACACATCCACGGCCTCCTTCACGTGCTTGCTCAGCGCGAGGTTGCTCTGGCGCGTGGCCAGGCTGCGCATGTACACGCGCTCCCCGCGTATGCTGTTCATGCGGATGCGATCGCCCAGCAGCGCGCCGCCGGTCTTGCGTTTGCTCGGGTCCACGGAAATGACACCGATCGTTTTCGTCGGTTGATCGAGGATGAAACGGCGGATCAACTCATCCACCATGCTGCTCTTGCCCGCTCCGCCCGTGCCCGTAATGCCCAGCACCGGCGCCTTGCTCGCTTCGGCCTTCTTGTGGATCTCGTCGGCGATCTTGCTGAACACCTCCGGATGGTTCTCCGCCGTGCTGATCAGCTTGGCGATGGCCGGCCAGTTCCGGGGGCTCAGCTTCTTGGCTTCGCCGTTCAGCTTGTCGCTCAGGTCATAGTCGGCCTTTTCGAGCATGTCGTTGATCATGCCCTGCAGGCCCATCGCGCGACCATCATCTGGATGGTACAAGCGCGTGATCCCGTATTCATGCAGTTCCTTGATCTCCTCGGGCAGGATCGTCCCTCCTCCTCCACCGAAGATCTTGATGTGCCCAGCGCCCTTCTCCTTCAGCAGGTCGTGCATGTACTTGAAGTACTCGGTGTGCCCGCCCTGGTAGCTGGTCATCGCAATGGCATGCGCGTCCTCCTGGATCGCGGTGTTCACCACATCCTCCACGCTGCGGTCGTGCCCCAAGTGGATCACCTCGGCGCCGGTGCTCTGGATGATGCGCCGCATGATGTTGATGGCGGCATCGTGACCATCGAACAGCGAAGCCGCTGTTACTACCCGGATCTTGTGCTTGGGCTGATAAGGAAGAACTTGAACGAAGGCGGTCATGGGGTCTGCACAGATTATTTGGACGTCACAAGCACCAACGACGCGGACCTGCCTGCCGGCAGGCAGGTCTTGTTCTTGGGGACGTAGGGCGGTGCTTGGACGAAGGACATGGTGCGAAAGTACCGGGCACGATGCGAACGCGGAAGTGTTTGGGCGTACCCCGGCTCAAAAGCAGCCGGGTCGGTCCAACCGCTGCAAGTCCGCACGCGCTGTTCCGAAGCCTTAACTCCATCACGGTAGCTTTGTCCGCATGACGAAGAACATGCGCATCCGCCTACGCCACTTGAAGGTGGGCGATTTCATTGAACTGCGCGATACCATGAAAGAGGCCTATCCCGACATGGATAGTGCCATTTGGCGGGAAGACCATATCGACAAGCTCATCCATCTGTTCCCGGCCGGTCAGTTGTGCGTTACGGTGAATGGGCAGGTGGTGGCCGTGGCGCTTTCCATCGTGGTGGATTACGACCTCTACAGCGACAACCACACCTACAAACAGATCACCGGTAACTACACCTTCAGCACCCACGATCCGGCTGGTGATGTCTTGTACGGCATCGACATCTTCGTTCACCCCGGATACCGCGGAATGCGCTTGGCACGCCGACTGTACGAAGGGCGCAAGGAGTTGTGCGAACGGCTGAACCTGAAGTCGATCATTGCCGGTGGACGCATTCCCAATTATGCCCAGTACGCCGACAAGCTTAAGCCGCGCGAATACATCGAGAAGGTGAAGATGAAGGAGCTGCACGACCCCACCCTCAGCTTCCAGCTCAGCAACGATTTCCACGTGCTGAAGGTGATGACCGGATACCTGCCCGGTGATACCAGCTCGCGCGAGTTCGCCACGCTGATCGAGTGGAACAACATCTACCACGATCAACGGCCCAAGATCGCCGGCCGGGCGAACGAGGTGGTGCGCCTGGGACTGGTGCAATGGCAGATGCGCACCATGGCCAACCTCGATGCGCTCTACGATCAAGTGGAGTTCTTCGTGGATGCCGTGAGCAGCTACCAGGCCGATTTCTGCCTCTTCCCCGAGCTGTTCAACGCTCCGCTACTGGCCGAGTACAACCACTTGGGCGAAGCGGCCGCCATGCGCGGATTGGCCCGCCACACCGAACCGCTGCGGGACAAGTTCGTGGAGTTCGCGATCCGCTACAACGTCAACATCATCACCGGTTCCATGCCGTGGATCGATGGTGATCTGCTGAAGAACGTAGGCTACCTCTGCCGCCGCGATGGCAGTTGGGAGAAGTTCGAGAAGATCCACATCACACCCAACGAAGTGCAGTACTGGGGCATGACCGGTGGCGATGAGGTGCGCGTGTTCGATACGGATTGTGGCAAGATCGGCATCATCATCTGCTACGATGTGGAGTTCCCGGAATTGTCCCGCTTGCTGGCCCTGCAAGGCATGCAGATCCTCTTCGTTCCCTTCCTTACCGATACGCAGAACGGCTACATGCGCGTGCGCCGTTGCGCCCAGGCACGTGCCATCGAGAACGAATGTTATGTGGCCATCGCCGGTAGCGTGGGCAACCTGCCCAAGGTGGAGAACATGGACATCCAGTTCGCCCAAAGCGCCGTGTTCACGCCCAGTGATTTCGCTTTCCCCACCAACGGCATCAAGAGCGAAGCCACACCCAATACCGAGATGACATTGATCGTGGATGTGGACCGCGACCTGCTGAAGGAACTGAACGCGCACGGCAGCGTACGCATCATGCGCGATCGCCGAACCGACCTCTACAGCCTTCAGTTGCTGAAGAAAGGAACGAAGCACAGCTAGGCGATCAACAGTAGAGGAGCATCCATTCACACCGCGCTCTGGACCAACGCAGATCACCCATGAACACCAAAGAGATCGGCATACGCCTCGTTGAACTTTGCCGCCAAGGAAAATTCGACGAAGCCATCACGGAACTTTACGCGGATGATATCGTGAGCGTGGAAGCGAGCGGGCCTTCGGGCATGGACCGCATCGCCCGTGGAAAACAAGCTGTGATCGGCAAAGGGCAATGGTGGGCGGAGAACCACGACGTGCATTCCATTTCTGTGGAAGGCCCCTACCCGTTGGAGGATCGGTTCGCGGTACACTTCCACATGGACATCACCAACAAACCCAGCGGCCAGCGCATCGCCATGAAAGAGGTGGCGCTCTACACCACCGCCAACGGCAAGATCGTGCGGGAGGAGTTCATGTACGGGTAGTGGAAAAGTTCAGGGCTGAGGACTTTGGTCCAGCTTCTCCGCATACCGCCCCANNCCCAACAGCTCCCATACCTTGATGTGGTGTTGGTAGCCTTCCAGATCCGTGTTCACGATGAAGTAGCGCCCCAGACCCGTCTTGCGCTCGATGAAGAGCATGGACATGGTACCAGGATCGCCACCTGTATGCCCCACATGATCATGGGCATCGAAGCTTATGAAGATGCCGATGGTGTGATCCCCGAACATGCCGGTCGACCGTTCATCGAAGTGCGCATCCGTCAGTTGCTCCCGGAAGTATTCCGCATACCCGGCTTTGCTCAACAGAGTGCCTTCACCGCGATGCCCCCTGACCAGTTCGGCCATGTACTTGGCCATGTCCGCAGCACTCGCAGCGAAGCCGCCATCAGGGTAGGTGATCAAGCGATAACGCGGATACGGCGAAGTGCGATCCCGGTACTGCACCGTAAGCAATGTGTCAGGGATGCCCTCCACATGCCAACCTGAAGCGCGCATGCCCAAGGGGTCGAGAACGTACTGCTGGGTGAACCTGTCGAAGGGTGTTCCAACGGCCGTTTCAACGACCAGTGCGGCCAATGTCGCACCGATGTTGGAATAGCTGAAGCGCTCGCCGGGCTTCGTGGAAAGGAACGCACTGTCGCTGTACCACGCACCATCCTTTGCCAGGTAATTGCGCAAGAATTCCTCCATCGACAAGGATGCAGCTGGCGGGCTGAAACGCACACCATCCACATCCATGGCGAGGTGCGTAGCAAGGTCCGTGGTGTCGGCCAGCACATAGGAACGGTGCAGGTAGTCATCGGTGTCCACAAGGCTGGACGTGTGGGTGGCCAGGTGCCGTATGGTGATCGGCACTTCCGGATGATGCGGGTTGACCACCGAGAACGGCAAGTAGTTCGAAACCGGATCATCCAATTTCAACTTTCCCAGTTCTTGCGCCTTCATCACCGCCAAACCGATGAAGGTCTTCGAAATGGAAGCGATCGGTTGCACGGTATTCTCCGTGTACGGGATGTTGTTCGCCACATCGGCCAGGCCGAAGCCGTTCGAGTACCGCACCCCTTCCGGGCCAACGATCGCGACACCGAAGCCGTTGAAGTCGGCGGTCTTGCCGATCAACGCAAGCGAATCGGTGAGTTCTTGCTCACTAGTCCCTACTCCTCTTGGTCGAGCCCCTTGGCATGAGGCCAGAACGGTAAGACAACTGACCAAGAAGTGGATGCTCATCAGTCGTCCCATCCCGCAAAGATCTTCGACAGGTCGATCACTTCGCACACCGCTTTCTGCGCTGTAGCTTCAACTTGCCGTTCTTGAACCTCCTGCCCAGCGTTGCAATGGCCCCATCGGCGAAGTTTATTCTACGCAAGAGCACCGCTTCCCTTTCAAACCATCGTACCTTGTACGCAAGCCCGGCTTCACGCGCCGGGATCTCCGAAGACCCTGCGGCCCTTGTTGTGTGGGCACGGCCGAAGTGCGGCAGTGGGATGGTCCTCTGAGCAGTGTTCCCGATGTGACTCTCTCACCATCCGGTGAAAGCGAAACCGGTTCTGCGGGAAGAACACAACAACGCCCTCGGGCACGACGACATGGACCATATCCGCCCCAAAGCCATTGCCATTCCGTTGGAGACCTGGATCGCGCAGCGTGAGAACGCGATGGAACGGTACGGTCGCCACGAGCTCCACCATGTTGGCCTCCACCCTTTTCTCACGGCTTCTATCCAACGGATCGGGAGTTTCCTACAACTAGCGCACCGCACATTGACCAAGTTGATCCAGGGCCGATGAGCAACCCTCGTAAGGAAAAGACGTTGCTCCGTCCGGCACAAGCCGATGAGGACTGCATCCGGGTACGGCTTGACCACCGCACCATCGTGCTGATCAAGAGCATGAAGAATTTCGCGTACTGGAAGGAGAAGTATCCCGCTGCAGTGGTGATCGAACCGGCTGTACCAGCAAAGAAGGTCTAACAGCACCCGCTTCCGACCGTGCCGTTCCACGCGACCACAAGCGCGAGTTGAACACGTCCTGGTAGGCGCACGTAGCCGATGCCGAAGCGGCTACGCTTGGGGAACATAGGTCCCTAACCCGCTAGCGCTTGGCCAACACCTTGAGGTCCTTCACCTCCAAGGTGCGCATGGGGTAGCCTTTCAGCACGCTGTTGATCATCGCGAGCCCGACTTCTTCCATCCTACAGGTGGATCCCGGCACGAAGAGGGCGAAGAACGGAACCAGGATCCGCTGCCAAGTCTTCGGGTTGCGCTGTCCGGGACTTGGCTTAATGATGCCCGGCCGGAAGTTGTAGCTCTGCTTGAAGCCCAACCGACCGATCTCATTCTCCGTGCGGCCCTTCACACGCGCCCACATGATGCGGCCTTGTTCACTGCCATCCGTGGCTGCGCCGGAAACGTAATTGAACTGGATACCGGGCGATGCGGCAAGTACAGCCTTCGCGAACGCGATCGTTACATCGTACGTGATCCGTGTATAGTCCGCTTCGTTCATGCCCACCGAACTGATGCCCGCACAGAAGAAACACGCATCAAAGCCGCGCAAATGATCCGCAACGTCTTCCATGCTGAAGAGATCCTTCACCAGGACCTCCTTCAACTTCGGGTGCGTCCGCCCACAACTCTTGCGGCCTACCACCAACACCTCATCAATGGCAGGGTGCGCCAAGCATTCGATCAGGACACCTTCTCCCACATAGCCCGTCGCACCGGTCAGGATAACACGCTTTCCCATGGTACGAAGCTAGGCTGCCGTTACTTGGGGCCGAGGTCGGCATTCCTGAAGTACCACACATGCCTAGGATACTGCTTTCACCCCTTCTCGTTCTTGCCTTCGCTGCGCCAACGATCTCTCCCGCTTGCACGGTGTTCAAGATCACGCACAACGGCCGCACGCTCATCGGCAACAACGAAGACGCGTGGAGCATCAACTCCCAGATCCGTTTCGAGCAGGGTCGCAATGGCGGATACGGTGCCATCTACTTCGACCACTTCAACGGCCATCCTTTCCGGAAGATGGGTCCCCAATTGGGCATGAACGAGGCCGGTCTGGTCTTTGACGGGTTGACCATCCAGCCGCATCACGCGACACCTGTTCCGGGACGGAAGCAAGTCCATTTCGACGACCTGATGCCGCAGTTGATGCGCACGTGCGCCACGGTGCATGAAGCTGCAACAGTGCTACGTGCCTACGACTTCAGCTGGCTTACCCGGTCCATGCTATTCTTTGCGGACCGCAATGGCGACTACCTGATCGTGGAGAACGACACCATGATGCTTGGTAATGACCCGACCTTCGCGGTAGGCAACTGGCGCATGGGCAGTTGCACGGATCCGGATGCCATACCGATACCACGCCTACAGGCCGGACGGGCGCTGTTGAACGAAGGAACAGAGGTTTCCCTTGAACATGGCACGGCCGTGTTGCAGGTCATGCAGGCCTGTCGATCGAAGATGGGCGAAGGCACCATCTTCAGCACCCTGTTCGACCCGGGCGCAGGAAAGGCGTACCTCTACTTCTACCACGACTTCCAACACATGTTGCCTTTCGACCTGAAGACGGAACTAGCCCAAGGTGATCGCACACTGGTGATGGCCGATCTGTTCCCTGCGAATGCCGAGTTCGAGCGGTTGAAGGCTTACAGCACACCTTTCCACCAACGCTGGTTGTTCTGGACGCTCGTCGTATTCGCCGGTGCCCTCGCGCTGTGGCTCTTCGTCGGCAGCATCATGCTTCTTGTACGGCTGATCGCAATGATGCGCAAGGAACGTGACCGACCAATACTTCCGCTATTCCTGTCGCTCCTGTTCTGCCTCGCCGCACTCCCGTTGATCGGTGTCATCCTTACGCAAGAAGGCGTGTTCTACTTCGGTTTGGGTGATGTGCATCCTTTCCTGGCTTGGTTGCCTGTCACCCTGATCGCACTTGCGCTGTCCCTTGCTTGGATGAAGCGGAACATCGCGCGTCCTCTTTTGGTGATCGGCGCAACAGCACTACTGCCCTTCTTCGCATTACTGGGCTACTGGGGCATGATCGTCCCGTAGAACCTGCCTCACATACGGTACATACCCGGCTCTGGTGGGAAGAGGATGCGCGGTGGCGCGTTCCCCAGCGGATCCTTGTCCACCGTGTACTTCGGATACATATGCACGGACAGGTACCACGCCAACCCTGCGATGGCCAACGACAAAAGATGCTGCCCGAACTCCCATGGGTCAACGCTGCCCTTGGCCAACTCCGATAGGTCGTTCAACACGGCGAACGCTGTAAGGCCGTTGATGAAGGCCAGCCAGGGCAGCACTTCGCCGCGGTAACGAAATACAGCGATACCCAGGAAGATGGTCGCGAACGGCATCAACCGGAAACTGGTCCAAGAGCCGCTATCGAATTCACCGGCCAGCAATGGTCGTATCAATTGAAGTACTCCGTAACCGATGATACAAGCCAACAACGCTTGATGGTACGGCTTGAATTGCGACCGGGCTGCTTGTGAGGGAACGTAGCGGACCACCTTCGCCAACTGCTCGGGCTTCTCGCCCGGATACTGCATGATGAGCTCGTCGAAGATGTGCTGCCGCGAATAACCAAAACCGGCGCGTTCCTCGGCCAACTCACGGATCTTCTTGGCGTTCATGCGCTGCGAAGTAGCGCAAACCACCCGGAACTTGCTCGCCACCAGCACGCACGCACGACCGCTCATCACGTTATCAACGAACGCTTCGCGCGGCCAGGTGGACATTGTTAGCGATCTTCCCACCGGACTATGGAAGCGACCGGCAACCCAGCACCCACCAAAGGCATCCGCAGTGTGATCTGGGCATCGTCGCTCGGCACGCTGATCGAGTGGTACGACTTCTACATCTTCGGCAGCCTCGCCACGGTGATCGCCACGCAGTTCTTCCCGAAGACCAACCCCACGGCGGCGTTGCTCAGTGTGCTGGCCACCTTCGCTGCGGGCTTCATTGTAAGGCCGTTCGGCGCACTGGTGTTCGGGCGTATCGGGGATCTTGTCGGCCGCAAGTACACCTTCCTGCTCACGCTGATCATCATGGGTGGTAGCACGTTCTGTATCGGGCTGGTGCCGAGTTATGAAAGCATCGGCTTCGCAGCACCGATCATCGTGCTCGTATTGCGTTTGTTGCAAGGCTTAGCACTGGGCGGCGAATACGGCGGTGCTGCGACTTACGTGGCAGAACATGCGCCTGCCGGAAGAAGAGGCTTCTACACGTCGTGGATCCAGACAACGGCAACGCTCGGGCTCTTCGTTTCGCTCGGCGTGATCCTGATCACACGGCATGCGCTCGATAGCGACGAAGCTGCCTCGATCGCCAAGTTCAACGATTGGGGCTGGCGGATACCCTTCCTGCTTTCCATCGTGCTGGTGGGCGTGAGTGTCTACATCCGCTTGAAGATGAACGAGAGTCCGCTGTTCGCCAAGTTGAAGAGCGAAGGCAAGACGAGCACCAACCCGCTGAAGGAAAGCTTCACTCAGAAACGCAACCTGAAGATGGTGCTGCTCGCGCTGTTCGGCGCCACCATGGGCCAAGGTGTGGTGTGGTACACAGGGCAGTTCTACGCGCAGAGCTTCCTGGAGAACGTGGTGAAGGTCGATTTCGAAAGCTCGCGTACCATCCTGATCTGGGCCATTCTCTTCGCAACGCCGCTGTTCGTGGTGTTCGGCAGTTGGAGCGATCGTGTAGGCCGCAAGTGGATCATGCTCGCCGGCATGGCGCTGGCCATCTTCACCTATCGCCCACTCTTCGGCGCGTTGAATGACCTCGGTGATGAGTCACGCAAACGGGAGGTCGTAGAACAACGCACGTACGCCTCGACACTAACTCCCATCTCCGATTCACAGGACCAACTTCGAACAGGAACGACCAGAAGAAGCTACACCGATGGAATGCTCCTTGAAGTGATAGTGACCGATACGCTTTACGCACAGAACGGCCGCGAGACCATCAAAGAGAGCGTCAAGGTGACGAAGGTCCCTGGTACAAAAGACTACTGGTTGATGGTGCTGATCGTCTTCATCATGATCGCGTACGTCACCATGGTGTACGGGCCCATAGCGGCGTTCCTCGTTGAACTCTTCCCTACCAAGATCCGCTACACGTCGATGTCGCTGCCCTACCATATCGGCAACGGTGTCTTTGGCGGTCTCACGCCATTCATCGCGACGTTGCTAACCACCGTGTACCACAATGATGTGCTGGTAGGTCTTTGGTATCCGATCGCCATCGCGGCGGTGTGCCTGGTCATCGGCGCATTGTACATCAGCAACCGGATCGATACCAACATCGCCGACTGACATGGACCAGCTCAAACGCACCTTTGGTCTGCTGTGGATATTGCTCGCATTCGCGGCCTTGATCGCGGTGGGGATCATGGCGTATGTCGAGATCATCAACAAACCCGCAACGGACGTATGGATCCAGTGGAGCATCTTCGTCGGGATCACGATACCGGTCGCCATCGGGCTGTTCCTCTTCGGGCTGTTCGCATTCAAGGGTGAATATGACCGGCTTCCGACACGATCGTCGGACCTCTGACCACGGAAGCGGAGCAATGCCGATACTTGTAAGAGACTTCCATCAACGCGAACCATCGCCATGTCCTTCGATCGCATCCGCACCAACAACGACTACCGAGCCGCTTATGCTGCAAGCGTCCGTGATCCACAAGGATTCTGGGCCGCGCAAGCTGAACCCTTCACCTGGCGCAAGAAGTGGGACACCGTGCTGGAGTGGAACTTCGAGGCACCCGATGTGAAATGGTTCGTGGGCGGTAAGCTGAACATCACCGAGAATTGCCTGGACCGGCACCTCGCCACACGCGGCGACAAGACGGCGATCCTCTGGGAGCCGAACGACATTGCTGAAGCGGCGCAGGCAATCACCTACCGCGAGTTGCACGAACGTGTGTGTCGCTACGCGAACGTGCTGAAACGCAACGGCGTGAAGAAAGGTGATCGTGTGTGCATCTATATGCCGATGATACCCGAACTGGTGATGGCGGTGCTCGCCTGCGCGCGCATCGGCGCGATCCATTCCGTGGTGTTCGCAGGCTTCAGCGCACAAAGCATCGAAGACCGCATCCTCGACGCCAACGCGGAATACGTGCTCACCAGCGATGGCATGGTGCGCGGCACGAAGACCATTCCGGTGAAGAAGGTGGTGGACGATGCGCTCCGCAACTGTCCCGGCGTAAAGCGCGTGATCGTGACCCGCCGCACCGGTGATGCCGTGGAGATGAAAGATGGCCGTGGTGTGTGGCTGCACACCGAATCCGAATTGGTGGACGCCAACTGCCCCGCTGAAACGATGGATGCCGAGGATCCGCTCTTCATCCTCTACACCAGTGGCAGCACGGGCAAACCGAAAGGCGTGGTGCATACTTGCGGCGGCTACATGGTGTATACCGACTACACCTTCCGCAACGTGTTCCAATACGAAGAGCAGGATGTGTTCTGGTGTACCGCCGATGTCGGTTGGGTAACCGGCCACTCGTACATCATCTATGGTCCGCTTCTGGCCGGTGCCACCTCACTCGTGTTCGAAGGCGTGCCCACTTTCCCCGATGCGGGCCGTTTCTGGAAGGTGATCGACAAACACCAGGTCAACATCTTCTACACCGCACCCACCGCGATCCGCTGGCTTCCACATGACCTGCATCACCTATAACGGCGGTTATTCAACAGGCTTATGAACCGTGTGCGAAAGGTAGGCAGGAGCGCCAGGGGATCACAGCGCTTCCGGTAGCTTTGCGTCACAATCCATCCCGTGCTCTTCTCCAAAGCCTGCGAATACGCCATACGCGCCACTGTGCACATTGCCGAACGGACCGCGGCCGATGAACAAGCCACCGTGCGTAGTGTGGCGGCGGCCATCGGGACCCCCGAGGCGTTCACTGCGAAAGCCTTACAGAAACTGGTACGCGCCGGGCTCGTGGGTTCCATGAAAGGCCTTGGCGGTGGGTTCAACCTCACACCGGTCCGAGCACGCAAACTGAAGCTCAGCGCCATTGTGGATGCCATTGATGGAGATGCGATCTACACCGCCTGTGGGTTAGGCCTTCCACNNCCCTGTGCGCTGCACGACCACTTCGTGGAGGTCCGCGAAAAACTGCGCACCATGTTGGAAGGCACCAGTATTCACGACCTGATGAACGGGACCGTTAGTCCATCACGCCCCATAAAGCACGTGCGCTAAGCTGCGCCACTGGGATCTTGGCCACCATGCAACGCATTCCCTTACCTGATCGGCTGGATACGTTGATCACGGCGCACTGCAGTCCCGAATGGCGCAAGCTGATGGAGCAACGCACCACAGTGCTCCACTTCGCTCAGGGCGAGCAGCTGTTCAAGGAGAAGCAGCCGGCCGACCAGCTCTACATCATGCGCACCGGCAAGGCCAAGGTGCACAGCTCCTTCGGACCAGGTTCCACACGCATCCTGCGTTTTGCACGCGACGGCCAAGTGCTGGGCCATCGTGGCATCGGCATGGACTTCACCTACACGGTGTCGGCCACGGCCCTCAGTGAATGTGTGCTGGAGATGATCCCCATGCCGCTCTTCCTGGAAGTGCTGCGCGCCAACGCCGGGTTCAGCTTCCACTTCATGCTCTTCATGGCCGAGGAACTGCGCCGTTCCGAGGAACAGGTGAAGAACCTGATGAACATGACCGTGCTGCAGCGTGTGGCCAAGGCCCTGCGCGCCACTGCGGAGTGTTTCGGCTTCGACCCGGATGATAAGAACCTCCTCGCCTTCACCCCTTCCCGCCAGGACCTTGCCGACTACGCGGGTGCTACCTACGAGAGCACCATCCGCGCCGTGACCGAGCTGCAAAAGAAGAAGGTGATCAAGACGGTGGGCCGGGAGATCCGCATACTGGCCCCCCATAAGCTGGAGGGGATCTTGCGCGGTTAAGGACCTACTAGGCCACGACCACCAGAGTTCCTATCAAAGGTCATGTATTTCGGATAGTTTTATCCGTTGTTTTGCACCCTCATTCGATCTGATCAACATCATCCATGGACACGCCGACCATCTCACCCGAACGCACCATCGGCTCCATCGTCGCCGACGACTTCCGCACCGCAGCCGTCTTCAGCCAGCACGGCATTGACTTCTGCTGCCGCGGCGGACGCAGCTTGGAAGAAGTGTGCCGCAAGAACGGACTCGACCAGGCCACCATGGAGCATGAACTCCGGCAGGCCATGGACCGGAACAACGACACCAACGAGGACTACCGGAACTGGACCATGGGGCGCCTCATCGAACACATCGAACGCGTGCATCACCGCTACGTGGAGAGCAGGTCCATCACCCTTCTTCAGTTCCTGGACAAGCTGTGCAAAGTGCACGGCGACCGTCACCCGGAACTATTCGACATCAAGCGCGAGTTCCACGAATGTGCCGGTGCAATGGCCGCTCACATGAAGAAGGAGGAGCTCATCCTCTTCCCTTTCATCAACCAGCTGGAGAAAGCGATGCAGCACGGCACCACCCTGCCCACACCCGGCTTCGGCACGGTACACAACCCCATCGCCATGATGGAGCAGGACCACGATGCCGAGGGCGAACGTTTCCGCCGCATCGCCGAATTGAGCAATGGCTACACCAACCCACCCGACGGCTGTACCACCTACGCCACGGCCATGGCCATGTTGCAGGAGTTCGAGCAGGACCTGCACAAGCACGTACACTTGGAGAACAACATCCTATTCCCGCGGGCGCAGGCACTGGAACAGGAATTGCGCAGGATCCAGAGAGCCTGACCCGCTGGACGGAACGATCCGCTTGGCGCTGCTGAGCCCTACCCCGTACCCTGGATCCACTCCGCCCAGCTCGTGGCGGTCTCCTGAAGACGCACCAAGTGGAGCGGTGCTTCGGCAGGCGATCGTTCCCGAAGTGTGCGCACGATGTCGAGCAACAGGTTCTCACACGTGGGTTGCCAGGGCGTGAACAGCACGCGGCCGAAGAGGGCATGGTCCGCGGCCACGGCGCTGCGATCGCTTTCGTGCAGCACCAAGGCATGGTCGTAACGGTCGATAACCACGGCCTTCACGATGGACTTCAGGTCGGCAAAATCGATCACCATGCCGTCCTTGGGATGGCCGGGTGCGTGGATGGGCGTGCCGAGCAGGGTGACGTCCAGCACGTACGAATGCCCGTGGATGTTCGCGCACAGCCCATCGTGACAGCGCAGCGCATGCGCCATCTCGAAGGTGAAACGTTTGGTGACCCGGACCTTTTCAGTGGATGGCATATTCACGACAGGGGTTCGAAATGGGCGGTGAAGTGACGCAGGAATTTCGGTTCCTTCACGATGCGGTAGCCGCGCACCTTCTCCCGCTGCCGCATCACCTCCTCGAAGGTCTCCGCCACGTACTCCATGTGGCTCTGCGTGTACACGCGGCGGGGTATCGCCAGGCGTACCAGTTCCATGGACGACGGCACCAGTTCACCGTTCTCGGCATACTTCCCGAACATCACGGACCCGATCTCCACGCTGCGCACCCCGGCCAGTCGATAGAGCTCACAGACCAGTGCCTGTCCCGGATACTCGTACGGCGGTATGTGCGGGTACAGCTTCTTGGCATCGATGTACACTGCATGGCCACCGATCGGTCGCATGAGCGGCACGCCCAGCGCGTGCAGCTTGTCACCCAGCCACGTGGTGCTGCGGATGCGATAGTCCAGGTAATGCGGATCGAAGACCTCGTCCAGGCCGATGGCGATGGCCTCCATGTCGCGGCCAGAGAGCCCGCCATAGGTGGTGAATCCTTCGGTGATGATCAGCAGGTTCGTGTAGGCCTCGGCGACCCGCTCATCGCGCAGGGCGAGGAAGCCGCCCATGTTCACGAGTGCATCCTTCTTCGCGCTCATCACGGCACCATCGGCCAGCGCGAACATCTGCCGTGCTATCTGCCGATAGCTCCTGCCTTCCATGCCCGGCTCGCGGTGTTTCACGAACCAGCTGTTCTCCGCGATGCGGCAACAGTCCAACAGGAAGAGCACGTTGTGCCGGCGGCATCGTTCTGCCACACCCTCCGCGTTGGCCATGCTCACCGGTTGGCCGCCACCACTGTTGTTGGTCACGGTGAGGATCACCGCACCCACCTGGCCTTTGTGCTCGTCCAGCAGGCGTTCCAGCGCATCAAGGTCCATGTTGCCCTTGAAGGGATGCTCCAGCGAGGTGTCCTTGCCTTCGGCGATGGGGATGTCGATCGCCGTGGCACCGCTGAACTCGATGTTGGCCCGCGTTGTATCGAAGTGCGTGTTGCTGATGAACACTTTGCCCGGCCCGCCCAGGTGTCCGTAGATGATCCGTTCCGCGGCACGGCCCTGGTGCGTGGGCAGCACGTGCGCCATGGTGGTCAGCTCCTGCACCGCCAGTTCCATGCGCTCCCACGACCGTGAACCGGCGTAGGCCTCGTCGCCCTCCATCATGCCGGCCCATTGGTGCGCGCTCATCGCGCTGGTGCCGCTGTCGGTCATCAGGTCGATGATCACATCCTTGGAGCGCAGCAGGAAGGGGTTGTAATGCGCGGCTACCAGTTGCACGGTGCGCTCCTCGACGGTACTGATGCCGATGGGCTCAACGCTCTTGATGCGGAAGGGTTCGATGATGGTGCGGTGCTTCATGGTATACGGGATCCGGAAGGTGTCAGACGGATCGCGCGCGAATGTGACCCGACCGAAGTGTTCGTGACATGATCGCGATCAGCGTCGAATCGATGTGCCGGTGTTGTCGAACGACAAAACCACCAGCACCCAACAACAAAGGCGCCCTTGGGACGCCTTTGTCGCCTTTCACCAATTCCGGTCCGATCTTCCCAGATCGGCCCGGCACAGGTCTTCTTCACTGGGCCGGTGGCAACAGCACCTTGTCGATGACCACCACCAAGCCATTGCTTGCGGCCACGGAACCCAGCACCTTGGCGTCGTTCACCATCTGGGTGCCGTCCTCGGCCATAGAGAACTTCACATTGTCGCCGTTCGCCATGCCCACGCTACGACCGTTGGTCATACCATCGGTCTTGAACACGCCCAGTGCCACGTGGTACTCCAGGATGTCTTCCAGCGTAGCCTTGTTCTCCGGCTTCAGCAGATTTTCCAGTGTTCCCTCGGGTAGCGCGGCGAAGGCGGCGTCCGTGGGCGCATAGACGGTGAACGGCCCCGCGTTGGAGAGCACGTCCTGGTATTTCACGTGCAGCACGGCGGCCACCAGGGTCTTGTGGTCCGGCGACTTCGATGCTACTCCCACCACGGTGGGTGTGCTCATCTCATCCACCACGGCGCTCTGTCCGGCACCGGGCTCACTGGTCGTTGCGGGCGCATCGGCAGAAGGCTCCGCAGCCCCTCCGCCACAGGCAACGAGAAAGGGGAGCAACAGGACACCCAGTGTCCACTTTGGTTTCATCGGGATCTTCATGGTCGGTTAGTTCGGTTTACAGGGGACAATTTCATCCTGTTCATGATATCCGCACATGATGATCGTCAAGTCTTACCGGAAATGTGCTCCTCATTCAAAGTACCGATCGAACTCCTCCGAGGAAGCAGCCAATTCCTCGAGGATCTTCCTCGCTTGAACGGTGTCTGTGGTCTTCTCCAGGTCCTGCACCAGTTGCATGTGGGGCATCAACCAGTCATGCAGCTCCGCGTGGGCCTTGCCTTCCATGGTGCAGCCCGCCACCAATGCATCAATGTCCACGAACAGGCTATCGGCCAGGACAGCGTGGTCCAGCTCTGTGGCCGCATCGGTCACAACGGCTGCGGCGATCCGCTGCTGCATGCGTCGGATAGGGATCAACATCGGCGGGCTTACCACCCAGCGTTGGCCATTGTTCAGTTCCAGCAGAGGTCCCGCTGCACTGTCCGGCGCAGCCGTTGCCGCATCCGTGCTGTGCGCGCTGTCCACAGGCTGTTCGTCATTCCCAGGCCCGCAGGCAGAGAAGAGGATGGACAGACCGAACAGAATGGTGGATGGAGATGGAGGGATATTCATGACCACTTGGTTCAAAGGTCTTTCTGGCGGAACACGCGGAAGGCGAAGAGCACGGGCACCGCGACCCATAGCGCGAGGATCAGCGCGGCCGCGAACGTGCCACCTACACTGCCGAAGAAGTTCTTGTAGATAGCTCCGCTGTAGCCCATCATGGCGGCCAGGTCCACCTGCAACATCACCATGATGCGCGCCAGGTCGATGGGGTTGATGCCCGCCAGCGGCACCACGAAGGGCTCGATGGGATAGTCGCTGAGCGTGAACATGCCCCACATCAGCAGCGCATCGTACACCAGCACGAAGAGGAACCAGATGGCCAGTGCCACACCCACCCCACGTGCCTTCTCCCGCTGCTTCAACGCGATCAGGGCACCCAGCGCGGCGAACACCAGCACCAGTACCGAGCCCGAGAGGGACAAAACCAGCGCCGCCACCGTGGGCGAATGCACCAACAGGGGAAGACCCAGCCCGATCGCCTGCGCCAATAGTAGCGCTGCAGCCAAAGCCAGCAGCTGCCCACCGAGGATGGCACTGCGCCGAATGGGCTGCACCGCCAGCAGCTGCGTGAACTCCAGCGTGTCATACATGTACACCACCGTGAAGACCAAAGCGATCAAAGGCACCAAAGCCATCACCACCTGCACCAGGCTCAGCAGCGCCTTCGTGGGGTCGCCCTCCAACACGAACAGGCCCTGAGCCACCAGCAGCATCAGCAGTGCATAGCCCAGCACGAAGCGGTTGCGCGCCAGATCGATCAGGGTGTATTTGAAGACCTTTAGCAAGTTGGGGTGACAGTTGGGAGTTGTGTGTTGGTCGGGTTGGGAGTTGGAAGAGCTACTACACCGCTTCGAGGGTGCTCCTCTCCAGCATCCTTGGCAGCGCTTCGGACAGCCGCGTGCATCCCGTGGATGAAAGGATCTCCTGCACCGGCAGCAGGAACTTCAGGTTGCCGTCCTCCAGATAGGCTACGCGATCGGCGAGCGCTTCGACCTCTTCCATCAGGTGTGAGGTGATGAGCACCGTACCACCGGTATCGCGCACGGCGGCCGCACGTTGCAACACTCGCTTGGAGGAGACCGGGTCCAGCCCTGCCGTGGGTTCGTCCATCACCAAAATGCTGGGCCGCGAGCGCAGTGCCAGCACCGCGCTCACTTTTTGCTTGGTGCCACCGCTGAGGGTGGAGAGCCGCTTGTCCAGCTGGGCGCTCAGGCCCAATTCCTCCACCAAACTGTCCTCCACCTCGTCCGCACGCAGCTCGCGGATGTCGGCCATCATCTCCAGCAACTGGCCGATGGTGAGCGTGGCCGGGAACTGCGAGATCTGCGGCATGTAGCCGATGGACCTGCGATACGCAGGATCGCTGCCGATCACCTGGCCATCCACCGTGATGTGTCCTTCCGTGGGACTCACCAGACCCAGCAGGCTCTTGATCAGGGTGGTCTTGCCGCTGGCGTTCGGGCCGATCAGCATCACCACCTCTCCGGCATGGAACGCGCACTCCACCTTCCGCAAGGCCCACAGCTTCCCGTAGCGCTTGCCCACACCGTGGTAGGTGATGCGTGCTTCAGCCATGGGTGTTTTGGAGACCTCCAAGGGGGAAGATGCATGGATGCCCGAGAACCACGGAATGCTCTGGTGTTCTCCATTTTTCATTCTGCCCCATCCCAGCTTGATTGAAAAATGATGGATGAAAAAAGACGAATGCTGAACGAGGGAACAGCCTCTTGTTCACCACGGCGACCGCTTGGCTCTTTCGCACCGGTGGGCGCATCAGAGGACGATCGTCCTTCATGCTCTCGGGCGTCAGCGAGGGGATCAGGCGCTCCGCACGGTCCAGCAGCGAGACGAAGAGGCTGCGGGAGAACACCATGGCGTAGGGCTGCATCTCCACGAGCAGGGTGAAGAAACCCAGTGGACGGTGCGGCACATCGCCATGACCATCGCGGTCCAGGTCGTAGCCCGCGTAGCGGTCCCAGTAGTTGCCGCTCATGGTGTTGGGGATCAGCGACCCGTTGGTGCTCACATCGAAGGTATTGCCGGCAAAGGTGTTCCCTTGGAAGTCGCAGTCGAGGGCGTTGGCAAAGAGCCGCAGCGCCCAGCCGTTCAGTCGGAACTCGTTGTCGCGCACGTTGATGCGGTTGCAGCCGTCGATCATGATGCCCGTCGTGTTGTCCTGGAAGGTGTTGTCCTCGATCTCACCGTCGTTGATCTCCTTCAGCAGCAGCCCGTAGGCACTGGCGCCCCGGTTGGCCAGAAAGCGGTTCCGGCGCATGGCGATCTCCTTGCTGAACATCACGGCAACGCCGGCACCGTTATCCTCGAAATGGTTGTCCTCATAAGCATCGCGGTGGCTGAACATGAAGTGCAGGCCATAGCGCAGGTTGTGCAGCGAGGTGTTGCCGGTGATGTGCGAGTCCGTCACGAACTCGAAGTAGATGCCGTCGCGGTGGTGCTCGATCCGGTTGTTGCGGATGGTGGCCTTGCTGCACTTCCACAGGTGGATGCCGTTGGCCATGTGGTCCTCCTCCCCCGGCTCGCCGAGCACGGTATTGCCCTCGATCAGCGCATCCTTGACACCGCTTAGGTAGATCGCGAAGAAGCACTTGTCAATGAAGTTGTCCGCGATCACCACGCCCCGGCACTCGTTCACCTTGATGCCCGACATGTCGTCCAGGTTACTGCGTCGCGAGCCTCGGATGGTGAAGCCCTTCACCGTCACGTGGTCGGCGGTGATCAGCAGCGCGTCATTCTCCCCACCGCCGTCGATCACAGCATCGGCACCGCCCAGCAGCACCAACGGACGATCAACCCGGATGCTGCCCTCGCTCACAGTGCCTTCCACAAGCACGGTATCGCCCGCAGCAGTTCCGTTGATCACGGTCTGCAACGAAGCACCATCACCGCTTCGGTACCGCCATGTGCGGGCATCTACATGCGCTACGTTCAGGCAGGCCAGCAGCAGGATCAGCAGTTCCCTCATCCTCTTGTGCTCACTCGGCCAGCAGTTGGCGCACGGCCTTCCAGTCCATCGTTTGCGCGTTGCCTTGGGCGGCTGCGGCGTTCCGCGTCTGTTCACCACCAAAGGCGGCCACATCACCCCGCATCGGACTGCGGAATGCCGGCCCATGGAGGTAAAGTGCCGTGGTGGCATCGATCAAGGTGCCGGGCTTTGCATGATCACACACATACCAAGCTTTCACCTGCCCTTCCGCCACCGTGCCTTTCTCCACGAAGTGCACCATGCACGACACATCATCGAACACGTACTGGCGGCCCTTCTCCGTGACCAGTGCGGCACCGAACTGGCGGTCCACCACGTTCATGCGGCAGTGCGCGCACTCGGCCTTCCCGAAATCAATGGACGGTTCCGTGGGCGTACACGACAGCAACGTAAGGGCGAGGAACAAGATGAAGGAACTCATGCGCATCATGCAGTTATGGGCTTGGCCGGTCTCTTCCGACGAAGTTCAAGGAAATACACCCCGGCCAGCAGGGCCAGTACACCGAACAATATCCAGCCGCCGGTATCCGGCGTGGACCAGGCATCGAAGTTCAGCAGTTTCTTGTGGCCGATCAAGGGCGGCTGATATGCCTGGCCTTCCACTTTGATCGCCGCGCGCGGGTCCAGGTCGTGGCCATAGCTGTAGCCCCACTTGTACATGTCATAGAGCGCCCACAGCCCGAAGACCGTGAGGGTGATCAGGCCCGCGAAGAGCCCCTGCCGCTTACCCCAAACGGCTGCGAGCACGCCAAAGACGGCCAGTCCGATGAGCACCTTGGGCAGATAAACGAACTCAGGGAACATCTCGTCGTGGATGGTACCCATGCCGATGTAGTGGTTCAGACCGTTGATCTTCTCCACATCACCGGCAAAATGGTCGGCGTAGATCTGGATGAACAGCCCTTCCGGATACTGGGGCGCCTGCAGGTCGATACGCCAGATGGGCACGAAAAGCAGCACCAACAGAGCCAGTGCGGCCACGGCGATCATTATCCGGGAGATGGGCTTCATGGGCACAAGTGAGGTAAGAAGAAGAGATGGCGGTAAGAAGGCGAGGGTGGTGAAGGTGGGTGTTCCATCACCTCCCTTACCACCCTCACCACCGTTACCTGCATTTACAGTTCAGCATCCACAGAGACGGTCTGCGCCGTCAGCGGCACCGAGCTGTTGGCCGGTGATACCCGGATGTAGCCCTGCATCTCCTGGTGGAGGGCGGAGCAGAAGTCCGTGCAATAGAAGGGTGTGATCCCCACACGGGTGGGCACCCATTTCAGGGTCTGGGTCTCGCCGGGCATGAGCAGAAGCTCGGCCGTGGCGGCTCCCTTGATCGCAAACCCGTGGGGTACGTCCCAGTCCTGCTCAAGGTTTGTCACGTGGAAGTACACCTCGTCACCCAGCTTGATGCCTTCGATGTTGTCCGGTGCGAAGTGCGAGCGGATGGTCGTCATCCACACGTGTACCTCCTTGCCGCGCCGCTCGATCTTGGTCTCCTTCTCACCCTTGGCGACGAAGGGGTGCTCGTTCTCTTCGATCTTGAAGAACTTCACCTCGCGTGGCTTCACCAACTCGGCAGGGATGGCCTGAGCGTAGTGTGGCTCACCCGTGGTGGGGAAGTCCAGCAGCAGTTCCATCTTGTCCCCATCGATGCTGTACATCTGCGCGCTCTGTGTGAGCTCGGGACCGGTGGGCAGGTAGCGGTCCTTGGTGATCTTGTTGTACGCGATCACGTATTTGCCCCAGGGCTTCTTGCTATCACCACCGGGTATGCTCAGGTGACCGATGCTGTAGTAGGTGGGCACGCGGTCCAACACCTCCAGTTTCTCCACGTTCCACTTCACGATCTCGCTGCTCACGAAGAAGCTGGTGTAGGCGTTGCCCTTGTCGTCGAACTCGGTGTGCAATGGCCCCAGACCGGGTTTCTTCACCTCGCCGTGCAGCACGCTTTCATACTTCAGCACGGGGATACCGGCGAAGTCGCCTTCCAGATCGTTCGCCGCAATGGCCTTCTGTATCTTCTCGAAGCTGAACACCGGGATCAAAGCAGCCAGCTTGCCGCTACCCACGATGTATTTGCCCGTGGGGTCCACATCACAGCCGTGCGGGCTCTTGGGACAGGGCATGAAGTACAACAGTCCGGGGTGGTCCTTGGGGTCCAGTTGAAGCACGTCATCGTACACGGTGGTCTCGGTGCTGTGCGTCTTGTGGTTCCACCAGTTGCTGTGGTGTTTGCCGGGCACACGCTTGCCTTTGCCTTCCTTGGCCAGCTGTTCGGCCAGCTTCCAGTTCACGGCCATGATGAAGTCCTTGTCCCGCTGGCTGGCGTTCACCTCCAACAAGCTGTAAGCTTGCTCGGTGTTGTAGCAGCTGAAGAAGAACCAGCCCTCGCTGGGGCCCTTGCCGGCGTGGCTCAGGTCGAAGTTCACTCCGGGGGTCACGATCTGGAAAGCGATGCTCATCTTACCGGTCTCCGGTTCGGGATGAATGAAGGACACGTTGCCCTTGAAGTTCTCCTTGTAGGTCTTGATGGGCACATCGCGCGCTGCCTCATCGCCCATGGGAATGCTGAAGCGCGTGCCGGCCACGATGTATTCGCTGTTCCCCGTGGTGAAGGGCGAGCTGTGGTTTCCCGCACTGTTGGGGATCTCGATGATACTGCCTGTACGGAAGGTGCCCAGGTCGATCAGCGCGATGCGCGGCGTATTGTTGCCGTTGATGAAGCACCACTTGCCATCGGGAACACCATCGGTCTGCGACAGTTCCGAATGGTGGCTGTCGTCCCAGGGGATTAAGCCGTGGGTGGTGCTCAACATACCCTTGGTCTCTTCACTGTAGCCGTAGCCGCTCTCGGGATCTACGCTGAACACGGGGATCTCGCGCAGAAGGCGTCCACTGGGGATGCCGTACACGGCCATCTGGCCACTGAAGCCACCGCTTACGAAGTTGTAGAACTCATCGTGGGTTCCTGGTGCCACATAGACACGGGAGGCGGCATCACCGGTCACCACGCTCTTGGTGGTACCCGAGGGGCGGCAACCAGGCAGGCTGTTCATCAGCAGGAAGGTCCCTGCGATGACGCCCAAGGTGGTGCCGGTCATTAAAAGCGGTCGTTTCATGGTCTGGGTTTTGGTGTGGGGATTCGTCGTCTTATGGCATCAAAGCGTGCGCATGAATTCGAGCACCTCGCGGCCCTCGTCCTTGCTCAGGCCCTGGTTGGGCATCCGCACCAGACATGCCTCCAATTGCGCCTGGGCGTCGGGGTCGGTCTCGAGCATCACGTCGATGTTCAGCATCATGTTCATGATCCACTCAGGTTTGCGGCGCTCCGTCACACCCTTCCAACCGGGTCCCACCACGCGGTTGGGACCGGTGCTGTGGCAGGCCTGGCACTTCACATCGTAGGTGGCCTGGCCCTTCGCCGCCATGTCCTTGTCGATGTCGCCCAGCGTGATGTCGGCCGCCGTGATCATGTTCGCGGCGCTCTTCACCGCCCCCACATCAGCAGCGGGTGCTTGTCCGCTAGTGCCAGGAGGCCCGGAAGGTGCTTCGCCGCCACCCCCGCAGGCAGTCATGGCACAGATCGCAAGAGCAACGGAGATCCCGAGGAGATACTTGGTGTTCATGGAGTGATCATATTTGATGGTGTTGATCGGATGTGACAAATATCATCGGACTTATTTATCCGTTACATGATATTTATCAATCTTCCTCCTGATATACGTTCCGGACCTTCGCCGCTGACCGTGACGACCGCCCAACCTGAGCAACCAGTGCCCACTACCAAGGATCCCCTTTCCCGCTGGTTCCACATCGCCTTCCTCGATCTTTTCCTCGCGGCCATCATCGGCGTGGTGCTGCGTGGCATGTTCATTTGGGAGATCCCTCTTGTGCGGTTCCGGCCGTGGTTGCATGGCCACTCCCACGCGGCGCTGCTGGGCTGGCTGTTCATCGGTACCGTGGTGGTGCTGATCCACGACGGCGGGCATGGCACCCTCACCAATGGTCTGCGATACCTGCTTCGCGGCTTGCAGGGCGCCGTCCTCCTAATGCTCATCAGCTTCCCCGTCCAAGGCTACGGGGTTGTCTCGATCAGCGCCTCCACGGTGCACATGGTATTGGCCTTCTGGGTGCTCGCCATCCTGTGGCGCACCAGCCGCAGTTGGCCTTCCACCGGCAGCGGCCGCCTAACGCGATGGGCCATTGTGCTCTTCGGCTTGTCCACGCTGGGTGTACTGGCCATCGGGCCCATCATCGCCACGGGCAACCAGGGGAAGGAGATCTACTACTGGGCCGTGCAGTTCTTCCTGCACTTCCAGTTCAACGGTTGGTTCTGGTTCGCCGCCATGGCCATCGGCGCGCGCTGGGCCGAACGTCAAGGCTTCCAACTCCATATGGACCGCCTCACCCTGGCCCTCTGGATCGCCTCGGCCATGCTCACCTATGCGCTGGCCATTGCGTGGAGTGAACCCCACCCCGCCGTCTTCGCCACCGTTTCCGTAGCCGTGGCACTACAGGTTTGGGCTGCAGTACGCACACTCGCGCTTCTGCGACGCTTCGAGGCCTCAGCGCATGACCAGCTCCCCAAGTGGGCCAGGGTTCTGGTCGGGATCGCACTTGTTTCCATGGCCCTTAAAGTGCTGGTCCAAGCTTCGGTGGCCGTGCCCAGCGTGGCCGTCATGGCCTTCACCATTCGCCATTATGTGATGGGCTTCATCCACCTGAACACCTTGGGCACCATGACCATGCTCCTGCTTGCCTATGCGGTGGTCTACACTTGGTGCGATCTGCGACAAGGCCTCGCGCGTATGGGCCTCGGGCTCCTCATTGCCGGCATCCTCCTTTCCGAGCTCCTGCTCTTCGTACAAGGCACCTTTTTCTGGGCCGGCTGGGGTATGATATCCGGACACTACTGGCACATGTTCCTCGCCTCCGCGCTCATGCCCTGCGGCGTAGGCCTGATGCTGCTATCCTCTGTTCGGGCCACAGTACAGGTGCGGTCGTAGGCACGAGTCCTGCTTTTGCCGCCCACCGGAGCACGGCAGGCCTTCCATTCTTTCCTGTTCCGGTCTTCTACTTCCCTCGACCCGATGCGCACCACCCGCTACTCCGTGGACCCCGCCCGCCTCGAAGGCGCTGCGCAGGAGCCGCTGTACGTGGCCGTCGCGGAGGAAGCAGCGGCGCAAGGCATTCCGGCCTTCACGATAGGTGGTTATGTGTGGGACCGCTTGATCGGCAGGCCTTGCAAGGACATCGACTTCGTGGTGGAGGGTGATGGTATCGTCTTCGCGCAAGCCGTGGCGAAACGGTTGAAGGCCGAGCCGGTGCATGTGTTCAAGAATTTCGGAACGGCCATGTTCATGTCCGGCGATGAACATTTGGAGTTCGTTGGTGCACGGAAAGTGAGGTACAGCCGCAACAGTCGCAAGCCCGAGGTGGAACCGGGCACCATCAAGGACGATCAGGAACGGCGCGACTTCACCATCAACGCGCTGGCCATCTCGCTCAACCAAGGCAGTCTTGGCGCTCTGGTGGATCCCTTCGGCGGCCTTTTTGCATTTGGACCAAGGCTTGATCCGCACCCCACTGGATCCGGATATCACCTTCAGCGACGATCCGCTGCGCATGTTGCGTGCCGTACGCTTTGCGAATCAACTTGGCTTCACCATCGATCCCGTCACCTTCGATGCCATCAAGCGCAATGCGAAGCGTCTGGAGATCATCAGTGCGGAGCGCATCCACACCGAGCTGAACAAGATCATCCTCACGGCCAAGCCCAGCATCGGTTTCATCCTGCTGCGCGAATGTGGCCTGCTGCAAAAGCTCTTCCCCGAGTTGGTGGAACTGAGTGGCGCTGAAGAGGAACACGGCATCGGCCACAAGGACAATTCCTACCATACGCTGTAGGTGCTGGACAATGTGTGCGAGAAAAGCCACGACCTGTGGTTGCGCTGGGGCGCTATCCTGCACGACATCGCCAAGCCGAAGACCAAACGCTTCGAACCCGCCCACGGCTGGACCTTCCACGGACACGAGGACAAAGGCGCACGTATGGTGCCACTCCTTTTCCGCCGGTTGAAACCGCCGTTGGACAAGAAGATGAAGTCCGTGCAGAAGCTGGTGGCGCTGCACTTGCGACCCATCGCGCTCACCAAGGAAGAAGTGACCGACAGCGCCGTGCGCCGCTTGCTCTTCGATGCGGGTGATGACATCGATGCGCTGATGATCCTGTGCCGGGCGGACATCACCAGCAAGAACGAAAAGAAGAAGGAGCGCTACCTGCGCAACTACGAGGTGGTGATGCAGAAGTTGAAAGAGGTCGAAGAAAAAGATCGCGTGCGCAACTTCCAACCGCCTGTTACCGGGCAGGACATCATGCAGGCCTTCGGCATCGCGCCCAGCCGGCCGATCGGCGACATCAAGACCGCGATCAAGGATGCGATCCTGGACGGCAAGATCGAAAACGACCGGGAACAGGCTTGGACGCTCATGATCGAGGAAGGGCGCAAGATGGGGTTGGTGCTCTCGCCCGGTCATGATCGGCCTTCCCGGACGGGCAGCGAGCATTGATCCCCGCATGTGCTCAGTCCGTACTTTTCGGACATGGCACTTGAACGCATCCGCACACAAGCCGAGTACGAAGCCAGCTACGCAGAAAGCGTAAGGGACCCCGGATCTTTCTGGGCAGCACAAGCCGAACGCTTCACCTGGCGCAAGAAGTGGAATACGGTGTTGGAATGGAACTTCGACGCGCCCGATGTGAAATGGTTCGTGGGCGGTAAGCTGAACATCACCGAGAATTGCCTGGACCGGCACCTTGCCACACGCGGCGACAAGACGGCGATCCTCTGGGAACCGAACGACGTTGCTGAAGCGGCGCAGGCCATCACCTACCGCGAGTTGCACGAACGTGTGTGCCGCTACGCGAACGTGCTGAAACGCAACGGTGTGAAGAAAGGCGATCGTGTGTGCATCTATATGCCGATGATCCCCGAACTGGTGATGGCGGTGCTTGCTTGCGCACGCATCGGCGCGATCCATTCCGTGGTGTTCGCAGGCTTCAGCGCGCAAAGCATCGAAGACCGCATTCTCGATGCCAACGCCGCCTACGTGCTCACCAGCGACGGTATGGTGCGCGGCACGAAGACCATTCCAGTGAAGAAAGTCGTGGACGATGCGCTCCGCAATTGCCCCGGAGTGAAACGTGTGATCGTGACCCGGCGCACCGGTGATACCGTAACGATGCAGGATGGCCGCGATGTCTGGCTGCACGAAGAACTGAAGCAGGTGGACGGCGCCTGCCCCGCCGAACCGANNCTCTACACCAGTGGCAGCACGGGCAAACCCAAGGGCGTGGTACACACGTGCGGCGGCTACATGGTCTACACGGACTACACCTTCCGCAACGTGTTCCAATACGAAGAGCAGGATGTGTTCTGGTGTACCGCCGATGTGGGCTGGGTGACCGGGCACTCGTACATCATCTACGGACCACTACTTGCTGGCGCGACTTCCCTCGTGTTCGAAGGCGTTCCCACCTTCCCCGATGCCGGCCGTTTCTGGCAGGTGATCGACAAACAGCAGGTCAACATCTTCTATACCGCGCCCACCGCGATCCGTTCATTGATGGCGCAAGGCCTCGACTTCGTGAACCCCTACTCGCTCGCCTCTTTGAAAGTGATCGGCAGTGTGGGCGAACCGATCAACGAGGAAGCCTGGCATTGGTACAAGGAGCATATCGGCAAGAACAACTGCCCCATCGTGGACACGTGGTGGCAAACGGAGACCGGCGGCATCCTGATCTCGTCCATGGCGGGTGTCACCGACGAGAAACCGAGCTACGCCGCCTGGCCCATGCCCGGCGTGCAACCCGTGCTGCTGACCGCCGACGGCAAGGAGATCCTTGAGAACGACGTCGAAGGATTGCTCGCGATCAAATTCCCGTGGCCCAGCATCATCCGCACCACCTACGGTGATCACGAACGTTGCCGCCAGACCTATTTCAGCAGTTACAAAGGCTACTACTTCACCGGCGATGGCGCACGTCGAGATAGCGATGGCCGTTACCGGATCATCGGTCGTGTGGACGACGTGATCAACGTGAGCGGCCACCGTTTCGGAACCGCCGAGATCGAGAACGCCATCAACGAAAGCGAATGGGTGGTGGAGAGCGCTGTGGTGGGCTACCCCCATGACATCAAGGGCCAGGGCATCTACGCCTATGTGATCGCCGAGAAACCCATCACCGACCCCGACCAAGCCCGCGCCGAGATCCTCGCTACCGTAACGAAAGTGATCGGCCCCATCGCCAAGCCGGATAAGATCCAGTTCGTGAGCGGGTTGCCGAAAACGCGCAGTGGCAAGATCATGCGGCGCATCCTGCGGAAGGTGGCGGAGAACGAACTGGAGAGTTTGGGGGATACCTCTACGCTACTGGATCCGGCGGTGGTGGAAGAGATCAAGGGGGGGCGGGTGTGAGCCGATCCATGGCGCACTTTACTGCATAGCCTCCTTTCAGGAACCTTCAACGCAACAACATGAAGTGCCCGTGCAGGGCTTCGCCTTCCCCTGCCGGAGTGACCAGGTAGTAGTACGTGCCCTCGGATGCTAGCTGGCCCTGCACGCGGCCATCCCAACCCGCATCGATACGGTTCGTGCTGTAGATGACCTGGCCCCAGCGGTTGTGGATCTCCAGTGTACCCTCCACTCCCGACACCTCGAGCGGAAGGAACAGGTCGTTGTCGCCATCACCATTCGGGGTGAACACATTGGGCATGGTGATATCGCCCACCACGATAAGCTGCGTCCACACCGTATCCACACATCCCAAGGCGCCCGAAACGGCGAGCCTGACCGGATAGGTACCCGGTATGTCGGGCGCTGTACCGTTCACCTGTTCTCCCTCCAGTGTGCCGGGAATGATACTTCCAACATCCCAGTGCCAGAGGATCACTCCGCCGGAGGATCCGCCTCCCTCCAGCACGACAGGCGATGATGCTGGCGATGGGTTCGGGATCACCAGCGCTACGGCTATCGGCTCGTCGACCACTTCGATCAGCGCCGGCATGAGGCTATCCTGTTCGCATCCCATGTCCGTACGAATGGTCAATTGGATATCATACGACCCCGGCACGGTGTAGGTATGGACAACTTCAGGGACGGCGGCGGTGGTGCCGTCGCCGAGATCCCACGCCGTAGCAACCACCGGCGCGCCTGTCGTGTCGAGGAACTCCACTGTAAGTGGCGCGCAGCCGACCAAGGGGCCGATCGCGAATGCAGGAGTGGGCGTAATAGGGCCTTGTACGTTGGTGCTTCCCATGAGGCATTGGCCGTTGTAGGTGCTAGCGAACGTGTACGTGCCGTGACCAAGTCCCAATGCGGATACGTTCAGTGTTGGATCCGTCAGCCCTACCAAGGCCACACCATCCAAGTACCACTGATGATCCGTGGCCGTAGCCGGAGGACTCGCCGATACGACCACGTTCCCGGAACAATAATGCCCCGTGCTCGTCACCGGTGTCAATACCTGATCCGTTGCTTCGGTTAGGACCAGGTCGTCCAACAACAAATAAGGCGTGAACTGCAGACTATCCTCTGCACCACCGGAGAATGACGGTGGCAACGCACACCCCGTACCGATCATGACCGTGCGTATGTCCGTGTCCGGGGTGAAGGTGAACGAGACCTGGCTCCAACCACCATCGCCATAGTAGTCCATCGAGCCCAATTCCACCCACCCCACGGAACCCGGGCAATCCACCGTGGCAACGGGAAAGGGTACACAGTATTCCAGCCCGAACACGGCCAGTGGGACAGGGTCCGCGTAGAATGCTCCATCGCTGAAGGTCTGGTTGCCCAATACACGGATGGACGTGGCGGCTACGTGGAACGAGAGGGTGTACGTTCCCCCGGCGGTGATCAGCGTTGTTTGCCCTGGATAGGACAAGCATGCTCCTACGTATTCCTGCCAACCCTCGACCACGCGCATACCTACGAAGGCATCCCCATCCGGAGGCGGGATGGGGAATACGTTCGGGTATAGGCCACACGCATCGAACAGGTCTGTGGTCGGCTGCGTGGCCTGTTGCCATTGCTGTGCACAATTGAACCAGGGTGGTTCGTTACTGAAGTTGTACCAATATGGACAGCACAACTGTTCTTCGAAGGACGGATTGGGAATGAACGATGCAGCGCCGCTGGATATCATCGTGTTGCATTGGCAGGCCGGGTCGTTCAGATCCACCAAGGCGTTGCCATCATCGTCCACCCCGTTGTCGCACACTTCCTGTGCCGATACTGCCACTGGCACCAATACCAGAAGCAGTACTACCTGCATACCCAGCGCGCGCCCTTTCGATAACGCACACGAGGTGCTGGCCAGCCTTGCCGGTAGCGCGTCCAGCCGGGAAGTAGAATAAGGATCACGGACCGGGTACGAGAGCAGGTCCCACAAGTTCCCCATGGCCATTTTGACCCATTTTCCTGCACTCATCTCAACGTACCAGTTGAAGAAAACCCGCTGACGAGGAGGATCCCGTTGGGCCATGCACCGTAAGCTCATAGTAGTATGTCCCATCAGAGGCCTCCATCCCGTTCACTCGCCCATCCCATCCCGCACCAGGAGTATCCGTGGTGTATAGCAGCTGCCCCCATCGGTTGTAGATGTTCAATTCACCTGGGCCGTTCCAAGCTGCCAGCGGGGCGAACACATCGTTGCGCCCATCGCCGTTCGGGCTGAAAACGTTGGGCATCTCCGGCAGCGAACCATCCAAGACCAAGAGCGTGGTGGTGGCAGAACCCTCGCAGCCATGATCATCGGTGACCGTCAACGTAACGGGATAGGAGCCCGGCAGATCGGGAAGCGACACTTGTAACGAAATGGCGTCGGCGGTGAACGGTGGTACCATATCCAGATCCCAAAGCCGCGTGGATACCGCACCCTGTGTCTGGTCTTCAAGGACCACCTGCGTTGCGCCCACGAACACCTGTGTCGGGGACGCGATGAAGGTGACCTGGGGGAGCGGGTGCGCCACCACAGCCGCGATGAACGTGCTATCCAGCACACAACCCTGTGGAGTGTTCACCAGCACACGCACATCGTAGATACCCGGTGTGGTATAGGTGTGCTCCACCGTAGGACCAGAAGCAATACCCCCATCACCGAACCACCAATCAATGGTGGAGCCGGAAGTGTGTCCATACTCGGAGAACGTGACCGTCAACGGCACACAACCTTCTTCAGGACCTATGGAAACGTCCGGTGTACTATCCGGTCCTGCCGCTGTTGCCCATCCCATTAGGCATTCACCTCCCGTGTTGCAGGTGAACGAATACACACCCGAACCGAGACCCAGGGCACCAGCATCAAATTGCACAGTAGTGGAACCCACGATCGCGACACCATCATGGTACCATTGGAAGTCCGTGGATCCTGCCGGAGGTGTGGCCGTCAGCAACAGATCCCCCGAGCATACATCGCCAACCACCGACACTGGAAGTGTCTCGAAAGAAGTGGCCACGTTCAGCATCAACTCATCAACCAAGAAATAGGGGTTGAAGTTCACCGTATCGCCATGCACCACCTCGGTGCGTGCCGCATAGCTTGGCGGAAGTGAACACGCCCCACCGATGGCAACACGTTGTATCGTGGTCGTAGGGGTGAACGTGACACTTACCTGCTGCCACTCCGCTACAGGTACGTACTCCACACTGGCAAGCACAGGCCACGCTTCATGCGTGAACGTGACACCTTCTTGAACGAACGTGGTATCAACCCCCAGACATCCTAGTGTGGATGAGGCGGTCCACTGGCAAGCAGGTGTGCCATAGACCGTGATGGGGATGGGGTCGTTGTAATACACGCCGAGGCTTTCCACGATGGCACCCGGATATCGGATGCCGATCGATGTGCTATGGATCCAGAAGGACAGGGTGTACTCAACTCCGGCTTGCAGTGTGGTGGTAGGGAGACAGCGCCCAACATACTCTTGGTAACCGTTGGTCGCGATGAACCCGATGTACGCCCCTCCATTCGGTGGTGGAGGGAAAACCGGAGGGTAATACCCACACGGGTTCATGTAATCGCTCGTGCCCCAAGTGGTCTGGTTCCATCCGTTCAGGCAATTGAACGGGTCGTATTGGTTCGCTCCGAAGGATACCGGACAACACTGCCCTACCGTGTTGAGTTGCTCGAACGAATGGTTAGGGAAGAACGAGGTGACGCTGCCCGGGTTAAGCACCGCGGAACAGCGACAGCCTGGATCGTTCAGGTCGATAAGGCCGTTGCCATCATCGTCCACCCCGTTGTCGCACACTTCCTGTGCCAACACAGCGCTACTAAATGCAATGAGGGCTAGAACAACGATAGATCGAAGCATGTCATGCATGTCATTTTCCTTGGGCCCGTAGCTAAGGTAACCTTTACAACACAAACGATCGACGATTTGTAGTATTTTCGCTACGCCCTATCCTCCGTCGAACATGCTGAACAAGTACGGCCCCTGGTGGCCACTGCGATCGAACGGACCGAAGTCTCTTCTTCCAGGGCTCGTGACCATATTGCTTGGTACCACACTAAGCGCACAGGATTGCCCTACCACGGTGTCCGATGTTGACGGGAACGAGTACAGTGTGGTGCAGGTCGGGGATCGATGCTGGATGGCCGAGAACCTACGTGCAGGCCACTATCGGAACGGTTGGCCGATCATGAGCGACCTTACCGTGTACGAGTGGAACTACACGCTGATCGGTGCCTATTTGGATGTGGATCAATGGGGGGAAGATTGGGGTAAACTCTACAACTGGTGGGCCGTGGCGGATCCGCGCGGGATCTGCCCCGAAGGCTGGAGCGTGGCGAGCAACACCGACTGGGATGAGCTCGTGGATGCCTTCGGTGGAGCAGCAGTAGCTTCCGATGCGCTCCGCTCCCAGCAAGGATGGATGCAACCCGACCCTGGTGCCACCAATGCCAGTGGCTTCTCGGCCAAGCCTGCCGGGTTCAGGTATTGGTATTTCGACGGGAACTACAATGGCTCCGGTACTGGGGCCCTGTTCTGGACCAGTACACCAAACGGCAACCTGATGTCCTATGCACGCGTGCTCTACCGCCTGCCCGAAGTATTCACCTACTACGACGACCCCTACTTCGCCTATAATGGCCATGCCATGGCGTGCCGGTGCATCATGGATCCGATCACTAGCATCGGTGACCGGACGAGTAGCTCCCCGATCCGCATTTTCCCGAACCCGGCTGAAGACCGCTTCTTCGTGGAATGGGAACATACCTTGCCCGCAGAACTGGAAATAGTGGACGCCATGGGGAGGATCGTGCAGTCAACCCGGATCACAGACCCCATCACACCGATCGATATCACCGCACTGGTGCCTGGCATGTACTTCGCTCGCATCAACGGCAATGGCGTCAACTTCACCGGACAAGTGATCAAGAAGGACTAGAGGGCATCGCAACGCACCAACGACCTTTTGATCGGGATCCAACTCAGCTTATCCCGGATCGGGTTCAAGTACACCGCAGCGCTCCCTCCCGTTCGCAAATTGAACTGATCGGCACGAAGCACTAGGCCCCCACCGGCTCAGCCTTCGGATACCGCACGTTCCCGTACTGCTTCATGTACAGGTCGTAGATGATACCATCCGCCAGACCGACCTTCGGAACGAACACTTCTTCGATGCCGGCGCTTTCCATCACCTGAAGGAAGATGTCCGCAGCGGGTATGATCACGTCAGCACGATCAGGTCGCAAACGCAACACCTTCACGCGATCCTCGAAGGAGTAGTTCGCGATGCGATCACGCTGCTCCTTGATGTCGATGCGTGACAATGGTTCACCGAAAGCATTGCCGTTCTCCTTGAAGATACGGTTGATGTTACCTCCCGTTCCGATGGCCATCAGCGAGCCGTGTTGCGCGCGAAGATCTTCCAGGAATGCTTGCATCTCCGCCCAACTCTCCGGTTGCACTTTGCCCTTCAGCGTACGCACCGTGCCGATCTTGAAACTGGCGCTTTTCACTCGCCTGCCTTTCTCCAACCAGGTGAGCTCGGTGCTTCCGCCACCAACATCAATGTAGAGGTAGCTGCGATCCTTCAGCAGGTCCTGTGTCCAGAACGTGTTCACGATGAGGTCCGCTTCCACGCGACCACCGATCACTTCGATGTGGACCCCGCTGTCCATTTCCACCCGCGCGATGATCTGGTCGCGGTTGGTGGCTTCGCGCATGGCGCTGGTGGCGCAACACCGCAGGTAAGGGACGCCATACACATCGGTGAGCAGCCGGAACGCCTTCAAGCTCTTGATCAGGTAATCGCGCTTCGCAGCACCGATGGACCCGAAGTCGAACACATCCTCGCCCAAGCGGATCGGCACACGCACCAGCGTCTGCTTCTTGATCACCGGATGGTCATCGCGCTCGATCACTTCACCGACCAGAAGACGCACGGCGTTGGAACCGATGTCGATGGCAGCATATGTGAGCTCGCGGGCGATGCTGCGAAGGTAGGACCATCGACCACTTCACTCCGCGTCTTTGATCGCGAGCTTCCCAGCATCCCCGGTTGAGAACCAATAGCTTAGCTTCAGGCATCCCTTTCCGCAGGGTACGTCTTTCCTTTGAACAACGGCCCCACCTGAGATCACGAACCTATTGCACGTTACATGAGATCACTCTCCGCCGCCGCTATCCTCCTGCTGCTCACCCTCCCTGTTTCGGCCATCCAGGTGCAGGTGTACACCATTCTGAACTCCCCGTGTGGCGCACCTTCAGGCGCCATCGACATTTCGGTTACCGGAGGAACGCCGCCTTATGCCTATCAGTGGAGCAATGGCGCCATCACCGAGGATATCACCGGACTACTGCCCGGGCCATATTCCGTTACGGTCACCGACTCCAACAGCGACGAAGCCAACGGCAGTTGGTACGTGTACGACACGCCGATACAGGGCAGCTCCTATAGCGCCCAGGATGGCCACGCTAGCTGCACCGGATCCAGTAGTGGACAAGTCCAGGTGATCGAGTACGGTATGAACGGCACACCACCCTACTCCTACTCACCACCACCGGACGGCTATGACCCACAAGGTGATCCGTATTTCGTCTTCTTCGGCACCCCACCCGGATCTACGGTTGACCTCCTCGTGACCGACGCCAACGGCTGCACTGGCACACTCACCCAGATGATCGTTTCACCACAATTGAACGGCGGGCCGAACATGTCATCAAGCGGTATTCAGGGCTCGTGTACCAACGGCAACGGCGGCAGGGCAACCATCTCCAACATCAACGACGGCAGTTTCTGGACCGCACCGCAGTGGACGCTGGTCGATGCCGCACAGAACTGGGTCAATGGTGGCGATCAAGTGGGCAACACCATCAACCTCACCGACCTCGCGCCCGGCAACTACGAGTTCGTGCGCAATTGGGACCCCTTTGGCCAGTACATGGCATACTCATGCGAGAACGTGCCGTTCGATCGGATCGCCTTCACCATTCCGGACCTGGGGCCCGATTGCGGCTCGGTGAGCGGCCGCACCTACATCGATAACGATGAGGACTGTGCGCAGGATGCGGCCGAAGTGGGTGTTCCCTACCAAGTGTTGGAGATATTACCCGGCCCCAGCTACACGATCACGGACATCAACGGCCAGTACGCCGTCGACCTACCCGATGGTGCATACACCTTGCGCCAGACGGACCCCACGCTAATCCAACTCTGCCCGGCTCCCACCCTGATCCCGTTCACCATCGCCTCCAACCAAAGTGTGATCGATATGGCCAACAGCAGCACCATGTTGCTCGATATCGCGACCGATGTTTCCTCAAGCTTCATGCGACCGGGCTTCGCTGGATCGTTCCATGGGCGCGTGCGCAACCTCTCCCCACAAGTGAGCGGGCCGGTCACTGTCACTTTCACCATCGATGATGCATTGACCTACACCAGCGCCACACCGCCCCCGACCAACGCGGCAGGTAACACGCTCACCTGGCAGTTCTCGCTCTTCACGGCTTTGCAGATGCAGCAGTTCACCGTGGTCGTGAACGTTCCTGCGAACACACCCTTGGGAACTACGCTCACGTCATCGCTCACTGCGGAGAACACGTTGAACGAAGCCACCTTGGCCAACAACACCGCCGTGAGCAACGATGTGGTCACCGGCAGCTACGACCCCAACGACAAACGCGCCACCACCAGCACACGCACCAGCGACGATCAGTACTTCATCGATGAGGACGAATGGATCGATTACACCATCCGCTTCCAGAACACGGGAACGGATACAGCGTTTACGGTGGTGATCACCGACACGTTGAGCGTACTGCTGGACCCCTCCTCCTTCCAGCAAGGTGTGGCATCGCATCCCTTCGCCCTTGCCTTGAAACCCGACCGCACCGTGGAGTGGACCTTCTCCCAGATCATGCTCCCCGATAGCGCTACCAATGAAGCAGCCAGCCATGGTCTGGTGAACTTCCGGATCCGGCCGCACGCGCCAGTACTTGCCGGAACGGTCTTCGAGAACATCGCCAACATCTACTTCGACTTCAACGAGCCGGTGATCACCGAGCCGAGCGTGCTCGTGGCGGAGTTCAGTACCTCCATCACACCACACGACTCGGACGAACTCAGCATCTCACCCAACCCCGCTACGGATATCGTCGTTGTGAGATCAACAAGAAACACGCCGCTTGAAGGTATCGAACTGCTCAGCATCGATGGCCGCACACTCACCGTGACCGCGCGGGTGCAAGGCCACCTGACCGAACTCGATGTGCGTTCGCTGGCGAAGGGAACCTACCTCATCCGCACAGCAGTCGGGCAGGGTAAGTTCATGAAACACTGATCACTTCAACACCGCCAACCGACCCTCCAACGCCTTGATCTTCGCCTCCGCATCCGCCTTCTTCTTGCGCTCCACCTCCAACACTTGAGGCGGCGCACCGGCTACGAAACGCTCGTTACTGAGCTTCTTCTCCACGCTCGCCAGGAAGCCGCGTAAGTGGTTTAGTTCGGCTTCGGCTTTCTTCGCTTCGGCCTCGGTGTCGATGTTGCCGCCCAGGTCCACCGCGTATTCCGAGGTGCCCACGAGGAAAGTGATGGAGCCTTCGATCACGTTCTCCACCTCGGCGATGGCCGACACGTTGGCGAGTTTGTTCACCAGCGCCGCAACCGCCGCACGCATCGGCGCAGCACCTTTCACCTGCACATCCAACGCTTCCTTCGGACTCATGCCGCGCTCATTGCGCACGTTGCGGACGGCTGTGACCAGATCGAACGCGTGCTGTACTTCAGCATCCAACTTCGCATCACCATCGCCTGCTTTCGGCCATGATGCAACAATGATGTCATCACCTTCCTTCCGCTCGCGCAGCAAGTGCCACACCTCTTCGCTCAGGAACGGCATGAACGGATGCAGCAATTTCATCACATCGCAGAAGATGCCGACCGTGGCGTCGTAGGTCAACCGATCGATCGGCTCAGCGACGCCTTCGCCCGCTTCGTTCTTCACGAAACCGGTTTTTACACTTTCCAAGTACCAGCTGCACAGATCGTCCCATACCAACTTGTACGTGGCCATCAATGCTTCGCTGATGCGGAACTGGGTGAAGAGACCATCGATCTCCGTGGTGGCACGTTGCACGCGGCTCTGCATCCACGCGACAGCCGCAGCGTTGGATGCGGGTTGCTCGCGGTCATCCACATTCCAACCTTTCACCAAGCGGAACGCGTTCCAGATCTTGTTGCCGAAGTTGCGGCCTTGCTCGCAGAGCGAATCATCGTACGGCAGATCGTTGCCAGCCGGTGAAGTGAGCAACATGCCCACACGCACACCATCGGCGCCGAACTTTTCAATAAGCACCAATGGATCCGGGCTATTGCCCAACTGTTTGCTCATTTTTCGACCGAGCTTGTCGCGCACGATGCCGGTGAGGTACACGTTCTTGAACGGCACTTCCTGCTTGTACTCCATGCCCGCCATGATCATACGCGCCACCCAGAAGAAGAGGATCTCCGGTGCGGTCACCAGATCGTTCGTGGGGTAGTAGTACTTGATGTCGGCGTTGTTCGGATCCTTGAACCCATCGAACACGCTGATCGGCCACAGCCAACTGCTGAACCAGGTGTCCATGACATCTTCATCCTGAACGATGCCAGCAACACTCTGGCCCGCTGCTTTGAATTGCGCGATCGCCTCTGCTTCGGTCTTGCACACCGCCGCATCACCGTTCTCGTTGTACCACGCCGGAACACGTTGCCCCCACCACAACTGGCGACTGATGCACCAGTCGCGCACGTTCTCCATCCAATGTTTGTAGGTGTTGGCGAACTTCTGCGGATGCAGTTTCACGCGACCGTCCATCACCACTTCCAACGCAGGCTTGGCCAGCTCGCTCATCTTCACGAACCACTGCAACGAGAGGCGCGGCTCGATCACCGCATCGGTGCGCTCACTGGTGCCCACTTTGTTCACGATGTCCTCGGTCTTCACCAAGTACCCTTCGGCCTCCAATTGCTTCGCGATCTTCTTGCGCACGATGAAGCGATCCTCGCCCACGTAGAGTTGTGCCGCAGCGCTCAATGTGGCGTTCGGCTCCAGGATGTCGATGGTCTCGAGGTTGTGCTTCTTGCCCAGCTCGTAGTCGTTCACGTCGTGCGCCGGCGTCACCTTCAATGCACCCGTACCGAACTCGCGTTCCACGTATTCATCGAAGATCACCGGGATGCTGCGCCCGATCAACGGCACCAACACACGTTTCCCTTTCAAGTGCGCGTATCGTTCGTCCTCCGGATGAACTGCAACAGCGGTATCACCGAGGATCGTTTCAGGGCGTGTGGTGGCAATGGTGACCCATTGATCATTGGCACCTTCAACGGCATACCGGATGTGGTACAGCTTCGAGTTCACCTCCTTGTGGATCACCTCCTCGTCGCTCACCGCAGTAAGGGCGACCGGATCCCAGTTCACCATGCGCAGGCCACGGTAGACAAGGCCTTTTTTGTGCAGGTCGATGAACACATCGATGACCGCTTCGCTCAGGTCCGGCTCCATGGTGAAGCGCGTGCGCTCCCAATCGCAACTGGCACCCAGCTTCTTCAACTGCTCCAGGATCACGCCGCCATACTTCTCCTTCCATGCAAAGGCATGCTTCAGGAATTCCTCCCGACCGATCGCGCTCTTCTTGATGCCTTGCTCACCGAGCAACCGCACCACTTTGGCTTCCGTGGCGATGCTTGCATGGTCCGTACCCGGCACCCAGCATGCGTTCTTGCCCTGCATGCGGGCGCGTCGGATCAGCACGTCCTGGATGGTGTTGTTCAGCATGTGCCCCATGTGCAACACGCCCGTCACGTTAGGCGGTGGGATCACCACGGTGTACGGCTCGCGCGCGTCGGGCACACTGCGGAAGTAGCCCTTCTGCATCCAATGGGCATACCACTTGTTCTCACTGGTAACGGGATCGAAACGCTTGGGGATCTCTGCTGAAGCCATGCTATGGACCGGCGGGTGCGAATACCCTGTTCCCGGCGGGCCGCAAAGGTAACCGTCTCTCTGGGAAGGGTGATCGTGACGGCTCGCACGGCGGTTCTGTCAACGACTTGTTAGATCCCCGACCATGGGGCTTCAGAGCTCCTAGTCTTGCGCCATGAACGCATCATTCACAGCATCGCTCCTTGCCATCGCACTGTTAGGCAACGGTGTTCTCAAAGAGGACATATCGGCCTACACTTCGGACCCGATCGGCCCATTGATCACCTTCGATACGCTGGTACACGACTATGGAACGATCGCGTTCGGAGCGGATGGCCGCTGTGCATTCCGATTCACGAACACGGGCGATGCCCCACTGATCATCTCACAATTCCAAAGCAGTTGCGGCTGCCTTGTGCCCAGTTGGGACCAGGACCCCGTATTGCCCGGAGCCTCTGGATCCGTTCGGCTGAAATACGATACGCGCCGCGCCGGCCCCATCAACAAGAGCGCGACGCTCCAAAGCAACGCCGCCAACACGCCGGTCGTCGTACTTCGGATCAAAGGCATGGTATTGGCTGATACCGCCGCTCACCAGGTTCCAATGACCCGATAGCCTGCGCTGTTAAACTCCTGTTAAGGTCCCCAAGCACCGTTACCCACCCCTCTAATTTCGTCGTACCAAAGCAAAAATGACACTCCTTCCCATGAAACAGTTCCTCCTCACACTCGGCCTCGGCCTGTTCACGTTGGGCGCCATGGCCCAGCCAGAAATGAAACCAGTTGGTGGCACGGGCCCCATGCTGAGCATAGACAAGGAAGTACACGATTATGGAACCATCCAACAAGGTGGCAATGGCGAATGCGAGTTCACCGTTACAAACACCGGCGATCAGCCGTTGATCATCTCCCAATGCCAAGGCAGCTGCGGATGCACCGTTCCCCAGTGCGATACCACCCCCATCAAGCCTGGAGCGAAGAGCACCATCAAGGTGAAGTACGATAGCAACCGTCCAGGCCCCATCAACAAGAGCGTCACCATCACCAGCAACGCGACCAACTCGCCTAGCAAAGTGGTAACGATCAAAGGCAATGTGGAAGCCTCGGCCACCACACCTACCAGCCCCGAGAAACAGCCTGCCATGGGTGCCCCAACGGAGAAGAAATAATTTCGCAAGAGACCAGCTAACCGACCACACCATCCAAACAGACCATGAAGAAGTTCCTTCTCTCAGTTTCCGCAGCATGCCTCATGCTCGGTGCGTTCGCCCAGGACAAAGCAGGATCCGGCCCACAGATCTCCGTGGACAAAGAAGTCCATGATTATGGCGTCATCGAACAAGGCGGTAACGGCACCAGCGAGTTCGTCGTGACCAACACCGGAGACCAGCCCCTGATCATCACCAACTGCAAAGGTTCCTGCGGTTGCACCGTACCGAAGTGCGATACAGCACCGATCAATCCCGGCCAGAAGACCACTATCACCGTGAAGTACGACACCAAGCGCGTGGGTGCCATCAACAAGAGCGTTACCATCACCAGCAACTCCACCAACGCACCAGAGAAAGTCGTGCGCATCAAGGGTGAAGTGAAGGGAGCTCCAGAAACGCCTACTTCCCCCGTGAAGGAGGCCATCCCCATGGCTCCTGTGGAGAAAGGCTAGCCTTTTGCGATCCCTACGAAAGCCCCTTCCTACACCAGGAAGGGGCTTTTTGCTGGGAGTCCATGTCGTATGCCGAACTTCGCCACCCACTTCACATCCATGCCATCCATCTCCTCCAAAGGGCGCAACATGCCCCCTTCGCCGATCCGTAAGCTTGTTCCCTTCGCCGAAGCGGCCAAGCAACGCGGCACCAAGGTGATCCACCTCAACATCGGGCAGCCGGACATCGCTTCGCCGGAGGTGGCGCTTGATGCGATCCGCCACTTGGACCGTACCGTGATCGAGTACAGCCATTCCGCCGGGTACGAGAGTTACCGGAAAGGTTTGGCAGCCTACTATGCGCAACACGGTATTTCCGTCACACCGGAGGAGATCATCATCACCAACGGCGGAAGTGAAGCACTCCTCTTCGGCATGATGGCCTGTTTCGAACCTGGCGATGAAGTGATCATCCCTGAGCCGTTCTACGCCAACTACAACAGCTTCGCCATGGCGGCCGGGGTTACCGTGGTGCCCGTTCGCAGCACGATACAAGACGGGTTCGCGCTCCCTGCGATCGAAGCCTTCGAAGCGCTGATCACCAAGCGCACCAAGGGCATCCTCATTTGCAACCCCGGCAATCCTACCGGATACCTCTACAGCAAAGCCGAACTGGAGACCCTGCGCGATATCGTGCAACGGCATGATCTCTTCCTCTTCGCCGATGAAGTATACCGCGAATTCTGCTACGACGGCGCACAGCACGTGAGCGCGATGACCTTGGAGGGCATTGAACAGAACGTGGTGTTGGTGGATAGTGTGAGTAAACGTTACAGCATGTGCGGTGCGCGGGTGGGTGCCTTCATCACACGGAACAAGGAGCTCTACGCAGCAGCCCTCAAATTCGCCCAAGCGCGCCTGAGCCCACCCACCTTCGGGCAGATCGCTTCCGAAGCGGCTTTGCTCACCCCTGCCTCCTATTTCACCGCCGTGGTGGAAGAGTATGTGCAACGCCGCGATATCCTGGTGGAAGGCCTGAACTCCATCCCCGGAGTATTCTGCCCAAAACCCAAGGGTGCGTTCTATTGTGTGGCAGAATTGCCCATTGATGATAGCGACCGCTTCTGCCAGTGGCTCCTGGAGTCGTTCCAACTGGATGGCTTTACGGTGATGATGGCCCCGGCAACGGGGTTCTATGCCGAACCCGCTACGGGCCGGAAGCAAGTTCGATTAGCTTATGTGCTGGAAAAGAGCTTATTACAGCAGGCAGTGGCAGTCCTGAACGCAGCCCTGGCGGTATACCCGGGGTTGGTCAAGGGCCTGGAAACCAGCAGCCGGGCCACGGCCCACTGATCCCGGGTACATCTTCTAACCACCTGTCCCCTTTTCGGGGGATGGGCACTTGACAGGCTGGACCTAGTCGACATAACTTGATCTTCCAACGGGCGAATAAAGCCGTTCGTCGGAATTCAAGTGAACCGATCCACTCTCCCGAATTGCATAGCCCCTCGCCCGTTCTCGAGGCTTCATGTTAGCCTTTTGGGAGCGCTTATGCTGCTCTGGGCCATGGGATCAATGGCGTATGGCCAAGTGGACGCCATGCACCGCTGTAGGATCCAGCTGCAACCTCACCTAGCGAACCTATCGCCGAAGTTGGCCGTAGCAACGGTTTCGGAATGGGATGAAGTAGTTGACGTCGATCTCGAACAAGATCGACGTGTACTACTGTTCACGACCGAAAACCCGATCACCTTGGAAGAGATACGCCAACGCCTATCCGCCGTACACTATGGCGTTCGTGGAGCGGCCTGCTTCAACACTGCCACTGGTGCTATGCTGGAAGAAGGGCTCCCGCCATTTCCTGAATTCCACGATACGGGAAACGAGGCCGCCGACCATGCGACCTATGACTCGGCCAAGGCGGCTTGGGTAAACGCATATCCGCAAGCATACCAGCATAGGATGCATCCTAGCACTAGCACACATGGACAACGTTGAGCGCCTCTTCCGGCTCATCAAGGTAATGGCACTTGCCTGGGCAATGTGCCTTATTTCCGTTTCTAGTGCCCAGTCAGACGCGTGCAGTTATGCTGCGGGAAGCCGATACACGGTGAACAACGCCTGCGTGTACCAGAACTTCGACAAGCCCACTTCCTTCGTTCCCAATTTGGCACCTACAACGTGCGGTGGGGGCAACTTCGATGATGCTTTTGGTTGGTTCACCGCAACGGCAACCACCACGTCCATCTCGTACGATCCAGACGACTTCCACAACCCGATCATGCACATCTACTCCGGTGCATGTGCCACATTGACCTATTTGACCTGCGTGAACACTGGGGGTAACGGCGCCATCGAGACGATCAGTTTAACCACGGTTATCGGCACCAATTACCTGATCCGGATACAGCGAAGTGGCACCAGCAATGAAATGGGGGGCCGGTTGTGCGTGTGGTCTCCCCCTGCGAACGACAATTGTGCCAACGCCATTGACCTACCTGTATTCGATGCGTGCTTCATGCAAACCTTCACCAATACGGGCTCAACCGTATCGGGCACCACGCCGAACCCTGTCTGTAGCAGTGCGCCAAATACCGATGTTTGGTTCCGGTTCGTTGCTCCATCCAGCGGGGCGGTCAGGATCTACTCGGAGAGAGGTACACTGGCAGATGGTTCGTTCCAATTGTACACTGGTACCTGTGGCAGCCTTAGCCTAGTTCCAGGAGGCTGTGATGATGATGGTGGTGTACCTCCAAATGCGGACATGCCCTTCTTGGACAGACGATGCACACCCTTGACCGGTGGAACCACCTACTACATCAGGTTCTGGGGATGGAATGGAGCCACAGGCACTTTCGGTCTGTGTGTCTATGGGCCGGATTTCTTTCCGACCCCCCAACAGGATTGCGGTGGGGGGTTCACGGTATGCAACAGCGGCCCGATCAACAACGCTTCCGATTGGACTGGTTGCACCACTGACCTGTACAATTCGAACAACGGTTGTCTCGATCTGAATGAACAGCAAGGGACCTGGTACTATTTCGCCGCACAGGCCGTCGGCACGATTGGTTTCACCCTCCAACCCACGAATAACATGGGGAATCCGGTGAATGTGGATTATGACTTCGCCGTGTGGGGCCCGCACACGACACCTGTGTGCCCCCCGGCCAGTGCACCTATACGCTGCTCCTTTGCCGACCCCGACTGGTTAGTACCCCCTTCCTATACCACCGGCATGGCTGCAGGGAACACGGATCCGTCAGAACCCCCGTACAACAATCCTCCTATGATCACCTATGTCAATGGTTTCGTCGCACCCATAACAGTGGCACCGGCGGATGTTGGCAAGATCTACGTTCTGTACTTGGATAACTTCACTGCTGGGGGGCAAGCTTTCAACCTCACCTGGGCGCTTGGCGGAGGACCCAATCAGCTTGATTGTACCATCCTGCCGATCTCCATCATTAGCCTCGAGGCTAACCGGTACCACGATGTGATCGCTGTGGAATGGACTGCACAGGATGCCGCCATGAACGAGCGCTTCATCGTGGAACATTCGCTGAACGGCACGGATTTCAAGGCCATCGGCACACTTCCCGCCAATGGTGGCATCGGTGGCCGCACAGACTATCGGTTCGATGACCTCGATCCGCACGACGGCCTGAACTTCTACCGGTTGTCCATTATCGATGTGGATGGTGGTTCTTCCTTCTCCGAGGTGGTCTCCGTGTTCTTCCGACGGAACGCTCAGTCGCTCGTCCCTCAGCCCAACCCGTCCTCGCACGAGATCTACGTGGACATGGCCGAGTTCGCGGCTTCAGGCATTGTGGAGCTCCGTGTTCATGATAGCAGCGGACGCATGGTCACGAACCGCTTTTCCGACCCTGAGGGCGAAGAAACGTTCATGCGCCTGGCTGTGGAATCCCTCGACGCCGGCTATTATCTGCTCGGCCTATACGACCGAACCGGGGAGCTCATCAGTACGGGCCGCTTCGTGAAGGAGTGATCCACCGAACAACCTTTTCCTGTGCTGTACGTCCATGATACAGCTACGAACGATCTCCGGTTCGTGCTAGACTAGAGACGACACCTTGTTAATGGGATGTCTTTTCTACATTAGTAGATCGTTAACCCGTTCGTACCTTCACATACAGGAGATCCACCATGCCCAGTTCGCGTCATCGCTCCTGCTCCGGACATGGTCCGCAGTATCTGGCTATTCGCTATCTCGTATTGTTTGCCATGGTGGCTCCAGCCGCATTGTGCGCGCAATCTGGCACCTCCACCTGGACGGCGCGCTGTCCGGCTCCGCTGGAGCAACACCTGAAAATGCTGCATGTGGCCGTGGTTGAATTGGACCAGAAGGCCACTGTAAGTGTTAGTGGACCAGATTTGAAGTTAAGAGCGGGCGAGGTGGCGTGGAACGACCAGATGCTTCATGCCGTCTTCGCGCGCGCCGGGCTCGTAGGCTGCCAGCGTTCAGGCACACATAGGTCCCCAAACCTTGGAACCGATCATGCTCGAGCCACGACGGATGGTGAAGCGGAAGTTGAACGAACCTCCATCGATGCGGGCAACGGCTCGCGCGAAGTGGTCATCATCCAACGGTGATACATGGATAGACGTTCTACCCTCCTTCTACTTCTCCCAACCACGTCGGCCCGAAAGGACATTGGTCCATCGCGACCTTTCTATTCGCGCAGCCGTAGTGCTCTACATGGCCCTGGTCCAACGTCCATTCTCCTCAGGCCTCGTTCCGCGAAGGCATCATCCACTGGTACCGGTCAAGGCGATACATTCGAAACTCTCCATTTCAATGAAGTCAGCCAAACGCTTGCCAAATGAAATGTACTTCAGACTTCACCATGGAGCGTGGGACCAGCGCGGGGATCCACCTGGCCTCCACCGCGGCATTGCTGCTGTTCTCGACCGCGCAACTCTTCGCACAGCCTGCTAACGACGACCCCTGCGGTGCCATCGCACTTCCGGTGGGCGTGGCGTGCAACCTTTCCACCCGAACCACCGCTGCAGCCACTGCCACTCCCGGCGTACCGGCTCCAGGGTGCGCCAGCTACAACGGAGCGGATGTCTGGTTCACCGCTGTGGTTCCCGCCAGTGGACAATTGATCATCGATTCCAATGTGGGCGTGATCACCGATGGTGGAATGGCCCTGTATTCCGCCCCTTCGTGCTCGGGCCCTTTCACCTTGATCGAATGCGATGATGACGATAGCGCCAACGGGCTTATGCCGTACATCGCCCGGTCAGGACTGGCGCCGAGCAGCACCGTGTATATCCGGTTCTGGGAATACAACGCGGACAACAACGGGACATTCACCATTTGCGCGTTCTCCCCGCCACTTCCGGCCCCTGCCTGCGGTGCCACTTCCATGGATCCGGGCGGAACGAACAACTACCCGAACAACGCCAACTTCACGATCACGTTCTGCCCTGCTGTTGCAGGCCAGGTGGTGACCATCAACTTCTCGGCCTTCGCCACTGAAGCAGGCTACGACTTCGTCTACATCCACAATGGACCATCAGTGGGAGCACCGATCATCGGCACGTTCTCAGGCACGACCATTCCAGGACCGATCACCTCCAATGACATCACAGGGTGCCTTACGCTGCGATTCACCTCGGACGGCACCACACGTGCAGCGGGATGGGTGGCCACGATCGCCTGCGGCCCACCACCACCACCACCAGCGAACGACAACCCATGCGGTGCTGTAGGATTAACAGTGAACGCTTCGTGCACCTATACATCGAGCACCACGACCAACTCCACTGGCACCACGGCCGTGCCGCCCCCGCCATGTGCGAACTACGCTGGCAACGATGTTTGGTTCTCCATCGTAGTGCCAGCTTCCGGCAACCTGCTCGTGAATACCAACACGGGGGGCATCACCGATGGTGGCATGGCCTTGTACACGGCCACCGGATGCAGTGGTACATTCACCTTGGTTGATTGTGATGATGATGATAGTGCCAATGGCCTGATGCCCCAGGTCACAGCCGGTGGACTAACTCCAGGCTCCACCGTGTATGTACGCTTCTGGCCACGTGGCGGAGCAAGTGGTGGCACCTTCAGCATTTGTGCCACAACACCCCCGCCCCCACCTGCGAACGACAACCCCTGCGGAGCCACCCTACTACCAGTGAATACCACTTGTGTCAGTACGAGCAGCACCACCGTGAATGCACTGGCAACTACAGGCCCTCCTGCACCCACCTGCGCCGATTACATCGGGACCGATGTGTGGTTCAGGATCGTGGTGCCTGCTAGCGGCTCGGTGATCATTGAAACGTTCGCCGGCACGATCACCGATGGAGGGATGGCCGTTTACACCGCACCGAACTGCTCCGGTACCATGGTGCAGCAGTTTTGCGATGATGACGGGATGCCTGGGGCCAGCGCAATGCCCTACCTGAGCATGACCGGACTTGCTCCCACATCTTCCATTTGGGTGCGGTTCTGGCGATGGAACAGCACCGTAGGTGGTACGTTCTCCATCTGTGCGCACATCCCGCCTCCACCGCCCAGTGGGGACTGCGTCTATGCTTTGAACTTGAGCGACAGTTGGGGTGATGGATGGGGGTCTTCCAATGTTGGTGTCCGTATCAATGGTGGTGCTTGGGCCTACTATACGGTGGGCGGTTCGGATACCCAAGTTCTCCTGGGCATGATGATCGGTGACTTCATTGAATTGAGTTACGATGCCTCCGGTCCCTTTCAAGGGGAGAACAGCTACCGCCTTGGGTTGCTTGGAGGTGGTTCGTTCTTCAATTCTGGAACTTTTCCCACAGCGGGGGCTTCGTTCGGCCAAGTCGTAGACTGCGCGCCACCACCAGCAGCACCACAGGATTGTGAAGGCGGATTCACGTTGTGCAACTCCCAGACTTTCTCCAACAACAGTGGCAACTCCGGGAACATCAATGATCTGAACACCGCCAACCAGGACTGTCTCCAAAGTGGTGAACAACAAGGCACATGGTACTATTTCTCTCCCAGCGCCAGCGGCTCGGTCGGCTTCACCATCGATCCAGATACGGATGTGGACTACGATTTTGCCGTTTGGGGACCAATGACCACGGTGGTCTGCCCACCGAATGCTCCTCCCATGCGGTGTAGTTATGCGTCCCGTTTTAGCACGTTCAGCGCGACCGGCAGTTACAATACCGGTGCTGGAAATGTTGGTGACGATACCAGCGAGAGTATTAATGGCGATGGATGGGTCGAGCCCATCGACGTGATCGCTGATCGCATTTATATCCTCTATGTGGATAATTTCTTGGCTACGACAGAACCATTCCAATTGACATGGCAACTCTCCAGTGGTGCCTCCTTGGATTGCACCCTTCTGCCCATTGAACTGATCAACCTTGAGGCCACCTCATTGACCAACACGGTCATGGTTTCCTGGCATACGCTTAGCGAAGCATCTTCTGATCGTTTCATCGTAGAGCGATCACCCGATGCTGTCACCTTTGAGCCAATTGGCGCGCTCGCAGCAGCAGGGTATTCCGCATCCGTTTCCAATTACAACTTCGAGGACCGCTCTCCCCGGACAGGCCAGAACTTCTACCGCGTCATCATGGTGGACAATGACGGCACTTCCCTCACCTCTCCCGTGGTAAGCGCACGAATGGACAACAGGGATCACGGCATCCTGGTAGCACCGAACCCCACGACCGATATCCTTCACATCACCTTGGACCAGGTTTACGACGATCATCTGGAATTCAGGATCGTGGACGCTGCAGGTCGCACTTCGAAAGTGTTCAATACGACCATCGCCAAGGGTGCGCCACACGCATCGCTCGACCTTTCCAACCTGGACGCTGGTATGTACCGATTGGTCGTTCATGATCGCTCAGGAACACCGGTGGGTTTCGCTGCATTCGTTCGCCAGTAAGGTGGGGTTCGCTGATCGAAGGCTTGCAGCCTAACGGTCGATCCCATACTTCATCATGCGTGAAGGGGGCCAGAGCGTTCTTCCCTATGTGCGTAAGGGTTGGCAGGTATTCTCACGCGGTGCAGTCCACTGGTGTGTTCAGCACATGGCCTTGGACTCATAGGCATGGGCTAGCCATGTCCGGTATTCAGCAGCATGGTCATCTGCGAAGCTCCCTCCCTTGGAAGACATTCCCGAATGGAGCTGCCAGGAATGACGTACATGAGAACAGTGCATGGATCTCTTTCATGACCATTGGCCAGAGATCCGTAGCTGTTCATCTCGGCGATCCAGACGTATCTGACCTAGCACGAGCGCATACGAACTACGGCCCCGACTTCGAGTTGGATATCGAAAGGTGCTGCACGAGTTCGTGCTCCTGTTCCTAGGTGCTACTCCAGCACTAAGGCCGATAATTACTAGAGATCCCGGGGCATTGTTCAGGGTTGTACTTGCACTGGTGTCCCGGGAACAAGCGCTTTGCGTGGTACGTGATCGTTGCGGTCGAGCATCCATCTTCGGCTTCTCTACTTCGCTCAAAGTGCGGAAAACAGATGCGATGAGCATTTCGCGACGCATGCTGCCATTGAAGTGTTCCACGCAGACTTTCTGTGTTGGTTCGCCGGGTTGGCGGTAGGCCAAGGTGATCTTGTTCGCCTTGCACCAATGATCACGCTTGCATGAGATGAACTCCATGCCGTTGCCCTTGCGTATCATCCTGGGCCATGATCGCACGGGTTTACGGTGCTCCAGGACGCGGATCACGCGTTAGCCGGGCAAAATGATCCGGTGCTCTGTGTATTTGCTGTTCCATCGTTGCTAGTTGGTGATGAACGCAGCCCTGGACTTGCAGAACAATTCCCGGGGCCGGGTGCCAGACCAGTGGTTCAATACCAATAATGATCGGCCGAACTTCTGGGAACCTTCACTCCCTTCCAACCACGGAAAGATCCATTCAAGGTCCAGAACAGGTTCGACACCTGATGCTGGCGCAGGCCTCCATAGAGGACGATCAACTTGGCTTCGGAGCAATTGAACATGGCCGCTCAGGGTGGACGACGCATACACGACTTGACCTATCAACACTTGCTGTGCAACGCATCGCATTCACCCCACATACCGGAAGGTGCGACCTGTGCTTTTCGATGCACGAAGTGAATGCTCATCCTCCCCCATCCCGCTCGATCATCAAGAGCCCGTAGGGGTTCTTCGACCATGCATTCGAACGCAGCACGGCACAAGTCACAGTTCAAGCTGGAAGGTCCGGAAAAGGTGGTCCGCTGTGATCCATGGCCCCAACTTGGCAGATACAGCAAGACCAGACTTTCTTCTATCCCGATAGCATCTGGCATATGGGACCTGACCATCACTTGAGCCGGCGCACATGCTGGACTGCCGCGCTCCCTCCCGCCTGAACCTCGCCGTTGACCTCTAGTGATCGCTGGGGCGCACCTGTTCCAGAACACGAAAAGCCCCCTCCCGGATCGGGAGGGGGCTTTCGTTCAAGTAGCTCGGATCGGATATCCCGGCCTTACGGCTGGATCACCAAGCGCTCGGTGTAGGTCTTGTCACCAGCGGTGATGTTGACCATGTACATACCTCCTGCGAGGTCACCGTTCAGTTCGATGTTCGTCTTCAACGAACCGTCCTGGGCGGCGATGGTACGAGCCATCACACGCTTACCGGCCATGTCGAAGATGTCCACGTTCACCGTGTTCACGCCTTCCTCTACCTGGCTCAAGCTCACGAAGAGCTGATCGCCACGGTTCGGGTTCGGATACATGGTGAGTTCACCAGTTGCACCTGTCGCCAGGTTGCTTGCTCCACCCTGTGCCTCAGCTGGGCAGAAGGTGCTGCTCTGGATGTTCACCCTGCACACTTTACCCCAGGTCACGATGGACTGTGGCGTTGCGCAGGTAGGATCCGAGCTAGCGACGCACCATGTTGCACCACCGTTCAAGCTTACGCGTACTTCCACGTCATATTGCGTGTTGCACTTCAGCTTGTCGCCAGAGGCCCAGTTCATGTACAACGTCGGGCTCGTTTGCACGGGACGAACGATGCAGCTACCGGGGTTCGGGTATTCACCAGGGATCCGGAAACGGAACTGGTAGCGAACGCTGGTGCTTGCTACCGTTGGCACGGGCTGTGGAGCTACGGCCACGATCTTGTTGAGGGCACTGTTAGCCCCGCCGAAGTTCTTGGTCGTTCCGCAGCTGTAGTCCGCGTCAGCAGGATTGTCTTGCAACTTCGTGAACGGACAGGCAGCACGTGCTGCATCCATCTTGAAGAGGCAAGCAGGACCGAAGGCTTGGTTCACACCAGCCACACGACCGCGTACACGCACATTGAGCAACGTGTTCAATGGCAAGTGAGGTGTTGTTACACCGTTCACCCAACCGTTGACACGCAGGTGGCAGGCGCGGGTGGCACCCGTTCCAGCACCGTCGCTCGTAGCATGGTTACGGAAGCGGCGGAAGCTGTAGCTACCGTTCGGATCGAAGAACCAGAACTCGTAACCGCTGCTGTTGTTCGTAACTCCGAACTGTGCGGTAACGTCCGCGTTCGGCGTAGCAACGATGAACTTGTTGGCGACCCAATCCAGTTTGTCGCAGCTGGTGAAGATCGGACGATCGGTGCCCAGTGGCAGGCAGAACGTGCCACCGTTAGCGATCGCGCTCAAGCTTCCATTGAACACACCATTGAAGTTGTACTGGTTGTCGATGATCTTCTGGTTCGTTCCAGCCGTGCGGAGAGTGTATCCACCAACGGACCAGTTCGTACCGCCGACCATACCGTCTCCACCGCTATCCAGGATGCGGAGGCGATAGCAACCATCTGGCAAGCACAGACCTTGTGTTCCGATCGCGTTCGAAGGGATCGGATCAGCGCCGCTAAGCACCGTTGCCGTTCCTGCTTCGTTCTGGATCTCCCAGGTGATCTGGTTCGCGTTAGCAGCGTTCTGGAACTCGAGGTTCAAGCCGTTCGCGGTGCATGGCAGTGTGGTAGAACCACAAGTCGTAGCCAACGTGAAGTTGCCGCTGGCGGTAGACCAGCCAGTGACGTACACGTAGTACGTAGTGCCTAGAACAGAGGTCCACGTCACACGACTTGGCACTCCGATCCCACCGCAGCCATCATCATCACCAGCAACGCAGGTGAATGTTCCACAGCTTCCGGTCAAGATGGCCACCTGCGTGTCATAGCTCGAACCACATAGGCTAGCGGTCATAGGACCACCCCAGCCTTGGACGGTGTACCAGACTCCACGTGAAGCATTATTGGTGTAGGTGCCGCAAGTGGCGGGTTCACCAACATCCGTTGCTCCGGTGGTAGTGCCAGTGACCACACTGTTGCAGCTCAATGCGATCGCATTTCCGCATAGGTCGTTAGCAGGTGGTGACGTCACGCAAACATTGAACGTCGTGTTCTGGTTCGCCGTGGCCGTGTTGGTATAAACCCGCACGAAGTAGGTGCTACCTGCCGTGAGGTTGATCACCGTCTGGGTCGGGGCCGTACCCGTCGCACCGCATCCAATGCTCGTCAGCGTACCCGCGCATGTGCCGCTGTACACTCCGAAGTTCATGGAAGTGGAGCTACCTGCAACACCACTGAGGGACACTGTATGGGCGTTGCCTGTTGCAACGAAGGAGTACCACACGTCATCATCCGCAGTTCCAGTACATGGTGCTACCGCAAGACCTGAAGCCGTTGCGCCGAACACCGTTCCGAAGGTCTGGCTCGTGCAGGCCTGTCCGGCGTTCACCGTTAGAGCCGTAGCACCAGCGCAGTTGTCGTTGGCAGGAGGTCCTACCGGCGGCGTCGTTACGCAGATGTTGAACGTCGTGGTCTGGGCGGTTGCCACGTTGCTGTACACACGCACATAGTATGTGTTTCCAACAACGAGGGTGTTCGGTGTTGTGTAGCTATCCACGGTACCGCAGCTCACGTGTGTCAGCGCGCCACAGGCACCGCCGAACAACTGCATGCGCATCGCCGTGGTAGGAGTTACACTGCTGAGCGTGATGATCTGCTGCGTGGATCCAGCTACGAAGCTGTACCAAACATCATCATCAACACCACCCGTGCAAGGCGTTACAGGCACACCCGAATCCGTTGCGCTTTCCAGCGTCCCGGCCGTTTGTACAGCACAGGTAAGACCAGTGTTCACCACCAGACTTACAGCACCGGCACAGTTGTCGTTCGCTGGAGGAGGTGGAGGCGTACGAACGCAGATCTGGAAGGTTCCAGGCGCGTCGTTCCCATACTCCCAGAAACGGATGAAGATGGTCGCTCCAGGGGTCAATCCGGTGCGGTCTATGCGAGACATGTTACCATTGGCGCTGTCATCATCATCACACTCGATCAGCGTGAACGTTCCAGAGCAGGTGTTGTTACTGGAGCTGTAAATGGCCATTCCAGCATCAGTGATCACGCCCGTGTTCGAATCGAACCGTAGGGTACCATTGGATGGAACAACCGTTGTGAACCATACATCCCCGCCAACATAGTTCGCACAGCCTGGTGCAGGAGGACCGTTCGTAGCGGTAGCCCACTCCGTGGTGTACGTGCTGAAGGAACATACCGTGTTCGGCGTCAGAGCGATCGCACCACAAGGATTGTCGTTCAGAGGTGCCGGTGGAGGTGTCGCCACGCAGATGTTGAAGGTGGTGTTCTGTCCGGTGGTCGCAGTAGCACTGTAAACCCGTACGAGGTAGGTCTCACCTACCAGCAGATCGGTCGCGATACTGTTGTTCGGCTCACTGCAGTACAGGTTCACCAAAGAACCGCACACCCCACTGTAAACAGCGTGGTTGAGGTCCGTGGTGCTACCAGCCACGTTGTTCAGCGTGATGGTATGGGTGGAGGTCGTAGCAACGAACTGGTACCATACATCATCATCAGCCGCACCCAAGCATGGCGTGAGCACATCACTGGAGGCCGTTGCACTTTGGATCGTACCTGCCGTTTGCGCCGTGCAAGCAACACCCGTATTCACCGTAAGCACCGCAGCGCTCAGGCAGTCATCGTTGACCGGTGAGGTCCGGAAGTTGTATGGACCGAATGGCGCACTTAGACCGTCAACACCGCAGTTCGCACGAACGTAAACACTGTAGTTCACGCCAGCGAACAGGCCGCTGAGGCTAAGTTCTGGGGTACCGGTGGCAGGCTCGGTTAGACCCGTGCCAAGCACGAATCCAACAGGGCCATATTCAACCTCCCAATCGGTTTCCGTGCATCCGATCACCCAATCCAGATCAGCTGAACTGGCGGTGATGTTGGAAGCAACGGTACCCGATGGCGATGGGCAAGCAGGCGGTGGGAGCACCGTAATGAAGTAGTCTTCCACTTCACCGAAGGCGTTATCTCCACAGGCCGTCACATCGATACCGTTCGTGGCGAACATCGCACGAACGCGAAGACGGTGTTGACCCTCAGGAGGATCGCAACCCAGGACGATCGGGAAGCTGGCGCTGGAGCCGAGGACTCCTACCTGACCGCTTCCTGTGACTTGACCGGCCGAATAACCGATCCGCTCCGTCAGGTTGTCGAACTGGCCATCGTCGTTGTAATCGATCCAAGCCGCATACCCTTCGGAGTACTGACCTGCGAACACTGTGCAGGTGTAAGAAGAACCCGCTTGCAGTGAAGTGGTAAGGGCCAGATTACCCGTGTAGTCTGAGTAACCGGGACCCTCGCCACCAGCGATGCTCGTGTTGCCGGGAACAGGATCACTAGGGCAACCGGTGCCCGAGTTGTTGTCCAAGGTGTTCAGGATCACACGTGCGATCACATCACCATCTGCGCAACCGTAAGTGGTCACTGGCAGACATGGGCAGTTGGCCAATGCATCCAACGTCAATGATACCGGGGTGCTGGTACCGCTGAAGCCAGAGCTAGCACAGGTAACCACGGCACGGAACTGGGTAGCCGTGGTGATGCTCGTGGTCCAGGTAGCCGTTGTTGGGCCATCAGGGTTCCAGTTCGCGCCGCCGTCGGTAGAAGATTCCCATTGGTAGGAAATACCTCCTCCGCTCACGTCGTTCTGCAAGCTCAACGTGAAGCTGCGGCCTTCGCAGACCACGGTTCCGCCACTGCTGATGGTATTGCCAGGAGCAGGGGTGCCCGAGCAAGGAACACTGATGCTGAACGTTCCAGGACAAGGGCTGTCCGGGGCAGGCCAGGTGTCGAACCAGAGGTAATACGTGGTACCTGCAGCAAGTGTCACCGTGAGGGACTTCTCGGAACCAGTATCACTGTATCCACCAACACATACACCATTGTTCGTGGGGCACGCACCTTCGTAAACGAAGATCGCGGTCCACGTTTGACCGGTGTAGGAGATCGTGTGCTCACCGGACAGCGTAGGCGTGAAGGTGTACAACGCCTCTTGGCCATTGGTGTAGCTCACCGATCCACCGCAAACCGTTGGAACGGTCGTGCTGTTAAGCAGACCAGGAGCTGGCTCCGAGGTACAGGCCATCGCTTGATCCGTTACGGGAAGGCTCGGGATGCTCACAGCACCATCGCACTCGTAGCCGGCAGGGCCAGGGCTGCTCACGCAGATGGAGAACGTACCGGCATTCGCTACCGTGGTGAATACACGGATGTAGTAGATGCCTTGAGCCAGGTTCAAGTTCAGGAAGGAGAACGCGGTCAGATCTGCGCTGCAATACCCTTGTGGGGTCAGGCAGTCGTTGAAGATCTGCACACCGACCACTTCTGATGAACCATCCGTGATGGATAGCCGCGGTGTGGCGAACCCGGTAGTATTGACCATGTACCACACATCTTGCACGCCGGCTTGGCAGGTCGGAGCATCTCCGCTCTGATCAGCGCCCAACGTAGTTCCAACGGTCGCGTTCGCAGGGCAGTTCGCCAAGGTATTGATCGTCAATTCCGTGGCCGTAGCACAAGCGTCGTTGGCCGGTGGGCAGGCGCTGTAAGGCACCGTCACATCGGTCAATTCAATGTTACATGCGGACTGTCCGCCGTGCAGAAGCTCAACACCGATCACAGATCCCACAGGGAACGTACCGATGTTGCGCCAATCCGGGAAGGAATCCACCGTAAGACCTGTGACCGTGGCGGTCAACGTGTTGTTCACGAACAAACGGTATCCCACCGTGGTAGGAGGTAAGCTCGTAACAGCATCAACACCGAAGTCCTCTACGAAGAGGAATGCATTGAAGCTGCCTGGGGCGACCGAGCAATCGATAGTGGGCTGGCCCACCTCGTTCTCATCCACCGAAAGGAAACCAACTGGTTCCGAGCAACCGCCGCAACGCACTTGGAACTGCCATCCGGCGCCAAGACCTGCACCGCCATCGGCGCAGCTATTGCTGGCACCGGAGCTGATGCTCATGGAGAGGATGTTGCCCGTGCTGTTGATCACGCCGAGGGAGGTGAGCGAACCGGTTCCAGTGGCCGGGGTGGCCGGTGTGGTGTTCGGCAAGCCGTTCCAGAAGCTCACGTTATCGTTGCTTTCCATGCTGCCGCTGAGGAACTTCAACGCTACCGTACCACCAACCTCCGTGTTCTCGAAGGTCCAGGTGCGGGTGTCGTTGTTCTCATAGCAGTAGGACACGATCGTCGGTGCGGCTCCGCAGACGAGTTCACGTGGGCATGTGCTGTAGTAGGAACCGATGAAGGTGGAGCAAAGTCCATCAACGACGGTCACAGCTACTACCGACGTATCGGAGAAGGGTCCGATGAGGGTTCCAACGCCGATCAATGTCGCGATCTGAGGTGCACCACCATCTACGGTGTACACCACGGTGCCGCTGCTCAAGCTCGAAGCCGTGAACTCCAAGGAGTATTCGTCTTCTGCGCAGTCGTTGTTCACTTGGATCGTCGCTGTCGCTGTGGCGCACACCGCGATGGTGTAGTCTTCCACGGCGATGTAGCTCTCCGAGACGCATGGACCCGTTGGCGCATTGAAGTCAGCGCCGTAGATCCGCATCCGGTAGTTCCCTACCGCTTGTCCTCCAGGGACGGTGATGCTCGCGTTCAGGACGCTCGGGATGGCGTTAGACGCTGTCAAGCCAGTGAACATCTGTTCACTTGGCTCGAACGTCAGGTCATTGTCCCAATCCACCCAAATGGTCGTGCCGTAAACGAACCCTGTTTCGTAGGTGATCGTTACAGGAACTACCTGTCCAGCGGTGACCGCACCAATGGCGCTTGTGTAGTCAGCGTATCCGCCAGCCTCGTTGTCAGGGCCAGTGGGGTTCTCCACATTGCTGAACACGACGTTGGTGATACCACCGGGATCGAGCGTAGCCGCGTTCGGGGTGCAATAGCCCGTGAACACGTTGAGGGGGCCGGCCCATGTGCTGGTGCCATCCACACCACAGTTCGTTTGAACGTAAACGAAATGGTTGGTGTTGGAGGCGAGTGCGACCCCTGTGCTGAAGTTAGTGCCCGCCGTGGTACCGAAGTCCACACGACCCGATGCACCGGAACCACCAGCACCGCTGGTACGCACCTCCCAATTGTAATCCACACCATTGCCTTGTGCCGTCCACGAAGCCGACAGGCTCGTAAGCGAGGAACTCACCAAAGCAAGGCCACTTGGAGGGAAGCAAGACGGAGGCGTGGTGCCACCGAATTGTACTTGTGCCAAGGTGCTGGTAGGCGTAATGGTCGATGCGGGAGGTGAAGCCGGATCCGGGTTCGTTCCATCAGAATAGTAGATCAGTCCGCGAGCGCCTGATGCCGTGTATGAGCGCCATGCTGCCGTGCAGCTAAAGCTATTCAAGTTCTCATCCACAGCAACCAGGATGTTGCTCGTGCCATCCCACAGGAACGGCGTAGTTAGCGTGACCTCCATCCAGTTGCCCGCAACGGGGTTAACCGTACCGGAGAATACCTGTGTCAGGTTCGCGAATGGTTCCCAATCCGTGGTGCTGGTGAAAGCCGATTTGGACGTGTTCGCCATGAACACCGTCCAGTTGCTCCAGTTGGCCACCGTGGTACCACCATTATCGTAGTAGAACCGAACACTGGTGATGTAGCTATTGGCAGGCGTATTGTACTCGCTTGCCAAGTAGATCTGCTGCGAATAGTTGTTACCGAAGCAGGTATTGATGGGCAACAACGTGTTCGTTGCAGTACCCGTCCCGATCTGTCCAGGTGTCTGGGTGGTGAAGGAACCAAGCGTGTTCGCGCTGAACCCACCTACACCACAATCTTGACGGACATGAACAGCGTAGCCAGTGGATGCGGCCAGCCCCGTGATGGTCACAGGGCTACCAGCCACTGGAGCTCCGGTCCAAATGGTCCCACCAACGCCAGCCGTAGCACCGGTACCAGGGGTGAACCCTGGTGCACCGTATTCTACGATGTACGTACCCGTGCAACCCGCACAGGTCCAGGATACGTTCGCGTTGTTCAAACCTGCAGTGGCACCAACTCCGGTAACTGCGAAGCAGGACGGTGTCTCGGCAACGAAGAAGTCATCTACGAACAGGTCGTTGTAGAAATAGTCGGCCGTTGTACCGGCAGGGTTGCGAACGGCAACGATCCGGAACCGTGTGATCGTTGGAATACCACCCGGAACCACAGCTTCCAACGGGATCCATGCCGCGTTATTCCCAGAGTAGGTGATCATGTTCACCCAAGCCGTACCATTCCATACATCCATGGTGATGGTGTGCAGAATGGCATTGTTCGTGTTGTTGGACAAGAACTTGAAGCCTGCGGTGGTAGAAGTCAATGCGCTCCGATCGATGTAGGGAGTTGTCAATTCGTTGACAAGCACATCACTTGATGCATCGATCCATGCGACACGGGTGTTACCCGATGTCGGATCATTCACCGGAGAAGGATAATTCCCCGTGAGCGGAGTGGTCGCGAAGGCCCAACGCTCCCCACCGCTCAAGAGCGGGTTCGTCCAGCAGGACGGTGGCGTCGTACCTGTACCGGAAGCGAAATTCTCCGCGATCGGAGCAACCAAGGGGGAGCACAGAGTGGTGAAACTCGTCTGCGCGTTGAGGCTGTATCCATTGACACCACAGTCTTGGCGTACATGTACCGTATATCCGGTCAGACTGGACAAGCCGGTCAATGTTACCGGGCTACCTGCTACAGGAGCCCCGGTCCAGATGGTACCACCAACACCGGCAGACGCACCGGTTCCAGGTGTGAAGCCCGTGAGACCGTACTCTACGATGTAAGATCCCGTGCAACTTGCACAGGTCCATGCGATCGTTGCACCATCGTAGCTCACGTTCGGTGTATTCACCGCGGTGGGTGCTGCACAACTTGGCGGAGGGATCACGGTCAATGTGTAGTCTTCCGTTTCTCCTCGTGCGATATTCGCGCATGCTGCAGGACTTGAAGCGTTGAAGTCAGCACGGATACGCATCCGATAGTTCCCAACAGCCGTGCCATTGGGTATGATGAAGCTGCTTGCAGCAGAGGAAACGTATGCAGCAGTGTTGTAGACCGTCTCGCCTGCATCCGCGAAATCAAGGTCATTATTCCAGTCCACCCATATCGCAAAACCCAACGTGGTCCCCACGAATGCAGCGGAGAAGTTCACGGCTAAGTTCGCCGACTGGCTCACGGACTGGGCCGTGAAATCGCCGTAACCCGTAGCTGACCAAGCACCCGACGCGTTCGTGATGTTGGTGGGGGCACCAGTTGTGGTGAAGTTACTGACGTAGGTTCCACTGGCAGTGGATGTGGAAATGCAATATCCCGTGTAAACGGGAACAGCAGCGGTCCAAGGACTGAACGTTGGCCCAGTGCAAGCACCTCGGACATAAAAGTTGTAACTCGTGTTGGGAGTTAGGATGTTCCCAGAAGATGCAGTGGTCACACCAGTGCCCGGTGCACCACTTGCCACCAACCCGGTAGCTCCACTCCCTGCGGCGCCACTACTGCGTAACTCCCACTCATAACCGACATTCGCAGGAGAGCCTCCCGCAGTCCAGGAGAAGTTAGCAGATGTGGACGTGAAAGAAGTCAATGAAACGCCTGAAGGGGGAAGTGTGCAAGGAGGCACAACGATCCCGGTCAATTGGATATTGGGCCTGGAAGTCGAACGCGTTCCGTTGCCTGTAGGCGCGGATGTGTCGGCATTCCAGTTCTGATAAAACTGGTTGCTCGCTTGGGTGGTGTACCGGAACTGCTTTCCGGTCCCCGACTCTCCACCACCACCTCCGAAGTTCGTCTCGACGATCACTTCAAGGTTGTTCGCGCCCCCCGTGTAGTTGAAAGGGGTGCTGAGGGTGACGGTATACCATTGTCCGGCCGTGAGCGAAGCACCGGAGATGGTCGTTGGTCCATAGACCAACGTCGCCCCCGTCGTTTCAGTCGCATACGTACTGGTGGCCGTAAACAACGTGTTGCGCTCCTTCATGTAGATGCGCACATCCGTGGCATTACTCGGAGTAGAAACGGAATTCACATAGAACCCCACGGCAGTGATCGAACCTGTACCTGCGATCTCCGCAGGTGTGTAGATCATGGCCGACCGTTCGAAGCCGAAAAAACACCCGAACGGATCATTCACGCTGCCGTTATTCGTGTTGGCTCCAGGTATGGTCACCTGTGCCGACGTCGTAATGCCCAGCGCAAGCAGCGCGCCAAGCAAGACGCCATTCCTCCACCACCGCGTTCGCCGCGTGGGTGAGGGCCTTGTTTTACATATACTCATCTTCTCTGGTTTTGGTAAAAAGGGAAAGGGAGATATGGCAGCTATGGCGCGATGCCGAACGCAGGGAAGGCGCAGTACGCCTAGCAGAACGTGGTCAGGAATTTCGGGCTGCGCTTACGCGCTGGTGGGCAGCACATGGCCGCCCGGGAGCAAGGGGGAGTATAGAAGATCCAGCTAGAGGTTTCGGTTAGGTTAAGTCTTCGGGGCCGCCTAATGTATGCGGATCGGAAGATCAAGTACAAAAAGAAAATGTTATGAACAGCAAGCAACCAAACATCTTCGACCTCGTACAAACTAGCCTTTGGCCCGCACGTTGAATTAACACTCCCACAAGTAACACATTCCATCACTCCGGAGGCAACCAATGAAGGTGGGTAGCGTTCCAATATCAAGGACCCTGAACAGCTGAGCCGATGGATGACCCTGACCGTCCCCTACCCCCTTTGCACCGGGCGGAACGCGGTAGAACGATCATCCGAACAAGGTTCTTGTGCCCTCTACATCACTCCCCTTCCGAGATCCAAGAAGTCGATCGGTGGGTTTCCTCTCCACGGATCAGCCCACATGGGCACATGCACGACACGATCTAGCTGTATATTTCGCAACGATGACTTTTGTGCTTCACCACGCAACACGTCCAAGGTCCTAATGGCCTTGCACCGCTGACCACGGTCTGGACGCGTAACGTGAGGGAGCCCAAAGCGGATGACCGAACAACTACCGGTTCTCCGTGTTTCGACCAAAACCCATGCAACCCAGACGCATGTCATGAGTTCTACGCTGCTCCGTACCCTCTTCTCCATCGGCCTTGCCGCACTGTCCTGGGTTGCCTTCGGGCAAACCACCCAGAACGCGGATTGTAATTCGTGCCCGCATTGTGCGGTGATCACGGATCCAGCTCCGACGAACCAGCCCCCTGGTTCTACGACCACGGCTGGGTTTGTGGATGCCTCGGCTGCCTGCCCGGCCACGTACCCCGGTACGATCGCGGCGAATATCACTCATCGGCGTTTCCGTGTAACGAACGGGAACCGCTATCGTGTTAGCCTTTGCGGGTTGGGGATCGCCTACAACACCGCCATCTCCATCCGTTCGGATATAGCGCCGTACCCAGTGATACCCACTTTCTGTGACAATGATGGCTGCGGACTGCCCAATGGCCCTTCTTCCGTGATCTTCGATGCACCCAACCCTGCCCCAGGGGTTACCGTCTACCGTATCTCCGTTTACAACGGTACGCTTTGTACGCTGTACGCCAGTCATCCGGCATGGACGAACATGCTACAGATCGAATGTCTGGGTCCTGTTCCTGCGCCAGCCAACGATGAGCCCTGTAATGCTATCGCGATCCCGTTGACGAATACCAATTGCCTTACGCAGATAGCGGGAACCACCACGGGGGCAACGGCTACGGCCACGAACAGCCTTGCGGTTGGCGCATTGGACCCGAACACGGGTTGCGGCGTAATGAACTACAGCGGTAACGACGTGTGGTATAGCGTAACCGTACCTGCTACGGGTCTTATCGGCATCAACATCGCCGAATCGGGGGTTTGTGCCACGGGTATTGCGCTATACACTGCTCCGCTTTGCACAACGAACCCCTTCAACTGGATCACCGGCACGGCTACGGGTGTTTGTAGTATCGACGGCCTCTATGGGCCCAGTACGGAACCTGGTATCGTTTTCAACCCCGCCACCTACGGCCTCACACCGGGCCAGACCGTGTACATCCGGGTGTGGGAGCGGAACAACAACGAGAACGGGAACTTCACTATTTGCGCGTACAACGCGCAGGCTCCTGCGAATGATGAGCCTTGTGGTGCGATCCTACTGACCGCATTGGACCCTTGCACGCCTGCGGAATACAGCAACGAGAACGCACAACCGCTGCCCGCCGGGCTCACAGCGACAAACCCGACCTGTGGCAACCCACAGTTCCCCGGCTTATTGACCGCTTCAGATGTATGGTTCCGTGTAGTGGTCCCGCCTACGGGAGCCATGACCGTGACCACATCCGCCGGAACGCTGACCGACATGTCCATGGCGTGGTATCGCCCCTCTGTTGGTGCAGTACTGTGCAACCCACCTGGATATTCCGGATCGTTGACACAGATCGGATGTAGCAATACCCAAAGTGCTTCGAACCTGATGCCCCGCATCAACAGCAGTAGCCCAACGGCAATTCCCTTGACACCTGGTGAAACGATCTATATCCGGCTGTGGAATTCATTACCAGCTACCTTTCGTTACTATGGCACGTTCAACATCTGCGTAACGCCCAACAACCCACCACCCAATGACGACCCCTGCGGTGCCATCGCGTTGGATGTGAATGGGGATTGTGTGTTGATACCTGCCACCAACGAGAACGCGACGAATACACCCAGCGCACCCACCACCTTCCTCCCCGGCTCAAGTTTGGCTGGCGCACCTAGCTGTGGCGCTCCAGCAAACGGAGATGTTTGGTTCACCATGGATGTTCCGGCGGATCTGATCGCACCTTACGGCATCACGATCGACACGGACGATCTCGCAGCACTTGATTTCGCCTTGGCCGTATACCGCGATACCAGTGCCTTGGGTTGTCCAAGTGAAGTAAAGCTCGCACAGATCGCCGGCGCTTGTTCCGTGAACGGATCGGCCCAAGGGAACGCGAACATGCCGTTGTTGACCTTGACCGTGCCGACCATCACACCGGGCGAACGGCTCTACATCCGCGTTTGGCGCCAGAACACCGCACAAGGTATTTTCTCCATCTGCGCGCGCCGTAACGACCCGCTCTTGTGCCAAGGAACGGTATACGACAGTGGCGGTCCCGCGAACGCCTATGGCGACAACGAGAACGATAACGACGTGTATTGCGCCTCCAAGCCTGGCGATGTGGTGACCTTGACCTTCTCGCAATTCAGCTTGGAACCCGGGTTCGACTTCATGCGGATCTACAACCAAGCTTCTGGTGCGCCGCTACCCGCGAACCTTATTGGAACGTACACGGGCACCAACGGTCCCGGAACCATTTCCGGAACCATCACAGCGGGCAATCCTACGGGATGTTTGATGGTCGTGTTCACCTCGGATTTCATCTTCACCGCACCGGGCTTCGCATTCAAGGTCTCGTGCGGCCCACCAGGCCCAACGCCACCGCCACCGGTGGGGGATTGTGGCCTCACCATCTTCGATCCGGGAGGTTCTACAGGGTTCACCTATCCGGGTAACCTTGGGGTGGCCAGCACGGGCATCGCTCCGTACCACGAGATCCTTTGTCCCAACAACCCTGGTGATGTGGTTTCCGTGAACTTCTCAAGCTTCAATGTGGAAACCTTCTTCGACGGGCTGTACATCTTCAATGACAGTCTTGCCGTGGGAACCCCGCTGAACACGGGGCCTGTGATCGCCACGCAGATCAACAGTGGCAATGGAGCACAAGGCACTTGGAGCGGGCCGTACAATCCACCTATCCCACCCAACGGTGCGTACTGGGGCAACGGCAGTCCGGGCATTGTAACGTCCAGCATCACGGCCGCGAACCCGGGGGGATGTTTGACCTTGGTCTTCTACACCGATGGTATCGTTAGCGGAAGTGGGTGGCAAGGTTTGGTGACCTGTGGACCTCCTCCACCGGTGCTGCCAGTGATAGGGCAATGCAACCTCGATTTCTACGAAACTCCCGGAGGTTCTTCGGGCAACTACGCGGATAATGTGGTCTCCACCCAGACGTTCTGCCCAGCCGTTGGCCAGATCCTGCAGGTGAATTTCTCCCAATTCGCATTGGAGAACACGTGGGATAAAGTTTATGTCTTCGACGGATCCAGCACCACAGCTCCGATGATACCCAGTGGCAATGGCCCGGGTAATGGACCTGCACCGTTCGGCGCTGGAGCGTATTGGGGCTTCACGGCACCCGGCCCGTTCACCGCAAGCATCGCACGCCCAGCTGTTGCACCACCGCTGAACCAACCGAGCGGCTGCTTGACCTTCCACTTCGTCTCGGATGCCTCCGTCACTTTCCAGGGATTCCGTGCACGTACTACCTGCCTACCGCAGGCCAGCAACGACAATCCGTGGAACCAGAATGGCACCTGCACGCCTATCGGCGCCACACTGTTGACGCCACAAACGAGTTGCTCGCCACTCACGTATTCCAATACGAACACAACAGCAACCTCAGGTGCACCGGCCCCAGGCTGTGGCAACTACAATGGTGGTGACGTCTGGTTCCGGTTCGTTGCTCCGCCGAGTGGCAGGGTGTTCATTGACACACGAGCGGGTACATTGACCGATGCGGCCATGGCTTTGTATTCCGCTGCAACCTGTACCGGTCCGTTCACCTTGATGGAATGCGATGACGATGATGGGCAGAACCTGATGCCCGCGATCGACCGCATGTGTACGCCATTGACACCTGGTGCGACCTATTGGATCCGTGTTTACGGCTATGGTGGTGCGCGCGGAACGTTCAGCATCTGCATCGTGGCGGGCGGTGGCCAGACCAGCTTGCAGAGCGATTGCAACGGGGCGTTCTCCGTGTGCAGCGGAACAGGCTTCACGAATGTGGCCTACGGCAACGGTTGCGGCCCTGACATGCAAGGGATCAACATGGGTTGCTTGACCGGTGGCGAACACCAAGGATCATGGTACGCCTTCAGTGTAACCGCCGCTGGGACCTTGGGCATGACGATAACGCCATCCACCCCGGCCGATGTGGACTGGGCGATCTGGGCGGCACCGAACACGGGTGGCTTGAACCCCGTGGATGCCAACTGCCTGCCTACTGCTCCACCGATCCGCTGTTCATTCGCCTCGCGCCTTAACACCATTAATTCCGGTGGTGTGAACAACAACCCTGCCGCTAGCACGGGTATGGGGGCCGACTTCTTCGGCGCTGCGCCATGGTTCATAGCAGGCCCGGCTACTGACAACACCGATGGGTGGGTGCAGGGGATCCAAGTTCCTGGTGTAGGTCTGCCACGCCGCTACTTGCTCTATGTGGATGACCATCACTTGGCGGGTCAGCCCTATACGGTTTCTTGGAACGTCACCCCCTCTACGATGATCGACTGTGTGATCCTGCCTTCCGATGTGATCGAGTTGAAGGCGGTTCAGCGGACCAACAAAGTGGATCTGACCTGGAGCACGAACTTTGAACAGAACAGCTCGCACTTCACGGTGGAACGCTCGGCGGACGGTATCCTGTTCGAACCGATCGGGACGTTGACCGCGGCTGGGAATTCCGACCACCGTTCGGAGTACCTCTTCCCCGATGAGCAACCCATCCAAGGGTTGAACTATTACCGTGTGCAAGCCGTGGACCTGGATGGCGAGACCCGCCCGACCAACATCGTGACGGCCATGTACCACCCGGACCTGACCACAGTGATGGTAGTGCCGAACCCCACACGTGATCGTGCCGAAGTGATCCTGAACTCCGCTTATGACGGTGTGTTGCATGTGAGGATCCTGGACGGCAGTGGACGCCTTATTTCCACCTTCAGAACGGACAATGGCGTATTCCGCTTCGAACTGCCCATTGAAAAGCTCGAAGCCGGCAGTTACACCGTACAACTCCTTACCGCGAAAGGTGAACCATTCGCGCGCACACGCTTCGTGAAGCAATAGTAGAGCCGAGCACTTTGGAACGGCCATCCTTTGCGGGATGGCCGTTCTCGTTCCAGGTCAGCCGAAGTTGCGTTGTCCACCCAGTGGTGTTGAGACAAGCGTGGATCAGGGCGGAGCCAAGCATAGGCTGTCGAATATTTTCGCCGCATGTGCATCTCTCCCGTTCGGGTGACCGGTAGAACGTTCCTGACCATGCTGCTCTGCTCTTGGTCCTTGGTGGCGTTAGCCCAACGGGTCCATCACTTCCAGATCCGGGTAGCCGTTCCCATAAGTAGCGAGCAACAGAAATTGGTGGCCCACGACCTGATGCAGCACGATCCGGCAGCGGAACTGGTAATGGACGCGCAGGAAGGCGTTCTCAGCTACAAGACGGTGAACCACTTAAGCCGCTTCGAATGCAACATGATGTTCGAGCGCAGGCAGATGGAGTTGTTGGACTTCACGGAAGTTGGTCAGGAGCCGATCTTAACGGCTGGCTGGGACGACCGACCCGTGCAGGACGATCCACCACGCTATGTCGATACCGGTGATCGCGTTCGGGATAACCAGCGGTATGATGCCTTCAAGGCCGCGTGGATCGCTGCACATCCGGTGGAATATGGCATCCTGACCGCCCCTCGAGAACAACAGCGGGACAGTTCCCACGAGTAGTCCATGCGCACCTTGTTGTTCTCCCGTACGCTCTGGACAGCGGTCTTGTTGCACATTGCGCCTACCACCTGGGGACAATGCCCGAACAACAATACCGTGGTGGGCTCGGTGGTGAGCGTAAGCTGCCCGGGGAGCGTCTCCGGTGGTTGTGTGGAAGGTGGGGAGTACGTTCGTGTCAACGTCACCTCGGGCAACATCTACACGTTCAGCACCTGTGGCGCCAGTTGGAACACCTTGATCACGCTGTACAATGGCACTGGGACCACCAACTTGGCATTCAACGATGACGGGTGCAATGGAAACCGCTCTACGGTGCAGTGGACCGCCACCTACACCGGCCAGGTCAGAGTATTGGTGGATCGGCAGAACTGCAATACGAACGGGACCTGTGCGCCGGTATGGATCACCTGCTCGCTGAACGACGACCGCTGCACGGCTACTCCCCTGACCGTGGCCGCCACTTGTAGCAATACCACCGGAACCAACAACGGGGCTACTTCAACCACAGGTGTTGCATCGCCCTCTTGCTCCAACTATGCCGGCGGCGACGTGTGGTACTCCTTCTTGGCACCTGCTTCCGGCCAAGTGGCCATCACTACCAGCACGGTTTCCGGAAGTTCGTTGACCGATGGCGCGATGGCCGTTTACGCCGCCAGCACCTGTTCCAGTGCATTCACCGAATTGGATTGCAACGACGACTCCCCTTCGGGTGGCACCATGCCCTATCTCGCATTGTCCGGCCTCACCTCGGGAACGCGCTATTACATCCGGTTCTGGGAGTATGGGAACAATGCATTCGGTGCCTTCAATATTTGTGTGACCACGCCGGCGGCAGCCGCACACGACGATCCCTGCGCAGGAACGACACTGACCGTGGGTACTTCCTGTACCACGACGACCTCCACGACCGGCGGCTCTACGAATACCACCGGAGTAGCAACGCCATCCTGCGGGAACTACCTCGGCAACGATGTCTGGTTCCGTGTCACAGCACCCGCATCCGGGCGAATTATCCTTACCACCAGCACCATCAGTGGAAGTTCGTTGACCAACGCTGCAATGGCCCTTTACTCGGCGGCATCGTGCGGAGGGGCCAAGACCGAGATCGCCTGCAACGACAATGGCTCATCGGGCAACATGCCCCAGATCACGGCTTCCGGGCTCACCCCCAGTACCACCTATTATGTGCGCGTCTGGGCCAATGGGAACAGCACCTTCGGCCAATTCAACATCTGTGCGCTGGAACCGCCCGTGAACGATGAACCCTGCGGAGCAATTGCCATCACCGTAGGCTCGAGCTGCAGCATGACCAGTCGTACCAATTCGTTCGCAACGCTTTCCGCCGGTGTGGAAGAACCAGGGTGCGGCACACTTAACGCCGGGTCGGTGGATGTATGGTACCAGTTCACTGCACCCACATCGGGTGTCGCCATCATCGAGAGCACAAGCGGAACGCTTACGGACGGGTCCATGGCGCTATACAGCGGGACCACCTGTACGGCCGCTGGTTTGAAACTCGTGCAGTGCAGCGCTGATGAAGGCCTGGGAGCAATGCCATTCTTGCGCTTCACGGACCTGACCCCGGGCGACACCTACTACCTGCGCTACTGGGGTTCCGGAACGAACTCGGGCACCTTCAACCTCTGCATCTGGAGCCCGGCATTACCCAGTGGATCGTGTGTCTACTTCTTGGAACTCTGGGATTCCGGGGAGAACGGATGGGGAACCAGTGCCGTACAGACCCAGGTGAACAGTGCAGCCGTGGTGAACACCACCGTGGCTTCATCGGATTTCTACGAATGCCGGATGATCGGCCTGAACAGTGGGGACGTATTTCAAGTGACCTACGTGAACACCGGCGGCAACCAAGGCCAGAACCGGTACCAGATACGGCAGGTACCGGGCGGCTGGGGCGTCCTTCGTCAAGGCCCGAACCCGGCAGCAGGGTTGTCCTTGGTGGAGGCCGTGGACTGCCAACCGCCGGATGCACCCATCGAAGATTGCCGCGGGGGGCGTTCCATCTGTAGCGCGGAGTCCTTCTCCAACAGCACGTTGGACACGGGATTCGATATGGATCTTACCGCACGCAACCAAGGATGTTTGGGGACTGCGGAAAAGAGAGGCACGTGGTACCACTTCTCCCCGTCCAGCGCGGGAACCTTGGCCTTCACCATCACACCTTCGGCGAACGTGGATTACGATTTCGCGGTGTGGGGGCCGACCACCTCGGTGGTATGCAAACCGGATCAACAACCTGTCCGGTGCAACTATGCCTACCCGAACGGGGCTACCGGCTTGAGCACTTCGGCCAGCAATGCTGTGGAGGATGGAGCCTCCGCACAACGCTTCAGTTCTGCGCTTTCTGTGAGCGCAGGGCAGGTCTATTCGCTGTACATCAGCAACTTCAGCGATGCGCAACCGAATACAGCCTTCACGCTCGAGTGGCAACTTACCGGCGGTGCATCGCTGGATTGTTCATTATTGCCTGCAGAACTGCTAGGTCTAGAGGCCGAGTTGAACGGCGATGCGGTGGAAGTGCGATGGTCCACTGGAGCGGAAACCAATACGAGCCACTTCGTGGTGGAACGCTCCACTGATGCCATGGCCTATGCGGAGATCGGCACGGTACAGGCGATGGGCACTTCTGCGTCCCTCACCAATTACTTCTTCTTGGATGAGCGCCCCGTTGAAGGCCTGAATTATTACAGGGTGCGGCAGGTGGATCTGGACGGAACCGCAGAGAACAGCCCTGCCGATCATGTGGTCTACCGCAAGAGCATCACCGATATCGTCGTTTTCCCGAACCCGGCCGGGAACATCCTTTGGGCTTCCTTCGAAATGCCGGAAGAGGATGCCATCATCTGGCGCGTGATCGATGCACAGGGCCGCTTGATCGAACAGGACCTGTACCACGCCACCAAGGGCAACATGCTTATAGACATACCGCTGGAGCGTCTTGCAGTGGGTAGCTACACGCTGTTGGTGAACGACTCCCGAGGCCTTGTGACCCGTTCCGCCCACTTCGTGAAACACTAACGCTGGAGCGGATCCGGTATCTTAGCGCAACGCTTCACGGCATGCGCCTCCTGCTCCGAGCTTTCTTCTTCACCCTTGCCTGCGCCGGTGTGCCGGTGGGGCACGGCCTCACCCCTGCCCCGTTCGCCGTCCGTATGTTCGGGGTCAGCCTCAACACGGGGCTCAACAACCAGCTCTACACGCTTTTCATCGTGAAGGAGTTCGAAGGAAAGGTGATCCAGAGCGATCCCATCACCCGAGAACAGTTCGTTCTGCAAGCCCAAGGCATCGTGCCCAGCCCTGCGAATCCCGGGCAAGAGAACCTGTTCCGCAAGTATGAAGTGAAGATGTGCATTCCCGATGGCCCGGATACCATCGGCAGGTATCTTCAAGATTGCCCCGTGTTCGATGATCTGTGGAAGATCCGATTCTGGGAGTATCCTTTCCGCCTCGTGGAAGGCCAGCATCCTGGAAAGGGTTGGGCGGAGAAGCGTGAAGCTCCATCGGCCCGACAACTGCTGCTGCTAACGGATTACGGTATGCTTCACCTCACCGATATCGCCCGGGGCGAGAACGCCTTCCGCCTGTTGCGCGATGTGGGCGACAGCGCTTGGGTGGACAACTACCGCAAAGGCTACTAACGGCGCATGGAACGTGGTACGGATGCCGCGCAACTCTTCCACGCAGCGCGTGCAGGCGACAGAGTGGCGTTGGGGCGTGCGATCACACTGATCGAGAGCACCCGGGCGGAAGACCGCTTGAAGGCTGGTGAGCTCGTGGAACTGTCCCAACCACATTCCGGAACTGCATTGCGCCTAGGTATCACCGGCATTCCCGGTGTGGGCAAGAGCACATTGATCGATGCCTTGGGCCGTGCGGCGATCCACGATGGCAGACGTGTCGCCGTGCTGGCCACCGACCCCAGCAGTCTCCGCTCCCACGGCAGCATTCTCGGCGATAAAACGCGCATGGAGCTGCTCTCCCGCTCTGAACAGGCGTTCATACGCCCAACTGCAAGTGCTGGGCACCTCGGTGGTGTGGCTCGTCGCACCCGTGAAACCGCACTGCTGTGCGCTGCTGCAGGTTTCGATCTTGTCCTGATCGAGACCGTGGGTGTGGGCCAAAGCGAGTTGGAGGTGGACGATATGGCCGATCTGAACCTGCTGCTGATGATCCCCGGCGCGGGCGATGAACTGCAAGGCATCAAACGCGGCATCATGGAAAGCGCCGATGTGATCGTGCTGACCAAAGCCGAGGGTGCGGGTGGAGCGGACCACACCCACACACGCAACGGTTTGAAGAACGCGATCGCCTTCCTTCCCGCTCGGGACAGCGGGCGACACCCGGATGTGTTGTTGACCGATGCGCTCACCGGTAAAGGCATCCATGAACTTTGGCAGCACGTTCTAACCCTGCACGAAAAAGACGTGGCGAGCGGGTACTTCGAACATCGGCGTCAACACCAGAACGTACGCTGGATGCACCACGCCATCCGTGAAGGGTTGCTCGAACGTTTCCTGCAAGCACCTACGAGCGCAGCTGCATTGGCGACCATGGAAAGCGAGGTCCGCAGCGGAACACGTGGCCCCTTCGATGCGGCCAACCGGATACTGGAACTGCTCAGAAAAGACGCCTGACGTCTTCCTTGATCACTACAAGGCACTCCTGCGAAGGTGTGTGCGAAAGGCGCGTGAGGTTCTCGAAGATGTGGCGGCTGAGCTCCGTACCGGAAGGCGTATCACCGGTCTGCTCGTAGCTGAGGTTGATCAGTCGGATGGTCTCCTCCTTGGCCTGCTTCACCTTGCCCCACGCTTTGTCGCTCACGTAGATCTGCTGCGTCACGTTGTGCTCGAACTCCTCCCGTACCGTGGCCACGAGCTCGGCATGGAACATCCGCGAACTCATGCTTCCCTTGTGTACACGCAGCACCAAAGCACCCGGCGAGATCCGTTCCGCGAACAGCGCCAACCGCTCGTAGGCCTGAAGGCGCAGCGGAAGCGTGTGTCTGTGGTCATCCTTGCGCACCTCGCTGATGCGGGCGGACGCTTGCGCGGAAACCATCTGTTTGATCAGGTAGAATGCCGTGAGGAACACCACGATGGAGGGCAGTACGGCTACCAGGATCTGTACAAGGGGGTCGTTCATGGTTGATAAAGCGGTGGACGAATATCGGCATAGACGAGCGCTTGCGGCCGGACGCCCCGTCCAGCTTGTGTAGTTTTGCCGCCTCTGGGACCGCCGTTCCTTAACAACGGCGCAAGGTTCCGCGAAGTACACCGAACATGCACGTTTCCCCGACCGTTGCCGCGATCGCCGAACCGGCCACCCTGCTGATGGCCCGCCGAAGCCGCGAATTGCGCGCACAAGGCCGCGACATCATCGACCTCAGCCTTGGCGAACCCGACCACGACCCGCCCGCCTTCGCGCTAGATGCCGCCCACGAAGCCCTGCGTGGGCCGTGGCACAAGTATCCGCCCGTGAACGGCTACCTGGATGTACGCCAAGCCATCGCGAACAAGTTCGAACGCGACAATGGCCTGCGGTACACCGCGGACCAGATCGTGGTGAGCACCGGCGCGAAACAAGCGCTGATGAACGTGGTGATGAGCCTGATCGGACCGGGCGACGAAGTGGTGATCCCTGCCCCGTTCTGGGTGAGCTATTCTGAACAAGTGAAGCTCGCTGGTGGCACGCCGGTGATCGTGCATTCCACGCTGGAAGAGGATTGGAAAGCCCCGATCGAACGCATTGCGGCTGCCGTTAATGAGCGCACACGGTTGATCATGTTCAGTTCGCCATGCAACCCGAGCGGTTCGGTGCTGAGTGGTGAAGAGTTGGAGGCGCTGGCCGAAGTGGTCCGTCGGTATCCGAACCTGTACGTGGTGGCCGACGAGATCTACGAGCACATCGTGTTCGATGGAGCACATCGCAGTTTCGCAGCATTGCCCGGCATGGCCGAACGCACCATCACCGTGAACGGATTGAGCAAAGCGTTCGCCCTCACCGGCTGGCGCTTGGGCTTCATCGGGGCACCACTGTGGATCGCGCAAGCAGCTACGAAAGTGCAGGGCCAGTTCACCAGTGGCACCAACACCATCGCGCAACGCGTGGCCAAAGCATGCATGGAGGCCGACCCCGCACAGCTCGGTGCCATGCGCGTGGACTTCCTCCGCCGACGCGACCTCGTGATCGCTGCATTGAAGAAGATCCCCGGATGGCGCTGCAACGTTCCGCAAGGCGCGTTCTACCTGCTACCCGATGTGCGCTCGTGCATCGATGGCAAGACCATCAAAGGGTCCGTGGACCTGAGCCTCTATTTGCTGGATACCGTGGGCGTGAGCTTGGTGGAAGGTCAGTCGTTCGGCGCGGAAGGCACCTTGCGCATCAGCTACGCCACCAGCGATGACAAGTTGAGCGAGGCCATGGCACGTGTGGCCAAAGGTGTGGCCCAGTTGAAAGGCGCATGAGCACAGCGATCGATACGTTCCTGCAAAAAGCATGGGACACCACGGTGCTGGTGGTGGGCGATGTGATGCTGGACGCCTATCTCTGGGGCCGTGTGGATCGCATTTCGCCGGAAGCGCCGGTCCCTGTCGTGCATGTCACCGAACGCAGTGCGCGCCTCGGTGGTGCGGCCAATGTGGCGCTCAACCTACGCGCATTGGGTGCCATTCCCGTTGTCGTTAGCACGATCGGCAAGGACAAGGCGGGCGATGATCTCGCACGGTGTTTCCTCGATTCCGCATTGGATAGCGTAGGTCTCGTGCGTTCCGCCACACGGCACACCACGGTGAAAACACGCGTGATCAGCGGACACCAGCATGTGGTACGGGTGGATGAAGAGGAAACGGATGATCTCTCCCAGGCCGATGAGGACGCCCTCTTGAAGCGCGTGTCCGAGGTGATCGAATACCGCAAGCCTGCCGCCATCGTGCTGGAGGATTACAACAAGGGCGTGCTCACCAAGCGCACCATCGAGACCATCATCAACGTGGCGCGCAAAGCGGGTATACCCGTAGCGGTGGATCCGAAACTGAAGAACTTCCTCGCCTACCGCGGTGTTACACTGTTCAAACCGAACCTGAAGGAATTGCGCGAAGGATTGAAAGTGGATGTACAGGCTGCGGATATCGCTTCCGTGCGCGCAGCTGTGCGGATCCTGGAACAGCAACTCGGCAACGCCGCCACCATGGTGACGTTGAGCGAGCACGGTGTGTATGCCCATGAAGGATCCAACGAGCATCACCTAACTGCGCACCCACGCAAGATCGTGGATGTGAGCGGCGCGGGTGATACCGTGATCGCGGTAGCGACACTCGCCCTGGCACAAGGGCTTTCCTTGCCACACATCGCCTCGTTAGCGAACCTCGCAGGAGGCCTTGTTTGCGAAGAGGTGGGTGTAGCGCCCATCCACATTGAACGTTTCCGCAGCGAAGTGTTGCGCCTGAATCTGCTGCCATGACCGTGACCCCCTACTCTTCCGATGGCTCCAAGCGCGAACAGGTGGAGCAGATGTTCGATGCGATAAGCCCGAAGTACGACCTGCTGAACCGGCTCTTCTCATTGGGCATCGATCAGGGATGGCGCCGTAAAGTGATCCGAATGGTGGGTGAGAAGCCCGTGGAACGCTTGCTGGATGTGGCTACCGGCACTGCGGACCTTGCGATCATGGCGGCGACAAAGGCCGAAAGGATCACAGGCATCGATATTTCGGAAGGCATGTTGAAGCACGGCCGCACCAAGGTGGAGCAACGCGGGCTTTCGCAACGCATCACCCTGCAACAGGCTGATTCCACCGCCCTGCCATTCGCTGATGCGACGTTCGAGGCGGTGACAGTGGCATTCGGGGTGCGCAACTTCGAGGACCTCTCCAAAGGCCTACGCGAAATGCTGCGCGTATTGAAACCCGGTGGTCGGCTCTTCATCCTGGAATTCTCCAAGCCGCAACGCGCCCCCATGAAGCAGTTGTTCCGCTTCTACTTCCACCACGTGATGCCCTTCATCGGCCGCATGGTGAGCAAGGATGCCGCGGCATACACCTACCTCCCGAAAAGCGTGGATGCCTTCCCGCAGGGCACGGAATTCCTTGGGCTGCTCACCGCCGCAGGTGGAAAGAGCCCCCAAGCACGATCGCTTACCGGCGGCATCGCTACGTTGTACACCGCCCACAAGTAAGGCTTGCGGCCAAGGCACACAACGATCCGTCGTTACTTTCGTTCCCACCATCGATGCGTGCCCGTCTGCTCTCCCACCTCATCGCCTTATGCTTCGTCGGATCCACCGCACAGGTGGCCAGTGCCCAGAAAGGCATCAAGGTGGAGAACCTGCCCAACTTCGATCTGCATCGGCTCCACTTCGGCTTCCTCCTGAGCTACAACACCAGCGATTTCCAAATGAAGCTGGATCCGCAGTCGCCGTTCCGCGATTCGTTGCTCGTGCTTCAACACCAGAAACAACCGGGCTTCAACCTCGGCATCGTGGCATCGCTGAACGTGAACCCGTACGTGAGCTTCCGGTTCCTGCCCACCTTGTCCTTCCAAGAACGCATCCTTCAATACGAATTCCGGGAGCCGGACGGAAGCTCCAAGTTCTTCCTGAAACCGGTAGAAAGCACCTACCTCGAATTCCCGCTGCTGGTGAAATACCGAAGCGCACGCATCAACAATTTCGCAGTGTACCTGATCGGTGGCGGCAAGTACTGCATCGACATGGCCAGCCAGAAGGACGTGAACAATTCGCTGGATGATGAGGTGGTGGTGAAGTTGGCGCGCAACGACTATGCAGCTGAGATCGGCGGTGGCATGGACATGTTCCTCACCTATTTCAAGTTCGGCATGGAATTGAAAGCCTCGTTCGGCATACCCAACTTGCTGGTCGATGACGGAACACGTTTCAGTGTCCCCATAGAGAGCCTACGCTCGAAGACCTGGGTGCTCACCTTCACCTTCGAAGGTTAGCCGATGGAACGGGTGGTGGACATCGCGTTATCCCCACGCGACGCCGTTGATCCGGTGCTCGTGCGGGAAGCTGCTGCCGAAGCTGCCGCCATGCCCTTGGGAACCGTGCACACATCCAAGGTGCTGAAGCGTTCCATTGATGCACGCAGTAAACATCCCCTCATCCGCATGCGGGTGCAAGTGATGGATGAAGCGATCAGCGAGGCACCTCCAGCAGAACCGCTCCCTGCTGTTCATGGTAACCGACCGGTGATCATCGTGGGTTGCGGACCGGCCGGGCTCTTCAATGCGCTTCGTTGCATCGAACATGGGATTAGACCCGTCCTCTTGGAACGTGGGAAAGATGTGCGGGCACGCCGCCGCGATCTGGCCGCCATCAACAAGCAGCATATCGTGGATGCCGACAGCAATTACTGTTTCGGCGAAGGCGGCGCAGGTACGTACAGCGATGGCAAGCTCTACACGCGCAGCCACAAACGTGGCGATGTGGAAGCCGTCCTACGTACGCTGGTGGCCTTCGGTGCCTCCGAGGACATCCTTGTGGATGCACATCCGCACATCGGGACCAATAAGCTGCCGCACATCATCACGGCCATGCGCGAAGCGATCATCGCTGCCGGTGGAGAAGTGCATTTCAATAGTCGAGTTACCGATCTGTTGGTTGAAGGTGGTCGCATGCGTGGTGTACGCACCTCGGATGATCGCGTGTTCGAAGCTGATGCCGTTGTGCTCGCTACGGGCCATTCGGCGCGCGACATTTTCCAACTGCTGCACGCGAAAGGCATCCGTATTGAACGCAAGGACTTCGCGCTGGGCGTCCGTATCGAACATCCGCAGGCCATCATCGATGCAGCGATGTACCACTGCGATGTGCGCGACCCATACCTACCACCGGCGAGTTACAGCGTGGTGCAACAGGTGAACGGCCTCGGTGTGTATTCGTTCTGCATGTGCCCGGGCGGCATCATCGCGCCTTGTGCCACCGCGAACGACGAGATCGTGACCAACGGCTGGAGCCCCAGCAAACGCAACAACCCGTTCGCCAACTCCGGCATGGTGGTGGGACTTTCCGCGAAGGAACTGGCGCACCACACCACGGGAGAAGATCCTGAACTGGCAAGCATGCACTACCAGCGTGGCATCGAACATGCGGCGTGGAAAGCAGGTGGCCAGCGGCAGACAGCGCCTGCTCAACGGATGGAAGACTTCATCCAAGGGCGTAACTCGTTGGACCTACCGGAATGCAGTTATCCGCCGGGGATCGTTCCGTTCCGTGTGGATGAATTACTGCCACCCGAAGTAGGCTTGCGTCTGCGCGAAGGCATGGCCGCTTTCGGCAAGAAGATCCGTGGGTACAGGACCAACGAAGCCGTCGTGGTGGCTGTGGAATCGCGTACGAGCTCACCGGTGCGCATCCCACGCGATCGTGAGACGTTGGAGCATGTGGAGGTGGGCGGCCTTTACCCCTGCGGCGAAGGTGCCGGGTACGCCGGCGGCATCGTTAGCGCGGCCATGGACGGACAGCGCGTGGCGGACATGATCGCCGTGAGCTACAAATTCCGCTGACGAGCGAACTCCATGCACAGGGCCGAAGTGGCCATCGCCACGTTGAGCGATTCTGACCCGCCTTTGCCGGGAATACTGATCAAGGTTCCTTTCAGCTTCCGCACCTCCGGTGAGATACCGTGGGATTCGCTGCCCATGACCAGGACCGCCTTTGGCGCGAGGTGCTCCGCGAATACCGACCCGCCTTCCATGCTGGCCATGTAGATGACAGCACCCGCCTTTTGCTGCCGGGCAAGGATCGCCGAAAGTTCAAGGTGCTGCACTTCAACACGGAAGATCGCGCCCATGCTGGCTTGCACGCATTTGGGGTTGTACGGATCCACACTTCCTGCGCTGCACCAGACACGCCGGATACCGAACCAATCCGCGATGCGTAGTACGGTACCCAGGTTCCCCGGATCGGTGATGCCGTCCAGTGCCAGCAAGAGCTCATCCTGCTCGAGGTCCGTGATCCCCGGCAATTCCGGTTTGCGCGCGATGGCGATCAGCTCGTTCCCGCTCTCCAAGGTACCGATCCGCTCAAGCTCATGTTCCGGCACCACATCGGCTTTGGCGAACTGTGCTCGCGCTGCCACGGCCGCAGACGCCAGCAAGGCGGTGACCGGCCAGCCGCTCGCCAGCAACTCCCCTACCACCTTGGGCCCTTGAACAAGGAACTCCCCGCTCTCATCCCGGAACTTCTTTTGCTGTAACGACCGGGCATGCTTCAACAAGGCTTTGGTGCTCACAGGCCGAGGGTATATTTGGCGCTGCCGATGCGGCGGCACGCCCGCAAAATAGGCAGTCATCCGTTCTGCTTGCGGCTTCGCCAACACCATATCCTCTCCACACTGCTGGTGCTGCTGCTGTGCGGCTGCGACCCCACCAGGCGTGTTGCAGACGGGCAATACCTGCTGAAACGGAACCGCGTGGTGTTCTCCGAAGCGAGCGCTGACCCCGCCGATGTGGCCTCCATCATCAAGCAGAAGCCCAACAAACGCATCCTGGGAGTCCCCATCTACCTCGGCATCTACAACCTGAGCGACCAACAGAGGCTTCACCGGGAACGCGTGCGCAAAGACAGCCTTTGTGTGCAGCGCAACGTGGAGCGGGTGAAGGAAGGAAAACGGGAGCGCACTTGCGACCGCAGCACACGCGAACGCACCGGTGAGCCGCCCGTGGTGTTGGACACCAGCCTTACGCGCAGGTCCACGGACCAGATCCGGATGTACATGCACAAGGAGGGCTGGTTCCAAGCAACGGCATCGGATACCACCTACCATGCCCACCGCCGGATCTTCGGCAACAAGCGTGGCAGGCCATACCGCCAACCCAAGGTGGAGGTGGAATACCGTGTTACGCCCGGCCCTACCTACCGCTTGCGCAACATCACCTTCACGGTGGACGATTCCACGATCCATTACCATGTGCGTTCGGGCTGGAACCAAAGCCTGTTGAAGTCCGGCGACCGGTACGATGCCGATGTGCTCGATGCCGAACGGACACGCATCACCGAACAGCTGAAGGAGGTGGGCTACCTCTTCTTCGTCCGCGACCTGATCCAGTACAAGGCAGACACCGCAGTGGGTGGCCACCAAGTGGATCTCGTGCTACGGATGGAACGCCCCTACGCCAAGAGCGGGCGCGGATTGAAGGGCACGGCAGAAGGCACCATCTACACCATCGGTGAAGTCACCATCGTTTCCGGTGGGCCTGTGTCGCTGGGTGAGATGGATACCACCGAGCATGCCGGTTACAGCATCATACACCGGGGCCCCCTGATGTACCACCCGCGGGCCTTGGTGGGTTCCATTTTCCTGCAACCGGACAGCCGTTTCCAGCAAAGCCAGGGCGACAAGACCTACCGCCGCCTCTCCGGCCTGCGCGTGTTCGACCGCGTGGAGGTGAGCTACGACACCAGCGGTGTGGGGAAGCTCGGGGTGGCCAACGCGCGGATCGGATTGTTGCCCGGAAAGCCACAGACCATGACCTCCGAGGTCTATGCCACCAACAGGGGTGGCTTCTTCGGCACCACGTTGAGCGTTGGTTACAGGCACCGCAACGTGTTCAAGTCCCTCGGGTTCATCCAAGCCCAGATGAACGTCGGTCTGGAAGCACAGCAAAGCTTCACCCGGAACGGCAATGACGGCCAGGTGGACCAAGTGCTGAACAAGAACACCTTCTTCAATACCATCAGCATCGGCCCGGAGATCACCATGGGGTTCCCTCGGCCGTTCACGGGACTCTTCAGCAAATCCAGTGGATCGCGGCTGCTGGTCAATACACTATTCAATTACCAGCGCAGGCCGGATTTCACGCGCACCTTGGTGAAGGGTGGCGTCGGGTTCGAATGGAACGAGACCGCGACCAAAACGTGGGGGTTCTATGTGGCGGACCTCAACGTGATCAAGATCCCTTCCAAGAGCCCGGAGTTCGAAGACTTCTTGATCCGCACCAACGACCCGGTCTTCACCAACAGCTATACAAGCCACTTGATCGTGAACATCCCACGCGCCACATTCACGTGGAACACGCAAGGGACGAAGTTCAGACGCAACGTGTACTACCTGCGCAGCACCGGTGAACTCGCAGGTACCGTGGTGCGCGGCGTGCAGGACATCTTCCAGAAGAACGCCGTGCAGCTGGTGGATACCCTCACCGGACGCGACTACCGCACCCTCTTCGGTGTACGCTACTCGGAATATGTGAAAATGGACCATGACTTCCGGATAAACCGGATGATCCACGACCGTAGCAGTTTGGCTTTCCGGGTCGCCGCGGGGATCGGCATACCGCTGAAGAACCTGGAAGTATTGCCGTTCGAATCGAGCTTCTTCGGTGGTGGTGCCAACGGCATGCGCGCCTGGCGTGCCCGGTCCTTGGGCCCCGGTTCATACACGGCACCGCTGCTCGCTTATGACCGCATCGGCGAGATCCGCATCGAAGCGAACTTCGAATACCGCTTCAAACTGATCGGCTACCTCGAAGGTGCGCTCTTCACCGATGTGGGCAACATCTGGAACCGACGCAAGGATCCACGCAGGCCGGGCGCGGAATTCGAGGTACAGGATTTCCTGAGCGAACTCGCCGTAGGCACCGGGGTTGGTGCGCGCTTGAACTTCGAGTTCTTCATCGTGCGATTCGATCTGGGCATGCAGACGAAAGACCCCTCCCTACCTGTTGGTGAACGCTGGCTCTTTCAGCCCAAGGAACGGTATGAAGCCGAGCAGGCCGCGTTGGGCGTGCTGGTGAATTACCGTACCCAATTCAACTTCAACCTGGGGATCGGCTATCCGTTCTAGGGCAGGCGTAGGACCGTGACCTTGCTCCTTTGAGCCGCCTTGGTTGCCCTCGCGCCATACCCATACTTACCTTTGCCGCCGCTTAACGCGAAACACCCATGCAGACCTTGAAGACCGGCAAGCTCGACGAACTCCTCGGCAACGATGCAGCCAGCCTGCTCGATCACCAGTGCAAGACCATCGACAAGTCGATGATACACCTGCCCGGACCGGATTTCGTGGACCGCAGCTTCGCGCACAGCAACCGTACCCCGCAAGTGATGCGCAGCATCCAAGCGCTATACGGCAATGGTCGTTTGGCGAACACGGGCTACATGAGCATCTTGCCGGTTGATCAAGGGATCGAGCACAGCGGTGCAGCCAGCTTCGCCCCCAACCCGATCTACTTCGACGGTGAGAACATCGTGAAACTCGCGCTGGAAGGCGGCTGCAACGCGGTGGCCAGCACGTACGGCGTTCTGGGAAGCGTGGCGCGGAAGTACGCACACAAGATCCCGTTCATCGTTAAGATCAACCACAACGAACTGATGACCCTGCCGAACAAGTTCGATCAGGTGCTCTTCGGCAACGTGAAGGATGCATGGGATATGGGCGCCGTTGCCGTGGGTGCGACCATCTATTTCGGTAGTGAAGAAAGCACCCGCCAGATCACCGAGATCGCCGATGCGTTCCAACATGCGCACGAGCTGGGCATGGCCACCATCCTGTGGTGCTACATCCGCAACAACGGTTTCAAAGTGGACGGCAAGGACTACCACACCTCCACCGACCTCACGGGCCAAGCCAACCACCTCGGCGTTACCATCCAGGCAGACATCATCAAGCAGAAATTGCCGGAGACCAACGGTGGCTACAACGCGCTGAAAGGCTACGGCAAAACACATCCGAAGGTCTACAGCGAACTCACCACCGACCACCCGATCGATCTGTGCCGCTGGCAAGTGGCCAACTGCTACATGGGCCGCATCGGCCTGATCAACAGCGGTGGTGCCAGCAGCGGTGCCAGCGACATGGCCGAAGCCGTGCGTACAGCGGTGATCAACAAACGCGCCGGTGGCCAAGGGTTGATCAGCGGTCGCAAAGCTTTCCAGCGCCCGGTGAACGAGGGTATCGCTTTGCTCAACGCGATCCAGGACGTTTACCTGGATAAGGGCATCACAGTAGCCTGATTGAAATTCATTCGTGGTAAGCGGCGAGCGGCAAGCCCACTCGCCGATCGCCGCTTGTGAACTTGACACTGCAATTCACCACCTTCGTCTTACAGAACGATCATCCATGGGCTGGTTCACACGCGTCAAAGAAGGCATCACCACCAGTACGGAGGAGAAGAAGGAAACACCCGAAGGCCTTTGGTACAAGTGCCCCGAGTGCGACGAGATCATGACCTCCGAGGATCATGAGAACAACCTCTGGGTGTGCGTGAAGTGCGATCACCACGAGAAGATCGGCAGTGAAGAGTACTTCGCCATCCTGTTCGATGATCACAAGTTCACCGAGATCGCCGCAGACCTGATCGCCGGCGACCCCTTGAACTTCGAGGATACCAAGAAGTACACCGACCGCCTGACCAAAACGCGGAAGGACACCGGCCTGAACGATGCCATGCGCGTGGCAGAAGGCAAACTGGACAAGAGCCATGTGGTGATCGCATGCATGGATTTCCGCTTCATCGGTGGCAGCATGGGCAGTGTGATGGGCGAGAAGATCGCCATGGCCGCAGACCAAGCCATGAAACGCAAGTGCCCGCTGGTCATCATCAGCAAAAGTGGTGGTGCGCGCATGATGGAGGCTGGCTTCAGCCTGATGCAAATGGCCAAGACCAGTGCCAAGCTCAGCCTGCTCGCCAAAAAGAAACTGCCCTACATCAGCGTGGTCACCGACCCCACTACCGGTGGCGTTACCGCCAGTTTCGCCATGCTTGGCGACCTGAATATCGCCGAACCCAAAGCCCTCGTTGCTTTCGCAGGCCCACGCGTGGTGCGCGAGACCATCGGCCGCGACCTGCCCGAAGGCTTCCAGACCAGCGAATTCGTGCTGGAACACGGCTTCTTGGACAAGATCGTCCATCGGAAGGAATTGAAGAACTTCTTGGGACGTACTTTCCTGATGCTCAGGAGTTAAGATTGTGATCAGTTGCCCGTTCGTAGTGGTCCGTTGGCAGGCTGCTGAAGGTCCGGGATGCCCACGCAGTCCCTCCCGGCCACGAACTGATAACCGACCTCTCCACCCGATCGGGGAAATCTTTATCTTCGCGCCCTGTTCGCATTTACCATGTACCTGACCAACGAGGCCAAACAGGCCATTTTCAAGCAGCACGGCGGTTCCGAGAAGAACACGGGCGGTGCCGAAAGCCAGATCGCACTCTTCACTGAGCGCATCAACCACCTTACCGGCCACCTGAAGTCCAACAAGAAGGACCACGGCACCGAAAAGGCGCTGATGACCATGGTAGGCAAGCGCAAGCAGATGCTGAACTACCTGAAGATGTACAACATCGACCGCTACCGCGCGATCCTCGCCAAGCTCGGCTTGCGTAAGTGATCATGCGCACCGCGACGACTGCGGCAGCGATAACGACTTGAACGAACGGGGGTGATCGTGAGAACGGTCACCCCTTTTTCATAAAGGCCACTTGGCCGACATGGCACGCGGGATCCCGGATCGCGGGCCGGGATGATGAACCGGGAAGATGTAAAGAGGAAAAGAAGAAAAGAAGATGAAACCACAAGCAATTTCCAAGACCATCACAATGGGTGATGGACGAACCATCACCATCGAGACCGGGGTGCTGGCCAAACAAGCCGATGGCGCCGTTACTGTGCGCTTGGGTGATACCATCCTGCTCGCCACCGTGGTGAGCACCAAGGAGGCCCGCGAAGGCATCGACTTCCTGCCACTGACCGTGGAATACCGCGAGAAATTCAGCGCTGCCGGACGTTTCCCAGGTGGCTTCTTCAAGCGCGAAGCACGCATGAGCGACCACGAAACGCTGACCTGCCGCTTGGTGGATCGCGCCATCCGTCCGCTCTTCCCCGATGATTTCCATGGCGACACCCAGGTGGTGATCTCCATGATGAGCAGCGACAAGAAGAACCCCGGTGATTCCCTCGCCTGCCTCGCGGCATCCGCCTGCATCGCCGTGAGCGATATCCCCTTCGACGGCCCCGTGAGCGAAGTGCGCGTGGCCCGCGTGGATGGCAAGTTCATCATCAACCCGATGGTGGCCGACATGGAACGCGCCGATATCGAGATGGTGGTGGCCGGTACCGCCAGCGACATCATGATGGTGGAGGGCGAGATGAAGGAAGTTCAGGAGTCCGACATGATCGAAGCGATCAAGTTGGCGCACGAAGCCATCAAGGACCAGTGCCGTGTGATCGCGGAGCTAGGGCAGGCCGTGGCGAAGAGCCATGTGAAGCGCACCTACAGCCACGAGAACGCCAACGCCGACCTCGAGAAGAAGATCATGGACTTCTGCTACCAGAAGTACTACGATGTGGCCATGGAGGCCAGCGCCAAGGAAGTGCGCGCCGACAAGTTCAAGGCCATCAAAGAGGAGTGCATGGCCACTCTCAGCGATGAGGAGAAGACGGACAACGTGATGTTGGCCCGCTACTTCAAGAAGGCCATGAAGAAGGGTGTGCGTAACGTGGTGCTGGATCACGGCAAGCGCTTGGATGGTCGCAAGACCGATCAGATCCGTCCGATCTGGGGCGAAGTGGATGTGCTACCCGGCACGCACGGCAGCGCGGTGTTCACTCGTGGTGAAACACAAGCGATCAACGCCGTTACGTTGGGTAGCTCCATGGATGAACAGACCGTGGACCTCGCCACCAAGAAGGGCAGCGAGAACTTCATGCTGCACTACAACTTCCCTAGCTTCAGCACTGGTGAGGCCCGCCCGATGCGTGGTCCCGGTCGTCGCGAGATCGGCCACGGCAACCTGGCGCTCCGCGCGCTGAAGCCGGTGATCCCCGGACTGCCCGAGAACCCGTACACCATCCGCCTGAACTGCGATATCCTGGAGAGCAACGGTAGCTCTTCCATGGCAACGGTGTGCAGCGGAACACTCGCCCTGATGGACGCTGGTGTGAAGATCAAGGCTCCTGTGAGCGGTATCGCCATGGGCATGATCAGCGACGGCACCCGCCACGCGATCCTCAGCGACATCCTCGGCGACGAGGACTTCCTGGGCGACATGGACTTCAAGATCTGCGGTACCTCGAAAGGTGTTACCGCTACGCAGATGGACATGAAGGTGGACGGGCTTCCGTACGAAGTGCTGGCCCAAGCGTTGGAACAAGCGCGCGTTGGACGCTTGCACATCCTGGGTGAAATGAACAAGGTGCTGGACGCACCACGCGCCGACTACAAGGAGCATGCGCCACGCATCATCACCATCACCATTCCGAAAGAGAGCATCGGTGCAGTGATCGGACCCGGTGGCCGCGTGATCCAAGAGATCCAAGCGGAGACCGGTGCGCACATCAGCATCGACGAAGTGGACGGCATGGGCCATGTGGAGATCATGAGCGAGAACAAGGCCAGCATCGACGCTGCCCTCGCCCGTGTGAACGCGATCGCCAACCCGCCCCAAGCGGAAGTGGGTGCCACCTACAAAGGCAAAGTGAAAACGATCATGCCCTACGGCGCGTTCGTGGAAGTGATGCCCGGAGTGGATGGCCTACTGCACGTGAGCGAGCTGGAATGGCGCCGTATCGAGCGCGTGGAGGAAGTGCTGAAGGAAGGTGACGTGATCGAGTTCCAGGTGACCGGAAAAGATCCACGTAGCGGCAAGCTGAAACTGAGCCGTCGTGTGTTGTTGCCAAAACCCGAAGGCTATGTGGACCGCGAACCAGCCATGGACGACCGTGGTGATCGCCCGCGTCGCGATGACCGCCCACGTCGCGATGATCGTCCCCGCCGGGATGACCGTCCGCGCCGCGACTTCAACGATGACCGTGGCCCAAGTTCCAACTAAGGCCTGATCGAACCCAGAAAGAAGCCGCTCCAGCAATGGAGCGGCTTCTTCGTTCCATGGCCTGACGCCGGCGATGGATAGCGTGTGTGATCCGTGCATTGGCAAGGTCGATCCGGACAGTGATCACGGGACGTATGTGTGTGGAGGAACTTCTCAGCACCGGTAACCAAACGGGGCCGACAAGCGTTGAACGACCCACTCTTCGCAACACACAAGCGCGCATATGGCAAGGATGAGGCAGTTGAAGATCACCAAACAGGTGACGAACAGGGATACTCCGTCCCTGGACAAGTACCTTCAGGAGATCGGTAAAGTGAAGTTGATCACCGCCCAGGAGGAGGTGGAACTGGCGCGTCGCATCAAAGGAGGTGACACCCTCGCTTTGGAGCAATTGGCCAAAGCCAACCTGCGCTTCGTGGTCTCCGTAGCGAAACAATACCAAGGGCAAGGCCTTAGCCTACCCGACCTGATCAGCGAGGGCAACCTCGGCTTGATCAAGGCCGCCGGCCGTTTCGACGAGACGCGCGGTTTCAAATTCATCAGCTATGCCGTGTGGTGGATCCGCCAGCAGATCCTGCAGAGCTTGGCGGAACAAGCCCGTATCGTGCGCCTTCCGTTGAACAAGATCGGATCGATCAACAAGATCAACAAGGCGTTCGCCAAATTGGAACAGGAGCACGAACGTCCGCCCACCGCAGCCGAGTTGGCCGAAGTGCTGGAGATGACCCTCGAAGAGGTGAAGACCAGTTTGAACAACACCGGCCGCCACCTGAGCATGGACGCCCCGTTGCGCGAAGGCGACGACAGCGGCACCATGATGGACGTGATGCGCAACGACGACACACCAAGTCCGCTGGACAGCTTGATGACCGACAGCTTGCGCAACGAGATCGAACGTTCGTTGTCCGCGTTGGCAGGTCGTGAGGCCGATGTGATCCGACTCTACTTCGGCCTTGCGGGCAACCAGCCACACACCTTGGAAGAGATCGGCCAGAAATTCGACCTCACGCGCGAGCGTGTGCGCCAGATCAAAGAAAAAGCCATCCGCCGCATGAAGCATACCAGCCGCGGTACGGTTCTGAAGGCGTATCTAGGGTAGAACAGCAATTCATAGTTATCAGTTGCCAGTTGCCGGTCTTGTATCGACAACTGGCAACTTGCTTTCCACCCCTGCCTACCTTCGCCACCGCATGCCCCACATCATAGCCCCCTCCCTCCTTTCCGCGGATTTCGCCGACCTCAAGAGCGCTGTGCGTCTGGTGGATGAAAGTGCTGCGCCCTGGCTGCACTTGGATGTGATGGATGGTGTGTTCGTGCCCAACATCAGCTTCGGCCTTCCGGTGATCAAGGCGATAAGGCCGCTGACCAAGAAGGTCTTCGATGTGCATTTGATGATCGTGAAGCCGGAGAACTACATCACCGCATTCCGCGATGCGGGAGCCGATGTGCTCACCGTACACGCTGAAGTAAGTCCGCACTTGCACCGCACCATCCAAGCGATCAAAGCGGCGGGCATGAAGGCCGGTGTCGCGATCGATCCGCATACGCCGGTGCATTCGTTGGAAGATGTGGTCGCTGACATCGACCTGGTGTGCATCATGAGCGTGAACCCCGGCTTCGGTGGGCAGCAGTTCATCCCACGTACGTACCAGAAGATCGAGACACTGGTAGAACTGCGGAAGAAGACCGGCTCCAAAGCGCTGATCGAGATCGATGGTGGTGTGGGGACCGGCAATGTGCAACAGCTCGTTCACACGGGAGCGGATGTGCTCGTGGCCGGGAACAGCGTGTTCGGTGCGAAAGACCCTGCACAAGCGATCGTGGAGCTTTCCGCTTAGCCACGGTCCTACCTTCGATCCGTATCAACGTTCCTCACGGAACATGGCTTCGCCCCTACAACCCGATCCTTCGGCGTACGACCGCGAGTTCACCTTCAGCCGGATAGGCATGGTGCAGCGCCGCATGGTGTGGGGTTACTTGGACCATATGTTACAGATGCCGGGCATGCAGGTGCTGGAATTGAACTGCGGCACTGGAACGGACGCGGTACACCTCGCACGAAACGGCCATCGCGTGCTGGCAACGGACATCAGCGAAGAGATGCTTCGCGTGGCACGAGAGAAGGCCCGGCAGTTCGGCGTGGAAGACCGGATCACACACCTCCGTCTTGGCTTTGATGACCTACCCAACTTGACCACCCCTCCGGTGGATCTCGTCCTGAGCAACTTCGGTGGTTTCAACTGCATCGATGCCGACCACCTGGCAACTTTGGCTGACCCGATCGCGAACGCATTAAAACCGGGTGGACGGCTGATCGCCGTGCTGATGCCGGACCGATGCATCGCCGAAACGGTGTACCACTTCCTCCATGGTGAATGGAGCGAAGCCTTCCGCCGCGGACGACACGACCCGGTTTGGGCTGGCCTCAGTGGAACGGGGGCGGTCACATGGTATCATTCACCGAAGCGCGTTCACGAAGCTTTTGCGCGGCGGTTCAAGGTGGTGAACATCAGGCCCATCGGGCTTTTCGTGCCGCCAACGCACCTGGAGCACCGATTGGGACATCGATCCAGAACATTGGAACACCTGGGAAGATGGGACCAACGGTTCGCCAATATTCGATGGACCGCCCGGTACGCGGATCACTTCCTGATCGACCTGGAGCGACGACGTTGATAATTCTGCTTTTCTCCAAAGCGCCGGTCAGCCCCCGTCCCGGTATTTTCGCACTCATGTCGCGAACACTACTCATTCCTTCAGCGCTGTTCTTGGCTGTTGCCGCTTCCGCTCAGGTACATGATCACCGAACATGTGGAGCACACACGTTCACGGAACGCCACCTCGAACAGCAAGGCCTTCCTACGGATGTACTACACGCCCTTCCGCCGATGCAAAGTGTTGCACGCGGCGGCACTTACACCATCCCCGTTGTGGTACACGTGGTGTACAACAACACCGCCGAGAACGTGCCAACATCCACGATCAACGCACTGATCGCGGAAATGAACGCGGATTACTCCGCCAGCAACTCGGATATCAGCTCGGTACGTGCCTCGTTCACCAACAGTATCGGCAATGTGGGCTTCCAGTTCTGCCTGGCGCAGGTGGATCCGAACGGCAACGCCACCACAGGGATCGTGCGGGTACAGACCACGGATACCTGGTTCAACCCGGATACGGAAACAGACAACATGAAATACAGCGCCACCGGGAGTCCGGCATGGGATACGGAGCGCTACTTGAACATCTGGATCTGCGATATCACCAGCGGTGCCTCCGGCAGCACCATCACCGTTGGCTATGCATACCTGCCTGTTGGCGGCGTAGTGGGTTCCGATTTCGATGGCTTGGTGATCGATTATGACTATGGCACCCAGATCGGTGCGCGCACGGCCACACACGAGATCGGGCACTATTTCGGATTGAACCATCCCTTCGATGAGGACGGCTTCTGCGTGGATTCCGATGGATTCACTGACACGCCCACTTCCGATCAACCGACCTTCTCCTGCTCCAACACCAACCTGCGCCGTTGCAATAACCTGTTGACGCAGTATGAGAACTTCATGGACTACAGCAACTGCACCGTGATGTTCACCGACCAGCAAGCCGCCTACATGCTCAATGTTTTATCGAACACGCGGGGCGGTCTGCTCACGAACAATGCATGCACAGGTCCGGTGACCGGCCTATGCATCCCGACATCGGCGAATGGAACGGCCGATGGCGATTTCATCAACCGGGCTGCACTTGGAACCTTCAACAATGCAAACTCCGGTGGTACAACGCAACCCACCTACACGGACTTCAGCAGTACTTATTCAACCAACCTGACGCGTACCACCCAATACACGCTTACGGTACAAGGTGGCACGTTCAACAATGACCATGTGGCTGCTTGGATCGACTATGACCAGGATGAAACGTTCGAGGCCAATGAAAAGCTAGGGGAAACAGCAATAACGGCAGCGAACCAAACGGTGACCATCGTTTTCACCGTACCAGCCGGAGCCACACTGGGCACTACGAAACTGCGCGTGCGCAATGTCTACTTCAACACAGGTGAGCCCAACCCGGTGGATCCGTGCTTCGCGTATGCATTCGGAGAGACCGAGGACTATGGCGTCACCATCCAGAACAGCGGGTCCAGTGCTACTTGCATCCCTACCTCCACCAACGGGACCGCAGATGGCGACTACATCAATTCCGTGGTGCTCAACACCATCGAGAACACCGGATCCGGTGGTACAAGCGCACCTACCTACACGAACTTCAGCAGCACCTATTCCACCAACCTATTGCGCAACGGAGTTTACGCCGTGATCATCGAGGGTGGTTCATTCACAGCGGATAATTACGCCGCGTGGATCGACTTTGACAATGATGATGTGTTCGAGTCCGGGGAAAAGTTGGGCGAATTCGCCACCACCGCAGCGGGTGAAGTCGGCAACTTCGTGTTCACGGTGCCCACGACAGCCGCACTGGGAAATACCACGATGCGTGTACGCGGGGTGTACTTCAACAGTGGCGAACCCACCACCGTGGACCCGTGCTACTCCTATGCATATGGCGAGACCGAAGACTATGGCATCACCATACAGGCCGCACCCAGCGACTATTGCACCCCGATACTGTTGGCAGGGACCAGTGATGGGGACTTCATCAATGGCGTGGAACTCGCCAACATGAGCAACCCCAACACAGGAAGCATCACCGGGCCATCCTACACGGACTATACCTCTACGGAAAGTGCCTCCCTGTTGCGTGATTCGGAATACTCCCTCACCATCCAAGCAGGGACCTTCGCTCCTGATGCCTACGCTGCCTGGATCGATTATGACAACGACGACACCTTCGAGAGCAGTGAAAAGCTCGGGGAGTTCGTGACCTCAGCTGGTGGGGAATCCAATGATATCGTCTTCACCGTGCCCGGCAATGCCACCGTTGGCACCACCCGGATGCGCGTTCGTGGTGTGTTCGTGGAAGAGGGAGCCCCCGACCCGATCGATCCGTGCTACCCTTACAACTACGGGGAAACGGAGGACTACAGGATCTTCATCGAATTCGGAACCGCGATCGGCGAAGCGAATGAGGAGGCGGTGAACGTATTCCCGAACCCGGCAACATCCACGGTCACCATCGAGTTGCCTTCAGCAGCCTTGTCGCTGGTGGAAGTGATCGACTCGCAGGGGCGGACGGTGCAGCGCAACACGGGCACTTCACAACGGGTAATACTTGACGTAACCGGCATAGCTGCGGGGACCTACTTGGTGCGCGTGCAGCAGGAGGGCATCATCTTCAGTGAACGTCTGGAGGTGCTCGGCAATTAAAAGCGTCGCATTGGAAAAGGGATCAGGGCGAATGCCTTGGTCCCTTTTCTTTTGGTGTTCATCGAAGCTGTTCCGTACGCTGGTCGAATGGTGATGACCCTGGTGTAACAGCGCTTACCATGAGCCGTACAGGGCGATGAACCAAGTAGATATCCCATGCGCATTCGTACCCTGGCGCTGCTATCGAGCCTGGTCTTCGGTGTGATCTCCCACGCACAGTCGGCAGGCATCGGTATCAAAGGCGGCGCACTCATCAGCACCGTCAAAGCCCTCCATCTTCGTTCCAACCCCATACCCGGTGCCACCGCCGGGGTGTATGTTCCATGGGGCTTCGCTCCGTTGTGGGAGATCCAGCCAGAGGCACTGGTCACCGTGCTGGGAGCCTCGTTCACGGAACCGGACGGCGACCGTTCCACCGTGCGGTCCATGTACTGCCAAGTGCCCGTTGTGCTGAAGAAATACTTCAACAACCAGTTCAACCTGTGCTTGGGATACCAGTTCGGCAAAGTGCTTTCCGCCCAAGAACAGCGCGATGGAGGGACCAGCGATGTGACGGACCGCTTCAACAACATGGACATGGGGTTCGTCGGTGGTGCCGGACTGGACCTGGAGAGTGGAGTGGACCTTAGCCTACGTGCGTACAGTGCCATGTCGCCGTCGTACAAGAACGACGATGCGATCTTCCCGAAGCATCGTTCCCTGCAGCTAACAGTGGGGTATCGGTTCGTTCAGTTCAGGACCTCCGCTCTACATCGCCGCAAAGGCTGAAGTGTGCGACGGCTATCTTTGGCCGGATGTTAGCCGAACGCACGATCGCTCTCCTAGGTGGTGGCCAGTTGGGCCGCATGTTCATGGAGAACGCTCTGCGCTATCCGGTGCGGGTGAGCAGTTTGGATCCCGACCGAGAAGCCCCGTGCGCCAACATCGTCGACCATTTCCAGCACGGCGATCTGAACGATACGGCCGCCGTGGTTAGCTATGCTGCGGATGCCGATGTGGTGGGTATCGAGATCGAGCACGTTTCCGTTGACGCCTTGCGCAGGCTGAAAGCAGATGGCAAACGCGTGATCCCCGATCCCGAGGTGTTGGCCACGATCCAGGACAAAGGTTTGCAGAAGGCATTCTACCTGAAGCACGACATACCTACTGCTCCATTCGCCTTGATCGCCCGCGCTGAAGAGATCCGCGAGCACCAGGAACTACTACCCGCCTTTTTGAAAGCCCGCACCGGCGGATACGACGGGAAAGGCGTGATGCCGATCTACGGCGAGAACGACATCAGCTCCGCATTCAGTGGGCCTTGTGTGCTGGAGGAACGCGCTGATATCGCCTTGGAGCTCGCCGTGCTCGTGGTGCGTGATGATCATGGGCATCAGGTGGTGTACGATCCGGTGGAGATGGTCTTCGATCCGCGCTTCAACCTGGTGGACCATTTGCGTGCACCGGCCCGTGTTCCGGATCGCATTTCCAACCAGGCACAGCAACTCGCTGGGCGCGTTGCCGAAGCGTTCAACGCTGCTGGGCTGTATGCTGTGGAACTCTTCTGGACGAAAGGCGGCGAACTGCTGGTGAACGAGACGGCACCCCGCGCACACAACAGCGGGCACCACACCATCGAAGCCTGCGCCAGTTCCCAGTTCGACCAACTGTTGCGCCTCTACATGGGCTGGCCATTGGGTGATCCGGCATTGCGCGGACATGCCGCCATGATCAATCTCGTTGGTGAAGGGGGACAAGGCGCACCGGAGATGAGCGGGCTGAACGAGATACTCTCGTTGCCGGGCACATTCGTCCACCTGTACGGAAAGAAAGAGACCCGCACCGGCCGGAAGATGGGCCATGTGACCGTTATCGCAGCTGATGATCGTGCTCTTGACAAGGCGATCGCTGTGGTGAAGGAACACTGCGCCATCACACCGGCACGGAAAGGGAACACGATCAACACCTGATACACCGAACGAACGATATGGTCAGCATCATCATGGGCAGCCGCAGCGATCTGGAAACGATGCGCGAAGCAGTGGATACTATGGCGGAATTCGGTGTTGCCTACGAACTCACCGTGGTAAGCGCGCACCGCACGCCGGATCGTATGTATGCCTTTGCCAAAGGCGCAGCGGATCGCGGCGTGAAGGTGATCATCGCTGGTGCTGGAGGGGCCGCACACCTACCCGGCATGGTGGCTTCGTTGTCGATCCTGCCTGTGATCGGCGTACCCATCAAGTCGCGCAATTCCATCGATGGCTGGGATTCGCTGCTCTCCATCGTGCAGATGCCCGCAGGCGTTCCTGTGGCCACCGTGGCGGTGAACGGAGCGCGCAACGCTGGCCTGTTGGCGATCCAGATCCTGGCTACTGCTGACGAGAAGCTCGCCGAGAAGTTCGCCGCGTTCAAAGGTGAGCAAGAAGAGAAAGTACGCGATGGCATCAGTACGCTGAAGCAGCAGTTCCCGAACAACTTCGACGTATGATGGTGGCCGCTGGTAGGCCCTACCGCCTGCATGTGGTGCGGTTCCTTCCCGGTGAAGAGGTACGCACCGAACTGGAGCAATTCTGCGTTCAAGAAGGCCTTGAGGCCGCCGCCATCGTTTCTGCTGTGGGTAGTGTGAGCAGTGCGCTGATCCGCTTCGGCGGCCGTCCAGAAGGCACCGCTATAAGTGGCGACCTCGAGGTCTGCACGCTTTCAGGCACACTATCCAAACACGGGATGCACATCCACCTGGCCGTGGCAGATGGTGATGGCCGAATGACCGGCGGGCACCTGATGAAAGCCACCGTGCGCACGACGCTGGAGGTGGTGATCCAGGAGGTCGGTGGTGTACGCATGGTGCGCAGGAAGGACGAGCGCACGGGCTACAACGAGCTCTTCCCCGAGGTGATCTCGCCTTGATCAGGGCACGATTGTCATGGAGGTGCGCGAAGGAAGGATGTACCGGTAGATCTCGTCCACGTCGGCGTTCTTCAGCGCGATGCAGCCCCAGGTCCAATCCTCGCCGGCATCGATCCAATGGTCCATGCCTTCGGGTACGCCGTGAATCCCTATCTCGCCACCGATATCGGCCTTCGCCCCGATGCTCCCGCTGCGCTGTCTTTCACGGAACCTGCGCCAGCTTTCGGCATTGGGGTAATCCACCCAGATGAACTTGTGCCACTTCGCATGCACACGTTTGCTGCGGAAGGTGAACGTTCCTTCGGGTGTCTTCCGATCGCCCTGCTGGAATTTGTCGCCCACCGGTGCTTCACCAAGCACGCACGGATAGGTCTTCAGCACGCGATCCCCGGCAAGCGCACGAAAGGTGCGGTCCGACTTGTCCACGTGGAACCGGATGGCAGCCGGATCGATGTGCAGGCTATCCACAAGCCGATGCAGCGGAATGGAAGGAGGTTCAACGGATGGGCCCTCCTTGTCACGTGCACGCCCTCCGTGCTGGCACGAAACCCATAGTGGCAGAAGAGCGAGAACGACAAAGGAGGCATTCTGCATGATCCAACGGTGATGGTCCGAGGAATGGAATGCCTCCTTCGCGGAAGGTAACGCTACTGGATAGTGAGCGGGAACACGACTTCCACATCCGTTTCGCCACCTGCATTGGTGATGTCGCCGCTCGCGACGCCTGATGCGTTCTTATCCGGCTGATGGCGCAGGATCACGCGCAATTCCCCGCCGGTGCTGGCCGCTCCTGAAATGGCCGTGTTGCCAAGCCCGATCGGCTTTCCGTTCGCATCGGCATCGGCGTAGGCCATGCTCAAATTGCCGTTGGTGACTTGAAAGAAGACCTGGTGTTGCGTGCCTTCAGCAAGGACCTCGCTTGTAAGATCCACGGCAGGACTAACACTCTCGTTCAGGAAACGAACGGTGACATCGAACGCTCGTTGGGTGGGGATCACGTCCGCTACCACGACCGGCCCACCACTGCCACCATCATTCGCATTGTAGCTCATGTGGAACACTTCCGTGGAGGTTTCTTGATCCGTGAAGGTGAGTTGTACCGTTGTGATCACCTCCTCCTCGTTGGCCGGCGGTGTGGACGGTGTGAGCACGTCGTCCTTGTCCTTCTTGCACGCGGAGAAGGCCAGAAGTGCCGTAACAGCAACCAGGGCAGGGATCGATCGGGAGGTAGGATGAATGCGCATGATGTAGGTCATTTAGCAGATCGCGGAGATCCGAAGGTACAGGTGATCCACAGGGTAAGGTCCAACCCACGTGCATCGGCGTAGTAGCGGAACCGGTCCATGTAGTCGCGGTAAGTCGTGTTGAACAAGTTCGCACCGCGCAGGCCGATGCGTAGTTGTTGCTTGCCCATGGCCTTGGTGGCCGATGCATGACAACCCACCAGGTGGTACGTACCCGGTGGTGCGGAAAAGTCAAGACCGTGCGGGATCCTTTCCTGTTGGAGTACGAGCGTACTTGTGAGCCCCAGTTCCAAACCGCTCCGATCACCTTTCGCAGAGAACTCGTAGCTGACCGAGTTCTCCACACGGTCAGAGGGCATCTGGAACAGCCATTCATCCTGTTCCAGATCGCGTGCGCGCACGGTACTTCCACGGAATTCCCATGTCCACTTCCGAGCTATGCGTTGGTCGAAACGCATATCCATGCCCACCAGCTGGGCTTGTGTCGCCGTGTACTGGAACACGGGGAAGGCTCCGCGAACGGTGAGCTGTTGCCCCGCTGGGCGCAGGTAGATGAAGTCATGGATGCGGTGCGCGTAGAACGTTAGCTGTGCGGTGGTCCGGCCTTCGGACCAAGAGCCTTCGAGGTCCACCACGGCTTTCAGGGATCGTTCGCTCTTCAGTTGGTCATCGCCCGTCTCGATGGCTGCAGCGCCGTGATGTAGACCTGCGCTGTACAACTCGCTCACATGCGGTGGCCGGAACGCGCTGCTGATGTTGAACCGTATTCGCAAGCTGTCCTTCACGGTCCAATTCGCGCCCAAGCTCAGCGCGTGGTTCGTGAACGCGTGTTCGGGCGTGATCAGTACATCGTCGGTGTTGTACTTCGCCACGTGCAGCAGCGTGGATTCCAAGCGGGCACCGAACTCCAATTCCAAGCGGCTGCCAAGTGGAAGGTGTTCCAGGATGAAGACGCCTCCACTTCTTTTCCGGTAGTTGGGAATAAGCGGGCTAACCCCTGTTCCCGGTTGATTGAAATTCTCCTGATGCAATCCGCTCACCCCCATCTTGCCATGCAACCGTTGGCCGATCCAGTGCTTCCAGACAGCCTCTCCGGTATGGGTCAGTAGAAAGAGATCAAGGGCTGGAATGTTGCTTCGGCCACCGCGCCTCACGTCGAATTCCTGGCGGTCGTCCGCTTGGTATCCATAGGTGAGCTGTACACGCCCACGATCGCTTACCGCATAGCCCACCTCGGCTTTGGCAAGGTGATGTTGCACGAGTTGACGTGGCGAAGCGATCGCGTAGCTGAAGTCGCCGGTATACCATGGTCGTCCGCTCGAGATGGCACTGTTGAGGTCCGTGAGGTTGCCGATGTGTGATGCGCGTAGGATGCCCAGCTCCCGGGTGAAGTAGCTGTAGTAGACAATGCTGTTCCACCGGTGATCACGGTACCCCATCGTTGCCGAGGCACCGCCTTCGCGCACACCGGTATTGCTGAGCATGTAGTTCGCTGACCGACTATCACCTAGGTAACGGCCGCTTCCTTGCACACGCCAACCCAGTCCACGCACACCTTTCACACCGCCCTGCAGCATTCCGTAGCCACCACCTCCCTTCCCGTTCAATACACCTTGTGCACGGACTTCCCCATGCAAGCCCGTGTCTCGCGGCAGCTCTACCGGCTCGGTGATCACCACGCCCCCCAGCGCATCACTTCCGTACTGCACCGCTGCGGCACCTTTCACCAGGGTGATCCGTTCGCTCGTTAGTGGATCCAGGCTGGGTGCATGCTCCGCACCCCATTGCTGATCCTCTTGGCGTATCCCTTGGTTGAGCGTGAGTATCCGGTTACCACTGAGGCCATGGATAACGGGTTTGGCGATCGTGGGGCCGCTGCTCAACACGTTGACACCCGCCATGGTGGCGAGCATTTCGCCGAGGGTGCGTCCGGCGGAACGCTCCATGGCTGGCTTGTCCAACCCCTCATTGGCTTGTCCCACATGTTCATCGGGCCGGGTACGAGCCACCTCGAACTCATGCAGCTCGTGGGCGTGATGCTCCAGACGCACATCCAGGACCAGATCCGCTCGTAGCTCCAGCTTCCGGATCACCGGCTCACATCCGAGGTGTGTGACACGCACGGTGTACGATCCTGCGCAAAGACCCACCATGGCGTAATTCCCTTGTTCATCAGCCACCACACCCCGTTCCACCTCCAACAGGAAGATCTCCGCATAGGGAAGTGGCGTACGATCGTGTTGGTCGATCACGGAACCGCTAAGTCTGAAGGAGCATGTGCCGCTTTGGGACATGGCTGGGCCATGCAACAGCGCCAACAGCCAAAGAATGGAAAAGCGTGAACGAAGAACGAACACTTCTTGGACGATGAATTGGAGATGGATAGGGAGCAATGTCATGTGAAGCAGCACACAGCCGCGACACTGTCGAAAGGCACCTTACGCCCTACCAGGAGGACCACGATCATGGCCTGCCTTGGCCACATCCACAACCTCCGCTGCATGTGTACACGGGAGCTGTGTCAAGAATTGCCGGGCCAAACCTTCCAAGCGCAACACGTTCGTGGCCGTGAAGTGTTGGATAGGTGTAGAGCAAATGGAGCAGGCCTCTTTCAACGAAGCTCCGGTGGTATGTTGCTCAGCGTGGTGCTGGGCACACTCGTGGAACACCGCGCGGGGGGCCAGGAACATCAAGAACAGGAGGAGCAACATGGCTCCCGTGATCCGTTCCCAACATGCGTACATTCGGCAAATATACCCGGTTGGCGGCCCTTGACCGATCAGGTCCAGGGCGAGCAGTGGTCAACGGAGAACAGCCTGTGAAAGGCGGCCACTTACCCTACTTTTGCCGCAAATCCTCATTCATGATCCTTCGTCGTTACGCTTCTCTGCTCCTCGTCATGCTCTTGAACGTGTCCTTGTTCGCCAACTGGACCGCCACCGGCCTTGCCAATTCAGGGCATCGTAGCATGACCACGCATAACGGCGCTTTGTTCCTGGCCACCTACAATACGGGCATCCAGAAAAGCACCGATGGTGGATTGAACTGGACCCTTGCCAACACCGGGCTCCCGTTAACGAGCGGCCAAGTGAAGGTGCAGTCCGTTGGGCACAACGCGACCACGATGTTCTGTGGGACGGAGTCCGGCCTTTACCGCTCCACCGACAATGGCGCTAGCTGGGTACTTGCCCAAAGTGGGCTCTCCGCCTCGAGCGCAACGGTGTATGTGAACAAGATCTACACCTTCAATGGAGTGACCTTCGTGCTTTACTCCGGTAACGTGGGGGCCAGTAGCGGTGGTTTGTTCCGGACGACCGACAATGGCGTGTCCTGGCTTCAGGCCTACAATGGTCTACAGATCAACATGACGGTCTATAACATCGCTCAGGCTTCGGGCAATGTGCTCTATGCCTCAACCAATACGGGTCTGATGAGGAGCACGGACCTGGGCCAGCAATGGTCACAAGTCACCGGGGTGAACTACGCGGTGTATTCCATAGAAGCAACACCCACCCGTCTTGTGGCGCTAACCACCTTCGGTGCCCGCTATTCCGTCGATGGCGGTACCACATGGTTGAACAGCACCAATTACCCGGTAGCCAATCCGACAGCCGGCTCCGAGTTGATCTCGTATGACTCGAAGTTCTATGCCATCACGGAATCGGGAAGTCTTGGCTGCGTGCGATCACTGGATGGAGGTATCACGTGGGAGGCCTATAACACCGGCCTTTCCGCACCGAACACCTTCGCCCAGGAAGAATTCCATGCGAGCGGTAACGAACTCTTCATCATTTGCGCATTGGACGTGTACTCCACGGCAGGCTCAACAGTTGGCTTGGCTCAGGGCGCCCCTGGCTCAATGCCACATCCGTTCCCGACCGCCTTCGACGAGGGATTCTACATCGACTTGTCTTCCCTTGCCGCAGGTTCCACGCTGCTATTGATGGATGCGAGCGGGCGTGAGATGCTGCGCCGAAGCAACCTACCCGCCACCATGGTCCGGTTCGACCGGGACGGTCTTTCTGCGGGCCTGTATCACTGCCTGTTGCTGGACCCTCGCACCGGTAGCCTGAACACACTCGGTAGCGTGATCGCTCAATGACGACCATGCCGGCGATCCGGCATATCGGCGTGTTCACCTCGGGTGGGGACAGCCCGGGAATGAACGCCGCCATCCGCGCTACCGTCAGACAAGCGGCTCTGTGCGGTGTTCAGATCACGGGGATCCTTGGTGGATATGACGGCCTGGTGCGTGCGAACCTGCGCCCACTAGGACCACGCGATGTGAGCAATATCATCCAACGGGGCGGGACGATACTTCGTTCTGCTCGCAGCGAGGCGTTCCGCACAGAGGAAGGTCGACGGCAGGCGTTCGCTACCATGCGCCAACATGGCTTGGATGCCTTGGTCGCGATCGGCGGTGATGGGACATTCACCGGGGCACACTTGTTCTATCAGGAACATGGTGTACCCGTGATCGGCCTTCCCGGCACCATTGACGACGACCTCGCAGGAACGGACCATACTATCGGGTTCGACACGGCTGTGAATACTGCGGTGGAAGCGATCGACCGGATCCGCGATACCGCTTCCTCGCACGACCGCATCTTCTTCGTGGAGGTGATGGGGCGTGACACGGGGTACATCGCGCTAGCATCGGCCGTGGCGGCAGGTGCGGAATTCGTTCTCGTACCCGAGCGACCCGAGAACATCGATGATCTTGTGCGCTCCTTGGGCGGTGCGGATGGCCGCAAGTCCTCCAGCATCGTTGTTGTTGCTGAAGGAGATGAAGAGGGTGGAGCGTTCTCCATTTCCCGCAAGGTGAAGGAACGCATGCCGGAAGCGGACATACGTGTTACTGTCATCGGGCATATCCAGCGGGGTGGTTCACCTTCTGTGCAGGATCGCCTTTTGGCAAGCCGACTTGGTGTTGCTGCCGTGGATGGCCTGCTCGCTGGAGAGTTCGACCGTATGGCAGGCATATGTTGCAATAAAGTGGTCTACACACCTTTCGCAGAGGCCATCGGTAAGCGTAAGCCGCTGGATAACGACCTCTTCCGGATCCTGCACATTCTGGCCACTTAGGTGTGCAAATGAGAAGGGCTCCCGGTTGATCGGGAGCCCTTCGATGTCCTCAGCGCTACTGACGCACGAACCTCGACTGTGCTAATGGTCTGCCTTCCGCATCCAGCACAAGTACGGTGTACACCCCTGTAGCGAGTTGCTCCAGATCCAGCTGCTGCCGCAGTGGTGCCTCGAAGACGAGCGCACCCAGCACACTGTGGAACCTGAGGTGCCGCGCCTCGGGTAAGGTGCAGTTCACGAATGCTTGTCCATTGTTCGGATTCGGATATAGACCGAATACCGATGCATTGCTGTACTCCATAAGGCCGGTGAGCATGTCGCACGCATCACCGATACCATTCCCGTCCACGTCAGGTTGTTGTGGGTTGTAAACCCATACACAGTTGTCACAGGCATCACCGACACCATCCTCATCGAAATCGCCCTGTGCGGGATTGAAGGCCACTTGGCAATTGTCCTCGCAGGCGATCAAACCGTCCACATCGACATCCGCGTTGGGTATAACGCCGGAGTTCCCACCAGAACAGATACCGCAATCATCATAGAACGCGGTGCCACCGAATTCACCGGTGCAATCCACCAGACCGAAGATCCCCGAACATTCGCAATCGCTGTCCCAGGTATCGTTGATGCTCGTCAGGAAGCCATCATCGCACGGTGTGCCAGGTAAGGCTTGCCCGCCGATCACGCCCATACAATCGATCAACTGACCCACGCATAAGCAGTCGTCGGTCCAACGATCGTTGCCGGTAGCGGGATCGTTATCGTTGCACGTGGTGCCTGGGAGCGCGGAACCGTTCGGTTGGCCTAGACAATCGAAAACGGTAGGGATACCAACACATTCACAGTTCTTCGTCCACGTGTCCTGGATGGTGTTGGGCAGGTTGTCATTGCACGATGTTCCTGGCAGGTTGGTCCCATTGGCCACACCGAGGCAATCGAACACGGCTGGCACCCCTACGCAATCGCAATCGGCCGTCCATTCATCGTTGATGGTACCGCTATTATTGTCGTTGCAGGAGGTGCCGGGCAAAGCGGGGCCGTTGGCCACACCCATACAATCGAACACCACCACCGTTCCAACACAGGTACAATCTGCCGTCCAAGCATCATTGATGGTGGCATCGTTAGCATCGTCGCAGGGCGCTCCGGGGACGGCCGGGCCGTGTGGCACTCCTTCGCAATCGAAGATCACGAAGGTGCCAACACATTGACAGGCGGCAGTGATCACATCATCGATGGTATCGTCGTTGCCATCGTTGCAGGGAGAACCCACTTCACCTGGGACGGTCGGGCAATCATCCAATGCATCGCACACACCGTCGGCATCCGTATCGCCACTGGGTGTACCGGCACAGGCACAATCGATGCCGAGCACATCATTCACCGTGCAGGGGTCACCATCGTTGCACGGGGAACCGAACTCACCTGGTACCGTTGGACAGTCGTCCTGTTCGTCGCAGATGCCATCACCATCGGTATCGTTCACCAAGGTCCCTACGCATTGGCAGTTCGCAAGAAGCACATCATTGATGGTACACACGTTCCCATCGTTGCATGAAGACCCCACCTGACCGGGAACATCGGGACAATCGTCCTGCGCGTTGCACACTCCATCGCCATCGGTATCGCCACTCGGCGTTCCCGCACATTGACAGGTTGCATTGATCACATCATTGATGGTGCAAGGATCACCGTCGATGCACGATGAACCGATCTGCCCCGGGATGTTCGGGCAATCGTCCTCGCTGTCGCAAACACCATCACCATCGGAATCCGCCACTGGTGTTCCAGCACATTGGCAACTCTCGTTCAGCACATCGTTCGTGGTGCAATCATCCTGGTCGTTGCACGGCGAACCAACCTGGCCGGGTACGAGGGGGCAATCGTCCAACGTATTGCATACGCCATCGCCGTCGGTATCCGGCACGGGTGTTCCAACACATTGGCAGTTCGCGTTCAGCACATCATTGGTCGTACATGCATCACCATCGTTGCAAGAAGAACCCACCTGACCAACCACGAACGGACAGCTATCCTGCGCATTGCAAACACCATCACCGTCGGTATCCGGCGATGCCGTGCCCACACATTGGCAACTCGCATTCAAAACATCGTTAGTGGTACAGGGGTCGCCATCATTGCACGAAGAGCCCATCTCCCCTGCTGCGAAAGGACATTCATCCTCGCTGTTGCAAATACCGTCACCGTCCGCATCAGGGCCTGGTGTTCCAGCGCACAAGCAATTATTCCCCAACACATCGTTCGTGGTGCAGGGGTCACCATCATTGCAGGGTGAACCGACCTGCCCTGCGACCCAGGGGCAATCGTCCTGGCTGTTGCACACGCCATCACCATCAGTATCAGGCGATGGTGTGCCTACGCATTGGCAGTTCGCGTTCAACACATCATTGGTAGTACACGGATCTCCATCGTTGCACGAAGACCCGATCTGTCCGACAACGAATGGACAGTTATCCTGCGCATTGCACACGCCATCACCATCGGTATCCGGCCCGGGTGTTCCTACGCACTGGCAATTGCTATTGAGCACATCGTTCGCGGTACACGCATTGCCGTCGTTGCACGATGAACCCACTTGGCCCACCACGAAAGGGCAACTATCCTGTCCGTTGCACACGCCATCACCGTCGGTGTCGGCAGCGGGGGTGCCCACGCATTGACAACTGCTGTTGAGCACATCATTGGTGGTGCATGGGTCGCCATCGTTACAGGCCGAGCCAACTTGGCCAACCACGAAAGGGCAGCTATCCTGGCCATTGCAAATACCATCACCATCCGTATCCGCACTGGGCGTACCCACACACTGGCAATTGCTATTGAGCACATCGCCCGTGGTGCATGGGTTACCGTCGTTACATGCCGTTCCGATCTGGCCCACCACGAAGGGGCAATCATCCTGACTATTGCAGATGCCGTCGCCGTCGGTGTCGGTACCCGGTGTACCTGCGCATTGGCAGTTACTGTTGATCACATCGTTCGTCGTACACGCGTTGTTGTCGTTGCACGATGAACCGATCTGGCCAGCGATCGTGGGGCAGTTATCCTGCGCATTGCAAATACCATCACCATCGGTATCCGGGGACGTCGTGCCTGCGCATTGGCAACTGGCATTGTACACATCGCCAGTGGTGCATGGGTTGTTATCGTTGCACGAAGAACCCACCGTAGCCGATCCACCGACCACGCCTAGACAATCCGGTGCGGCGGCACCTGCTGCAGCTGCGATGCTGCCGAGCGACTGGTTCGTGAAGCTTCCACTGGAATTGGTCTCCAACGCCACGGCGCGTACCATGAACTCCCGACCTGCCACGAAAGGCACGGCAGAGGCGACATAACTGGTGCCGTTGACCGGATTCGTTGTCAACCGGCTGATGGCACCGGTGGTCGCATCGAACTGATAGATGTGATAACCCAGCGCGGCATCCGGCGAGGCGGTCCATGAAAAGGATGGGTGCCCACCGCTATTGCTCACCGTGAGGTTCGTAGGCGGAGTGAGCATCTTCATGCGCAAGGACGGATCGCCCATGAGGTTGAGGTGCGTGCGGCCGATAGAACCCTGCCAACCTTCGGTCAAGGGCAAGTAAAGCCCCGTGTTGTTCATGGTCTGGCGAACACTGTAGCCAATGTTCTCACCCATGCCCATGTGGTGGTAGTACCACGCCGGTATGCCCGCCCAACAATTGGTGAGGCCCTGCCCACGAGCGATGATCGCGCGCAAGAAATTGTTCTTGGAATCGAAGTCCAAGAAGAAGCTTCCGAGTGCCATGTTGAAGACACCACCCATGGTGACCGAACTCGCCAGCTGTTCCGTGGTTGTGCCACCGTCAGTTCCGTTGTAGGTGACCACACCATCGGTGACCAGCTGCAGACCGCCACCGTAATGGGCCGTCCACAAGTAGCTCTGGTTGTTAACGTACGAACCGAAGGACCCGAGCGCAGGGTTAACGAACAGATCGGAATTCCCGGTGAGCGGTGCCGTGCGCAGCCCGCTTGCCGCGATCGGGTTCCCGACCCATTGAAGGTTGTCGATCACGATACCACGCACCGTAGGCGCCCATTGCTTCACTTTGTAGTTGTGTGCCTTGGTCAGGTAGTTCCTCATCAATTGAACTTCCGTACTGCCGAAGGCAGGCATATCGTACAGATCGACCCGCCCGACCTGAAGTTCGATGGGTGATGGAAAGTCGCTCTGATCGAACTTGCCATCTCCAGGGGTGTTCCATGTGCGCTGATAGCTGGATACGGTCACGTTCACGCTGTTATCCGTCCACGTACCATCCATGTCACCGTAGTAGCCATCGGTGGGACGAGAACCACGCGCATCATCGTGGCCATCGGGGTAGATATTGCCCGAGTAAGGGACCGGTACATGCCCGACCAAATAAAGGGCCTTCACGTTATCCGGATCACTGTTGTAATGCCCTTGGATGATGCCCTTGATGCTCGTTGCTGAAGCGGTGCGAGATACATCGGACCGCAGCACGGCCCACCCGTCGGCACGCAGATCGTAGATCAACTGGTTGATCTCCGCGGTCATCTGTGGCGCCAATGTGTTATCCACCAGCACGATGATCTTGCCACGATAATCCACTACGGGAAGGTTGATCCCTGTGCTCACGTAACCGACACCTGTGGCACCACCCGAAACGCGGACCACCTTGTACTCGTAATTCACCCCTGTGGTGATGGTGTTATCCGTCCACGACGTTGCAGAGGCCGCAGGGTTCGCGATAGCACTTCCCCAAGATGTCGCCGTCTTCAACTTCCGGTAAACCGTGAATGAACTGGTGCTTCCCATCGCCGGCCACGATAGCGTGATGCTTGGCGTACCGGGTTGCACGCTCACCGTCAACCGGACGGCAGCGCGCTCACTCACCGTTTGAGCGCTAAGCAGCGAGACCAGCACCAGGGAGAGAATGGTCAAATAGTTCCGGATCATCGCTAGAACTGAAGTTGGTTCACCAACCGACGGTCCGCACGTTCACCTTGGTGGTACCCAGGAGCAAGGAAGTGCTCTGCAGGACAGGTATTGGCGCGGTATCGGCTACCCCTTCTAGCGCTGTTGTCCGCCTTCAGGTTTCGGAGGACCGCATCAACGGGCGCCAAAGGGCACCCTTTCGAGTCCACACAACCCTCATTATCAGTCACTGAACTGATAGATCTCCAAGATCGACCAACCGGGAAAGGTGCTTCTCCATCACCCAGTCCCGCCATGGGTCCGAACGCCGGTATGTTCTCGATCCACAACAACCTCATTATCAATTACTAACCCACCCCATTCTAGGGTCCACCAGAACGGTGGGCGGCGAAAATAGACTACAGGCCCATTCCGTACCAATTTGTGAACAGTGAAATGTTCATTCCAGGAGCAGAAGCGATCACCATGATCGAATGATCCTCCCCTCAAGAACAGCCTAGCCAACCCGAAAAGGTGAACCTTGTGGATAACAAGAACTGCAGACCTTCGACAAAACGCTGATTTTTGTCGTCCAACAGCCCAATTGCCCGTTTAATGGTCATCTATTCATAGATTGAACGAAAGGAACCTTTTCGCTTAGCGCGTCGTTATAGATCATCCGACGAAAACACCATTTCTCCACGATCATATCTCACCAGCAACCACGTCGGACCTTTATGGTCTTTCTACTGTGGTTACGACGACCTTTAGCGTGAACATGACCCGACCCCATTTCTCTTCCATACTCGACTTTTTCAATGGTGCACTGGGAACAGCCCCCAGCCTCCCGGCCCTGATCGGCGGAACACGCACATTCTCCTATGCAGAACTGGATGGCTTGGCAAGACGGATCGCATTCGCACTCCAGGACCATGGCGCCGATCAAGGACGCACCGTTGGCCTTTGCTTGGAACGCTCATCTGAACTGGTAGCGAGCGTATTGGCCATTCTTCGGACCGGCGCCGCTTATGTCCCCATCGACCCCACGTACCCTTCCGAGCGTATCGCAGGTATGTTGGAAGATGCGAAGCCACCCGTGGTGATCACCAGCAAGGCACACCAGCACCTGTTCAAAGGCACTGCTGCCAAGGTATTGTTGATCGAAGACATCGACCTGCAACACGGCCCGCTCTTCGAAGGTCCTTCACCCGCTGCTGCGCAGGACCTGTTGTACGTGCTCTTCACCAGCGGAAGCACCGGCCAACCGAAAGGTGTGGCCATGCACCACGCACCGCTGCTGAACCTGATCCAGTGGCAACTGCGCACTTCTGTTCTCAAGGCAGGTGATCGCACCTTGCAGTTCGCGCCCATCAGCTTCGACGTTAGTTTCCAGGAGCTCTTCACCACGTTCGCACAAGGCGGCACCTTGGTACTGATCACCGATGAGGACCGCCTGAACAGCACACAGCTTTTGCGTAAGATCATCGCCGAGAAGATCAACCGCATCATCGTGCCCTTCGTGGCCTTGCAGTACCTCGCCGAAGCCGTGGAACGCACCGGCGAAGTGCCTTCCACCTTGAAGGAGGTGTTCACCAGCGGTGAGCAATTGAAGATCACTCCTGCGATCACCAACCTGTTCAAACACCTGCCCGGTTGTCGTTTCTGCAATCAGTATGGTCCTACCGAAGGGCACGTGGTGAGCGAACTCGAACTCAAGGGCGATCCTGCTACTTGGCCTGCATTGCCGAACATCGGAAGCGCCATCGACAACGTGAAGCTGCTTGTGCTCGATGAGCAGATGAAGCCCGTTGCGAAAGGCGAAGAAGGTGAGCTCTACCTCGGTGGAGCATGCGTTGCCACCGGCTACATCGGTCGCGATGACCTGACGGCTGAACGTTTCCTCGCGGATCCGTTCGAAGCTGGAGGAAGATTGTACAAGACCGGCGACCGCGCGGCGGAATTGCCGAACGGCGAGATCGATTACAAAGGCCGTATCGATGGCCAGGTGAAAGTGCGCGGCTACCGCATCGAGCTCGGCGAAGTGGAAGTGGCGCTAGAGAAGCACGCTTCCATTGAACAGGCCGTTGCCAACGTGCGCGAGGATCGCCCCGGTCTGAAGCGCCTCATCGGCTACTACGTTGCGAAGCACGATGTGAGCGTGAACGACCTGCGCAAGCACCTCGCTTCGCTCCTCCCCGATTATATGGTGCCTTCCGCATTCGTTGCGGTGAAGGAACTGCCGCGCACACCCAGCGGCAAGATCGATCGCAAGGCACTTCCTGCTCCCGATGTGAAACGGCCGGATCTGGACGTCGCATTCGCAGCACCCCAGACCGCTGTGCAGAAGACCCTCGCCGATGTGTGGGCGGATCTGCTCGCGATCGACCGTGTCGGTATCGACGACAACTTCTTCGACCTCGGCGGCAACTCGCTACTGAGCATTCAAGCCGTAGCACATCTCGAAGGCCACGGCCTGAAGCTGCCCATCGTGAAGCTCTATCAGCATCCCACGATCAAGGCCTGCGCGGCATTCTTGGAAGGTGATGCCAGTGGGATCGCTCCCTCTGAAATGGCCAAGGCGCGCAAGGCCGCATCAGGTGGTTCCAAAAAGGGTGACGTTGCCATCATCGGCATGAGCGGCCGATTCCCCGGTGCCGAGAATGTGGAGCAGTTGTGGAAGAACCTGCTCGATAAGAAGAACAGCATCAGCACATGGTCGGTGGACGAGATCGACCCGAGCGTTCCCGCGGAACTGCGCAACGATCCCGACTACGTGAAGGCGCGTGGTGTGATCAGCGACGCCGACAAATTCGATGCGGCCTTCTTCGGTGTGAACCCGAAAGTGGCCGCACTGATGGACCCGCAGCAACGCGTGTTCCTGGAAACGGCCTGGGCCGCCTTGGAGGATGCCGCTTACGATCCCGCACAGTTCGTAGGGCTCATCGGTGTCTATGCCGGCATGGGCAACAACACCTACTTCACCCGCAACGTCATCGGGCATCCCGAGCTTATTGAGCAGGTCGGCGACTTCGCGGTGATGACCGCCAACGAGAAGGACTACATCGCCACTCGTCTTGCGTTCGAATTCGATCTGCGCGGGCCAGCGTTGAGCATCCACACGGCGTGCAGCACCTCGCTCGTCGCGATCGCACAAGCGTTCAAGGCACTGCGTGATGGCGAATGCGACATGGCGCTGGCCGGTGGCATCGCGCTCACCGTTCCGTTCAACAGCGGCATCGTGTACAACGAAGGTGGCATGTACAGCCCCGACGGCAGCACGCGCACGTTCGATGCTGAAGGCAAAGGCACCAGTTTCAGCGACGGCACAGGTATCGTCGTGCTGAAGCGCCTCGAAGACGCCATCCGCGACAACGACCAGATATACGCCACCATCAAAGGCGCTGCCCTGAACAACGACGGCAGCGACAAGGCCAGCTTCACCGCACCCAGCGTGCGCGGCCAGGCCGAAGTGATCGCCATGGCACAGGCCGATGCCGGTGTGAGCCCGAGCGAGATCAGCTATGTGGAAACACACGGCACAGCCACTCCGCTCGGCGATCCGATCGAAGTGGAGGCACTGACACTCGCATTCGGTGGAAAAACTAACGGCCACCATTGTGTGATCGGTTCCATCAAGAGCAATATCGGTCACCTGACGCCCGCCGCCGGTGCCGCGGGAGTGATCAAGACCGCGCTGGCCTTGCGCGAGGAAGTGATCCCGTCCAATGTGGGCTTCGAGAACCCGAACCCGGCGATCGACTTCGCCAATTCGCCTTTCCGTGTCGCGAACGAGAACATCGCATGGCCGCGTACGGGAATTCCGCGCATCGCTGGCGTTTCGTCCTTCGGTGTGGGCGGAACGAATGCCCACGTGGTCATCGCGGAACCGCCGGTGGCCAAGGCGTCCAGCGCTTCACGTGATAAGCAATTGTTCTTGCTCAGCGCAAAGAGCAAGACCAGCCTCGATGCCATGACGGACAACCTCCGCCTGTGGCTGGAGACGCATCCGAACGCATCGCTGGCCGACGCGGCCCACACGCTGCAGGTCGGTCGTCGCCATTTCAAACACCGTCGTCTCATTGTTGGTGGCTCGCATGCTGAACTGATCGATGCGATCGTGAACAAGGACACCAACCTGATCGGCACGCA
>DLGQ01000045.1:0-8750 GCA_002482775.1 Flavobacteriales bacterium UBA7690 | reverse complement strand
GCCGCACCCGGCGTGGTGTTCATGTTCCCCGGACAAGGGTCGCAGTACGTGAACATGGGGCGCGATCTCTGCGACAGCGAGCCGGTCTTCAAGCAACACTTCGATCAGTGCTGTGATCTCTTCGCAAAGGAGTTCGGCACTTCCCCCGGGTCGGGGCCCGGGGCAAGCCTACGCGACATCATCTTCCCGAAGACCGGTGAAGAAGAGAAGGCCGCAGAACAACTGAAGCAGACCATCTACACGCAAGCTTCGCTGTTCACCATGCACTACAGCCTCGCGAAGCTGTGGATGCACTGGGGCATCACGCCCGATGCAATGATGGGCCACAGCATCGGTGAGTTCGCAGCGGGCTGTCTCGCTGGCGTGTTCTCGCTGGAAGATGCCGTGAAGCTCGTGGCCAACCGTGGCCGCATGATGCAGGAACTGCCCGGCGGCAGCATGCTCAGCGTGCGCGCGGCGGAAGAGGATGTGCTGAAGAAATTACCCGCTGGATGCAGCATCGCCGCGAACAACGGCCCTCAACTCTGCGTGGCCAGTGGTCCGCATGAAGCGATCGCGAAGCTGCAAGCCGAGTTGGAAAAGGACGGCATCACCTGCAAGTTGCTGGTGACCAGCCACGCCTTCCACAGCCCGATGATGGAGGCCATCGTGGCCCCCTACAAGAAGGTGGTGGAAAGCGTGAAGTTGAGCGCGCCGCGCATCCCGATCATCAGCACGGTGACCGCGGAATGGCTGAAGGACGAGGAAGCAACGTCTTCCACCTACTGGAGCGATCACCTGCGCGCGACCGTGCGTTTCGCGCAAGCAGTGAAATTCGCGTGGAGCCCCGGCTCGGAGGCCGGGGCAGGCTCAGCCGATCGTGTAATGCTGGAAGTCGGTCCGCGCACAACGGCCACAACCCTCGCGCGCCAACAGAGCAGCGACACCAAGAAACAAGCTGCCGTATCCTCACTGAGCGATTCAGCAGGTAACGGCAACGAACTCACACAACTGTTGAAGGCCGTTGGTGGTCTGTGGCAGAGCGGCGTGCTGGTCGACTGGAAGAAATTCTACGAGCGCGAAGAGCGTCATCGCATTTCCATGCCGACCTATGCCTTCGAGCGCGTCCGGCACTGGGTGGATCCCGTAGCGATGGTGGCCGATGGTGGACGTGCCATCGCGAGCACCACGATCGAAGCGCCGGTACCGAACAGCGGCGATGCCAACCTCACACCAAAGGAAGCGCTGATCGCGCAGATCAAGCACCTTCTGGAAGAAAGCTCCGGACTTGAACTCGCTGAGGCCAGCCCGGATGAGACCTTCCTGGAAATGGGCCTCGATTCGCTCTTCCTCACGCAAGTAGCGACATCGCTGAGCAAGAAGTTCGGCGTGAAGATCTCGTTCCGACAATTGAACGAGGAGGTACCGAACCTGGACAAACTCGCGGACCATATTCTGCCGCATTGGTCAGGTGGAGTTGTCGGTTCTCAGTTGTCAGTGGTCAGTGGCAGCCCGACAACCGGCAACCAACAACTGACAACTGTCTCTGCCCTTGAGGACGCCCCCGAACTGAAGAAGGTATTCGGAGCGCAGGCCCGCATCAGCAAAGAGAAGGTGGACGATATGACGCCGCAACAGCGCGCGTGGTTCGATGCCTTCGTGAAACGCTACACCGCGAAGACCGCCAAGAGCAAGGTCTTTACCCAGGCCAACCGTAAAAAGATGGCCGATCCACGGGTGGTCACCGGCTTCAAACCACAGACGAAGGAGTTGATCTACCAAGTGGTGGTGGACAAGAGCTCCGGCTGCCATCTCACCGACATCGACGGCAACAACTACGTCGATATCCTCAGCGGTTTCGGTTCTTCCATGTTCGGCTACATGCCTGACTTCATCAAGAAGGCCTGCCACGAACAGCTCGACCAAAGCGTGGACATCGGACCGATGCATCCGCTCGCAGCCGATGTGAGCAACCTGCTGTGCGAGCTCACCGGTGGTGAACGTGCCGCGGTGTGCAACACGGGATCGGAAGCGGTGCTCGGCGCGATGCGCATGGCACGTACCGTCACCGGCCGAAGCTTGATCATCGCCTTCAGCGGCAGCTACCATGGCATCAATGACGAGGTGATCATCCGCGGAAGCAAGAGCAAGAAGAGCTATCCCGGCGCGCCCGGCATCATGCCACAGCAAGTGGAGAACATGTTGATCCTGGATTACGGCACGCCGGAAAGTCTGGAGATCATCAAACAACGTTGCCACGAAGCAGCAGCGGTCCTGGTGGAACCGGTGCAAAGCCGCCGCATGGAATTCCGTCCGGTGGACTTCCTCCGCGAAGTGCGCCGCATCACGCAGGAGAACGGTGCCGCATTGATCTTCGACGAGGTGATCACCGGCTTCCGCATGCACCAGAACGGTGCCCAAGGATTGTTCGGTATCACGGCGGATATCGGCACGTACGGCAAGGTTATCGGTGGCGGTATGCCCATCGGTGCCATGATCGGCAAGCGCGAATGGATGGACGCCCTCGATGGTGGCGACTGGCAGTTCGGTGATGACAGTGTGCCACCCGCGGGTGTCACCTACTTCGCCGGTACGTTCGTGCGGCACCCGTTGACGATGGCCGCTGCGAAAGCCGCGCTCGTCCACATGAAAGAGGTGGGCCCCGGCTTGCAAGAACGGCTAAACAACATGACCGGCGACATGGTAGCCCGCGCGAACGGACTGTTCGACAAGTACCAGTTGCCCTACCGTTGGGTGACCTTCGGCAGCGCGTTCAAAACGAAGTACGACGAGAGCGTGAATTACACCGAGCTCTTCTTCATGCTGATGCGCTACCACGGAGTACACGTGTTGGATTTCCCGCACTTCCTTACCACGGCGCACACCGAGGACGATGTTCAGTGCATCCTTGCGGCGTTGGAAAAGACCTGTGTGGAACTGCGCGAAAGCGGGTTCATGCCGGAGCGCACCTACCCGATCGAAGTGGTGAACAGCGTCCTCGGCGGACAAACACGTAAACTGAGCGAACGCCTGATCAGGGCCATGGAACCTCCTGTTCCTGGAGCACGTATCGGGAGAACGGCGAAAGGCGAACCTGCATGGTTCGTACCCGACCCGAAACGCACCGGGAAGTACATCATGGTGGAACAGGACGAGAATTGAATTCAAGTGATGGAGAAGTTCATACCCGAAACACGGTTCACGCCGGTCGAACACGATCCGTTCGCAGGTCCGTCCATCCAGGAGGTCATCCCCACGACGGAGGCACAACGCGAGGTGCTGACCGCTTCCGAAATGGGGCGTGATGCATCGTGTGCGTACAACGAAAGTGTAACACTCGAACTCACCGGGGCACTGGATAGACCTGCGCTTGAGAAAGCCATGGCTGTGCTTGTGCAACGCCATGTATCACTTCGCAGCACGATCAGCCCGAGTGGAACACGCATGGTGGTCGCGGCCGAGCTTCGTATCGATCTCCCGTTCACGGACCTTTCCACCCTCGATCCGCACAAACGGGACGAGCAACTGGCCCGCATCGGGCAGCAGGACATGACCAAGGTCTTCGACCTGCGCCATGGGCCTCTGTTCCGGGTTGCGTTGATCAAATTGAGCAACGACGTCCATCACCTGCGTATGACCGGCCACCACGTGGTGTGCGATGGCTGGAGCCTGGGGATCATGATGGCTGAGATCAGTGCGCTATACAACGCTGCGAAGAACGGTTCAACACCGGCGCTGCCCGCTGCCGTTCCATTCGGTGATTATTCACTGGCGACGATCGACATCGCACGGAGTCCGGAGCATGCGGCCACCGAGAATTACTGGCTGAACCTCTTCAAAGGCAGCGTGCCTCGGATGGACCTGCCCACGGACCGGCCACGTCCCAAACAGAAGACCTACAGCGGCGAACGCCTCGATCTGGACCTTTCACCAGAGCTGGTCTTGGGGTTGAAGGAGACTGCAACACGCAGCGGCGCCAGTTTCGTGACCACGCTGCTTACCGTATTCGAAGTGTTGCTGCATCGCCTTACCGGGGACAGCGACATCGTGGTGGGGCTGCCCGCCGCTGGCCAGAGCGATCTGGACATGAAGCATCTTGTTGGCCACTGCGTGAATCTTCTCGCATTGCGCAGCCATGTTGATGAAGAGCGACCGTTCATCGACCATTTGCGGGAACGCAGGACCGCTGTGCTGGACGCGTTCGACAACCAGAAGTACACCTTCGGCACGTTGTTGCGCACGCTGAACGTACCGCGCCAACCAGGACGTATCCCGTTGTGCCCGGTCGTGTTCAACATCGACATGAACATGGACGATGGTGTGGCCTTCGATGGGCTAGAACATCGGTTCATCAGCAACCCACGTGCGTTCGAGAACTTCGAATTATTCCTGAACGCTACCGGGAGCGAGAACAAGCTCACGTTGGAGTGGGGCTATAATACGGACCTGTTCGATGAGCGCACCATACGCAACTGGATGGATGAGCTCGCACGGATCGCGGAACGTGTTGCCACGAATCCGCAGGCGAGCATAGCAGAGATCATCGGCGAGGGCGAACTGACCGGTGACCGGCAACTACCGCCCGAAGAATGGTGCGGCACTTCGCCTGACTACCCGCGCGATAAGAGCATCTCACGTTTGTGGGATGAGACCGTGATCCGTTTCGGTGATCGCACGGCCGTTGAATTCGTTGATCAGCGCATCTCCTACACAGCGTTGGATGAGCGGGTGCATGCGCTCGCTGCACAGCTCATGAGCCTTGGCGTGAAACCAGGCGACCCCGTGGGCCTGTGCATGGAACGCAACTTCGATATGATCGCCGCGATGCTGGCCATCCTGCGTTGTGGTGCCGCATTCGTTCCATTCGACCCTTCGTACCCAACGGATCGGTTGCAGTTCATGTTCGACGATACGCGCGTAAGTGTGTTGTTGACGGAACGCTCCTTGAAAGACAGCTTGCCCGCGAACGATGCACGTGTGATCGTGCTCGACGAACAGCGGCCGGCCGCAGGCGCGAAAATACCTGCGCTCGGTACTCCTGAAAGCCCAGCGTACATCATGTACACCAGCGGAAGTACCGGTAAACCGAAAGGTGTGGTGGTACCTCAACGTGCGATCGTTCGTCTGGTGCGCGCGCAGAACTTCCTGCCGTTCGGACCAGAGCTGACCTTCCTACAGCTGAGCAATACCAGCTTCGATGCGAGCACCTTGGAGATCTGGGGAGCTTTGCTGAACGGCGGTAGGCTTGTACTACAGCCTCAACTGAAACCCACACTGCTGGAGATCACGGACACGATCCGTGAGAAGGGCGTGACCACCGTATGGTTCACAGCGGGCTTGTTCAACGTGCTCGTGGATGAACAGCTCGATCGCCTGCGTGGCCTGCGCCACATACTCACCGGCGGAGATGTGCTGAGCGTACCCCATGTGAAGAAGGCGCTGAAGGTGCTCGGCCCTAACGTGCTCATCAACGGATATGGCCCAACAGAGAACACCACCTTCACCTGCTGCCATGTGATCCAGGAGGAGCGCTCGATCAAGGGTAGTGTGCCGATCGGGAAACCGATCAACCATACCACCGTGCATGTGCTTGATGAGCACATGAAACCTGTGGCGATCGGTCAGAAAGGTGAACTCTATACCGGTGGCGACGGACTGGGGCTCGGCTACTGGAAGCGTCCGGACCTGACCGCCGAACGGTTCGTGGATGATCCGTTCAATCGCGGGAAGAAACTGTATAAGACCGGCGACGTGGTGCGTTGGACGACCGATGGCTTGATCGAATTCATCGGGCGGACCGATCTGCAAGTGAAGGTCCGCGGTTTCCGTGTGGAGCTCGGCGAGATCGAGAACGCGTTGAACGACCTGCCCGGTTTGAAAGACCGCGTGGTGATGGCACGCGATGAAGTGGCCGGTGAAAAACAATTGGTCGCCTACCTGCTACCTGCGGACAGCGCTACGGCTGGCACCTTGGAGCGAGAGTCCTTCATCGCTACAGCAAAAGCCTACCTCACGGACAGGCTTCCTCAACACATGGTGCCCACGGCCTACGTGGTGATGCCCGCATTCCCGCTCGGCCCCAACGGCAAGGTGGATCGCAAAGCACTGCCCGCGCCACTTCCGCCAAGACCGACCATGCGCGCACGCCACGTGGCACCGCGCAGCGCTGTAGAGCAAGAGCTGTGTGCCATTTGGAACAAAGCGCTTGGTGCAGAGGACATCGGTGTACACGACAACTTCTTCGATATGGGCGGGCACTCGCTCACCGGGATCCAGTTGCTGGCCCAAGTGGAACAACGCTTCGGCACCACCATCGAATTCAAGCAGCTCTTCGTGGCCCCTACAGTGGCGCAGATGGCGAAACTGATCGAATCGCCAACGTTATCCGCTGCGGAGGGTCATCTATTGCCGCTCCAAACGAAAGGTCATCGTGTGCCCTTGATCTGTATCCATGGAGATGAGGCCAACGCCTTCCTACCGAAATACCTCGGCCAGGAACAACCCTTCTATGGCATCACGCACCAAGGTGAGGACGGGATGCCGCTCCAATACCGATCTGTGGAGTCCATCGCTTCGTACTACATCACCGAACTGAAACGCGGTCTGCCGGAAGGCCCGTACCAATTGTGCGGCTACTCCTTCGGCGGCTTGGTGGCTTTCGAAATGGCCCGTCAATTGGAGGAGCGTGGAGACAAGGTCACGATGGTCCTATTGCTGGACACCTACGCGCCCAAGCCGTTCGTGGAGGTGATGAGCAAGGAGCGCAAACTGCACGAACCGCTGAAGAACGTGATTATGCGTTCGGTCATCTCCGTGGTGCGGTTGTTCCAAGAACGACTACCTGCCAAGCTGCGCAACTTCGCCATCATCGATACCTACGACCAGGCGATCACCAAATACGAGCCAGCAGCATACGGCGGTGATGTAGCCATCATCAAAGCCATCGACTCGCCTGCTACAGCGGACATGGGCTGGAACGAGCTCGTGAAGGGCGACCTGATCCGCAAGACCTGTGTGGGCGACCACTACAGCATGATCAAGGAGCCACTAGTGCAACAGCTCGCCGAGGTGATGGCCGACGTGATGAACCATGACCGCAAGGCAACGGCGAAACAGGTGATCTAGGTGATGCCGAGCCGTTCATTAACGGTCCATTGCAGCGCGGTGGAGCGCGCGTCGATGGAGACCGGGCGCCATCTGGACCTTGGCGCGGATATCCACATCCATTTCGCGACCTTGACATCGCTTGTACCGCTGACAGAACACTACCGTGACCTGTTGGATGCAGCCGAACTGGCACGGCTGGAGCGGTTCAAATTCGAGGTGGATGAACAACGCTTCCTGCGCGGCCACGGCTTCTTGCGCGAAGTCCTCGGCAGGTACATGGAGCGCGCTGCACGTTCGGTGGGGTTCGAGCGCGGGCCATACGGAAAACCCGTGGTGCCAGGTGCGTCGTTCCACTTCAACCTGAGCGATACGAAAGATGCCGTGGCCGTAGCCATATGCGCCAACATGGAACTGGGTGTTGATGTGGAGACGGTGGATCGCAACGTGGATCACATCAATGTGGGCCAGCACTATTTCACCGTTGAAGAGCAAGCATCCATCGTTGAAGCTGACGATGGGAAACGACGCTTCCTCGAATTCTGGACCCGCAAAGAAGCCGTGCTCAAAGCCAGTGGTGTCGGTATCATGGATGATCTGCGCGTGCTTCGGGTGGACCAAGCAGAGAACCGGATGATGATCACGCATGACGTGTTCATCGCCATGGCCGCGCCGGAATACCATGTGCGTACCTGGGCTGTGGATGCCACACACATCGTGAGCTTGGCCACGCCGCAACGAACGACCGGCATCAAGTTCTTCGGCGTTCCCGGCTGATCAGACCTCTTCCTCCTCGCCCCAGAAGCGGGCATGGAAATTCAACAAGTAGAGCCGCTTGCCTGCACGCGTGATGGCGGTGTACAGCCAACGCACGTACTCGCGATCGATCATCTCTTCGGTCACGTAGCCTTGATCCACGAACACGGTGTTCCACTGACCGCCTTGCGCCTTGTGTGCGGTGACAGCGTAGGCGTACTTCACTTGCAAGGCCTGTGCGAACGGGTCTTCCTTCAGCCGCTTCATGCGCGCACCTTTCGTTGGCTCCGTATAGCTCTCGAACAACGTCTCGCGTAGTAACCGCAGGCGCGGACCGGGCAACGCAGGTGATTCGATCGCCAACACATCGAGCAACACCTTCACCTCCAACTCCCGCTCTTCCACCCCGTTCCACCACGATGCCGTGATGTCTGCGAAACGGAGGCCATGCGCTTCTTCCACGCGATGTACACGCTGCACCACGATGGGTTCGCCGTTCGCGATCAACTCTTTCTTCCCGTTCTGTCCGGCCCAGAAGTAATCGTTCTTCACCACCATCAACCGATCACCGGAACAGAGTTCCTCCTCGTACCCGTGGATGCGTGTGCGTACCTGCTGGCTGTACTGGTATGCGCGTTTGTTGCTGCGACAGATCAGGCATACCTCATCGTCACCATCTTGCCCATACGCCGTTTCCAGCGCTTCTTGCAGGTCCAGTCCATCGGTACGGATCACATCGGCGAAACCCGCTTGGAACCGAGGTATGGGATGCTCATCTGCCAATATCCGTCGCAGTTCCGTGGCGTTGGTAAGGATCCCGGACCCGGCTGCTTGGCGCACCACATCCGTGAGTTCGATGGAACCGGCCACCACGCCGAACGCTTGTAGTTCCTTCGGGTCCAGCGCTGGGC
>DLGQ01000010.1:59601-61509 GCA_002482775.1 Flavobacteriales bacterium UBA7690 | reverse complement strand
CTCCTCCGTCGGCTTCCGGAATGACATGCGTCGAGAATTACAAAAAGAAAAAGGGGCCTCACGGCCCCTCTTCCTAATTCACTAGCGCGATCACTCTTCCACCACCTCGAAGGGGATGGTCTTGATCACGTCGCGGTGGAACACCACTTCAGCCTCGTACTTGCCGAGGGCTTTGATGGCATCCCCTTTCAGCTTGATGTTCTTGCGATCCACTTCGAAACCGAGCGCGCGGATGGCGTCGGCGATCTGGATGGTGTTGACGCTACCGAAGATCTTGCCGTTCTCGCCGGCTTTGGCGCCGATCTTCAAGGTCTTGTCGGTCAAGCCAGCGGCGATCTTCTCGGCTTCCGCCTTGATCTTCGCTTCCTTGTGCGAGCGTTGCTTCATGGTCTCGGCCAGCTGCTTCTTCTCGCTCTCGGTGGCGCTCACGGCGAGACCACGGGGTAGGAGGAAGTTGCGGGCGTAACCTTCTTTCACCTTCACCACGTCATTGGCGTAGCCCAAGTGCTCCACGTCTTTCTTCAGGATGATCTCCATGTTCGTTGGCGTGTTGAAGGTTACTTCATCATATCAGCCACGTACGGCATCAGGGCCAAGTGGCGGCTGCGCTTGATGGCTTGGCCGACCTTGCGCTGATACTTCAGGCTGGTACCGGTGAGGCGGCGGGGAAGGATCTTGCCTTGCTCGTTCACGAAGCGCAGCAGGAACTCCTCGTCCTTGTAATCGATGTAGGTGATCCCCATCTTCTTGAAGCGACAGTACTTGTCCTTCTTGGTCTCGATGGCGATCGGGGTGAGATACCGGATCTCGCTGTTGTCTGCGGCCATGGCTTAAGCGTTCGTAGGTTCAACGACTTCTTTCTTGCTGGAGCGCTTGGTACGGCGCTTCTCTGCGAAGGCGATGTGGTGCTTGTCCATCACGATGGTCAAGAACCGGATGATACGCTCGTCACGACGGTATTCGGTCTCGAGCTTGGCCACGAGCGTAGGCTCGCTTTCGAACTCGATCAGGTGGTAGAAGCCCGAGGACTTCTTCTGGATAGGGTACGCGAGTTTGCGCATCCCCCAGCTTTCTTCATGGTGGACCTTACCACTGCCTGCCTTCAACAGGTCTTTGAACTTTTTTACCGCCTCCTTTGTCTGGTCCTCAGACAAAACGGGAGTTAGAATGAAGACGGTTTCGTACCGGTTGGTCATGCCTTTCGGTTGATTTGGGGCGCAAATGTAGGAAGATCTACCGGAAAATCAAGCGGTTGAGGCCCAATGGGATAGCTCTTGAGCGGTGAGTGGCAAGTCTTTAGCGGCTAGCGGCAAGTGGCGCACTGCATGTCTCTAAGCTCAGGACTTGCTACTTGCCGACTACCCGCTTGCCGCTATCCCTCCGGCTTTCCACAGGTGTTGATATCCAGCTCCAAGCAGCGTAGTGCGGGCCTCTATCTTCGCCCCGATCATCATGGACCAGTTCGTCGTCAGCGCCCGTAAGTACCGTCCGGCCACCTTCGATACCGTCGTGGGGCAGGAGGCGGTGACCGAAACGCTGAAGAACGCTATCCGCAGCAACCACCTCGCTTCGGCCTTCCTGTTCACGGGTCCACGGGGCGTGGGCAAGACCACCTGCGCGCGGATCCTGGCGCGTACCATCAACTGCGAGAACCTCGGCGAAGACCTGGTAGCCTGCGGGCAATGCGCGCCGTGCAAGACCTTCGAGGAAGGGCATAGCCTGAATATCTTCGAGCTGGATGCCGCCAGCAACAACAGTGTGGACGACATCCGCAACCTGATCCTTCAGGTGAGCATAGCGCCACAGGTGGGTACCAAGAAGGTGTATATCATCGACGAGGTACACATGCTGAGCTCGGCGGCGTTCAACGCGTTCCTGAAAACGCTGGAAGAGCCTCCCTCCTACGCC
>DLGQ01000010.1:54485-59561 GCA_002482775.1 Flavobacteriales bacterium UBA7690 | reverse complement strand
CACAAGATCCTGCCCACCATCCTGAGCCGCTGCCAGGTGTTCGATTTCCGGCGGATCATGATCTCGGACATCAGCAAGCACTTGGCGGGCATCGCGCAGAAAGAGGGCATCGAAGCCGACGCGCAGGCCTTGCATGTGATCGCACAGAAAGCCGACGGTGGCTTGCGCGATGCGCTCTCCATCTTCGACCAACTCGTCAGTTTCAGCGGCAACAGGCTCACCTACCAGGATGTGGTGAAGAACCTGAACGTGCTGGATCACGAGCACTACTTCCGCATCACGGACAGCATCATCCGTGGCGACATCCCGGCGGTGTTGGTGGAGTACAACACGATCCTGCAACAAGGCTTCGATGGGCATTTGTTCGTAGCCGGCTTGGGCCGCCATTTCCGCGACCTGCTCGTAAGCCAGGATCCGCGCACCCTACCGTTGCTTGAAGTGGGAGAAGACCTCACCGCACGCTACGGCGACCAAGCCCAGCATGTGGACCGCGAGTTGCTCGTACGCGGCCTTGACCGTTTGGCGCAATGCGACAGCCAGTACAAGAGCAGCAAAGAGCCGCGGTTGTTGGTGGAACTCGCGCTGGTGCAGCTCTGCCGCATCAACGCCACGGAAGATCCATCGGCTCAAAAAAAAAGTCCTGACGTCAGCGTAGCGGCTCCGGCAGCACCGAAAGTGACCGTTCCGGCCCAGCCAAAAGCACCTGTTCCGGCACCTGCGCCTTCGATCCCCGTTGCGCAACCGAACGCTGTAGCAGCGGCTGTGGTGCGCGAACCGAGCAACACCGAATACACGCCGAAACGCAGGCTTGCCGGGCAAGTGAGCATCAAGGGCACGGTGGCCGAAGCCGCTGTGGAAGCCGCACCCGCAGCGCCGTTGGAAACCGATAGCGGCACCGGAATGCCCGCATCCAGCAAAGAGGTGAACCCTGCTCTGTTGTTGAAAGTGTGGCGCGATTATGCATTGAAATTGAAACAAAGCGGTCGCGACAGTTTGCACGCCACGCTCAGCGCCCGCGAGCCTCGTCCGGATGGTCCGGGGCGTGTGGTCTTCAACATCGTGAACGCGGTGCAGGAGAACTACATGCGCGCGGAAAAACCTGAGCTGTTGGGCTATCTACGCCGCCAGTTGGGCGATCCTGCCATCGATCTGCAGATCCTCGTGGAAGCACCTTCGGAAACATCGCGACCGGTTACGCCGCTCGCGAAATTCAAGGTATTGGCGGAGAAGAACCCAGCGCTTCTGAAACTACGCGAGGAGTTGGATCTGGATCTGGGGTGAGTGACCACCTAGCGATGCATAGATGAGAACCATCGTCTTCGCTTTCCTCTCGCTGGCAACTTCGCTGCTATTCGCGCAGCGCACGGACACCACGGAGGTGAAGAACGGTGTTTACTGGGTCTATGATGTTGGGAAAGACGGGCGCCCGGTAGGCGAAGGCGTAGCATACGACACCACTGGAAGAACTGTAGGTCGCGAAACCTATCGCCGGGGCTTCACCCATGGAGACCTGGTCTGGTACGACCGTCACGGAAGGAAGGCGTGGACCGTGCCCTATGTAAAGGGTTTCCGACACGGCACAGCGATGCAGTATGACAGCCTGGACCGGAAGATCCACTCCATCACGTTCCGCGAGGGGGTAAAACATGGTCCCGAGATCTTCTACTACGCGAATGGTCGCGTTCACTATCGCGTGGAGAATCGTTACGGAGAACCACATGGTACGCTCAAGAGCTATCATCCCAATGGCGTTATCCAGTGGACCGGCGGCTTTCTTGAAGGTGAGATGCACGGCGAGCGCATCTTGAGGGACTCGACCGGAGCGTTGTACAATGGTGAATACCTGACCACTTTCCCAATGAAAATAGGTCAGTACCGTGTTACGTGTACCCAAGGACGTCCCCACGGAGAACTGATCATGCAGCGCGACGACGGCAGTGTGAGCTATTCAGGGCAGTATGTGAATGGTCGTCCTGAAGGTGAATTCCTCTACTTCGACCGGCAAGGTGAGGTCTATCGCAAGGCTCACTTCGAGAACGGAGTTTTCATACGTGCCACACGCCGAGGCTTTGATGGAGGTCACACCCCTCAGCACTACGAACTACAGCTACCGGAAGAGCGGTAAATTCGCGACCTCTCCGCGGCACCACCTAGCCGCCGCAGCCTGACAACGAACAACTGACAACTACATCGCAAACAATGTCGAAGATCAAAGTGGCGAAGCCCGTCGTGGAACTGGACGGCGATGAGATGACGCGTATCATCTGGAAGTGGATCAAGGACCAACTGATCCTGCCGTACGTGGATGTACCCATCGAATACTATGATCTGGGCATCGAGAGCCGCGACAAGACCGACGACAAGATCACGGTGGAAAGCGCAAAGGCGATCCTGAAACACAGCGTGGGCATCAAATGCGCCACCATCACACCGGATGAGGACCGGGTGAAGGAATTCGGGTTGAAGCAGATGTGGAAGAGCCCGAACGGCACCATCCGCAACATCCTCAACGGAACGGTTTTCCGCGAGCCCATCGTGATCAGCAATATCCCACGACTGGTGCCGGGTTGGACGCAGCCGATCGTCATTGGCCGTCATGCCTTCGGGGATCAGTACCGGGCCAGCGATGCGGTGATCAAAGGCAAGGGCAAGCTCACCATGACCTTCACCCCGGAAGACGGTAGTGAAGTGCAAACGTGGAACGTGTACGACTTCGAAGGCAACGGTGTGGCCTTGAGCATGTACAACACGGACGAGAGCATCGAAGGCTTCGCGATGAGCTGCTTCAACCTGGCGTTGGCGAAGAAGTGGCCGCTCTACCTGAGCACCAAGAACACGATCCTGAAGAAGTACGACGGTCGTTTCAAGGACATCTTCGAAGAGACCTACCAGAAGCATTTCAAAGCGGCGTTCCAAGAAGCGGGCATCGTTTACGAGCACCGCTTGATCGACGACATGGTGGCCAGCGCTATGAAGTGGAGCGGTGGTTACGTGTGGGCCTGCAAGAACTACGACGGCGATGTGCAGAGCGACACCGTGGCACAAGGCTTCGGATCATTGGGCCTGATGACCAGCGTGCTGATCACGCCCGATGGCAAGACGATGGAAGCCGAGGCCGCACATGGCACGGTTACCCGCCACTACCGCCAGCACCAGCAAGGCAAACCCACGAGCACCAACCCGATCGCCAGCATCTTCGCCTGGACGCGTGGTCTAGCCTTCCGTGGCAAGCTGGATGGCAACCAAGCGCTGATCGACTTCGCCAACAAGTTGGAAGCCGTGTGCATCCGCACGGTGGAAAGCGGCAAGATGACGAAGGACCTCGCTGTCTGCATCCATGGCGATAAGGTGACGAACGATAAGTACCTGACCACGGAGCTCTTCATGGCTGCGCTGCGCGAGGAGTTGGAGCGGGCGTGATCTTGATCGAACATTGAAATGAGCGGGCCTTTCGGGGCCCGTTCGCTTTTCCGCACCTTCGTGCGGTGAGCCTGCCGCGCTTCCATCGCCTCGTATTCCTGGTCGCCGTGCTGGTGTACCTCGTCACCGCATGGAACAGCACCGGATACCATAGCGCCGACGAGCATTTCCAGATCATCGCTTTCGCGCAATGGAAGGTGGGCGAACTGGCCGTTGAACACTTGGCCTGGGAGTTCGACGCGGGGATCCGCTCCTCCTTTCAACCATGGATCGCCGTGGGTGTGTTCCGGTGCGCAGAAGCATGTGGGATAAGCGACCCGTTCACCCGGACACTTTTGTTGCGGTTGCTTACTGCCGCGTTCGCGCTTATCGCGGTGCGTGGTTTCGCTCGCGTGACCAGCGCGACGATGGACGCGAAGTTGCAAAAGCCCTACTTGGCCATCGCCTATCTTCTCTGGTTCCTGCCGTTCTTACATGTACGCTTCAGCAGTGAAAGTTGGTCCGGCCTCTTCCTGCTGGTCATGTTCACCACCATCCTCAAGCGCGGAAATGGTTGGGCGTTCAAGGCCGGGATCATCGCAGGGTTGGCCATGTTGTGCAGGCCACCCACTGGCTTGATCGTGCTCTCTGCTGTGGCTTGGATGATGACCATGCGCAAGGATCACCTCCGCAGCATCTTCTCGCTAGGCCTGGGGGCGCTGGTGGTCTTGCTCCTCGGTGCGCTGTTGGACAGTGCTTTCTACGGCTCCTTCACACCAACCACCTGGAACTACGTCCACATGGGATTCGCCGGTGATGCAGGGCATCGTTTCGACGAGCTTCCATGGTACTACTATCCGCCGTGGATCGTGAAGTATGCGATACCGCCGATCGGCGTATCGATCCTGCTCGCCTTCGTTGTCATGGTGCTGAAGCGGCCGAAGCACTTGGTGGTGTGGTGCGCGGTTCCCTACGTGCTCGTCCACAGTTTCATCGGCCATAAGGAGTTGCGCTTCCTTTACCCGCTTGCGGACCTGGTCCCCTGGCTGTTGGTATCCGCTTGGGCCGTGATCCAGGGTACCCGTTGGGAGAAGGTGCCTCGGGCCGTCATGCTCGGCCTTGCCGGGATCCTTCTGGTGGCGAACCTCGTCGGCTTGTCCGTGGTGATGACGAGTTCCGCTGGAGAAGGAAGAGTGCGTTTGGCCGAAGCGCTTCACCCGTTGTGCAAGCCCGGCGATCGTGTCGGCTATGTGATCGACCCAGCCATCGCGTGGCGTATCGCGCTTCCGGACTTCTACCGGCCAAAGGGAACGAGCGAGGTGATCATCGACCCGCGCATGCCGTACGATCAGCCGGAGCCAGTGAACTTCATCGTTCTTCAAGATGAGGTTCCTGTTCCCTTTGGCGAGGGCGGCTTCGAACACACCGCTTTGGAACGTTCAGAGCCGTTCTGGTCCACCCGCTTGATGCGTTGGTACACGTGGAACGAGGGTCCGCTTCCATGGACGTTGTACCGCACTGACCGCAGCGTTCGCTGAAGCACTGCGCATCTTTGCATGCCCGTGAGCCGTCCACCGAAAGTCCGCCGAATTCCGCGTCCGTTCGAACCGCGCGACCTGGATCGCCTCGCGGTACCGGCGATCATCAGCGGCATCGCCGAGCCGTTGATCTCGCTGG
>DLGQ01000010.1:0-54435 GCA_002482775.1 Flavobacteriales bacterium UBA7690 | reverse complement strand
TGGATACGGCGTTCGTGGGAAGTCTGGGCACGGGCGACCTCGCAGCGGTGGGTATCGCGAGCAGTTTCTTCCTGCTGGTGGTGTGGGTGCTGGCGCAAACGCGGAGCGCCGTTCTGGCCGTGGTTGCGCGGTACTATGGTGAGCAGCGCCTTGCGGAGGTCGCGGGGCTGGTGCCGATCGCGGTATGGATGAACTTCATTCTGGGCTTCGGTTTCTTCGCGCTCACCAACATGTTCTCCGAGCCCATCTTCAGGCTGTACAACGCGGAAGGTGAAGTGTTGCGGAAAGCCGTGGAGTACTACCATGTGCGCAGCTTCGGGTTCCCGATCGTACTGGCCACGTTCGTGATCACCGGTGCGTTCCGTGGCATCCAGAACCTGAACTGGGGCATGTGGATCAGTTTGCTGGGAGCCGGGATCAACCTCGCCCTGAACCCGGTGCTGATCTTCGGGCATTTCGGCATGGGGCCCATGGGCATCGTAGGCAGTGCCTGGGCCAGCTTGATCGCGCAGGCGGTGATGTTCGTCCTGGCGGTGGCGATCATGGTGACGCGCACACCGTTCAACTTCTTTCCACGCAGGTGGAACCATCCGGAACTGCTGGGCCTTTGGCTGCTGAGCGGTAACCTGTTCGCGCGCACCATCGCGCTGAACGCCTGCTACTACTTGGGGAACCGGTTCGCCACGGGCTACAGCCAGGCCCATATCGGCGCGCACAGCATCGCCATGCAGGTGTGGTTGTTCAGTGCGTTCTTCATTGATGGTTATGCCGCTGCTGGCAGCGTGCTCGTAGGGCGTTTCGCAGGTACGAAGGACTGGGTTAGCGTGTACCGCGTAAGCTGGCGCGTGGTGCGGCAGAGCATCCTGATCGGTGCCGGGCTTTCGCTGCTCTACCTGGTCGGCTACTCGTCCATCGGCACCCTCTTCACCAAGGATACGGCGGTGCTGGCGTTGCTCACCGGCGTGTTCTGGATGGTGGTGCTCACACAACCCATCAATGCGGTGGCCTTCGCGTTCGATGGTGTTTACAAAGGCTTGGGCGATGGCAAGATCCTGCGCAACGTCCTGCTGATCTCCACCTTCGGGGTGTTCGTGCCGGTGATCTATGGAACGGACGCACTGGGATGGGAACTGCATGCGGTGTGGACAGCGTTCCTAGGATGGATGGCGATGCGCGGGTTGCTGCTCACGGTACATTTCCAGAAGAACTATGGCCCGAAGGCGATCCGCGAACGGGCCTTACTTTCGGTGGCATGAACCGGAGGTATCCAACTCATCCATGCACCCTAATGGCATTCGTTCTGTGCTTCGCACTTAGCGCTGCCCATGCCCAGGACAGCACGAGCACGCGCCCCCGGGACCCCCGCCCCTTGAAGGACCGGTTCTGGTTCGGCGGTGGGCTGGGGTTGAATTTCGGCACCGCCACCGCTATCCAAATTGACCCGTTGGTGGGCTATTTCATCGATCAGAAGAACAAGCTCTCCGTGGGTGCAGGGCTTAGCTATTGGTATATCCGCGACAACCGTTTCGTGCCTGCTGTGGAGCAGAACGGTTACGGCTACCGCCTTTTCACGCGGTACCGGCCTGTTCAACAATTCTATGGCCACGTCGAATTCTACCATCTGAACCGCGAACTGTACAGTTATGTGGACCGTGATGTGAAGCGGCTTTGGGCACCCCATCTCCTTCTCGGGGCGGGCTATGTGCAGCCGCTCGCTGGGCGAAGCAGCATCTACCTGCAAGTGCTCTTCGACGTGCTGCAGGACCCGAACAGCGTGTACGGTGGCCAGCCGATCCTCAGCGGGGGCGTTGGCATCGGATTCTGACGGCTGCATTCCCCCTATGTAGTTACGGCTTTCGGTAAGCCAGTGATGTGGCATGTGGGTTGGAACGCGCCGTATGGTTATATTGCCTCAACGCGCCACCACCATGCGTTCTCCCGCCATCATCTCCCTAGTGTTCCTGCTCGCTGCCTCGGTGACCATCCCGTGCCAGGCGCTGCCACCGCCCACAGGACCCGAAGTGCAGGCCGTGTACACCCGGCTATGTGCGGCCGCAGGTCTGGCCCAGAGCGCACCGCATCTGGAATTCGATGCCCAGAGCACACGATCGGCGGCGGCTTTCACCGACTTCGGAACAACACCCACCCGCATCGTGGTGGAACAGAAAGCGTTGGATGTTTGTGCCACGTTCGGGCCGCTGACCAACGATGCCGTGGCCTTCTTGCTGGGCCATGAGATCGCGCACTTCAGCATGGGGCATGGCTGGGGAGCGGACCTCCAGCAGTTCGGAGATCATGGCAGCGTGAAAAAGAACATGGAAATGGCCATGGCCAATAATCGCGCGTTCCATGTGTTCGAGACACAGGCCGATCAAAAAGGCGCGTTCTATGCGTTCATTGCCGGATATTCTCCCGCCTTGGTAGCGGACAGCTTGATACGGCGGCTGTACAAGGCCTATGGCTGGAACGATCGGATGAGCGGATATCCCGACCGACCGGTTCGCGAGGAGCTCCTGCGCAAGGGTCTGGTCCGTTATCAGGAAATGACCATGGCCATGCGCTTGGCCGACCATCGCCTCGCATTGGGTCAATACCACGAAGCAGGTAAGCTCTACGAACTCCTGATGAGCGAAGGCTTCCGCAACCCGATGCTCTACACCAATGCGGGAGCTTGTCACCTCTTGCAAGCGATCCAGTTGATACCCTCCGCAGAAGCACGGTTCACCTTCCCGGTGGAGATCGATACACGCGAACGGTGGAGAGGTGCCCTCGCCAACACAATGGAAGAGGAACTCTTGAAGGCGGAAGACCATTTCCTGGAAGCCTTGTTGATGGACCGAACATCCAGCAGCGCGTTGGCGAACCTGGCATGCATCGCTTTGGTGCGCAAGGATCTCGTGGCTGCCGACCACTGGATCGGAGCATATGGCAAGTGTACCGGTGCGCATGCGAACACGGGGGCCGTTCTTCAAGCCATACTCGCTGCGGAACGTGGAGATGAACAGGGCGCGAAAGATCGATTGCGCACGCTTGCCGCTGCGGGCGATGGACTTGCCCAGCGGAACTTGGACGCATTGGAAGGAAAGCCCACGCTCAACACTTCAGCGGAAGCGAGCACCCTTCCCGAGGAGCGGATCGAAGGACGGACGTTGACCGAACTGGCCACGGGGTTCGCGCAGGCATCACCCCTGGAGCATCGTGGTCGTACGCTGTTGCGTTATGGCACCGAAGGCACCTGTTGGAAAATGGCTGCCGATCGTATTGACGCGGCCGGCGCCACCCACTGGCTCTACCTAGGCGGCACTGCTGCGGGCTACACGGGCAAGAGCAGTAAGGGTATCGCCATCGGTTCTCCGATCGCATCGGTCACCAAGAACCACGGCCAGCCACACACTACGCTGAACACGATGGAAGGCCAGTTACTGATCTACCCATCAGCCGGATCGATCTTCAGTATCGATCGCGACGGCCGCGTTTCGGGCTGGACCCTTTTCCAAGAACGGAAGCAATAACGCAACTTCAACGCGCCCCACCAAGCACCACCGATGAAACGCCTACTGATCCTTTCCTCGCTCCTACTGGCTCATGCCTGGGCAATGGCACAGACCGTCCGTATCGAATACGACAAGCTGTCCGGTGTCGTGCGCTATTCGAAATGCCAGCAGAAGAGCGATTCCATCACGTGCCGGCGCACCGATAAACCGAAGCTGCGGCCGGGTGATGTGGTGGAGATGAAGATGACGAACATCAACGAATTCGTTTACCGGGCGAAGACCGTGACCCGGATAGACAAGGACACCACCTCGCGCAACTTCGGCGCAGGGTTCGGCTCGTTCCTGGGCTCCACACAGTCGTTGTTCGGCAACCTCAATTTCGGCGGATTCGACATCAGCGGATCACAGAACGCCTACAGCATGTTCGGCATGGGCGGCGCGGAAAGCATGATCCCGGATGAAGTGGAACGCGACCTGATCCCTGTACGCACAAGCCAGACCCAGGTAGAGCAAGGCCTGGAACGGATCGTCAGCGAAGTGCGCACGGTCGATGCCACACTGGAGCAGTTGAAAGCACTGAAATTCGACCGGACCAAGACACTTGCGCGGATCCGCCACGAGCGCGATAGCTTGATGCGTGAACTAACAGTGAAGGTGCCTGACGCGCTAAAAGAAGGTTATGCCTTGCGCACCACACGCGATCTGAACGACCACATGATGGCGGCGAACCGGCTCGTGGGCACTGAACACCAGTTACTGGCCAGCCTGAAGAACGAACTGGTCCTTAGTGTTCCAAAACGGAAGCAGGAGGATCTTGATGCCCTTGCGCGCGCATTCGACGGCCCCACCTTGGAAGCCCATATCGACGAGATCTCCTCGGTCTCCTCGGAGCTGGATAAAGCGCGTTTCGAATATGTGGAGATGGTGACCTTGGACAGCGAAGAGGCCACCGCCTTGAACATGGACCTGGAGATCTACGACCAAACGGAGATGACCGAGAACACCACTGCCGATGGTACACAGCCGGGCAAAGTGGTGCGCTACTTCAGCGACCGGTGGATCACGCCGGCAGGTGCCCTCACCGATACGCTGTGTAACGGATGCCAACCCTTGCGAAGTGCGGAGGGCTTCTACTTCGGCTCGCCCCTGGACCCCGCCATGGGCACGGTGAACAACGATGTGTATGGGCGCAGTGGGGCCTATGGACAATGGCGTCGGTGGGATCGCAACGGGAAACTGATCGAACAATTCCATATCGACCGTCCAGACCTGGCGGGGTTGGTGAACACACAGGTGACCAGTGGTCCCGCACCGAAGCTCTCGGAGAAGAAGATCTTCCGCCTGCCTGTGAACCGTGGGTTGATCCTATCTACGAGCATGGGTGTATCGGTGGCCACTTTGTTCGAGGCGCCCAAGAACTACGAGGCGGTCTGGGACACGGCCTTCGGCTATTCCATCCTTCTGGAAAGCGAAAAGTCCAACCTGATCCCGGTGGTATCCTCCTTCTTCCATTTCTATTGGGATGGTGAGAAACCAGTGCGCGTCGGCGGCAACATCGGCATCGGCGTAGCCCTGGCCGAAACCGCAACGTTGAACGTGTTGGCCGGCCCATCGTTGATCATCGGTCGCAAACGAACCTTGATGTTGAACATGGGCATAACGGCCACACAAGTGGATCGCAAGCTGGACTACCTTCCCGTTGGTGAAGCGTTCGAAAGCAGCTTGGCCATGGGAGCGATCACCACCAAGCAGTGGGGATTGGGCTATTTCGTAGGTCTTTCCTTCGGCGTTGGCCTCACCGGACAATGAGACAGGAGGCACCACAGGCAAAGGGCGGGGCCGCCATCGGCATCGTATCCGGTATGCTGCTCCTGGCCGTGGGCATCTACCTGCTCATCGTCCATCGAGCGGCCATCGGCTGGGCGTTGATCGCCGCTGCCCTGCTCTTTCTTCCATTCGTATGGAAGCCGCTACAGCGCGCCTTACCACTTCGCGAGCTGGGTGTGATACGGTGGTTGGTGGTATCGGGGGTCGTGATCACGGCGGCGTTGCCCTTCATCAAAGGGGATAGCGCCATGATCGCTGACCTCACCCGCGGTGAAGGCGGCCCACCACCCGATCTGAGCGCATTGAACGATGCTGCCGACCCGAGCAAGGGGCGATACCATGCCATCCTGTTCGCCGCCGAGCAGTACAAGGAGTGGCCGGACCTACAGTACCCGATCGACGATGCCGAGGAATTGAAAAGGATACTGATGACGGACTACCTGTTCAATGAAGAAGATATCCTTCTGGTGAAAGACCCTTCCCGTGGGAGCATCATCTCCACCTTGAACGACTACACGAAACCCGGACGATTGAACGAGAACGACAACGTGCTCATCTTCTATGCAGGCCATGGGAAGCAGCAGACCATCACGGCCGAAGGCTTCTGGGTGCCTGTGGATGGCGCGAAGGACGACCCATCCAACTACGTGAGCGCTCCGGATGTATTGAACAAGGTGCAGGGGATGAAAGCACGGCACGTTCTGCTGGTGGTTGACGCCTGCTTTTCGGGCAGCATATTCGAACTGGGTGATACCCACCGTGGAGATGGTGATGCTGCGAAGTACTACACCAGCCGGAGCCGAAAAGCGATGACCAGTGGTGCGTTGGAAGAGGTGAACGACAACAGCTTGTTCATGAAGACCTTGTTGCAGAACCTTGCGGGGAACCAGGAACCGTACCTGCTAGCCTCCACCTTGTTCAATGCCACCAAGGACACGTTGGGGCACACCAAGGGATTCAGCCAAATGCCCCAATTCAACCGCTTGCATTCCTCGGCGGATGAAGGTGGCGATTTCGTTTTCGTCAAGCGCCGCTGAACACGAACAGCCCCACGATAAGCAGAGCTGCTAGGATCAATCCTACGCGCACCAAATTCCGGTCCCGTCGCTCCTTGAAGCGTTGCACGATCCGCTCAAGTCGGTCGTCCGCCTGATGGATCTCGTGTACTGTATTGGTACCGGCGATCATTTTCGCGAACATCTCGTTGGGCAGCCACTTGTAGGATATGAAGCGTAGGTCCACCGCGTTGCGGAATGCCATCCATTCGTCACGGACATCCAGCAACCGCACATCGTTCAGGCCCGTGCTTGCAAGGATCGAAGAAAGTCGCATGGCCGATGCCCTCAGGAGGAGCACGTACTGGAAGATCGGGAGATAATCCTTCCGCCAGGTGTGGTAGGGGTCAGCACTGCGAATAGCCAGTCGCGTGAAGGTATCGAACAAGGCGATGGCTCTCCAGTTGGTGAACACGTGCAGGCCGTTAGCGGCCAATGTGCTGGCCATGTAGTGTTGTGTGGGAGCATTCTGCTGGCTCATCCCACCAAGCGGCAAACCGGTTGCCAATTCGAACAACCGCTCATTCCACATGGGATCGGCCCAGGGATCATCATCCACCACCACATTGGTGAAGACCTTGAAATTCGGACCGAAGGCCATCCGCACTGCGGGGTCGGCACCGATGGAGGTGAGTAGATCCTCGACCCGTTGACCAAGCGTTGTTGTGCCCTGCCCCGGATCGAACACAGTTGCAGGATCACGCAGTGCGGCCGCCACCCGATCCACATGATCCAATGTCATTTCGGGGCCTTTCAGTTCGAAGAACAGGGTAAGCATGGCCACACCACTTGAGCAGGACCGCACCTCCACTTGTCCCAAGGCTACCTCCACTTCTGCCACGCTGCCAGCCCTTGGCGCATCAGGAACGAAAACACGCTTGCCCGCATCATCCACCGCGTGCATGGTATGCATGAAGTGCGCATGATACTTCTGATCCAAATGGGCCCGTAGCACAGGGTCTTGGGCTATCTGGAGAGCGCTCCATCCATCCGGCACAAGCAGGTGGGCATCTCCGCGATCCCACGGAAAGGGGATCACCACGGCGATCAAATGATCGGAGATGCGCATGTGCAGCAAGATATATCGTCCACTTTTACCGTGGTAGGGGCCGGTCCTGAACGAATGTGGCCTATGGCACCATCTACGGAATGACTACCGAAAGGCCGCCAACATTTCCTCGAACCCACTTACCAGGATCGGATATCCCCCGAGACTGCCCAGATCGGTTCTTTCCGTGGCTTCGCTCCCACTGAAGTAGATCCGTCCGGATCGGAATTTACTGAAGAGCGATCCCTGCAACGCGGAAGACGTTCGGACCTCGATGATGAGCGGCGAGAGCATGATGGGGTCGACTTTGGTGCCGCGCACCAGCGCAACGGTATGGATGGGCGGAACGGATCCATCATCACCGGACAGTGGGCTGCTGATGAGCTTGTATCTCACCAGGAAAGCCAGCGCCACCAATACGTTGCTCAGGCGGTCGTTGGCCATCACGCACCGGCGCTGCACCTCTTCGGCGGTGAGGTTCACTTGGTAGTGGCCCATTTCATTGCGTTCGGGCACCCACCCGTCCAGCGCATCGCAGAACCTGTCGGTCACCAGGTCTCCGATCTCCACCACTGGCCACACCTTCCCCGTGCTCTTCCACACGCGCGCGAACTGGCGCACCATCCAGGTGAGGTTGCCAAGGCTGACCATCGGCACCCGTCGCTGGAATTCATTCACGAATGAAGCGGGCAACGGAAAAGGATCCTCTTTGCGTGCCTTCCACAATTGTGCGAGCATGATGAACGCGAGGAATTGCACGGATCGTTCGAACGTCCGGAAGATCTGGTCCAATCGGCGGCGATCGGGTTCGCGCATGGCACCTCCAAGCAACCGGCGTACCTCTATCCCGATGGGCCAAGGAAAATTGCGGATCACTTGATCACCGAGCAGGCGTACATCGATCTCCCCGTCATCGTCGCCCAACTCGGCGAGCGCAGCCAATTGCGGCCGGTACTGCACCATGGCTTTGAAGACAGGATGCACCAAAGGGTCGTTCAAGGAGCTCATCGTTCGGGCGATCTTGCTCAAGGTAGCGTATGCCCGGGTCGTGCCTATGGTGGATCAAGCTCTTTCAACACCTCAGCGTCACCGAGTTCCAGCGCCAAGGTCTTTGCCGTCTCCCGCGTTGTGGATCGTAATTGTTCCCCGGCGTTCGGGTCTGCCATACGCGTGCGGTAGCATGCCATGACATGTTCCAATGCAATGGCTTTGTTACCTGCAGCGCGTTCGATGGTGTAGAGCGTCCAGTACACACCACCTGTGGGTCTATCGGCCAACGCTTCATTCGCCACCTTCCTCGCCTGATCGAGCTGGTCGGAGAGCAGGTAAGCTCGCGCGCAGGCGAGACGTGTAGTAAGGGTGCGGATATGTTCGCGTGGCAGTTCCTTCTCGTAGGTGGTGATCGCTTTCCGGAAGGCTGCTGCTGCCTCGACATACCTTCCGAGTGAATCGAGGCAGGCGCCGATGTACCGCTGTGGATCGGCCACCTTCACATTGTCCATTCCGTATGCACCAGCGAAGATACCGATGGCCTCTTCCATCATAACGATCGCCGTATCGCACCGGTCTTGATGACGATACCACTGGGCGGTGTTGGCAATGGCGTTCGCAAGATCAAGAGGATCAGCTTCCGGTGCGTTGCGCAGGATGCGGATCGCTTCGTTGTACGCCACGAGGGCATCCGCTGGTCGTTCCAGTGCCTCCAAATTCATCGCATAGTTCATCAACGTGGGAGTGAGTTCCGGGTGGGCGTTGCCCAGCAACCGACGTTGACCTTCAAGGGCGCGTTCGAAAAGGGGTAGCGCTTGTTCAGGCGATCCCACATCATCGAGCACACGGGCCAGGTTCTGCATCGTGTTCGCGACCCTGGGGTGATCCGGACCGTAGATCCCTTCGGCCAGGGCCAAGCTCTTCTGCAGGCGTGCGATGGCAGAATCGGCTTCGGCCAGTTCGCTGAACGCCACCGCGATGTTGTTGTTGAACGAAGCCAGGTACGCCTTGTCGTTCATCGCGATCACGAGCGGTTCCATGCGCCGTTGGTATTCAATGGAAACCGGCAGTTCCATGCGATCCTGATAGTAGCTCCCCAACGTGTTCCAGACAGGGATGGCAAAGCGCGGATCCACCGGCGAAGACGCCTCAACGAGTGCTTCTGCTTTACGGAGCGGCACGATGGCCTCATCCAACCGACCATGGCTTAGCAGCACGCGGCCCACCATCGCGAGATCCACGGCTACTGGCAGGGAGTCCGCACCCAGTGCATTCATGCGCAGTGCAAGAGCGTGCTCCGCAGCAGCAAGGGCTTCGGTGAAATGGCCAGCCTGTTCATCCATTTCCGCGACCAGGTGATAGGCGTCCGCGCGGATGATTGGCGCCGCAACGGTGGGTCCGGCCCGGTCCAGGAGATCCTTCAAAAGCGCACGTGCTTCAGCGTATCGCGCCAGATCGTTGAGCACCGTTGCACGCTTCAGGAGCACTTCGTCCTTTTCGCGAGCGCTGAACACTTCGAACTGTTCGGCTATGATCGCGTCCATGGTGTTGAGCACCGCGAGGCATTCGCGCAATTCCGATCGTGTACTGTGTACCAATGCCTTCAGGTCATAGCTCTGGTAGACCTGACGAATGCCTTCGTTCGCCCGGCTGATCACATCCTTGCCCTTCTTCTTGTTCTCCGTCGCCTTGCCGTATTCGGCGTCCAGCACATCACGATCGAGGGAAACGAGCACGGCATCCAACTCCCCCTTCCGCAGCAACTCATAGGCTTCCGTGTAGCGGGAGGAAGCCACATCAAGATCGACCAAGGCCATCTCACGTGCGAATTGTGCCACCTTGGCCAACGCCACTTCGCGCTGGTCGGAGGCAAGACCCATGGCATCCCTGAGCGATGTGATGGAGTCTTCCTTTTGGATACGAACAGCGGAAAGGCGATCATTAAACCCACGAGTGGTATCGCGTAGGATGGCGAGTTTCCGTTGCAGATCCTCTTCGATGGAACGGACGAGGATCCCGTGCAATTCCAGTTCAGCGGCTTTCAACTTGGTGGGGTCCACCATCACCACGTTCAGCGCCGTTGCTCGACCTACCACCACGTGCTCGATCTCCTCCTGGTTCACTACAGCGAGCCCGGTCTTGTTCACCATCAACCTGACGGTGGCACCTGCATCAACCCCGGTGAACACCAGCGCGAACTGTCCGTCGGCATCGGTGGTGGTCGCCTTGCTGAATGGTGCTCGTATGCTCGCGCCTTGCACATATTGCCTGGTCCCGGTAGTGTAACGGCTGTTCTGAACCGCGATGGATCCGTTGAGCGGGATGGTCTGGGCCTGCAGAGAGATGGAGGCAGCACAGCTCATCAAAGCGAAGGGAGAGCGCATTAGTCAGGATCGTCGAGTTTGAATTCACGCAGCAGGTCTGTGCGTTGATATCGCACCGCGAGGATGCGGAGCGCCTCTAAGGCTTTGCTCCTCCGCCACGGCAAGGTGCGTTCCTCGCGGGTCTGGAGCCGCAGGCATTCGGCCACATGGCCCAGCGCGATCGTACGCTTGCGGCGGCGCATGGCTTCGGTGTAAGCGATCCAGTGCGCCTCGGCGGTGGGGCGCAGGGCAAGGCTGGAATCCACGTGGGCCCTACCGATCACACGATCGCGCAGCAGGAGCAGGACGCGTGCGAGATCGGCATGTGCCATGGCCTGGCGTACCGTATCACTATCGGCCACGGCGCGCACCAAGGCGTGTTGGAAAGCATCACGTGCACGTCGAACATCACCACGTCGTTCGTGTACCGCACCTTGATCGCTCAAGAGGCGTGCGGTCCATTGCTGATCCATCGATGAACGAACCTTCACGGCGGCGCATGCACTGTCCAATGCCAGCAGCAGGTCATGGGCCCCGGTGCTATCGTGCTGCAGCCACACGGCGCGGTCCAACGTCTCGAGCTTCTCCTCATCCCACACGTCACCTTGTCCCATGTACACGCGTGTAAGGTGGAGCAACTGGTGGAATGCGGCGGTGTGGTCACCACTTCGGATCAATGCATCGGCCCTCAACCGATAACTACCGGCCGTAACACTTATGATGGTATCCGCTGCGGAGACCATGCGCTTGCCTTTCGCCTTTTCGTTGGTGGCCTTCTTGTATTCCTCCTGGAGGCGCCCCTCGTTCAACACGATCAGGACACTGTCGATCTCTCCGCGTTCGAAGAGTTGATACGCTTGGATGTACAGCGCACTGGCTCCATCAAGATCCACTGTTGCGAACTCGTTGGCCAGCTCATGGGCCTTGGAAAGAGCCTGATCCCGTTGCTTGGTGAGCAGTTCGATGGCCTCGTTCATGTCCGCGACCTTGGCACCGAACTCGACTTCCAAAGCTGCCAGGCGCTCTTTCAAAGTTCGTTGTTCGGAACGCAACGAATCCATCCTTGCCGTGTAGCTCTTGCTTATGCTGGTGGTTGCGATGTTGTAGAATCTCATCTGCGCCTCGGCCAACTTGTCGGGATCGGCCATCACCACCACCAGTGGATCTTTGCGACCTACGATCACCTGGTCCATTTCGCGCCTGTTCACCACGGTAAGGGATGTGTGGCTCACGCTCAAGCGGACCGGTGTGCCAGCCTTCACGCCGGCGAATTCCAGTGCGAACTGGCCTTGCTTGTCCGTCGTGGTCGCTTTAGCGAAGGAGGCCCGGATACTTGCCCCTTTCACGTATTGCCGCTTGCCGGTCTCGTACTGGCTGTTCTGGATGGCGACAGTGCCGGTAAGCGGGATGGATTGCGCAACAAGGCGCGATACAGCGAGGACAAGGATCACCGAGAAGAGACCGCGCATAGGTCCTGTTGGGACACGAAGGGCCCAGGACGGTGCGACCGAATTGAGGAGGTCGAGCACGTTCACTGCGGAGTCTTGAACCGTCCGATCAGATCCGTACGTCCAGCAGCCGTAGCACGTTCCATGAAGGCAGCACGGACCACTTTGGCATCCACCCTACCCTCGTCACCTTCGGTACCCAAGGCCTCCATGCATTGGAGCAGGTGCGCGAGCGCCGCCTTGTCATCACCAGCATCCACGGCTAATTGATGAAGGACCCACGCCCCCTGCAAATTGGTGCCGCTCGAGAACGCCTCCGTGGCCAAGACCAGCGCTTCGTTCCGCTTTCCAGTAGTACGGTAACGCGCGGCGAGCAGGGCCTTGCAAGGCGCAAGCATCGGACTATCCGCACCCACTGCAGCAGCACCAATGGCGAGCGCGCGTTCCGCATGGAAGGTGGCTTGCATGGTGTCACCGGCCAGCAAGAAGGCATTGGCCAAATTCTCGTGTACGATACCGTTGTTGGCATGTTCCGGGCCAAGAACGGCGATCCCTATCGCCAGTGCTTTCTTCAAGTGGAAGAGGGCAGAATCGGCGTTGCCTGCACGTGTCCATTCCACGCCCAGTCCACTGTAGCCATCGGCAACAGCATCATGCGATATGCCATACGTGGCGATCCGGATGCGCAACGACTCCCTATAGTGGTCCATGGCCGCCTTACCATCGCCTACGGATCCAAGTGCCATCGCTTTGTTCGCCAAAACCGTGGCCACATAGGGATGATCGGGACCCAAATTCGCTCGGAAGATGCGCAGGGCTTCATCGAAATGCGGAAGCGCTTCTTTGCGCTTGCCCAGATCATCCAGTTTCGATGCGATGTTGTTGTGGCCTAAACCTACTTGGAAATGGTCCGGGCCCAACAAACGTTCGCTGATCGCCATGGCCGTGCGGTACTTGTCCAATGCCCCTTGATGATCCCCTTGATGACTAAGTACCCTGCCGATGTTGTTGACCGTGGTGGCCGGCAGCGTGTGCTCTTTGCCATACAGTCTTTCTTCGATGACCAAGCAGGAATCATAATAGAGTAAGGCATTATCGTACTGGGCCAGTTCATCGCAGAGGTATCCGAGGTTCCCGTATGCCGTTGAAAGATCGACCTCTTTGACGCCTTGTGTGATCAACGTTTTCCGGAGGGCGAGGCTCTTGAGGTAGATCGGCATGGCCTCTTCGTATCGCCCAAGGTTATCCAAGCGGTACGCCAGTGAATTCGTCAACGTGGCTTCTTCAATAGTACCAGACCTTCCACTGGCGCGGAGCACATCCAATGCCCTGGTCGTGTACACCAACGCGGAATCGTATTCGCCTATCGCGCTGAAGACATTGCCGATGCCGGCTAGTGGTTCGATGGTACTACCAGGCTCCGCATCAACCAGTGCAAGGCGTTGGTCCAAAGCTGCGCGATACATCGCCATGGCTTGTTCGGTGTCGCCTTCCTCCTCATGGAGCATGGCCATCTGGATCCGCGCGGCACTGACCTCCGGGTGATCGGGACCGTTGTGTTGGATGAACAGGTCCAAGCTCTCTTGCAAGGAGTTGTGCGCAGGTTCCAAACGGGCAAGTCGGCTCTGGAGCTTACCCAGGTCACGCAAGAGCAATGCACGATCCACGGGGCCGAGAACGTCCGTATTCTCTTCTTGGATGGTCCTCATCCGTTCAAGCGCAGTGAGGCTTCCACCCAGATCCAATGACAGGCGGAGCACATCAGCTTTCAATCGGTAACTGTTGAAGAGTTGGCGGATGCTCGTGTTCGCTGCGGCGATCAACTCGGAACCGCGGATCTTCTTGTTCCGTGCATCTGCGTATTCGGTATCCAACTTCTCCTTGTCCAACATCACCAACACGCTATCCACGTTTCCAAGGCGCAAGTGCTCATACGCCTTGCGGTAGCGTTCCGATGCCCGGTCAAGGTCCATATAGGCGAAGGTTCGCGCCAGATCATCGGCTCGTTGGAGCGCGGTTTCGCGCTGTATGGCAAGCGCATCCATGGCCTCACCCAAGGAGGTCAACGTATCCTCCAATTCACGTCCGATGTCATCCAATCGCACTTGGAGCGTTCGTTGCTCATCGCGCAATGAACGCATGCGGCGTTCGTAGTTCGCCTCGATGGTAGTGGTAGCCACTTGGTAGAAACGCATGCGAGCATCGGCCAGCTTCGCGGGATCTGCCATCACCACCTCAAGGATCGCGTTCCGGCCAAGCACAACGGCTTCGAGTTCCTGCGAATTGACCACCTCGAGCCCGTTCTTGCGGACATCGATACGGACCGGTGCACCACTTGGAACACCCGAGAGAACGAGGGCGAAAGAGCCATCGCGATCGGACACAACAGGTTTGGCGAAAGCACTTCGGATGGAAGCATCCTTCACATACTGGCGCTTTCCTGTCTCATACTGCGAGTTCTGTATCACCACCACACCATTGAGCGGGACGGACTGGGCGATCACTTTCGCGCAGAGCAACAGACCGAGCAACGTTGAGGTGGTGCGTTCCATAGTACTTCGTTATCGGGGTGCGGTTCTATGCTGGTCTCTCTTGTTCCGTCATTCCTCGAATTCCTTCAGGACTTCCATGCGGCCAAGGTGTGTGGCCAACTCCCCCAACGTCTGTTTAACGACCTTACAGTGTCCTCCATGTGCTTCCACATCGCACAGGCGGGCGCTACGCACGAGGTGGTCCAGGGCATCGCTCTTCCTATCCTGATCCATGGCGATCTTGCTCAAGTACCATTCGGCTTGCTGGTCAGGTGTGGTACTGGTGACCCGTTGGAACGCCACCTGCGAACTATCCACCGCTCCGGTGCGGTAGAGAGCTGTGGCCATGCTCCGCTGCGCGACGAGCATACTGGGTTCTGTCTCGCCGTATGCCTTCAACATGGGCGCAAGATGGCGACCATAGAGCGCCAAGGCCGCGGAGTCCTGCCCGAGTTCCACCTGGTATCCTGCTTTGCTGGTGGCCACGAAATGCGTGTTGATGTCCTCGGGGCCAAAGATCTCGAAGCAGACATCCAACATCCCGGATGTCGTATTCACGGCAGCTTGCAAGTCTCCTTTGCGCGCCTGTACGGTGGCCATCACCTCATGCGTGGCCATGAGGTAGGGGTGCTTGGGACCATAGACCTTCCGCCGGATCTCCACGGCGCGTTGCACAGCCTCCAAAGCAGCGTCTTGATCACCCAGATCGGAGAGCACGGAGGCTCTAGTGGTGAAGAAGTAGCCCATCATGTTGTGATCGCCTGGTACTGTACCCTGGTTCAAGATCAAGGCCGAATCCAACAACGCGAGTGCTTCGGGTTCTCGGCCCAGTTCATCCATAAGGCCTGCCAAGCTGACGAAATTGACGAACACATGCGGATGCTGCATCCCCAGATCCTCGATCTCGCGTTGCAATGATGCGCGCAAATACCGTTCGGCTTCTGGGAACATGCCTTTGGTCTTGTACTCTTGGCCGATGTTGTGGAGCAAGGTGCCGTAACCCCTTCTGTAATGGACACCATCGGGACCGGCCAACTGGAGCATTTCCAATTGCTTCTCCAACGTTCCTTCGTAGCGCCCTTGGGATCGCATGACCAATGCAACGTTGTGCATGGCCCGGATGACCATTTCATCGTTCGGCTTCAAATGCGCCATTCGTAACCCAAGGCTCTTTTCGGCATGTGCCATGGCAGGTTCCAGTTCCCGCTTGTGATCATACGACCGGGACAAGGCATACTCCAGGTCGGCGACCAACAACGGCTCCTCCGCTTCGCGTCCGCTGACCAAGTCCTCGCATTCGTGCAACAGCTCGAAACTCCTGTCGAAACCATCCAGCTCTTGTTCACATTCGGCCATCTTCAACAAGAATAGCACCTGTCGTATATCCATTGCGCCAAAACGCGTGCGCACCAGTTCGCGGCCGCGGCTGAAGACGGCAATGGCATCGGCATAGCGCGACATGGAGACCAGGACGTTCCCTCGCCGGAAGGCCAGTTCATGTTCCGTGGTGGTGGAGAAGGCGTCGTGGTCCGCTTTCAGCATGGCCTCCATTCCATCCAACACAACGAGAGCTTGGGCATGGTCCATGGCGGACAACAGTACACTGACCTTGAGCTCGGCGCTTTTGTACAGGTGCCGTATCCGATCATTCGCTTGATCCTTATCAGCTTTGGCCGACGCGTATTCCGCATCGAGGCGATCCTTGTCGAGGAGCACCAGCACGCTGTCCAGTTGCCCGCGCTGGAACAACTCGAAGGCGCGGCGGAACAGGTCCGAGGCATTGTCCAGATCGGTCGATGCGAAACGCTCCGCCAATTCACCCGCATTGCCCATGGCCTTGTTCCGTTCGGCGGTCAACACATCGATGGCCTCCATCAAAGAACTCACCTCGCGTTCGTGCTGCGCTCCGAACCTTGCCAAGCGATCGGCCAATGCCACGTTCTCCTGGTTCAACGCCGTCATCTTGCGATGGTAGCTCTGTGCTATACCGTCGGTCGCGATCTTGTAATACTTCATCTGCGCCTCGGCCAGTTTCTGCGCGTCGGCCATCAGGATCTCCACGGCTGGGATGCGCCCAAGGATCACGCTCTGCACTTCACGCGCGTTCACTACCTCGAACCCGGGCTTGTTCACCACCAGGCGCACCGGCGTGCCACTGGTAACACCGGAGAATTCCAAGAGGAACTTCCCGGACCGGTCGGAGATCGCTGGTTTGGACATCGGCGCACGGATACTGGCGTCACTGATGAATTGCCGCGCTCCTGTCTCGTAGGCGCTGTTCTGCACCACCACGGAACCGGGAAGTGAAATGGTCTGGGCTTCCACCACCGGGGGAAGAAGCAAGAAGACCAAAAAGGCTAGGTTGGACCACACGGCACGTAGCGGTTCCAAGAGTGGAGCATTCATCGGTGGAGAGGTTCAGGTCACATTGAACTGGTGGGGTCTATTCCATCGGCTCCAGCATAACTTCCATCTCGCCATCACCCTGTAGCGGAACCTGTTTATCCTGGTAGTACGTGTATCCCTTGCAGGTCACTTCCACATCCTGGAACGCTTCACGCAATTCCAACGGAATAGGTAGGTCGAATCGGCCTGCGGCATCCGTGGAGGCCTGTAAGGTTTTGATGCGAACTTGGGCATTGGGCACGGGGGCCCCAGTGGCGAGGTCCCGGACCAAACCGCGCAGCCTTTCGCTACCGGATAGGTGGATGGGGAACTGCACGTGGGCATCGCGCTGCAAGACGAAGGCATTCGCGGGTCGGATGGGTGCATAGGCTTCACCCATGGCTTCTACATCCAACTGTACAGCGCCTTCCAGTAAGGTTGAAGGTAATTGGGCGAACACGGCATCGCCGTTCTCATTGATGGGAGCTTCGGCTTGGAAGTCCACTGCCTTCAACAACACCTTCCCTTTATTGCTGAGGATCCGATCCGTGGATCCTTTGGGGCCGTGTACATGGATGGTGGCGGCGAACGGGCGATGGGTGTAGTGCTGGTACAAGAAGCCCGATGCGACCAGTGCGATACCGATGACCGCGTAAGCGAATACCATCTTCCGCGATAGCCACGAGGTTCTGAGCGTGTCTTGGATATCGCCCAACCTCTCCTCGTTCCTTGCTGCGGCCCCCTTCAGGTCCGTGAATCCCTCACGCACTTCCCCTCGGAGCTGCCCCACATCATCGCGCACCGCTTGGATATCCTCGCGCACCCCATTGAAGAATGCGGTCAATTCCTCCTTGGAAACATCCAGGAACTTCTTGGGGTCGGTAGTGATCACGCCCTGGTCCTTGGCTTGCTGGATGGGTGTTACCAGGTCATGGTAGTACAGGTCAAGCAGTTCGGCCTGCACATCGCTCAACTGTTTATGGTGTGCCACCACATTGCGCACGCGCCGGATATCGTCCAAGTACGCACGCACCGTAGCACGTTTGGTACGCAACAGTCGCAGGTGGGCATCGTCCGTGAACAAGGCTTCGTACCGGGGGAATTCCTCTTTGGCTACGAACAGGGAGGCCAATTCACTGAAGGTGGTGCCGCTGAGGATATTCCCTTTCTGCGCCGCACTTCTCCATTTCTCCAAAAGGTCACCGGGGATGTTCCTCTCCAGGTGACCGATCAGCGCATCGTGTCCTCGATGGGTCTCCAGGATCAAGCTCCGCAAAATGAGTTCGACAGCACGAACGCGTTTGAGCGCACGCACCTGGTCGTCATCATCCCCTTGGGCGGATACGACCTCCACGCCCGACCTTTCTGCAATGGTCTCCAGCCAAGACAGGAACCGGAAACGCAGGATGCGCCTTGTATGGTCGTGCGATGTGGGGTCCAGGTACATCCGCCAGGCCTCCTCGAACGCACCAAGGTTCGAAGGGGATATCTTGTACAAGCTGGCGATGTGCTCTGTACCCCGCTGCTGTTTCAGCTTCTGGTGAGTAGCAAAAAGCGATCGCGGATCCGAACTGCCACGATCAGCACCCAATGCGGTACAGAGCACATTGAGCAGCCCTTCTTCCATGCGGTCGATGTCCTCCCCGTTCCTCTTCATGCGTTCCAGAAAAATTTCAAGCGCACGGGGAAAATACACATTTCATGCCTTGTACCAAGTACGTACCAACCTAGTGGTACAAGGCAATGGCAAGGAGTGTTCGATAATTCCCGATCGGGCTATATTGTGCCAACCAACGTATCGCCATGGAGCGTTCAACACGACCAATGACCCTCTCAAATGGATGGTGTTCCGTCATGTTGGGATCGATCCTATTACTAGGGAGCCTCTCGGGTTGCCGCCGGGGCGATGATCTGCTCGCCGATCTTCCCCCGTACCACGGAGAATGGTTGCTTCCGTTGGTCCAGGGTGATGCATCGTTGATCCAGCTTTCCCAGTTGCGATCGTTGCCGCTCAGCGCCACGGTGAACAGTGCCGAGTTCGGTCTACCCTCGGGGACCTATCCCTTCGTACCACCGATAGACCTGCCATTCGTTGGGCCATTCCCGATCGCGATCGCGGAGTACCTGGTGGTGATGGAGGTGAACACGACGGATGTCACCGTTCGGCTGAACAACCCGTTCCCGATCCCGATCGGCGAAGGAACGCGGGTGGTCCTTCGCAACACGCCAGTACCAGGGGTTCCGGGGAACGTGGTCCTCGATGTGCCGATAGCTCCGCAACTCGAAGCGAATTCCACCTTCGAATACGTTGGCGCGGCGACCAACATCGAGATCACCGATACGTTGTATCTGTTCCTGGAGCAGTTCAATTCGCCTGGAGGGACCAACGTCACGTTCGAACCCACGTCCTCGTCCATCGACATCGTACTCTCCCGGATCGAAGTGGCCCGGATGGAGATATCGACCGGGCGTTCGTTCGAGCGGGAGGATTCCCTTTCGCTCTCCATTGAACAAGACCTGCAGGACGAAACGGACATCGCGAGCGGAAGCATCGTGTTCTACGCGGATAATGGCCTCCCGATCGAGGCGATCTTCCAAGGCTATATGTATGATGCTGCCGGGACGTTGCTGGATAGTCTCTTCGATTCCCCCTTCGTTGTGCAGGCCGGTGTTACGGACCCCACCGGTGCGACCACACAGATCACCACCAGCAGCGATACGATCCCGATAGACCCGGCCACGCTGGATGGCTTCCTGCGAAGCAGCAAGGTGGTGCTTCGTTATGGCGTGAGCACGATGGACCAACCGGGCACATCGGTATCCGCGAATTCGACAGCGGCGTTGCGTTTACAGCTTGTTGGCGACATCCGCCTGAACGTGGACTACGACGATCTCCGATGAACCGAGCGCTCACCATCACCATCGTATTCCTGCTCGGTTGGGTCACGACCTTGGCGCAGGACGGCATACCACACATGGGCGATCCATGGCTGTTGAGCGAAGGAGCCATGGCCGTACCGTCCTTGCAGGGGCGGGGTTTCAAGCGGGCTTCGTTGACCATACCGAGCCTGCAAGCATGGGGCGGCAACACGGTCTTGTCCTACAAAGCGCTGCGCGATATCGCTGTACGCGACCTGATCCAGGAAGAGCATATCCAGGACATCTCCAACAGTACCGATGACCAGTTCTCCGCTGGCGTCGGTCTGCAATTGCAGTTGTTGAGCTTGGGCCTCAACTTAGGCGGGAAGGATGGTGGCCTAGGGCTTAGCCTGGGTGTTGAGCACCGGGAACGCACGCTTTTCAACATGGACATCGATCGCGAACTGGTGACCTTGTTGTACGAAGGCAATAAACAATATGCAGGCCGCGAACTCCTGTTGGACCCGCTGGACATCCGCTCGTTCAGTTACCGGGAACTGGGGGTGAACGGTGCTGTGGACATTCCGCTGGGGGGCTCCGAGGATCGCCCGATGAAACTACGTCCAGGTATCGGCATCTATAAGGTGTTCGCCTTGCAGGGTATCAACATGGAACAGGCCTCCATTAGCATGTTCACCAGGGCGGATGGTCGTGCAGTGGACCTGCGCTCCAACTACGAAATGAACACGGCCATCCCCGAAAGTGGCGGCAACCTGTTCAACGGCATCGGCGGTGGTGTGGCCATCGATGCAAGTCTGGCATTGGCACTGGGTGATGATATGCAGTTCTTCGCCGGGGTGGACGATATTGGAAGCGTGAAGTTCAGCGAAGGCGTGAAGAACTACAGCGCAACGGGGGCGTACACGTTCCGCGGGGTTCAGTTCACTTTCATCGATCAGGAACTGGAGTCCACGGTGACGCTGGATTCCCTGATCGAGATGGGTGATCCGGACATCACCGAGGAGGCCTGGAGCATGCAGCTCCCCACTCGGCTGCTGGCTGGTGGAACGTATGGTTCACACCTGACGGAGTACGAAGCCTTCCCGTTGTTCCGCCACATGTGGGGGCTATACATCGCACACGAATTCAAAAGCGTTGGCTCGTACAATGCACCGACCATCATTTCCGCCTCCTACACGTACACCGCAGCTGAACGCGCCAGCTTCGGTGTGCTATTGGCCAGCAACGGGGATCGGATACCACGACTAGGACTGAACCTCACCGTGCGTGCTGGTCCGGTCCGGCTCGGTATCGGATCCACCAACCTATCCCCGCTCCTTGTAACGGGTTCCGGCGCAGCGGCACAAGGCCAATTCGCGCTCCAATTCGCTTGGTGAGCACTACGTAGCGCGGATCACCTAGCTTCCCGCAAGGAACCCATGGCCACCCTCAACGACAAGCTGATCCACGCGGTCTACGACAGCCTGATCGTGCATAAACCGCAACTGAAATCACTTGTCCAGTTCGACGAGGATGATGACGAGGACGGGGAGGTGGATGTACGCTTGCTCGGCGACCTGATCATCCGGGCATTTCCATGGCCTATCGGTATCGAACTGCGCAGGCTCTTCAGCGCACAATTGGCCGAACCCGACCGGATGCGGTTGGATCAATTGTTCAAGACGTTGGAACGCACGCTGCAGTTCGTGGCGTTCATCCAAGCTTCGCAGTTGTTGAAAGAGGCGAGTTCCTCCACACTCACGGTCCGGTCGCCAGAAGGATCGGAATTCATACGCCGCTGGAGCACCGTCAACCTGGGCAACCTGGTCTGGTTGATCGAGCATGGCCAAGCGCTCCTCGCTGCGAACGGCATCGCTCCCTTCGTGGAGGAATTGCCAGCTGCCCTGACACCGGACTTCCTGGCTGAATGTGGTGCGTGGATACCGGAACGCAACGCCATCGGCCACTACGAGGTCCATCTCAGCGATGAACAGGTACAGGTCAAGTGCGTGGAACTGCAGGAAAGGCTCACGAGCATCCTTTCCACGCTTTCCCACCTGGTGAAGTACAAACTGGTCTCCGTGCGTTCCATCCAAGTGGAGAAATCACGACGAGGCGAACCGCACTTCAACCATCAGCTCAACATCCTGAATAGTTCGAATTCCGATTTCAAGGCGCAGGATGTGGACACCAACCTCTTCACGGAAAGCCGTTCGGTGCTGCTCTTGCGCACCACCAAACGGATGAACGAGTATCTCAACCTGTCACCGTTCATCATTGATACCGGTATCGAACGGATCGACACCAAGGAGAAGACCGCGATCAAAAAAGACATCTTCCTCTATTCGCGTTACCAGAACGACCGCCTCGAATTCACCGGCACCGAGGCCACTGACAAACACGACCTACGTGTGCTGAGCACGTATCCCATGATGATGGAGGACATCAAGGCGTTCGTGGCCATCTTCAATTGAGTCGACGATGGACCAGCGGCCCTTCAAATTCCTCGATAGTTACACCCGGGAAGATGCGGGGATCTTCTTCGGTCGGGAGAAGGAGGTGGAAGAGTTGCACACGAAGGTCTTCGAGAGCCGCTTGTTGCTGGTCTACGGGGTTTCGGGATCGGGGAAATCATCGCTGGTGAATTGCGGCCTCAGCAGCAAATTCGAGGCTACGGACTGGTTGCCGATCAACATCCGCCGCCGATCGAACATCACCCAGGATATCATCGCTGCGGCTTCGGGGTACTGCACCACCCCGCCTACCGGCAAGCTGTCGCTTCGCAAGGTGCTGCGATCGGTGTACTTGGATCAGTTCATGCCGGTCTACCTCATCGTGGACCAGCTCGAGGAGCTTTTCATTTTCGGTGAACAGGAAGAGATCGATACGTTCATAGACGAACTCGCGAAGGTCCTTTCCGCGGATATCAACGCGAAAGTGGTCCTCATCATCCGTGAGGAGTTCCTGGCCCAGCTCACGGCTTTCGAAGACCGGATCCCCGAGCTGTTCGAGAACAGGGCCCGCTTGGAGAAGATGTCCTGGCGCAATGCGATCCAAGCCATCGAAGGCCCGTGCTCCAAGGTCGGTATCGCCACGGAGAACGGCTTCGCGGAACGCCTCTTGAGCAACATCGCCATCGGCCGTAAAGACGTTGAGCTCACCTACCTGCAAGTGTACTTGGACCGGGTATATGCGTCGATGCAGGCCGAAGGGTCCAACGGTTTCACCCTTGCACAACTAGAGCGTATCGGTCCGGTGGGCGATGTACTGGCGACCTTCCTGGAAGAGCACATCGCCGAATTCCCCGATCCGGAACGTGCCCTAACGGTGCTGAAAGCATTCGTATCCAACAAAGGCACCAAGCGGCTCGTCACGTTGGAAGAAGTGAAACGCTCCACGGAGGACCTTGGCCAACCGGTGGACGATGAGACCCTGAAGGAGAACATCCTGCGCGCGGTGAACCTGCGCATCCTGAAGGACCAGGACGACCAAGGGCGCTATGAATTGCGACACGATTCGCTCGCCGCTACGATCTATAGCAAGATCAGCCTGTTCGAGAAGGAGTTGATCGACATACGCCAGTTCATCGAGCAGGCCTTCGCCACGTTCCAGAAACGAAAGGCACTGCTCTCCAAAGAGGATCTGCTTTACATAGCCCCTTACGAAGAGCGGCTTTTCCTGAGCAAGGACCAGCGCGCTTTCGTGGACCTGAGCCGCAAGATGGCCACCCAACGCGCGCGCAGGAGAATGGCGTGGGGTATCGGCATCGCTGGCACGGTCATCACCATCCTGTCGATCCTTACGGTGTGGGCACTACAACAACGCAGCGCGGCGGTCTTTGAGAAACAAGCTGCGGACAGTGCACGGGAGCGGGCAGAAGCGGCCACGGTGGAAGCACAAGAGGCCACGCAGCGTGTGCTGGCCATGAACGACTCCATCAGGATCCTGATGCACCGCAGTGATTCGTTGCGGGACATTGGGCAGTTCGAAGCTGCGCGCGCCACCACGGAAGCGGCCAATGCCATGTCGGCACGGGCACAGGAAGAGAAACAGCGCATCCTCGCCGAAGAGCGCAGCACGGTGATCGAACAAAAGTCGAAAGAGACGGAGACCGCCTTGTCCAACGAACAGAAGGCGAACATCGAAAAGGAACGCGTGAACCTGCTGAACAAAGCCGGTGCGATCGCCCTGAACAGCCTGGAGGTGAAAGATGACCCGAGCTTACGCGGTGCCATGGCGATCCAGGCGTTACGGTTCATGGAACGCCATGGTGGCGACCTACAGGATGAATCGTTGGTACGTGCACTTCGTACCGCGTTGCTGAACCTTGAATTGAAGGACCCTGCACGGATCCCCTTGCGCACCACGGCCAAAAGCGCCGCGGCGTCATCCAGTGGTGGTTTGTTGGTGTTGGACAAGGATGGTCGTACCACACGCATCAACCCCACCGAACGAACAAGCGTGCTACTGGGCAACCCACCGATCACGGTCTCGGGACTTGACCACGGGACACTTGCAGCGGATGAAGGCCTCGTGCTCTGGGCGCAGAAAGAGGGTGGCCTTGCTACCTGGTCCCAGAACGGTGGAAGTGTTCTGCACAAGGTTCCGCGCACGGATCATCTGGACGATGTTAGCGCCATGGCCTGCTTCACCGATGGGACCACCTTCGTATCCGGGGACCGGAAGGGCCGCACCATCATTTGGCAGGCTGAGGGCAGTGCGTTGAAAATCGTGGCTCAGGTGGACCTAGGCGGTATCATCCGGGGCATGGCCACCCTGAAGCAGACCGACCAGGTGGTGGTCGTGAACAAGACCGCACAGGTACACTTCTTGAGCAGGAGCGGCACGGTTCGCAAAGTGACACTTCCTACGGGTGAAGAGGCCCAACGCATCGCCGTGGATGGCCAAGGAACGCGATGTTTCGTAGGCACCTCTTCCGGCAACATCTACAGCATCGATGGCAATGGGAACCAAGCCCTCAAAGTGGGCAGCAGCTCGCGTGGCATTGAATCCCTCACCGTACGTGGAGACGGCAAGCGTATCGCCTTCGTGAACGCGGCCAAGCGGCTCACGGTGCTGGATCCAGCGGCTCCCACCAGGGCCTTGCATATGGACCTGGAAGAACTTCCGAACACATTGATGTTCGGGCCGAAAGAAGAATTGTATCTTGTATCTGGGTTGAAAGTGGAACGCACCTATTGCACTAGCAAGGCTTTCGCTGACCGTATATGCGTGCTGCTCCAGAACCGAACGCTAACACCACAGGAATGGGAACAACGCATCGGTATAGGCCAACTGGAAGTGCCATGCGATCGATGAGCTGGCATATCCGCCTCGCCCCGGCCATCGGGTTGGTGCTAGGCTTGGTGGCACCCACCTTCGGCCAAGATGCTCCGTGCCTCATCGGCTACGAACAAGCGCTGGTGATCTACGAACGAGGCGACCTTCGGGAAGCGCTGGAAGGGTTGGATACGCTGCGGGGCCAATGCACCTCGGACAAGGAACAGCTGCACCGTGTCCTGTTGCTTTCCTCCGTAGCACACCTGCGCATCGATTCCATGGCGGACATGGGCCGTGACCTGGAGGCCATGTTGCGCAACGACAGGAACATGGAATTGAAGCCCTACGAGAACCTGATCAAGGATCATCCGGCCGTATGGAGCACGTTCGAAGAGGATGTCCGTGTCGGCTTCAGGAAGGATCATGGCCGCCTCCGTGCCGGCTTCTCCGGAGGGGTGGTGCTACCCCTGTTGATGCTGGGCGATGAGCGGCGTGTGTTCGAGGCGGACGAACCATTCATGCACAGCTCGAAGGTCGGTTCGGAATTCGCGGCTCTGCTGGAGTATGACGTGGCACATAACATCGCCATCCGACTCTCCGGCGGGATAAGCCAACAACGTTATGCGGTGCGTAACAACGCGATCGACTACGAGGAAACACTGATCAGTGTCCCACTCGGGTTCGGGATCAAGAAGATGTTCTGGCTGGGTGAAAAGTCACCGTGGGTACCCTATTTGGCGCTGGGTGCTACGTACGCGCCGGTGATGCAAGCACGTGCCTCGATCTCACGCTCGGGTGACGGTGTTCGGTTCCTTTCTCCGAAAACGCTCGATCGCATCAGTGAACGGGAAAACGATCAAGTACTGGGTTGGGGTGCGTTAGGCATCTCGTACAAAGTGGGGCATTCCGTGCTCTTCCTGGAAGGGCAGTACAGCCATGCGCTCTCGGAGCTGATCCCCGAAGAACCGTCCTATTCGGAAACGGAGCTCCTCACACGTTACTACTATGTTGATCGGCCGTTGACCCTTTCGAGCATAGTGGTAAGGGCAGGCCTCATGTACGTGGTCCAGTACCACAAGAAGAACCGCCTGCACCCATGAAGCGGATCGCCCACCTTCTATTCCCGGCACTCATTGCAGTGCTGTTCGGAGGCTGTTCCAAGGAACCCTTGGACACACCACCACCAATAGCCTTGTTCCGGACGTACGACATCGTTCCCATTTCCGCAGAAGCGGTAGCTGGTGGACACTTCGTAACGTGCAAACGTGCATTGGGTGATCAGCGTGCTGCCTACGTGCAATTCTTCAATACCGCAGGAGACCCTGGCTCGCGCATCGAATTCGATCAACTTCCGCGTTCCATAGAGAACATCACTTTCCGGCCGGAGGATATGTTCATCACGGATGTACTTCGTTGGGATGCGGCCAGCTATGTGCTCGCTGGGTTCGCCATCCAGCGTGACCTGGAAGACCGGGTACATGCCTTGGTGTACCATGTGAACGCCCAAGGACAGCCCGTGGCAGCTCCGCGCAGGCGCTATCTGGGTGCACATGCTGAACTTGTCGCAGCGGACGACATCAATGAACTGTACCGCACGCGCGTATTAGCGGAACGCACCGCCCAAGGGGACCTGTTACTGGCCGCCCGTTACGAAACGAACGCGAACAGCCATTTCCACCTGTTGCGTATCCCGAACGGCGCGGGAAGTACCGCCCGGTCTTTGCAACTTCCAGCAGCACCAGCGCGCATGGGGCTACAATTCCTGCACGTGCGATCCAATGGAGAAGTGCTGCTTGGCATGGACATACCCGGAACCGGGCTGGAGACGCAACTTCTCATCCGCTCCTTCCAGAACACTGCCACGGACCTTGAGCCAACAGGAGAGGTCACCCTACAGATCGACCATGGTGGTGGGCAAGCTACCGACCCCACCGTGACGGGTGTACACGAATTGAACGGCACGCTCTTGATCACGGGCACCTGCGACATCGGCCAGAATGAACCGAGGTTGTTCCACACGGCCGCATCGGACCTCACAGGTCTGGCTTCCGGCAACGTGATCGCCACGGACAACGGTCGTGCAGCGGTGAGCTACGGTGCTGCGGTGATCAACGGCGAGTGGTGGTGTACGGTGAACTTGTTCGAAAGCAGCATCCTAGGCGAAGAAGCAGAGCGCAACGACAGGATCAGTGATCTGCGTCTCTTGCGCCTCGGCGATGATGGTTCCGTGCAAGGGACGCGCGAAGTACTCACCGGCCAAGGGATCCGTGGCCTGGCCAGTTTCCCCGGAGCTGATGGCATCGTGGTGTTCGGCGCGTTGCATCCATTCCTGAACATCGACTATCTGCATGGTGCGTTCATCCGGACCGAGCCTTAGCAGCGCCTTCATCCGCGCAAGTGCGGCCGTGGTGCTGAGCGGTCTTGTGTCCACCACGCTCTTTGCGCAGACGCTCTTGTTCGATACACCGGACGTGATGCTTTGCCCGGATTGCCCGTTCCCACTGACGGGCGATATCGACTCGGATGGGGACATCGATCTGGTGTTCGCTCCACCGTACGAGTTGGAGATCCGTTGGATGCGGAACAATGGGAACGGGAACTTTTCGGCACCGGAATTCCTCACCACGAACGACCATCATCTCAGCTTCAACCTAATTGGTGATGCGGATGGGGACGGTGATCTCGACCTCGTGGGCATGACAGGCTCGGAATATTATCCGGACAGCACTGTTGCACTGTTGCGCAATGATGGTGGGAGTTTCACGACGGTGGTGATCGACCAAGGTGTATCAGGCACGAACCCACCCACACAATTCGCCGATGTGGACGGGGATGGCACACTGGACATCGTTGGCATTTCCGGCAATAGCGACATCTGGTACAAGAACCTTGGGGACGGAACGTATTCCGCACAGGTGATACCACGTTGGTGTGCACCATCAACAGGTCCACATGTTGCAGTGGATGTTGAGGGCGATGGGGATTTGGACCTGATCGGTTACAGTCGCACGCAGGATAAGCTCACCGTGCACTGGAACATCGGTGCTGGACGTATGGGGCCGTTCACCTACGCCTCCACGCTCTTGGAGACCGGAGGCTTTTCCTCCATGGCCTTGGATGTTGCGGAGTTGAACGGTGATGGTTCCATGGATCTGGTGGTGGGCGGTGGCGCTGGCCTCTCCCTGCAGAACGGCATGTTCGCGGTGACTGATCCCAAACGCCTGGTAGGGCAATCCATCGCCAACGTCAATTGTCTTGCAGGGCCGGAAGCCATCACCTACCTACCGTCGTTCCCATTGGTATCCCTGCGATCGTTGGCTGTTAGCGACGAGGTAGGCATCAACGTCAACTTCCAATTCCCAGTAAAGGCGGGCCTTGCGGACCTGGATGGCGATGGCCTTTCGGACCTTCTGATCGGTGCCCTACTGGACATCGATACCGAGCCATTGGTATGGCGCCGCAGCAATGCTGAACCTCCTGAGGTCACTTTCCAGATCCCGATGGAAGTGGATACCCTGGCTACCGATACGGTCTTCCTTCTTTCTGGCGGTGCGGCCATCGGAGGCGATGGTTCTCCGGTCGGTGGCGGTGGTTTCTACGAAGGACCTGGCGTGTACAACGATTCACTCTACGCCGACCAGCTCTCCCCAGGCTGGAACACCATCACGTACCGCCACTCGAGTTTTCTGGAATTCACGTACTGCCAGGGAAGCGCCGTGGATTCCATCTACCTGGTCCCCGGAACAGGGATCCTGGAGGGAACGACCCGTGATGTGGAATTCTACCCCAACCCTGCGGATGATATCCTGCGCATTGTAATGCGGAGCAGTTCACCGATGAGGATCAGGGTATTGGACATGACAGGTCGTGAACATCCGATCCCGCAGCCGGTGCCTGATGCGTATGGCATGGCTTTGTCCACGACAGCACTTGCGAGCGGAGCTTACCGCATTTTGATGGTGGGCGAACAAGCCCCACCCCGTTCGGCAGTGATCATCGTTCAGCACTAACGACCGATGCGCTCAGCGTTGGAAGAGTTGCACTTCCACACGAGCGGCTCCAGGAGCGCCACACGCATCACCACTACGCCAAGCTGTGCGCAGTAGCACATCACCTTTCACCACCAGCGGCCCGCTCAGGTCATCACACACATCAAGTTCATCGATCAGGTACGGAACGGACCAAGTGCCATCCACAGGATCGCGCTGGTGTTGTGCCGTATGCCAGGTTTGATCCGACGAATCGAACCACTCCACGAACAAGGCGTCATCCGTGGCGAACCATCCGGAAGTAGCGCGTTCCCATGAAGGATCCGCAGGAAGGAAATCGCCCCCCTCAAGATCCAATGTCCCTTCCCACGGGATCAATCGTAAACCACACGCAGCACACCCTTCTGGTGAAGGTGGTTGCACGGGCCAGGGCACAAGGCTGTTCCCCTGCACTCCACTAAAGGAATTCGAATGATCCACGACCAAACACCCTTGAGAATACCCCAATCCCCAACGGCCCAGCTGAACGCGCGCATAGCCGCAGTCTTCTTGCAGGGTATGGTCGAACAGAACGGTGTCCACACGCCAGCCGTTCGGCTCGGTGGCATCGCGCACGTAGGCGTGCAGGGATCCGATATCCGAATCCACCAACGTGGTGTCGAACCCGGAAAAAGGTGCTGCGACCAGTACCCTGTTCGCCCGAGGCAGCACGGCAACCCCGAAACCACGCGTGAACGGCAGTTGAGAATCCGTCCATCGCGGGGATAGCGCGCTGATCGGTGCAAGGCCAGCCTCCAGGACCGAGAAGGCCTGCACCACGCCGTTGACATGAAAAGCCGATCGGCCGATAGCGCTTACCCACAAGGTATCACCGGCAAGTTCCATCGCATAGCCGAAACGATCCTCAGCCTGCGCATCGGCCAGTACCACGGGCTGGCTTTCACTGAGGGGTTGGTTCGGTTGCGAGGTATCGATCCTGAACACACGCACCTTTCCGGAGTAAGCGCCAGCGACATCGGAACCGGGCGAACCTACCAACAAGAGATCACCGCGAAGCACCAAGCTATGCGCAGCCCAAGGATCGGGATCGTTGAGCACGGCGATCGGTTCCCATTGATCGGGTCCACCTTCGTTGCGCCGATGGATCCGCACCGATCCACCTGAGGCGGAACTGATGCCGACCACGAACAGGTCGTTCTCCAAGGCCAAGTCCAAGTGCGCATCCATCGGTACCGGACCCAGGTCCATGGCCCTTTGAAGGTTCCATTCTTGCGCGCGGGTGTGGATAACGGAAGCACATGCCAGAATGACCACCATGGAACGACGACCCGAATGCATGGAAGAACGCGTGCTCATGGTGCGATGATGAAACGCGTGGACATTGGCCCGGGCCGATCAACGGGACGCCACACCAGGGTGTAGGCACCCACCTCCAGGCCGGACACATCGAGTTCCGAGCCCCGGGAACGAACTGCGCGGAGCAAGCGGCCCTGCATGTCGTGAATGGTGTACTCCCCCGCCCAGGCAGCAGCAGCTGGTGAAAGATGCAAGATCCCACTCGTTCGGAGAACAGGAACAGGCCAACAGAACGCGGTCGCTTCCCGAGCGAGGGTCTCCAGGGAGCCGACGTTCGGATCCAGGTAGACATAGACCCTGCCCCTGTCGGCGTCACCATATCCCGGGGCTCCGATGACCACGATCTCATCATCCAAACGAGCCGCCTTCCCGAACTGGTCTCCATAGCTTGGGTCAGAAGCAACGAGGTAGCCGATCCTTCGCCACCCGTTCTGTGCCGTGTTATCCCGGGTGAAGACCTCCGCATGACCCAATGGGGTGAAGAACTCGTGGCCGAACGCACCTACTACCACACGATCATGCGCGATGTGCAAGGCTTGCCCCCAACCCCACCACTCGATACCCTGTGCCAACGTATCTGGACGCATGCGGCCTGCTTGCACAAGGGCACCCTCTTCGTTGTTCACGAACGCGACCAACTGTGGTGGCGAACTCGGGGGTGAGACCTGTACGTCCACGATCAAGTGATCATCGCTGGAAACCACACCTTTGTATTCAAGTGCGGTAGGTTGATAGCCGTAGGTATCCGTAAGAACGAGCGGCTCGGGTTCGAAGAACGCTTCGGTAAGAACGGCTTGGAGCGGCACACTGTAAGCTTTGTACGCATTGGATGTGTACACCAAGCGCTGGTCATGGACCGCGAACCACCCGCTCAGCGCCGGCCTATTGGTAGTGGTGGGAACAAGCGAGCCACCTTTGATGAAACGTCTATGCCGGAAAAGTCCCGAGGCATCGCGCTCGAATACCACCAAGGCTCCGTTGCCTGAGTTGAGGTCCTGGCGGTTCTCATCATATCCAGGGCAGTCCACCAGGAGCACATCACCAGCAAGAAGGAAGTGCTCCCCGAATCGCATACCTGGGAATAGCGAATCGATGGTGATGCGTTGAAGTAGGCCCCAGTTCTCGTTACCCCCCAGATGCCGCTGGTACACATGGATCCCACCGGTGGTTTCTGAAACGTTGACCTCACCGGGAGCACCGATAAGAGCGAGACCCCCGGATAGGTGAACACTCGTCCCGAAGCCTCCTTGAGGCACCGGTGTGAGCGGTGCGAAACGAGCCAGCTCGCCCCAGCCGTTGACGCCACCATGATAGCGACCGTACAGGACGGCGAGCCCTGAAGAAGCTTCCCCCGCATCGGCCTCTGGTGCGCCTACCAAAAGCATATCATCCGCTAAAGCAAGTGCTGCCCCGAACCGCGCTCCCGAAGGCATATCCGCGGGTGGGTCCACGGGCACTTCTACCCAGTACTGGGCAGGTGCGCATAGGACCCTCCCGCAGAGTGCGATGCACAGGCAACAGGAACGAAGCCACCAACGGTACATGGTCTTGAGGGATAGGACCCGGAAAAGATAATACCGCCAAAGGAACGAACCATGTAGCAGTGACCAGCTACCACTAAATGGGGATACGCAACCCGCCCAAGATGCCCTAATTTCGAAGTTGCCGAACGTGAAATTCCACCACTACTATCCTAACGATCATGGTCAAGTTGAAATTCAAGTTGCTCATCCCAGCACTTGGGATAGGCAGCGCACTGATGGCGCAGTTCACCCCCTGCGGTGGCCCAACGCTGGATCCAAGTACGAACATCACCATGAGCTGGCCTGTGGGCGATGGCAACGGATACCAGTTCCAACTGGACACCGTGTCCAATTTCCAATCGCCGCTCTATTCGTTGAGCTATGGTAGCAGCGCCCTCAGCGTATCACTACCGCTCCAATACGGCAAACACTACTACTGGCGCCGTGCACCTACCTACAATGGTTCCTGGGGGCAGTTCAGTGCCACCTGCGACTTCTTCACCACCTCCACGGTAAGCGCACCCACAGCAGCACCCATCGTCTACACCCCACAAGAGGACCAACCGGAGGTTTCCACGATCAACTTCTCCTGGGGTGGTTCAGGAGGTTCCACCAATTATGAATACCAATACAGCACCAGTTCAACCTTCAGTGGAGCAAGCACCTTCACCACCAACACGACGAACAACAATTTCGTAAGCACCTTGACCGAGAGCACCACGTATTACTTCAGGGTGAGGGGACGCAACAGTGCCGGTACCGGACCGTGGAGCGTATCACGCAGGTTCTTCACGCGAACACCTGTCACTTCGATGACCCTGAAAGCCTTCCTTCAGGGACCGCTTGTTGTCGGTGGCACACCGTTGATGAGCGATGGCCTTCGAACGAATTCGCTCATACCTGCATCCGAGCCCTACACCGGCCTGGGCCTCTATGTGCGTTCGAATTTCGGCGCCACGCTGACCCCTTCCCTGCTCACCACCACCGGGAACAACGCCATCGTGGACTGGGTCTTGGTCCAGATCCACAACGGGCTCACCAACGCGTTCATCACCAGCTACGCGATGCTCGTACAACGCGATGGTGATGTGGTCATGCCGAATGGCACGGTGCCCAGTTTCAATTTCCCGATGTCGCCTGTGAAGATCGCGGTGCGCCACAGGAACCACCTTGGTGCGATGACCAACGATACCTACACACCCAACGGAAGTAGCATCACCGTGAACTTGCTCTCCACCACCACCAATACCTTCGGCACGAACGCACGGTACACCAATGGCACCACCGCCGCGCTCTGGGCTGGCGACTGCAATGGGGATGGCACCGTGCTCTACACGGGTTCCAACAACGATCGCGACAGGGTCCTTTCGGCCATCGGCGGAGTGGTACCCACCAATTCTGCAGCCGGCTACCTACGGGAAGATGTGAACATGAGCGGGACCACGCTGTACACGGGTTCGGGCAACGATCGCGACATCGTCCTATCGGTGATCGGCGGTGTGGTACCTACCAATTCCCGCGTACAGCAACTACCTTGACCATACCCAAGATCCTTCGAAGATGCCCCCCCACCTCTCCCTTGGTCGGCTGTTTTTCCTCAGCGCAGGTCTGGTATTCTTGGCTCCTATACTCGTGGCACAATCCCCCTGCAACGTTACCATCACCCTTCAACAACCACCCGAACCTGGTTCAGTAACATTGAGCTGGGCCAATGCGTTGCCGAGCGGAACCTACCGCCTCACCAGTTGTGCCGGAACAGTTTCGCTAGGCTCCGGAACCACAAGTCGCACGATCCCGTTCATACCACCCGATGTCGCCTGCACATGGTATATCGAAGTGAACGATCCGGTCACGGGTAGTTGGTCCGGTTATGGGATCGGCTGCACGTTCCAAACCGTGCCACACCCCCCCCTACGACCGATCCAACCAACGCTGGAACCGATAGATGGATCCGTCGGGGTTTCAACAAGTGTGGTTCTAAGCAGCCCCATTGAGTTTTGGCAGGCAGTTGGCGGCCAGCCCTGGCGGACGGAGTATCAGATCTCCACGAACCCGGACCCATCGGGTGCATCGATCATCCAAGGGGCATCGGGGGCACAGTATTCACCCACACAGAACCTGCAAGCGGGCACCACCTACTACTGGCGTGCTCGGGGCGTGAACACGGGTGGTGCGGGTCCTTGGAGCGATGTGGTCAGTTTAAGTACTGCTTCCGTGCCTACCACCGTGAACATGAAGGCCTTCTTGCAGGGACCGTTGGATGCCACGACCTTGAAGATGAACGATGCGTTGCGCACGAGCGGTGCTATCCTCTCCTCTGAACCGTACTCAGCACTTGGATATTCCCTCAACAACAGTGGAGCCAACATCGGTCCGTTACTATTGCTCACCACGGGAGACAATGCGATCGTGGATTGGGTGGTGATCGAAGCGCGCCATGGTACCACCAACGAGATCATCGCACAATGGGCAGCCCTCGTTCAACGCGATGGGGATGTGGTGATGCCCAATGGCAGCGTACCGAATTTGACCTTCCCCATGGGACAGGTGAAGATCGGTGTGCGCCACCGCAACCACCTTGGGGTGATGACCGCGACGAACCGCACAGCGAATGGTACTGCGATCGCAGCAGACCTCACACTAACGAGCACGACGATCCATGGTACCGAGCCCACCAAGACCGTTAGTGGAAGGCGAGCACTTTGGGCTGGGGATTGCAACGGCGACGGTATCGTCTCCTACACAGGATCTGGGAACGACCGGGATAATGTGCTATTCAGGATCGGAGGTACCATTCCCACGAATTCGGTGTCGGGGTACCACACGGAAGATGTGAACCTCAGCGGTGCCACGCAATACACCGGCTCGGGTAACGACCGGGATATCATCCTCTCGGTAATAGGGGGAGTGGTACCTACCAACTTGCGTGTGGCGCAATTACCATAGAAGGTCCGATCGGCATCACTGCAAATGATCCCACGCACGCTACGATTCCGGTCTTACGTTCTTCTTCCCTTGGTCGGGATGCTTTCCCTTGTGGCACGGGGTCAAAGCCCGTTCGCTGATCCTGCTTTCCTGTTCCAAGGGGACCTACCTGTGGTTGTTGATCTGGATGATGATGGGTTGATGGACCTTGTGCGCACCGAAGGCAATGAGGTTCGCTGGTACCGGAATGATGGGAGCTGGTTCCAGCCGGAGGGGACCATCGCCACGTTGCAATCCGGGTTGACCTTGCTGAAGGTGTTGGACATGGACGGGGACAATGACCTGGACCTCTACTTCGGAACAGCGATCGCGCGGAACATGGGCAGTGGTTACGAGGAGATCGCTTTGCTTGCACCGGCCAATGCGCGCATTGCCGACCTGGACGGAGATGGTGACCAGGACATCTTGTACAAGACCTTCGACCCCTCACCCACACTGCACTTCCTCACCAACGATGGACAGTGCGCTTTTTCGTACGACAGTGCGCCTCTGGTCACCACCGGTGGTACCATCGTTCCGCTCTTCGACCCGTTCGACTGGGATGGGGATGGAGACCTGGACCTCATGGCAGGCCAAGGATTGAACGGCGTGTTGTGCATTTCGTACACGGTGGATGGATCGTACGGTGCCCCGTTCATTTTCATCGGTGGCTCCATGATCGATGTGGATCCAGTACCTGTTGATGTGAACAACGACGGCCTACTGGATCTGCTGGGCGCCCAGTATGCCTACATACGCACCAGCCCAAGCACCTATGACATCTTCAACTATGCGGGGTTCGATTGGCGCCCTACCTATGTTTCGAACTTTGATTGCGATCCCGAACCGGAGCTGATCCAGATAAGTGGTGATCTACGCGTGCGCGAGTACCAGAACGGCGGGCTTTCGCTACGCACCATACCTTTTCCCGCTGGTGCTGCGCCGAACTCCCGTGGTGTGCGTATAGCGGACCTCGTAGGTTCTGGGCTGGATGACATCCTGTACAGCTCGCTCTACAGCGATTCGATCTTCGTAATGGAGAACCGTACTGTGGAACCCGTGGTAACGTTGGACCTCCCGATCACCACCCTTTCCAGTGATGTGCCCGTCCCCTTGGAAGGCGGTGTTCCGGCGGGGGGATTCTACTCTGGGCCTGGGGTGTTCGATGATGTGCTCTATCCATCCATGGTAGAGGCCGGCCAATTCACCATCGGCTACACCTGGGTAGACCCTTTCACCACATGCACGGGCACGGCGACAGCAGCTTGGAACAGCACCGTGGGCTTGGCCACACCGGAAGGCGGAAAGGCCCTACCGCTTCTTTGGCCCAACCCATGCGGAGACCACCTCCATGTTGTTCTGCCAGAAGGAACCCAAGGAGTCCGGATCGTGGATGCGACCGGACGGGAACAGCCGATAAAGGCGGATACGGGAGCTGACCCTAAGGCCATGCGCATAGCCACCACCGGACTTTCCAATGGTTTGCACTTGCTGTGGATCATGACCGGGACAGGGACCATCCATATCCCCTTCGTTCGTGCATCCGGCACGGATCACTGAACCAAGAGCCTGCCTACGAGCGTCGTTCCCCGGGTGCCATCTGTTGCACGAACAACGTAAGGTCCAGGAGCAAGTGCGTCCACGCTGATCACAGCATGTGGTGTTGACCTCCTGATCGCTGGTGTGCATGATGCACCATCAACACCGAAGACCTCCACGGCCCACTGCGCAGGATAAGGAAGGTCTATCTGAACCTCGACAGTAGCAGGTTGCGGATAGATGCCCAAAGTTGAATAATGGTCTTCCGGCGTTTCGACACCCACCTCCTCTTGCCGTTGGAAAACTTCTATATAGTAGCGTGTGCTGGTGGTAGGCCATGTACATCCGGGGCTCTTGGTGGCACGGATCAGCGTGTTGCCCGAAACGCGAACAGGAAGAAAAAGCTCTTGGCAATCGTCCAATGCGGGGATCTCCGAAACGGCCTCCCATCCGCCGCCTTGCACGGGTGCGAGTTCGGTAGTTCCCCAGGTCCCAGGTATCCAAGGTGAAACGGGGTCCACGAAATGATTCACGAAAAGACGACCCGCTGTGGAGCACCATGATCGAAGTCCACGCTTGCGCACTTCATCCGCTTCCAAAGCCAGGGTATCCACTATGGTGTAGCCTGCATCGGTAAGTTCCAGTTGCACCACCTGGCAGTGTTCACACGCTGGTTGCAATGTCGTGGACCCGTGTGGTCGTGCCCAATGCACGAAGGTCTGGTCTTCATCCAGGAATACCCCTTCCTCGCCCAAGTTGTTCATGCGCATCACCGCTTGAAGCGTTCCATCCACCGGATCCATGACCACGTTCAAGGCTGGCTGGTACCAAGCGCTAAGGGCCGACCAGCCTGCTGGGTCGTTCTCATTGCGGATGAACGGATGGATGGCTCCGCACTCGAACCCCGGGGCCACGCCGGAGCTAGGGGAAACCACCACCAATCGATCACCTTGCACGGCCAGCGCAGAACCGAATCCGCCCATGAACGGGAGGCCGAACGAACCTGGCGGGGGTTGTAGCACGGCTCGTTGCTGCACCTGATCCCCGTCGATGGTATAGATGAAGACAGCCCCCGAACCCAAGGCATGCGGCCTACCTGGCGCACCAACGAACAGTTCATTCCCGCTCAGCTGGACACAATGCCCGAAATGATCCTCCGGCATGAGGCCCGGTGCGGTCACCTGAGCGATCAACTGCAGCGGCTCCGTTGGATCGGACACATCCAACCGGTACAGGAAGACCGACCCCGTCTCCGTTGTTCCATACGCACCACCGCGCACCGTAACAGCCAGGCGTCCAGCATCCAGATCCAAGGCCCAACCGTACGCTTTGGGGGCGAGGGCCACTACAGAATTAAAATCCACTTCGGCGATCGTACCCCACTGGTCCAACCCGTTCGCGTGGCGGGCGTGAACGCGCAACACACCCAACAGGGCGTTGCTGTACGCTGATACCACCACGTCGTTCTCCACATCACAAACCAGATGATCGCTGGCCGAACCACTTCCGAAAGACCACTCGCCAAGTGCCGGTAACGTGGCGTTCCAAGCCCATGTCTGGGCATCCGACCGCAATGGCGCAAGATCAAACATGAGCGTGACGAGGAGAGCGGCCCTTGTGATCATGTTCAGCGATCAATGATGAATGCCAGTGCCGATCGTTCTGCACGATCGTTGATCAGTTCCAAAGCATAACACCCTGGAGCAACGTCTTCCAGGAACAGCCATCCTTGTGTACTACGAAGATCGAAAGACTTCATGGACCGCCCGGTCATGTCGCGCACCACGGCGTGTATGGAACGATCGCTGCCGGTTGCTGGATCATGTATGCGTGCCCTATCGGCCACCGGACACGGGGCGAGGACGATGCGAGGTACGCTACCCGTGGACTCGGCCACCGATGTAAGGGGATCCTCGAACACATAGACCCGCCCCCGATCATCAGGCCCCCACCCCGGCGCGCCCACGGCCACAGTGCCATTGGATATCGATACCGACCGACCGAACGATGCCCCCACTTCGGGGTCGGATGGAACGAGTTTCACCACCTCTTGCCAATGCTGCCAGCCGAAAACACTTGGATCATCATCGTAGACCATGACGAAGCCGAGTGGAAGTGCCACGGATGATCCGGGAGCACCCACCGCGACGCGTGCGCCATCGATGGCGATGGCCTTGCCAAACTCATTGGCTGCCGCGTACTGGGTGGTATCCGGAAGCATCACACCATCAGCGAATGGCATCGGCGGGCCGAATGGTTCCTGCACATAGGAGGCTACCATTCGATGTGTTCCAGCCTTGAATGCGGCCAATAACCAGCGATCATTGGCGGCCACTGTGGTACCGAGCGAACGAGCCTCTACGGAGTAGCCGAACGCATACGGATCCATTAGTGGAGAAGCAGCCACCGGTCCATCATCGTAGAGCCAAGTAAGGTCGTTGCCATCGCCGAGGATAGCACCTGCTTCTATCAGGCCTGCCACAGGATCCACCACCACCACGGCATGGTCCTGATAAGCCACCAACTGCCCGCCAACAGCACCACGATCAACGGCATTCGAGAATTCCGGAACACCGGAACCACTGGTAACGAAACGTGCAACACCTCCTGGTTCGTTCGCAAGCAAAGGTTCATTGTCGAACCCTGGCATACCCACGAGGAATGGTTCATCTGGGATGAAGGACTCCCCGAAGCGCATATTGGCATTTCCGCCGGGCATCGTGATCCGATAAGCCAGCCCCCAGGCACCAGGCCCACCTTGGTCCGCGATGAAGACCTGGATGGACCCTTTGAGAACGCCCACCACATTATCATACGGAGCACCTACATAAGCCGTATCGCCGCGCAACGCGACGAAGGTGCCCGCACGCGCACCCACCGAAATTCCGGGAGCGTTCAGTGTGCGCACGAGATCCCACGCATTGAGCCCGCCGTTGTTGCGTTCGAACACGTAGGCCGCCCCGCTATTGGACCCAGCTATGTCCGCATCCGGTGCACCCACAAGGAGCCTATCACCGGAAAGCGCGATGGACCAACCGAAGCGATCCTCGCCAGCGGCGTCAGGCATGTCCACGATGAATTGAGGCCAATACTGCGCTACGGAGATCGATACATGAAGAAGGAACGGAACAAGGAAGTAAGAACCGCGGAGCAGGGTCAGGTTCCAAGCCGAACCGCCTATCCAACAGCGATCAGGGCCCATTCAATCGGCGATGACAGTAAGGAAACCGACCATGTTGCTCGATCCGTCCGTCACACGCAACACATAAGGACCTGTTCGAAGTCCTTGGCGCTGCATGGTCAGTGGCGAGGACATGAAGCGTTCCGTATGGACCACGCGACCAAGTGGGTCGATCAACTCGGCGCGCACGGGAAGACCATGTTGGAAAGGCACCTCGACATGGAGAATCTCTACGAACGGGTTCGGCCAAGTGCGAAGGTTCGAGCCCATCTCTTCCGCACTTACGGAAAGCAATGGATCACGATAGAGCAGAACACCACCGGTAGGTGTGTTGGTGAGATCATCGACGATCGCGAATGGCGAGCCTATCAGGAGCGCGCCATCCACGAAACCCAAGGATGTCCCCGCGCGGCTCACAGCGCTCACACGTTGATCGAAGAACGGCACGATATGCTGCACGAAGGCCCACGGTGAACCATCGCCAATAGCGAACACGTCCACGGAGCCATCCGTTCCGAGATCCGAGTTCGCATCCACCGGTGCGCCTACGGCAATGTGTACATCACTTTGTGCCACGCTAGCGCCGAACTGCATGTTGGCGTGCGGCACTGATGGATGCAGGTCAATGACCTCACCCCAATCTTGCCCTGCATCGCTATCGCGTGCGAAGACATACGCTCCACCGACCACGAGACCATCCTGTTCGCACCCAGGGGCCCCTACAACGAGCCGATCAGCGCGCAAAGCAAGTGCGAAACCGAACCTATCATCAGTACTCCCGTTGGAGGCGAGCAGTGTGTGTGTAAGGCCCCAATGCTCCTCCCCGCCTTGGCCGAAGCGATACATATGGACCGCGCCCGCATCGGTCCCAAGCTCTGCGTTACGTGAGGCCCCCACGGCAAGGAGATCATCATGCATGGCCAAGGCGAAGCCGAAATCATCCTGGACAGGGATCTCCGATATCAGGGAATCTTGAGGTGCCGTTCCAAAAGAAGTCCCGTTCCATTGGTATAGATAGACCACACCGTAGGAGTTCCCATCGTGCGAAGTGGTGCAGCCACCCACGGCCAGCCGACCATCATCCATCGCCAAGGCTTTTCCGAACCCACCTTCAGCACCCACAGGCGGGGCCAAGGACTGTACCAATTGCCAAAGTGATCCGCTCTTCTGGAGGATCGTGATCGAGCGTGGCTCGTCGCTATTGCAGTATTGATCGGAGCCATAGGCCGAACAATTGCCTACCGCGATCAGGTCACCACTTGTAGCTACGGTAGCCCCATAGCGCTGTGAAGGCACCAGTGATGCTCCTTCCTCGACGATCACGGCTGCCGCATCATCCACCCACGTCAGGCCGGGACCGGGGAGAACGACCACTCGCCCTTGTTGACCGCTTGCATGAGGCATACCAAAAACCACATGATCATCGGAGATGGCCATGGACCATCCATACTTGCTACCCGGATCATCCAAGCTGAGGAAAGCGCGTTGCAGGATGAATCCTTGTGCGAACAACGCACTCGAAGACCCTAACAGGTAAGCCAACGCCAGTGGCCGATGGAACTTTCCGCACATGATCGTATGGTATTGGTACCAATATAACAAATTCGCGGAAACTCCATGTAGCCCGATAAGTATGAACGTATAGTCGGGTATCCCTATCCTAAGAAAAGCCTTGGGCCACTGCCAGAAGGAACATGCTGTGCTGGTCCTACCAACGAAGAACGGCCACCGCTTGCGCGATGGCCGTTAACGTCCTGTGGAGCCGGGCGGGATCGAACCGCCGTCCAAACGACCGCAACATGGGCTTTCTACATGCGTAGCCACTTCATTGGTTTTCGACCGATGGCTGGGAAAGGGCACCCCACCAACGACTTAGGTCCTGTATCTCACTTGTGCTCCGGACCACCGCACAAGCCAGATCCCTATGATGACACCTCGGATTCGGAAAGGAAGGGAACGGGCCTCCCCGAGAGGTACTCGTCCGCGCTACTGTTATTCGCGAGGATTAAGCCGAACAGCACATGGCTGTTAAGCTGCGAGAGCGTAGTCTACTTCGCCAGTTATGGCGTCGAGGCACTGGGGTAACGAGCCGCACCTCACGCTCGGCATGCTTACACACATCACGAAGCCGCTGTCGAATCCATGTCGGCCCCATTGGAAAGAACGTGGAACAAAGGTAGCCAATGCCGTGCCGCAGGCCCGCACCTGCCAACTTGCCCGTCGCTCCCGGCCAATGATCCTACTTTTGCCGCCCCGCCACAAGCGGAAAAGCACATGTCCACGTCCTACCGCAAGATCGGCATCATACGCGAAGGCAAGGAGCCCGCCGACCGCCGCGTCCCGCTCACCCCAGCACAATGCAAAGAAGTGATGCAGCGCTATCCCGAGGTGGACCTGGTGGTGCAACGCAGCACTGCACGAGCCTTCGCCGATGCGGAGTACGAAGCCTTCGAGATCCCCTTGGTGGACGACCTCAGTGATCGCGACCTGATCATTGGTGTGAAGGAAGTGCCGCTTGATATGCTGCTTCCCGAGAAGGCCTACCTGTTCTTCAGTCACACCATCAAGGAGCAACCACACAACCGTAAATTGTTGAAAGCGGTATTGGAAAGGAACATACGCCTTCTGGACCATGAGCTGCTCACCAACCCGCATGGCGAGCGTGTATTGGCCTTCGGGTACTGGGCTGGCGTAGTGGGTGCGTACAATGGGATACGTGCATGGCAATTGATGCATGGTGGACCGGAACTGAAGCCTGCGAACCAGTGCCACGACCTGGAAGAATTGGAGCGCTACCTGCACGCCTATCCGTTGCCGAAGGACCTGCGCATCGTGATGACGGGTGGAGGCCGTGTTGGCAAAGGGGCGATGGGTGTATTGGAACGCGCCGGAGTGAAACGCATCAGTGCGAAAGACTTCCTCTTGGGTAACAACACCGGACCTGTTTACACCGCCCTCGGCTCCGCTGATCTCTATCTCCGCGATGATGGGAAGCCGTTCGAAAAAGAAGCGTTCCACCACGATCCGCGCGGGCACCATGCCAACTTCCTGCCCTTCGCACGCAAGGCCCACATCTACATGGCCTGTCACTTCTGGGACCCACGCGGGCCGAAGATCCTGAGCGCAGAGGACCTGCGCGATCCGGCGTTGACCTTGGATGTTGTTGCAGACATCAGTTGCGACATCGGCGGCCCCATAGACAGCACCTTGCGCGCCACCACCATCGCGGAACCTTTCTACGGCTACGACCCGGCATCCGCTTCCGAGAAGCCCGCCGGGACATCAGGCACCATCACCGTGATGAGCGTGGACAACCTACCGTGCGAACTTCCGCGTGATGCATCGGAAGCCTTCGGGCGCGACCTCATCGAACGGGTGTTCCCCTTCTTGGTAGGCGAAGACAAGGAAGGAATGATCGCGCGAGCCACGATCGCTGACCACGGATCCTTGACCGCGGCCTACACCTATCTGCAAGCCTACGTTAACAGCTAAGCGGCCGTTAGGGCTAGTTCCAATGCTACGAAGGCCGTGTTGCTATCGCGCGGGAATGCGTGGGTAACAATGGGTCCTGTGCTCTTGCGCGCCATGGTAAGCAAGCCAAGCCCAGCTCCACCCCGTTCGGTGCGTCCTTCGTTGGCGAGCAACTTCAAGTGGTGTTCGCGCAGGTCGGCTTCATCCATCTCATTGAGGATACCAACCCTTTGCGAGAGCAGGGCGACGGTTGCCTGCGGGGCTGCATTGCCAAAGAACATGCGGTATCCACCTTCTTCGAGCACAAGCAACGCAAAGGCTGTTTCCGTAAGCTCTGGGGGTGTATGGTGACGCACGTTCTCCAAGCCTTCGACCAGCACGTTGAACAAACGCTTGCGGGCGGACACGCCCAACTTCTGGGCAAGACTGTGCTCTTCGGCAATGGACAATAGCCCCTCCAGCTGGGTGTGGTCCATGGTCCCGCGGTGCGCGAACACCACTGTGGCCGCATCGGCATAGCGCTGCGCCAGCTCATCCGCCCAATGGCCATCCACCGCGTGCTGCCCAACTAGTGACATAGACAACGGTACTGGAAGAGATGAGTACGGACTGACACTCGACGGAGGCTCATATTCTGGCGATATACGCTTAAGACGGGGGAAATGTTCCAGTTCACTCACCACGTGATCCGTCAACAGTACTGTTGTGGATGAAAACCAAGCTTCCCTGGCATCGTACTAAGGCTTCGTCCCGCACCTTTGAAGTAGCGGAGAACCGCACCTAGCCACCATGCTCAAAGCCTTCCCGTTGTTCACCTTCTCCGATACGCGGCTCAGCCCTGCATTGGCAGGCACCGCGTTCCTGATCTTTGGCTTAAGTGCTCAGGCGCAATTACCAGTGATAGAGGTCCGCTTCGAACCGGGTTGTGAATTCGTGAAGGCCTACTTCGACCACAACGTCTCGAACGCTTCGTCATTCACGTGGAATTTCGGCGATGGCACAAGCAGCACGTTGGCTACACCGGTCCATACCTATGCCTTCGGTACGGCCATCACGGTAACGTTGACCACGGTGGATACCAACGGGGAGGCGGCCACCTTCGTGGAGCAATTCACTACCCAAGAGCAACTGGACTTCGCACAGATCGAACTGCCCAACGTCTTCACCCCGAACGGCGATGGACGTAACGATGAATTCGCTCCCATGAACGATCGTTACTTAGGCCCGTGCGCACAGTTGACCATCTACAACCGGTATGGCCAACGCATGTTCGAAAGCTTGGGCAACGACATCAGCTGGGACGGGCGTAGCTTCTCCGGCGAGCCCGCATCGGACGGTGTGTACTTTTACGTCTTCATCTGGGGCGGCAGCTCATTGAATTCGACGGTAACGTTGGTTCGCTGATCGTCCTCAGGGGAACACTCCTGCGAACGACCATCAACACCATGCGGACCACACTCGCCTTATCCAGCGCCCTGCTGTTCATCGCTACACTTCAAGCGTGCAGCCCACTGAATTGTGAGAAAGGCAAAGGGGATGTCACCCAACGTGAACTCACCGTCGCATCATTCCACGGTATCGCTGCGCAGGGCTCTTTGGAAGTGCGGCTCACACGCGGCGCAACACAAAATGTGAAGGTGGAAGGCCAGCCGAATTTGATAGACCTGATCACCACCGAAGTGAAGGACGGCGTTTGGCACATCGGCACCAAGAAGTGTTACAACACGGACAAGACCTTCATTATCCATATCACCCTTCCTACCATCGACTTCATAAGCGTCCAAGGTTCCGGTGATGTGAAAAGTAGTGGCAGTTTCACCGTTCCCAAGCTGACGGTGGATGTGCAGGGCAGTGGTGCAGTGGAAATGACCGCTGATGCCAAGCACATCGATGCCGTGGTGCAAGGTTCGGGTGATATCACATTGAAAGGATCCACCGGCGAGCTCAGCGCCACGGTCCAAGGGAGCGGCGATATCGATGCGGATGAACTGATAGCAAGCAACGCCGACGCCACGGTACAAGGCAGCGGGGATATCGCTGTGAATGTGACCGGCCTACTTTCCGCGAACGTTGGTGGTAGTGGCGACATCAACTACACAGGCACGCCCACCAAGGTGAACAAGAGCGTCGCTGGTTCAGGTGAAGTGAAGCAAGTACGATGAACAAAGCCGCGATCCAACTCTGTTCAGCGCTCGTTATCGCCAGCATTGGCTGTACTTNNACCGAGGACAAGAAGCCCCCGACGCCAACGATCGAACACGGCGCGAAGCCCACGATCTTCGCCGCGTTGGACGACAACATCCGTCATGACACGCTTCTTATCCAGACCACCTTTGACATGGGCGACGGCACCTTCGTGATGGTGGCCGGGAACGTGGAGCCGAAGTTCGAAGGCATACGATTGGTGCGCTACAAACTCTTGCCGGACAGTAACGCACAGGTCATCTCCTACTCCAGCGGCGGCTATGATAGCTGGACGATGTTGCCAACGTTCTTCGCCATTCCCGATCCGCCTGGAACGCACCTTATCCTCGCGAACTTCGGCGAGCGAGAAAGTTGGGGCCAGAAACTGATGTTCATGGACAGCACCTTCACCGATCTCGGCTTCTTGGACGTTGCCTATCCGGAACACATCACCGAGGGCGACAGCACGTTCATGAAGCGTACGAACATCGCTCCGTTCGGTCGATTGGCGCTCCACAGCGATACAGCCGTGTTCACCTTTGAATGCGATAGTGTGTTCTTGTACGACGACATGGCCGGGCATAACGACCTCATCGTTCCGGCGCACACGATCCGGTACACCTACCACCCGGAAACCGGCTTGGAGATCTGGCAGAACGGCCAGCGCCGCGCGGTGAAGCAGCCGAGCTAGTAGGGATCAACGTGATCTATGGCACCGTCGGGATCATGCCCCGTGTGCCCATATCGATCACCTGATCGCCAGCGCCGGGTTCGAAGATGTTGTCGCCAGCCACATCGATCCATTCGAAGCTGTTGTTGGTGCTCACGTTCACGGTGATCACCACATCCTCTGTTTCGTTGCCGGTGATCTCCAACGGCTGCGCAAATACACCCGTCACCAGGCATGAGCCTGCTGGGATCGGCGAGGAGGCGAAGATCGGGTTGGGTACGGTGGTAGCGCCGGGCGGAGCCTGCCCTGTGATGGGTGCGACAGCGACCGGTGGGTCCAGCACTTCGAAGGCCCAGAAGCCTTGCAGCCTATCGTCGTTCACCGTCACGGGTTGTTGGTTCACGTTGAAGGTGCCGATGTAAGTGTTGAAGCCGATGAACGATGCGATGGTGCCCTCGAGGTCGAAGGTGCCGATGCCTTGTACCACTTGCCGGAAGTCGATGTTGAAGTTCTGATACCCGATGGAGACGCGTAGGTACGAGTAGGTACCGGCCGGGAGCTGCGAAAGCGGAATGTTCAGGAAAGCCTCGCCTTCGCCGGTAAGCACCGCTTGGGAGAAGTCGATGGCGTTGTCGCCACCGGTCGTGGTTTCCGGGGCGTGGTATACCACGGCACCCTGACCCGGCAGCGTCCATGCTGTCTGAGCGAACTCCACGTAGTGCGCGGTCATCGCATTGAAGCGCGGGTGCTGTGCCCCATGTCCGGCAGGCAAAGGTTCCGGTTGCCCGAAGCCGTTCAAGCGCACCTGGGTGCTGTCGAAGCTGAACTTCAGGACCAGGCGCGGCCCGTTGTTGCCACCACCCGGAGGTGGAGTTGGTGCGGGCTCCTCGTCCTTCTTGCATGCACCGATGACCAGTGTAAGGCAAAGACCGAGGATAAGGAAGCGACCGGTTCCCATGTTGGCTTGTTTGGTCACCAAACTTACAAGGACCATGCCTGCAACTTTTCCTCCGGGATCCTCGTTTTGGTATGCACGCATACCTTTTCCGATTACCTTAGGCTCCGAAGCCGAACCTGTGATGAAGCCCGAAGAGACGATCGACTTTCCGATACGCAAAGTGTGGAGCCGCATCTCGCGCATCTACAACACCGAAGCTGCCAAGTACGGCGGCAGCATGGCCGTGGGCCAGATCTTGCTCAACATCGAGCCGGAGGGCACACCCAGCACCAAGCTCGGTCCGAAGATGGGCATGGAAGCCCGCAGCCTGGTGCGCACCCTGCGGACCATGGAGGACGAGGGCCTCATCAAGCGCATCGCCGACAAGAGCGACAAGCGCGTGGTGCGGATCCACCTCAGCGCAAAAGGCAAGGCCTTGCGCACCGTAAGCCGCAACACCGTGATCCAATTCAACCAGGCTGTGCAAAGCCGCTTCACGCCTGAGCAGATGAACAATTTCCGGCAGGTGATGTCGGAACTGGACCATATTCTCGAACACGAACAACTTTTCTGATACTCACCACAGAGGCACAGAGGACACAGAGAAAACCAAATGGAAGCGAAGTCCAACATCGATCGCATTCCTCCGTGCCCTCTGTGCCTCTGTGGTGAAGCATTCAAACACACATGAGCAAGAGGAACATCCGCAAAGTCGCCGTCCTCGGTAGCGGCGTCATGGGCAGCCGCATCGCCTGCCACTTCGCGAACACCGGCACCGAAGTGCTGCTGCTCGACATCGCTCCGAAAGAGGGCGGCGACAAGAACAAGATCGTCAACGACGCCCTGGCCGCCGCGATCAAGAGCAGTCCGGCGCCGCTGTACGATGCCCGCTTCGCCAAGCGCATCAGCACGGGCAACTTCGATGATGACCTGCCGAAGATCAAGGACTGCGACTGGATCATCGAGGTGGTGGTGGAGCGGCTCGACATCAAGCAGCAACTGCTGGAGAAGGTCGAGAAGTTCCGCACTCCGGGCACGCTGATCACCACCAACACCAGTGGCATCCCGATCAATGCGATCGCACAAGGCCGCAGCGACGATTTCCGCAAACACTTCTGCGGCACGCACTTCTTCAACCCGCCGCGCTACCTGCCCCTGCTGGAGCTGATCCCCGGTCCGGACACCGATCCCGCGGTGCTCGCCTTCCTGGAGGACTACGGCCAGCGCATCCTCGGCAAGGTCACGGTGATGGCCAAGGACACGCCCGCCTTCGTGGCCAACCGCATCGGCGTGTTCGGCATCATGGACGTGTTCCACCTCGTCACCGACATGGGCCTTACGGTGGAGGAAGTGGACCGACTCACGGGCCCTGTGATCGGCCACCCGAAGAGCGCCACCTTCCGCACCGCCGACGTGGTGGGCCTGGATACGCTGGTGAAAGTGGCGCAAGGGGTGAAGGACAATTGCCCCCACGACGAGCGCAACAGCCTCTTCAGCATTCCGGAGTACCTGCAGCAAATGGTGGAGAAGAACATGCTCGGCAGCAAGACCGGCAAGGGCTTCTTCTTCAAGGACCGCAACTCACCCAAGGGCGAGATCCTCTCCCTCGACCTGAAGACGCTGGAGTACAAGCCACAGGTGAAACCCAAGTTCGCCACGTTGGACGCGGCCAAGAAGGTGGATGACCTGCGCGAGCGACTGAAGCTGGTGTACAACGGCACGGACAAGGCCGGCGAATTCTACCGCCGTTCGTTCCAGGCGATGTTCGCGTATGTGAGCCATCGCATCCCTGAGATCAGCGACGAGCTCTACAAGATCGACGACGGCATGCGCGCGGGCTTCGGCTGGGAGCTGGGGCCCTTCGAGGCGTGGGATGCGATCGGCGTAAAAGCCGCGCTCGACGCGATGAACGCGGCTGGCGTGAAGGTGTCGCCGTGGGTGAACGAGATGATCGCCGCCGGACACAGCAGCTTCTACAAGGTGGAGAACGGCAAGCGCCTCTTCTACGATGTCGCGAGCAAGAGCTACAAGCCGGTGCCGCGTGCGGAAGGCTTGATCGTCCTCAGCGACCTGCCCGATAGCAGCGTGGTGTGGAAGAACAGCGCCGCCACCGTGCGTCACCTGGGCGATGGAATCCTGAGCGTGAGCTGGACGAGCAAGATGAACACCATCGGCGCGGAGGTGATCCAGGGCCTCAACAAGGCCATCGACCTCGCCGAGCAAGGCTACAAGGGGCTGGTGGTCTACAACGACGGCGCCAACTTCAGCGCGGGCGCCAACGTGGGCATGATCTTCATGATGGCCGTGGAGCAGGAGTATGACGACCTGGAGATGGCCGTGCGCACCTTCCAGAACACCATGATGCGCATGCGCTACAGCAGCATCCCCGTGGTGGCGGCCCCGCACCAGCTGTGCCTGGGCGGCGGAACCGAGCTCTGCCTGCACGCGGACAAGGTGGTGCCGCACGCCGAGACCTACATGGGCCTGGTGGAGTTCGGCGTGGGCGTGATCCCCGGCGGCGGCGGCACCAAGGAGTTCGCCCTGCGCCTCGCCGACGAACTGAAGGAAGGCGACATCCGCATCAACGCCATGCGCGAGCGCTTCCTCACCATCGGCCAGGCCAAGGTGGCCACCAGCGGGCACGAGGCCTTCGCGCTCGGCTACCTGCGCAAGGGCCAGGACGAAGTGATCGTGAGCCGCGCCCACCAGCTGGCCTACGCCAAACAATGCGCGCTGGACCTCTGGAACAAGGGCTACACCAAGCCAGCACCGCGCAAGGACATCAAGGTGCTCGGCCAGGAAGGCCTCGGCATCGTGTACGTGGGCGCCAACAGCATGTTGAGCGGGAACTACATCAGCCAACATGATGCGCTCATTAGTGAGAAGCTGGGGTATGTGCTATGCGGGGGTGACCTGAGCGAAGCCACCGAAGTGAGCGAGCAATACCTGCTGGACCTGGAGCGGAAGGCTTTTGTGGAGTTGTGTATGCAGCGGAAGACGTTGGAAAGGTTGCAGTCGATCATTACGAGTGGGAAGGTGTTGCGGAACTGATTCGCATTGCAGCACAGAAATGGCTAACAAGATGCATGTTGGAAAAGAGTTGAACCGCGCCGCAAAGACGAACCGATACGACAATATGATGTCGGATTTGGCGTCGATGAATGCGCGCATCGTAGACCGCGAAGCGCTCTATGCGCATGAAGGTGCTAAGAGCATTTTCCTCCACGTTCTTGGCATTGGCATGTCACTTAACAACTTGCTCGAGCTATACCGCGATCATCTTATCCCTGCCTGTCAGAATCTCGGCCATTCAAAGCGAGCTGAAGTAGAGGCGTCCCGTATGCCAGAGGCATTCGACATTGAACTTGAGTCGAGTGAAGATGAGGACGAGATAGTACGACTGGGATATGTTCATCTCTGGAATAAGTACGACGTATTTCAGAGGAAACTCTACGAAAGAATTGACGCTGCACTGGCGAATGAGCCGGACGATGAGTCGACGGTAGCCTACATAGAGCGCATATACGGACGCAACTTGAAGTCAGACGTTTGGCTTCACCCCACGTTGCAAGAGGTCAATTGGATCGCAAATTCAGTGAAGCACAATGACGGTGTACCCTTGATAAGTAGGAACGCTCCAATACCTGTGCGCTACTCTGGTGCAGATTTGATTGAGCCGTTGAAAATCTCGGCAGAAGAGTTCTATAAGGACATACATACTGTCACACTCTTCACTCTAAGCTATTCGGCGCACTTACTTCGGTGCACAATACAAGGATTCACGAAAAGCACCAGAAGGACCCTCTGTTCTCCTACTTCCCGATGGCCAAAAGAATAGAGCTCGAGGCTGCATTGAAGGCTGCTAAGAGGGACTCCGATGAGAGGATGAATGAACTCTTGCAACATCTTCCACCGAAGAAAACCAAGAGAAACAAGACTGTTCAAAATGCATAGTTGCATCGCAATCAACTCGACATATCAAGCGTGAGGGTATAGGCGGAAAGCTCAAAGGCCTATCATGAAACCGTTGTCACATATCCTCTCTTGGTTCAAAGGCGGACAGGCCTCGCCGGTCACTTCGCTTTCGAAGTCGGAGGAGCAACAGATCGATGGCATCACATCCATCTACTTCCATGAGGATGATTATTGCCAGATCGAACTCGTGCCGAGGGAGAACGAGGGCTTCCTGATCGCTCAGGGAGCAGAGATCCAGCGGTCGGCGGAGAAGAACTTCGATGGCTACGGATACAAGGGCATCCATGTAAGGAGCGAGGAGCCTGTGTCCTTGTCGACGAAGGGCATAGCCGTGGAGCAGATGGCAGAGGTCCTAACGGCTCAAGGTTTCCTTCGGATCGACACCGTGTTCACAGGCTACAGCACCCATCGCGAAAGGGCGAAAGACACGGTGGCTTTCAAGCTCGATCCATTCGTTGTCTACGTTGACTCTAAAGACGGCATCCTTGCACATGCATGGCTCGAACTGAACTGGGGTGCTTCCTCTGAGAGTCAGATGCGCTTCATCGATGCTCTTGATCTCATCGGCAGGAATTGGCAACTGCTGCTCTCGCATTGGCCGGGATCACTTGTCGTTGATTTGACTGACCGTGTAGCGATAGAGAACTACGTAACCGTTCATCCACAATGACCGCATACCGCGTGAGCGATCGAAGCGGCACCCCGCAGGCCGGTGATCCGGCCGAGGAGTACAGCGGAGAGCGCGACCCCGAGGCTTTGCGAGGGGGCACGCCCAAAACACAAAGAGACTCAACCCGAACTCAAAGACAAACAGCTTTGACACTGATTTTCAAGCCCTTGACTTTGCGTCTGCCATTCACCTCAAACTCAAAGTCGGCACGCCTGAGCCATTGACCTCGGTTCCGACCCAACACGACATCACCCCATGAACGCATACATCATCGCCGGTTTCCGTTCCGCAGTGGGCAAAGCGCCCCGCGGCAAATTCCGTTTCACGCGTCCCGATGACCTGGCCGCGCACGTGGTGAACCACCTGGTGGGCTCCGTGCCCCGCAAACCACACCCAACCACCTGACCTTCAGCACGAAACAACATTTGTAACACTTTCGTATACTTTTGTGTTACAAAACAGGCCACAATGAAACGCCCCTCGGTAGAAAAGCTGGTACTGGCGCGCATGGAAGAGCGTGGCCGGGGCAGCGTGTTCACCCCCAAGGATTTCTGCGACCTGGGTGGGCGCAGCGCGGTGGCCGTGGCCTTGCACCGGCTGGTGAAGAAGGAGGTGGTGCGCAACATCGGCAACGGGTTCTATCACTATCCGGTGGTGGACCCGGTATATGGTGAGTACACCTTCTCCACCGAGGCTGTCATGAAAGCCGTTGAACGCCGGGACGGTGTGCGGATACGGGAGACGCATGCTCGTGCGGCGAACATCACGGGCATCAGCACCCAAGTGCCGATGCGCATTGCCTATCAAACCGATGGTCGCTCGCGCACGATCCGCATGAAGCCTACGAGTCCTGGTGGCCGAGGATATGAGATCGTGCTGCGCCGTACCAGCAGGCGGTATATGCAGGCGCGCACCGAGGTGGGCTACCTGGTGATCCAGGGGCTGCGCGACCATGGCCGAAAGCACTTCGGCAAGGAGGAATATGCCGAGCTGCTCCGAAGGTTGCCGCCGACCGGCAAAGAAGATCTGAAGAAGGATCTGGACATCGCGCCGGTGTGGATCGCGGATGTCATGCGTCGCTTAATAGCTGAAGCACCATGAGCACGCGCACATTCCTCCAACTTCCGGTCGAAAGGCAACTGTTCTTGCTTGATGAAGCCAATAAGCGCTTTCGCCTTCCAGAACAAAGCATCGAGAAGGACGTGTTCGTGTGCCTCTTACTGGAGAACGTGATGGCTTTACCGGATATCGGTGAGCACCTCACGTTCAAAGGAGGAACATCGCTTTCAAAGGCGCACAAGATCACTGAGCGTTTCTCGGAAGATGTGGACTTGGTCGTTGACCGCCACGCGCTAGGCCTTACTGAAGATGGCATACCCGGTCCGCAGCACTCGTCACGCCAGCAGAAGGAACGCGCCAAGAAGATCGCCAAGGCTTGTCGAGCATGGGCCACTGATGTTCTGTTGCCTGCGCTGCGGAATGCGCTTGAGCACGAAATGCAAGGGCGTGCTTGGAGCCTCGACCTGAACCCCGACAGCGACAACCACGAAACGGTGATCTCCTTCGGCTACCCGAAGCACTTCAACAACAGTGGTGGCTACTTGCTGGACTACGTGAAAGTGGATCTTGTGGCCAAGGCCGACGCATGGCCCAGCGTGCCCATACCCGTGCGTGCCTACCTGAACGAACTGTTCCCGGAAGAGTTGGGCGATGGTGCATTCATGGTCCGCACCCTCGAAGCTGAACGCACGCTGATCGAGAAAGCGCTCTTGCTGCATGAGGTACTTATCCAACGCCCCGACGGACCTCGTGCACGGCTGGCACGCCACTACTTCGACCTGTACTTCCTGCATCGCGCTGGTGTGACCACGAAAGCCATTGCACGCACGGATCTTTATCCGGCCGTTGTGCAACAACGCAGCATTTACTACCGCTATCCCGGTGTGGACTACGACGCGTTGCTCCGCGAAGGCTTCAGCATGATTCCGGAAGGCGCAGCCCGCGATGCATGGCAGCACGATCACGACAGCATGCAGAGCGACATGTTCTACGGCGAAAGACCTCCATTCGAGGAGGTAATGGACACCCTTCGGGATCTCGAGACCACCTTCCGCGACCACCTGCGGACCAACCTAACTTCAACACCGCCGGAAGTCCGGCATGAGCAACCATGAACGCATACATCATCGCCGGTTTCCGTTCCGCCGTAGGCAAAGCCCCCCGCGGCAAATTCCGTTTCACGCGTCCGGACGACCTGGCCGCGCACGTCGTGAACCACCTGGTGGGCTCGGTGCCCGGGCTGGAGCGCGACCGCATCGACGATGTGATCGTGGGCAACGCCACGCCCGAGGCCGAGCAGGGCCTGAACATCGGCCGCATGATCAGCCTGATGGGCCTGAACACCGACAAGGTGCCGGGCATGACGGTGAACCGCTACTGCAGTAGCGGCAGCGAGACCATCGCCATTGCGGCGGCCAAGATCCACAGCGGGCAGGCCGACGTGATCGTGGCGGGCGGCGTGGAGTGCATGAGCCCGATCCCCTTCGGCGGCTGGCGCATCGTGCCGAACGCCAAGGTGGGCAAGGCGAACCCCACGTACTACTGGGGCATGGGCCTCACCGCCGAGGCCGTGGCGCGCGACTTCAAGGTGAGCCGGGAGGACCAGGACGCCTTCAGCCTGCGCAGCCACGAGAAGG
>DLGQ01000082.1:251-26864 GCA_002482775.1 Flavobacteriales bacterium UBA7690 | reverse complement strand
ACGAAGTGATCCCTTACGGCAGCTGTTGCCTGCGCACGTTGGTGGGTACGATACCCCCGATGCTCTGGAGGATGATGTCCCGGTCGTTGCTGGAACCGGTGTAGAGCACGTTGCCGTTCAGGTTGAGGTCTTCGCCGTGGTAGCCGTTCTGGGAATTGGTGGGGACGGTCCCGCCGATGCGCGAAAGGACCAGGTCGCGGTCATTGCCGGAACCCGTGTAGAGGATCTGGCCATTGGCGTTGCAGTCCCCAGCCCACATCAGCTGCACCCCACCAAGGGTCTTACGCGCCTCCGTGCCATAGGTCGCGGTAGCCGAACTCTTGAAGTTCACCGTGATGGCTGTGGAGGAAAGGGCGTAGGAAGATGCACTCATCACGCCGAGGTGGTTCCGGTGCCGCACGACCACGTGGTAATTCACACCACCGGCCACCGTGAAACGCAAAGCTGAAGTTCCGTCGGTGTCCACGATGTCGCCGTCGCGCTGCAACAAAGCGCAGCGGGTTGCCACACGGGTGTAGTTCGGTGCTGCACTCCGCAATTCAACAAAGACCCAATCCACGATCGCGTCCGTGCCCGTAACGGCGAGCACGCCGCTGGTGACCGTCTCTCCACCACCACCGCCAGCGTGTGTGAAACCAAGGCCGGTATATGGTTCCGTGTTCGGGATCCAGTTCCCGGTGCGTAGCGCATCGCTCATGGTAGGTCCGGTGCCGTAGGGGCCTTCGAGCAATACTTGGGCGTTCAACAGCACGCCTGGCTCTACGCAGAACGCGTTCACCGAGCTGGAGGTGAAAGTGCCACCGGAAGCCAGCACGGCACCTTGTGCATTCGTCAGCGCAAAAGACCCATTGCCGTAGGCGCAGCACATGCCATCGGGGTATGAATCATTCACTACCAGTTCGTAGCATCCATCGGGCAAACAGAGGTTGATCGGTGCTTGCGGATAGGCTCCGTTGCTCGCTTGCCGCGCATAGGGTCCACCGCTGGCGATGGTGGTGGCGCCACTTCGGATCAGCCAGGTGGTCTCGTCCCCATAGCGGTCCGTGCTCAGGTTGAAGGTCACCGTGTTCGTTCCATAGGAAAGGGTGGAAGCCGCCGCGTTGTTCCCGCCATTCTGGTCGGTCCCCCCGTTGGGGGCACTAACAGTAGCCGTAAGCGTAAGCAGGCCTGCCGGTAGTGCGATGCTACCGAGCGGGACGTTCGTACTTGCGCCACTTGCTAGCGATCCGGTCCAAGGCACGTTGCCCGAAGCCCCCGTGTTGAAAGCCCACCCGACCTGGAAGCTCGTGAGCGTAGAGGTACCTGCATTGCGCACGGTGACGGTAGGGGCGATCGTTCCGGTGCAGTTGTTGCCACTGGTTGCGTTCAGCGAAACAGCCTGAACATCCAAGGCGAGAGTGGGCGCGTTGGGGTCATATCCGTTGAGGGTATTCCCGCAGTTCCCCAACCAGGTCTGGAGCAACGGGAAGCTCAGGTCCAGGCGACCGTAATTGTCGTTGGTGATACTGCTGCAACTGGCAGTGCCTCCGAAAAGTTGGCCGATCAGCCGTTTGTTCTGGTCCCAGAGGCCGCTGCCACTGCTGCCCGGTTCGGTGGTGCCGTCTTCCCAATTCAGGATCCGCCAGCACGAAGCACCGCCGTAGGTGACCTGTGTGGGTGCATTCGTATCGAAGCTGATCTTCTTGATGTCTCCCGAGGGATGGTGGATGCACGTTTGGGCCGTTGGGAAAGCACCGCTGCGGTCCCAGCCGCTGTAATACACGTTGTACGCCGCGGGTGGCGTGCTGTTCAGTTGAAGAAGCGCCACATCGGTACCTGCACTGCTGGCGAGCAAGGTGGCACCGCTCACGGTCTGGGTGGTGGTGCCGTTGGTGGTGGGGCTGCAGGTGGGACTGTTCCAGTTGAAGCGGAAGACCCAGGTGCTCACGTTACCACCTAGGCAATGGTTCGCGGTAAGGAAATAGGGGGTGCCGTTGTTCGCGCAATTGTTGATCAGCGTACCCGTACAGGCACCTTCACCACCCACCACGATCATGGCCACCGAGCGGATCTGGTCCCTCCATGGATCACCTTCCGCACAGATCACGTTGTTGTTGCAGGCACCCGATTCGCCCAAGGCGCGCGAATAGCGGAAGATATCTCGGTACCCGTGCGTTACCTGCCCGATGCGGAGGTTGCCAACAGGTCCAGTGGCCGGTATGCTGTATTCCACGGTGATACGCTGTCCCTTCACGGCTTGCACGCCGAGCACATGGGTTCCCGTAGGATCGTTGGCCGAGGTGAACGCGCCGAGGTATCCGCCCCATTGATCCAAGACGAAGACCTTGCCTCCCGGAGCGGGCCGGAAATCGTGGAACTCGAAGTTCACGCTCAACGCATCCGGGCATTCAAGTCCCAGACGCCAAACACGGGTGCCGTCGCCCAGCACGGTCCACGAGCCGGAGTTCTCCAGACTCAGGTTCACGCTATGGTTCTTGCCAAAGCGCCAAGGAATAGCCTTGTTGTTATCGTTCAGGGCGTCCTGCGCCGCTAGGGCAGCTACATCCACGTTGGGCAACCGCACACCGGCCGGTTGGTCCAATGATCGGCCAAGGCTGGCGGGAACGCCTCCTTGTTCGATCTGTGCAACTATGGAAAATGGTGCAACCGCGGTGGCAACGAGAATGGGAAGTGTACGCAGGAAAGAACGGGCCATGGTCAGGGGCTGGTGGAACGTCAAAGAGAAGCAAGTACAGGTATACCGGTCAAGCCGGTGGCGGTCTTTAAGGCAGTTGTTGCGGCAGGTTGTTGGTAGGCACCAAGCCGCCGATGTTCTGAAGGATCAGGTCACGATCGTTCGCCGAGCCGGTGTATTTCACATCGCCGCTCAGGTTGGCATCTTCCAAGTAGTAGCCTTCTACCACGTTGGTCGGGACCACACCACCGATTATCAGGAGGATGGGATCACGGTCGTTGTTCTGGCCGGTGTAGAGCACCACGTTATCCACCTTGGTATTGCCGGCCCACATCGCCATGGCACCGCCAAGGTTCTTGCGAGCATTGGTACCGTGTACAGAAGTTGCGGTCGTACGGAAGTCCACTACCACTGGTGCAGACGCCAGTTCACGGCTGGTGCTGGTCATCACGCCCAAGTGGTTGCGGTGGCGCACAGCAACGAAATAGCTCGTTCCGGGCGTGGCCTGGAACTGCAGTGGGCCGGTGCCATCCGTCGCTACGATGTCACCATCCCTTTGGAGCAGGCCGCAACGTGTGGCGACCACAGTGGTTGGCGAACTCGCCGAACGCAGTTCCACCAGGACCCAGTCCACCACGGCATTGTCTCCGGTAACGGCCAGTACTGGTGCACTTACGGTCTCGCCACCACCCCCTGCCGCTTGTGCAAACCCCAATGCCGTATACGGCTCCAATGCGGGGATACGTGAAGCCACGCGCAGGTCATCGCGCATGCGGCCGGTCAGGGATTCGTAAGGACCATCGAGCCACACCTTGGGCGAGACGGTAACGGTATTGGGCACGGTAAGGCAACCTCCTTCAACACGGGTGATCACGTTGTTGGCATCCTGGTTCACGACATCAGTTATGGAGGCGATACAAACGGAAGCATCGGTGAGCGACAGGTAGCTGATGCGGCAAAGTGGAACGAAGGCGTTGGTCCGTGACAAGGAACTATCGACATAAGACAAGCCGATGACCTTGGTACCACCGAACGAAGTGTTCAGGGAGATGTCGCCCACCAAACTAGGAGCGAGGTTCTGGGCCGTTTGAATGGTAAGGCCGCTTAGCTCGAACTCATAACCCAGCAAACGGCAAGAGGGGTTCTTGACCATCACATCCACGGTCTTGTTCACCGGGTCATGGTTGGCCAAGCTCAGTATCACGGTATCGGGGGAACTCAGGTATCCGCGTGGAAATTCGCACCAAGGGTGGTAGTTCACGATGGTCCCCGACTGTTCGTGGATATGGCGTTGGGTATAGCAGTTCACCATCAGCGCAGCATCGGTCACCGTAATGGATCCGTCCCCGTTCAAGTCGTTGCAGTTGGTGGGTGAGATATCTTCTCCCAGGATGGAGGACACATAGGTGGCGGCATCGGGTTGCGTCTGTGCCAGATCATTGTTCAGGTCGCCCCGCTTCACCGGACCATCGCAGACCCCGGTGCAATCGAAACGAGCATCGCCATAAGGCTGGCCGAGGCAATCCACATAGGGCGCACAATTGGCTACCACGGTGAACGAGGGCACGTTCTGTTCATTCCGTGTGAGGTTGATGCAGACCTGGGCGAAGTTGTTGGTGTAGTCGCGCTCATGCCTGCCCAACGCGTCGGGTGCACGTTGCCAGTTGGTGCGCAACACAAGGGTGTAGGTCCCTGCGGGCACGTCCGTTACATCGATCCAATTGCACGTTGTGCTGGAGCTGTAGATGTCGTAGCAGCCCTTGGTGATACCCATGTTGCTACAACCGAACTGGCCTGTACTTCCCGGATAACAACCCACATCGATCACACAGAACCCGTTCTTGAAGCCCACCGGGATGGCATTGCCGCCCTGGTCGAACAGGATGTAGTCCGCATACCCTTCGTAGTGGGCATGGCCGTGGCAGTTGTTGGTGCTGAACATCTGCGGCTGGGCGTTGGGGTTGCCGATGTAATAATCCGTGGTACCGATGTTCTCGATCCGTGTGGTGAATCGGATCACATTGCGAAGGCCCATGCCTTTGGTACACCCTTCCACAGGAGCACATGCATCCGTTATGTTGACGCTGCTCATGGATAGGCTGCTGGACAAGGCCGAAGAGCTCATGATCAGATCGGGGCCATCGGGGCATTCCAACGAGCCGAAAGCGATGCAACAATCGGTGCAAGCAATGGTGGCCAACGGATTGAAGTTGCAGGACTGGGCGTTCATGCAGCCCACCACAGGACCGTTGTAGGTGATCGTCACGGTCACCGCTCCGCCGCAATCGCCTGCGTTATCACCCACGCGCATGTGGTGGACCACACCGGCAGGCATGTTCGCGTTCACTACGGCCTGTTCGCCGCAGCCGCCGTCGTTATCATCACCGAAGGTGGCCCCTTCGATACCGTCGCTCAACACCAGTTGCGCGCAGTTCATGTCGTACAGCCAAAGGCGTGTGTCGCACGTGTTCGTTCCGCAGGTGCTGATGGTGTACGAACCGGTTTGCGGCGGGGGGANNCGGGGTGAAGTCGTACCACTCCTCCACGGTATTCGTGGTGAAGGTGGCGATGGTGACCGGGAACGTACTGCCGATCGGGGCGAGCGTGAGCGGGTTGGCCGTTGTGCAGCTGAAGCCCGGCGGGCAGTTCACGATGGTCTCCTCGAAGTAATTGAAGTCACCACCTTGCTGCACCAGCACCTCGTTCACGTACAATCGGTACTCCCCATTGCCGAAGCCACAACAGATGCCATCTCCGTAGGTGTCGTTGATGCGGAACACCATGCAGGTATTGGAAGGCACACAGAGGGTGGTGCCGGTGTTGGTCCCGCTAGCCAGGGTCACACCGGAGGTTCCGTTCTTCAATGTCCAAGACGTTTCCGCCGGATACCGATCGCGTACGATCTCCACACGGATGCGCGTCTGGCCTGCCGGGCAACTGTAGTTACAGGATCCGTTGTTGATGTTCGCCGCACCGCTGTAGTTGCTCGCTGTGGGTTCGTTACAACCGAGCACGGCGGTCATGTTGCCTACGAACACATCATCCAAGCCGATATCGCTCTGGACACCCGTGCCCGTAGTGGCCCGGAAAATGATGCGCAGGTTGGCTTGGCCGATGTAAGGGGATAAGTTCAACCAACCCTGCTTCCACCGGTGGCCCTGGTCGCCAGAAGTGGTCCACACGTTGCTCACCGTAGCGCCGTTCACATTCAGGTCCACGGCCAATGCACCTTGCTGTGCACCTTGCATGTGGTACCAGAAGGTGACGTACGGGCTGGAAAGGCCGGTGAGGTTGAAGCATGGCGATTGGAGGATGGCCACTTTGCTCGGTGTTGCACCAACAGCCGCAGCGGACACATAGAGGTAACGGCCCTCGGTGTTTCCCGTGGTATGGTCGCCGATAGGTCCGGTATTGGCTGTGGGCGTGCCGTTATCATCACCCCACCAGTTCAGGTTGTCGCCGGTCTCGTTGGTCCAGTTGTTGGCCATGGTTCCAGCGGTTCCCACGGCGAAGCTCGTGAACGGCTCGTTGTGCGGGAAGGTGGAAACACATTGGGCGAGCGCGGAATGTCCTATCAGCAGCGCGAAGGCTGCAGCGTAGTGGTTCAACTTCATCGGAGCGAGCAGGTTTTGGAACGTGCCAATATAGACGACCTCGCGGGCATGGCGTCACCCGGATCATATCCAGGTCAAGGGATCCCAAGAGCAGGTCGGCGCAGCCAGCTATATTCACCCCCACAACTGCGAACCATGGCCTACGGACTTTTGAAAGGAAAGCGCGGCATCATCACCGGTGCCCTCAACGAACAAAGCATCGCTTGGAAGGTAGCGGAACTGGCTCATGCCGAGGGCGCTAGCATCGTGCTCACCAACGCTCCGGTGGCCATGCGCATGGGCGAGATCAACAAGCTGGCCGAGGCCACCAAGGCTCCTGTGATCGGGGCCGACGCCACCAAGGACGAGGACCTGGACAAGCTTTTCACCGAGAGCGTGGCCCACTTCGGCGGAAAGGTGGATTTCCTCCTGCACAGCATCGGCATGAGCCCCAACGTGCGGAAAGGCAAGGCCTACGACGACCTCAACTACGAGTGGTACAAGCAGACCCTGGACATCAGCGCCATGAGCTTCCACCGGATGCTCCAGTCCGCCAAGCGCACCGATGCCCTGGCCGATGGTGGCAGCGTGGTGGCTCTCAGCTACATCGCGGCCCAACGTGTGTTCCCGGGTTATGGTGATATGGCCGATGCCAAAGCCTTGCTGGAAAGCATTGGGCGTTCATGGGGCTACTACCTGGGCATGGAGAAGAAGGTACGTGTGAACACCATCAGCCAAAGCCCAACGATGACCACGGCCGGTGCCGGCATCAAGGGTTTCGGTGGCTTCTACGGGTTCGCACAGGAGATGAGCCCGCTGGGCAACGCCCCCGCAGAGGACTGCGCGAAGTACTGCCTCACGCTCTTCAGCGATCTTACCAAGTATGTCACCATGCAGAACCTCTTCCACGATGGTGGGTTCAGCACAACGGGAGTTACGCCGGGCATGATGGCCAAAGCCACAGGGGAGGAGTAACGTTGAGCAATGCCGTTGGGCGAAGCGATCGCAGAGGCGTTCGGATGGCTCTTTTTCGAGGCCTTCTTGAAGATCATCGTGCCGATCCTTCGTGTACCCGGTGTTCTCGTTGAGACCGCGTTGCGGAAAGGACGCACCTTCGAGTCCGTCTGGGAGAAAGGCAGCAAGTTCTGGCAAGCCTTGGCGGGCGCCGCGATCTACACGGTCCTGGTACTTCTGGCCATCGCTGTGGGGTGAAGGTGCCGCCCGTTCCGCCGATCGGTCCTATTTTCGCTTCCTACTCTCCATGAAATCGATCCGTACGCTCGCCTTCATCCTCTCGTGTTGGTCGCTGCACGCCGCGCATGCCCAAGGAGGAAAGGCCTTTCTAAAGGAAGGGGATGCCTTTCGCAAGGAAGGTCAACTGGAAAAGGCCCTGGAGAAGTACGACCTCGCCGTCAACGTGGACCCCAAGCTGGTGAAGGCGTTCCAGGCCCGGGCCGAGGTGAACGAACTGCTCGGGAAGAAGCTGGAAGTGGCCAAGGATCGCAGGCACATCGCCCAGCTAGTACCGGAAGAAGCTGCTTTCGGGGCCGCGGCGGCCATGGCGTACTTGGAAGTGGACAGCCCTAGCACGGCGAGAGCCTTGGCAGAGATAGCACTGCTGCGCGACGCGAAGAACATGGAGGCGCTGCAAGCGAAAACACGTGCATGCCTGAAACTTGGCGATCTGGACTGTGCCACTGCAGCGTCCGATGCCGCCGTTAACCTGAAAGGCACCACCGACACCTACTACCTCCACGGCCTCGTGCGCACAGCCACCCGCGATTACGAGACGGCCGAGACCGACCTGGACCGTGTGATCGAGTGGAACCACTTGTACGAACCGGCTTACGTGGCACAAGCTGAAGTGCAGCTCCTGCGCTACGAGCGGTACACCGGCCCTACCATGCAGATGCGCACCTTGGAGAAGGCCATCGAGAAGTGCCGCCTCGCCTTGGAACTGAATCCACAGAGCACCGATGCGTTGTTCTGGCGGAGCAAAGCCTACGCGCACCAGAAGGAATACGCCAAAGCCATCGACGACATCAGCCGGTGCATGGCCTTGGGCCGAACGGACAAAGCCGTGTACTACCAGCGCGCCTTGTACTACCACGGCTACGGCCAGCACCAGAACGCCGTGAACGACCTGAACAAGATCCTGGTGGAGAACCCCAAGGATGTGCCCGTGCTGCTGCTTCGTGCAGAATGCAAAGAGGCGAACCTGGACATGGAAGGCGCGCTGAAGGACTTCGAGCTGGCGCAAAAAGCCATGGTGGGCGACAGCGCGTTCGGCCCGGAGGACAAGAAGAAGATCGAAGAGGCACGTTTGCGGATCGCTGTGCAGGTCTTCGAGATGAATCGTGAAAGTGATGCTCCACGACTCACCGTTGTGGAACCGTACAGCAAAGACAGTGTGGCACAGGTATCCGCATCGCTGAACTACCTGAAGGTCTCCGGGCACATCTTGGATCGAAGCTTGTTGAAAGCCATCACCGTGAACGGCACCATGGCCGAGTACGACAAGGAAGAACGCGATCCGCAGTTCTTCGCCACCGTGCCTTGGGGCGCGAGCGACAAGGAGATCGTGGTACAAGCCGTGGACGTTTACGACAACCTCACCTCCGTGGTGTTGAAGGTGGAACGCAGCGAAGGCATCGCCCCGAGCATCGCGCTCACTTCGCCCGTTGCTGCGGACGATCGGGTGGTCACCATGGAAGCGGGGAAGGAGAGCCTCTTCGTGGAAGGCAAGGTGAGCGACGGATCACCCATCCGCCAGATCGCGGTGAACGGAGTGAACGCCAGCTACGCCCCGGACCAGATGAACCCCGACTTCAGCATCAAGGTGGATGTGAAGGACAAGGACCGGTTCACCGTACACGCCGAAGACCAGTTCGGGAACAGCACGGACCAGGTCTTCACCATCGTACGCAAAGCTGCCGCTGTGGCCGCTGCAACACCACCCAAGCAAGCGGGTTCAACAACGGGTACAGCCGCCACACCAACGCCTTCGCGCACCGGCACCACGTGGGTCATCCACATCGAGAACAGCAACTACCGCAACTTCCCGGCGGTGCAATCTTCCGGCAGCGATGCCACCAAGATGCAGAAGGCTTTTTCGAACTACTCCATCTCCAAGACCATCAACAAGAAGAACCTCTCCAAGGAGCAGCTGGATCGTTTCTTCAACATCGAACTGCGCGATCTGGTGCGTACCAACAAGGTGAGCACGATCCTGGTGTGGTACTCCGGCCATGGCAAATCCGTAGGTGGCAAAGCCTACTGGGTGCCGGTGGATGCACGTAAGGACGATATCTACAGCTACTTCAACTACGGCTCGCTGAAAGCGCAGATGCAGAACTACAGCGAGAGCGTGGACAAGACCGTGGTGGTGTCCGATGCTGCCGGCAGCGACGCCTCCTTCTACGAACTGACACGATAGACCTTCTGATGGCACTCTCCCTTCGCGGCCGTTCCACCTTCAGCCCGAAGGGTGACATGCTCCGTTCGCTTTTGTTGGCCGTTCTTCTTTTCGCCGGTGGCGCGGTGCAGGCGCAGCGGTACTTCTTCGAGAACGTGGGTGTGCCACAGGACCTGTCCGCATCAAAAGTCTATGCGGCACTTCAGGACGGCTTCGGACTGGTCTGGATCGGCACGGAAGCGGGCCTAGCCAGTTACGACGGGAACAAAGTCACCAATTACGGCACCTTGGAAGGCGTGGCTCCCAACGGAGCGCGCTCCCTGCTATTCGATAAAAAGGAACGCCTCTGGGCCGGTCACCTGGATGGTGGTATCACCGTGTTCGATGGCAGCAAATTCAAAGCATACACCTTGGGGAAGGGCATGAACAGTGCGATCACCGGGCTTGTTCAAGCAGCCGATGGCAGCATCTGGATCGCCACAGCGGGGCACGGAGCCTACCGCATCAACGAACTTCCAGAAGAAGGTACGGAGATCCAAGCCGCTCGATTCGCCGAAGAACGAGGTCTTCAGAACGTACTTCTCACCGCTACCGAATTGAAGGATGGTCGCATCTGTTTCATCGAGGATCGGGGCACCATCCGTTCCATCGCCAAGGGAGCCGAAAAGGCCGAAGAAATGAAGATCCCCGGATGGCACGACCTGTTCCAGTGCAACACGCTTTTCGAGGATGCAAGTGGCGCATTGTGGTTGGGAACACGCGGTGGTGGAGCGTTCAAGTTCGAGAACGGTAAAGCCCTGCAATACTCACCGGCCAACGGCCTCACCAGCGGCACGGTGACCTGTTTCGGCGAGGACAACGATGGCGGGATCTGGGTAGGGACCTTGGATGGCGGGGCTACCTTGATCAATGCGGACAGGATCAGGAGTTTCAGCAAAGCCAACGGACTCCATAGCACCTTCATCCGATCCATCAGTCGAGACCGCGAGGGCAATTTGCTCATCGGTACCAACGATGGTGGTCTGGACATCTTCAAAGGGGATCGGTTCGTGTGCTTCAGCGAAGCCGATGGCCTGATCGACCCACAAGTTTGGGCGGTAACAGAAGATGATATGGGCCGTGCTTGGTTCGGCACCAATGGCGGCATCGTTATCCTATCCAACCGTGAAGGAGGAGGCATCGTGCGCACCATCACCGTGCAACAGGGGTTGCTGCCCACCAACTTCATCCGCTGCTTGCGCGAAGACGACAAGGGCTACATGTGGATCGGCACGGACAATGGCGGATTGCTGCGTTACGATCCACGTACGGAACGGATCACCGATGAGGTGGAGATCACCGGAGGCCTCGGCGCTGGTAAGGTCACCGCGCTGGAGATAGGCCAAGCGGGCGAGCTCTGGATCGGCGGGTTGAACGGGGTACGCCGCTACCTGCCAGGATCCGGAACTCCACCCACGTTCATCACGGAGGAAGATGGGCTGGCATCCAACAGTGTCGTAGCCATCTACCGCGACAAGGCTGGTACCATCTGGGTGGGCAGCACGGTAAAGGGCATCACACGGATCAATAACGGCATCGCCAAACCCGTCGACCTTGGTCGTTCGTTCACGGCAACGGCTTTCGTCCAGGATGATCAAGGCCGCATCTGGGTGGGTACAGAAGGGCAGGGCATCATCGTACTGGAGAACGGCAAGGAAGTGCAGCGTTTCACCGAAGCGGAAGGGCTGCTGAGCAACTCCATCAAAGCACTGGGCCGCGACCAGAACGGTCATGTCTGGATCGGCACCAACAAAGGCCTCAACAAGTGGCGCCCGAAGAAAGGTGGATTCGTCGCCTTCACGGAACGCGCCGGATTCACGGGGATCGAAGTGAAACCGAACGCGGTATGGACCACGAAGTCCGGAGACCTCTGGTTCGGTACGGTGAATGGTGCTACACGCGTGGGCAGTGAGAAAGGGGCGGAACGCTCCGTCGCACCATTGGTAGCCTTGCGCGGCTGGAAAGTGAATCTGGAGGATCGTCCGATGGACGAAGCCCGCTTGGACCACAGCGACAGGAACGTGCGTATCGCATACAGCAGTGTTTCGCTGAGCGACCCGAACGCCGTGCGGTACATGTACAAGTTGCAAGGTCTGGACGAAGACTGGCAACCGATAACCACGGAGACCGATGCCTATTACCCCGCGCTACCACCGGGCAGTTATACCTTCCAAGTGAAGGCCATGGACCGCAGCGGGGTATGGAGCGATCCACCCACGGAATTCGAGTTCACCATTCTGCCACCGTGGTACCGCAGCTGGTGGTTCTATACCGCGCTAGTGGCGGCGCTCAGCATCATCCTGTTCAGCTACATCAAAGTGCGCGAGCGGCAACTGCGTTTGCGCAACATCATATTGGAACGCAAGGTGGACGAACGCACCGCCGAGGTGGTGGCACAGAGCAAGGAGATCGAAGGGCAGAAGGTGCGCATCGAAGACCTGCTGCTGAACATCCTGCCGAAAGAGATCAGTGACGAGCTGAAGGAGAACGGCAAAGCCACGGCACGCCGGTACGACCAGGTAACGGTGATGTTCACGGACATGAAAGGCTTCACCCAGGTGGCCGAGAAGATGACGCCGGAAGAACTGGTGAGCGAACTGGATACCTGCTTCATCCACTTCGACGAGATCATCGGCAAGTACGGCATCGAGAAGATCAAGACCATAGGCGACAGTTACATGAGCGCCTGTGGTGTGCCTTCGCCGGACAAGTACCACGCGGTGAAAGCGGTGATGGCCGCCGTTGAAGTGCGCGAGCTGATGGAGGTGTGGCGCAAGGAACATGCGGCATCCGGCAAACAACCGTGGTCTCTGCGCATCGGATTGCATAGTGGTCCGGTGGTGGCTGGTGTGGTGGGCAAACGCAAATTCGCCTACGACATCTGGGGTGATGCCGTGAACACCGCCAGCCGGATGGAAAGCAGCGGCGAACCCGGCGAAGTGAACATCAGCGGAGCCACGTACGAACTGGTGAAGGACTACTTCGAGTGCGAACACCGCGGCGCCGTGGAGGCCAAGAACAAGGGTCGCATCGACATGTACTTCGTGCGCCGCCTGAAGCCGAACTACAGCAAGGACGGCCGTGGAATGCGCGCCAACGATGCGCTACTCGCCAAACTGGGCGTGGCCGTTGAGCAGTTCGCGTAGTTCCGCGATCATCAGCGCGGTAGCCCCCCAGACCACTTCGCCCTGCACATCGAAGTAGGGGATCTCCACGTTGCCACCCATCACCTGGATGAACTGCTCGCGCCGTTTCAGGATGTCTTTCCGAAGCAAAAATTTCAGCGGCACCTCCAGCAGTCGCGCCACTTCCTTGGGATCAGGGCTCCACGGCCCGATGCGTTCCGCATAGCCTACGAACGGTGTCACCAACATGCGGCTCGGCGGAATGTAGACCGGGCTCAGCGCACCCAACACGTCGATGCCGCTCGTTTCCGCACCGGTCTCTTCCATGAACTCGCGCAAGGCCGTGTGCTGGATGGAGGCATCCGCAGCTTCGCGTTTGCCACCGGGGAAACTCACCTGCCCGCTGTGTACACCTTCGTATTGCGGACGCAGCATCAACAGGCAGTGCAATTCATCCTGCTTCGGGTAGAGCAGCGCCAGCACTGCACTTTCCCGTGGCGGTGGATCCAGTCGCATCGCCCGCTCGATATCCGGTCGCTTGTAGCCGGAAAGTTCCAAGAAACGATCATGGCCCGGCAAGGGAGCGGTCAGCTGCGCGCGCAAACGCTCTACCAACGTGTTCATCAGGAACCCGGAAGTTCGGCCAACAGCTTTCGGGCCTCTTTGGTGTAGGTATGGTTCTTCGTCGCCACGATCGCTTCGGCCTCTGCCCGCGCACGTTCCAACTGGCCGCTGCACACAAGGCAGACCACGGTATACCACTCGATCTGGTCGTCGTACTGGAGAATGTTGCTCTTCTGCAGATGATCCAGCTGCAACTCCGCTTTATACGGATCGCCCAAGGCGAGATAGGTGCACGCCAGGTAGATGTATCCCGTTAGATCGGCGCGTTGCACATCCAGGAACTTCGTGATGCTGTCGCGCGCTTGTACGTATTCGCCCCGGCTGTAGAAGGCCATGCCATCCACGTAGGTCGCGTTCAGGTGCGTGCGTGTGCGCTGCGAGATCATGTCCGGGTATGGCACGAAGACCTTGGCACACAGGTCTTCTTCGGTGTTGCTATCACCACAACCGGCCAGGATCATCACCGGAACTACGAACCAAGTCCAACGCATGGGGCAAAAATACCGGCTACAGCGGCGTCCAGTCGCGTCCGCTGCGCGATCCATCCACGCCTTTGCCCCAGAGCAGCAGGCCAGCGCGGCCGGTGAGGTGGTCCGCCGGAACGAAGCCCCAGTAGCGTGAATCGGCACTGTGGTGGCGACTGTCGCCCAGCACGAAGTAGTAGTCCTGCTCCACCACGTAGTCGGTCAACGGCTTGCCATCGAGCAGCAGCACATTGCGGTCCACGCCCAGTTCGTGGCCTTCGTAAACGCTCATGATACGGTCGTACAGCGGCAGGTTGTCCACGTTGATGTGCAGCGTATCTCCTTTGGCGGGCACCTGGATGGGTCCATAATCATCGCCGTTCCATGGGTAGCGTGGGCTGAAGGGGAAGATGTGGCGCGGCGATCCGGTGGCGAGCCCCATCTGGTCCACGCTGATGACGTAGGGTAGGCGCTCCACCGCATCGGCCAACACATCGTTCAACGGTGCTTCCACGATGGAACGGCCCGGTTGGAACGCATGCGGGGTCAGACCCAGCTCCGCGAAAAGGCTATCGGCGAAGCGTTCGTCGCGCAACCGGATCAAGTAGGACTGCGTGCCATGCGTGAGGCCGAGCAGTTCACGTCCATTCACCACCGGCCGACCATGCTTCAGTTCCACACGATCACCCGGTAGACCTGCGATCCGCTTCACCAACAACGGTCGGCGTGCCATGGCCAGATCATCCTTCAGCGGATCGCGGAACACCACCACATCGCCGCGCGAAAAGCCCGTCCACATGGGCCACCGCTGCACCAGCACCAGATCACCGGGCTTCAGCGTTGCGAACATGCTGGTGCTCTCAACGATCACCCAGCGCACCACGAACAGGTGTAGCGCGATCAACAACACCAAGGCCATCACGAAAGCTTTAAGCCATTCGTTAAGGGCGTTCCAGCCTTGTTTGATCTTGGCCCACATCGTCATCGCACACGGGTGCTACGCACCAGATCTTGGGAAGTTCGGTCAGATCCGAACGCGGATCACTTCACGGTACTGAACAACCGTTTCCAACGGATGCCGGTGTACGGATCCTTGGTGAACCAGACCAGCACGGCCTTGCCCACCACATGGTCATGCGGCACGAAGCCCCAGAAACGGGCATCCTGCGAGCGGTGGCGGTTGTCTCCCATCAGCCAGAAATAATCCTGTTGGAAGGTGTAGCTCAGCGCCGGTTGTCCGTTGATGAAGATCTGTCCATCGCGGACCTCCAAGTCGTTGTGTTCGTACACCCGGATCGCCCTTTCGTAAAGCGGTAGTACACGTTCGTTCAACTGCACGGTCGCGCCTTTCTTGGGGATGTAGATGGGGCCGAAGTTGTCCTCGGTCCAGTCGTAGTCCGGGTGGTTCGGGAAGTAGGGGAGCTTCTGGTACTCGTTGCTGTAGCCACGCGGATGTTCTTGACGCGTCATGCTCACCACATTGTCGAAGCCCTTCAACTTCTCAGCTGCATCGGCGGTCAAGGGGATGGAAACACCGCCGTATTCGTTCGGGCCGATGTCGTCCGGGCTGATGTCGAACAGTTCCTTCATCCGCTTCTCATTGAACTTCGACTTCAGCACGAAGTCGTACGCGAGTTGGCCTTCCGTGGGCAGTGGCTGTGCTTCGCCGTTCACATACACCACGCCATGGCGCACTTCCAAAGAATCGCCAGCAATGGCCACGCAACGCTTGATGTAGTTCTCCTTCTTATCCAACGGACGAACGAGGATCCCACCGGTAGGCACCTGCCGCACTTGGCCATCCACCATGTTCAGCATGCGGAAATTGGGATCGTGGATCTTCTTGCGTCCATAGTTCCGCACCAGCTGGTAGTAGCTCTGGTTCTGGAAATTGGCCACCACGGTATCGCCTTCGGGGAAGTTGAACACCACGGCATCACCCCGTTGCGGCGAGCCGAAACCGGGCAATCGCCGATAAGGCTGGCTGAACCAGTTCACGAACGAAGGCGTGCTGGTGGAGAGCGGCATGGTGTGGTGGGTGAAGGGGAAGGTGACCGGCGTCATGGGCATGCGCGGGCCGTAGCTCAACTTGCTCACGAAGAGGTAATCGCCCACCAGCAGGCTCTTCTCCATGGAAGGCGTGGGGATCGTGAAGGCCTCGAACGTGAACGTGCGGAACACGGTAGCCACGATCACCGCGAAAAGGATGGCATCGCCCCATTGGCCCAAGAGGCCGCGTTTGCGCTCGGCCACGGGGATCGGTCCTACGTAGCTGTTGTTGGCGAACACCGTCTGCGGGATCTTCACCCATGGCAAGAAGGTCATGATCAGGTGGTCCTTGAAGCTGCGTTCGCCCAGGACGATGCTGATGTTCACGTTCATGAGGATGAACATGAGCAGGTTAACACCGGGCACCAGGAAGAGGAAGATCCACCACCAGGGTTTGCCGCTGATCTGCAGCCACACGAGGATGTTGTAGCCCGGCACGAAGCCTGCCCACGCCGGTTTACCGGCCTTTTGGAACAGCTTCCACAGGCTGGCGAAGAGCACGGCGAAGTAGGCGAAAAGGAAGAGGTATGGGATCATGGCGTCGGTCTGCGGTCAGCGAAGGTGCGAACTAGCCCTGACGTGGAACGCCGGGGAACGTGAAATGCTGTGAACGCCAGTACCAGTGGTCGTTGTTCAGGATGACAGGCGAAGGGCAGGGGCAATGATCCCGTATTGCTCCTGCACCTGCCCTAGCGCCTGAATTTCACACCGTATCCAGCACATCATCCATGGTGAACAGGCCTTTCCGCCCCTGGATCCACTCGGCAGCGACCACCGCACCCGAAGCGAACCCCGTGCGGTCGAACGCCTCATGGGTGATCACGATGCGGTCATTGGCGCTGGACCATGTTACCGTGTGCGTGCCCGTCACTTCGCCGATCCGCTGGCTATGGATGGGGACGAGACCAAGGCCAGGGGCAGGGGCAGGGGCAGCAGCATTCCCTGCCTTTTGCCCCTGCTCCTGCCCCTTGAGTTCAACCTGCTCCTTGAGTTCGAAACCCGAATACCGTCCGGTCTTCAGGTCGATGTCGCGTGCCAAGGTGATCGCTGTTCCACTCGGTGCATCCAGTTTGTGGATATGGTGGATCTCGTCCATGTGGACCGCATAGCCGGGTTGTTTGTCCATCAGGCCGGCCAACATCCGGTTCACCCGGAAGAAGAGGTTAACGCCGATACTGAAGTTGCTGGCCCACAACAGCGCGCCTTTGTGCTCGCTCACGAGGGCTTTCACCGCGTTCATCTCATCATACCAACCGGTGGTGCCAACCACAACGGGCACGCCGTGCTCCAGGCACAGCCGCATGTTGGCCAGTGCATGTTCGGGCTTGCTGAATTCGATGGCGACATCACATTCCGTGGGTGGTGTACCAGCGTTCTTGGAATCGACGCGCAAGGCGATGGTGTGTCCGCGTTGGACGGCGATGGTCTCTATGGCTTTTCCCATCCTTCCTGATCCGAAAAGTGCGATGCGCATGTGCTTCTTCTTAGAGAGGCCGCGAAGGTAACCGCCGCTGAAGGCCGGTTCAGCGCAACGCTAGCCCGAGCGAAATGCCCGGTGCGCCCTGTGCCGCCAGTTCCAAGGATGGTCCAACACCCAGCGAAAGATCACGCCCCACATCGAAGCGCACGAAGTTGGCGTCCACGCTGGCATCCACGATGTTCAGGATGTACACCAACCCCACAGCGATGTAGCTCATGTCGCGCCATTTGCGGTAGGTGTCCGTAACGTCCAGGAGCTGTGCCGAACTGATGCGCCCGTTGAACTCATCGGTGGTGGTTGGGTCACCATCCACCACGGCGATGTAAGCATCCTTGTAGCGCCGATATTCCTTGTTGTTGCGTTGGATGAAGTAGTAGCTCACCCCCAGGCCACCCCAGACGATCGGTGCTTTCCAATACTTGCGGTTGTAGATCTGCCCCGCACCGGGAATGATCGCGCTGTACAACGTGGCGCGTTTGGAGGAGTGGCGTTGGCGCCAATTCAGCGTGTCGGCAGCCTCCACGGTCTTCCCGGTATCCACCAGCGCTTCACCGTTCACGACCAGCGGATCGGCCACGGCCACACTGTCCACCACGGGCATCCGTGTTACGGGATCCACCTGCGCGTGCATCGCGGAAAAACACAGCATGAAAGTCAGGACCGCGACCGAACGCATGGCGCAAAGATGGCAAGCATCACGCCGGAATAGGTGAACACTGAACCCCCACAGGTGCTCAACGTCCAGAACACGCACGTGAGCTTGTACCACGCAGCATCTGCGGGATCGGCGAAACCTTGCCTGCAGGTAGGCAGGTCGGCGGATAACACTCAATCCTTGATCACCGCCAGGATCTTCCGCAGTTCGTCCTCACTTTTGAAGGGGATCTCGATACGGCCTTTGCCTTCGGTGTTCTGCTTCACCACCACGCGGGTGCCGAAGTGCTGCGCGAGCAACTTGCTCAGGTCTTTGTTGAGGCGCACGGGACTTCCGGCAGAAGCACCTCGCGGCCCTTTCACCACGGCTGCGCGGGCGAGTTCTTCCACTTGGCGCACGCTGAGCTGGCTGGAGACGATGCGCTGGTACAGTTCCACCTGCTTGGCGGGATCGGCGATGGCGATCAAGGCGCGGGCGTGGCCCATGCCGATGGTGCGTTGGCGCAGGCCGAGCTGGATCTCCGGTGGCAGACGCAGCAGTCGGAGGTAGTTCGTCACCGTCGTGCGGTCCTTACCCACTTTTTCGCTGAGCTGTTCTTGGGTCAATTTCACCTCGTCCACCAACCGTTGGAAGCTGATGGCCACTTCAATGGCATCGAGCTCTTCGCGTTGGATGTTCTCCACCAGGGCCATCTCCAACATGGCCTCGTCGTTGGCGATGCGCACGTAGGCTGGCACTTCTTCAAGCCCTGCCAATTGTGAAGCCCGGAAACGGCGTTCACCACTGATGAGCTGGTAGCGGTCGTAGCCCATCTTGCGCAAGGTCACGGGCTGGATCACGCCGAGTTCCTTGATGCTCTGGGCCAGTTCCAACAGGGCTTCCTCGCTGAAGTGCGTGCGCGGCTGGAACGGGTTGGCTTCGATCTGCGCGATGGGTACCATGCCGATCGGGTTGGAAGGGCGAGCAGGAACCGGACCACTGCCCGGTGTGGGCTGATCGTTGTTGGAGGTGGTGATATCCGTTGCCGGATCGTCCAACAGGGCGCTCAAACCGCGGCCCAAGCCTTTTTTCTTCATGCTCATTGTTCGGCTTCGACGGCGATGGTACGCTCACTGTCCGGGATGCGGGTGAGGCTGTTCTTCTGCAGGATCTCGCGGGCGAGGTTCAGGTAGTTCACCGCGCCTTTGCTGGTGGCATCGTGCATGATGATGGTCTGCCCATGGCTCGGTGCTTCGCCCAAGGCCACGTTGCGGTGGATCACGGTGTCGAACACGAGTTGCTGGAAATGGGTCTTCACTTCTTCCACCACTTGGTTGGCCAAGCGCAGGCGGCTGTCGTACATGGTGAGCAGCATGCCTTCGATCACCAGTTCGGGATTGAGGCGCTGTTGCACGATCTTGATGGTGTTGAGCAATTTGCCCAAGCCTTCCAACGCGAAGTATTCGCACTGCACCGGCACGATCACGCTGTCGCTGGCGGTAAGGCTATTCACCGTTACCAAGCCGAGGGAAGGGGAGCAGTCGATGATGATGAAATCGTACTGGTCACGCACCTGATCCAGAACGTTCTTCAACTGCTGCTCACGATCGCGCATGTCGATCATCTCGATCTCGGCACCCACCAAGTCGATGTGGCCGGGCATCAGGTCCATGTTCGGGTTGTCCGTACCGATGATGACATCGGCGGCCGAAGCGTTGTTGATGATGCACTCGTAGATGCTCGCCTTCACGTTGCGCGGGTCGAAGCCTACACCGCTGGTGGCGTTCGCTTGTGGGTCGGCGTCCACCAACAAGGTGCGGCGCTCCAACACACCCAGGCTGGCGGCCAGGTTGATCGCGGTGGTGGTCTTGCCGACACCACCTTTCTGGTTGACGATGGAGATGATCTTGGCCATGCGCGCAGATTGGGTTCTTAGGTTGACGCTGCCCGGACTTCAACTAAGCGTTGGGTCAACGGTTAACGGACACAAAGAACAGGTGCAACCGGGCTTCGGCCGTGTTGGTAACTCGGCGAGTTTTGAACAGGGAAGTGTGGCGGGAACGAGCTATAGGGCACAGATCAAACCACACCAGCCACTTCACCGCGTGCAGCTGGCGGTTGCGGCGGGCCACCCAAACGCTTCAGCGGCAGCACCTCGGGTTCGCTCAGCACCAGCGGCACATATTCCACCACGGTATCGGTGTGGTCCAAGCCGAAAGCGGTCTGATCGCTCAGCGCGAATCGTTTGATGAAGAAGTACGTGTCCAGCAGCACATCGTCGGCCACGCTCAGTTCGTTCTCCACGGAGAGGAAGCGCTCCATCAGCACGTAGCGGATATCGGCCGCGAAATCGAGCTTGCTCAACGACTCGTACTTGCTGCGGAACTCCAGCTGGTCGCAAGCCACCATTTCCTGCAACACCTGTTTGAAGAGCATGTTGATGCGCGGCTGCACGCGGAAACCGAGGTTGAAGTCCACGCGGATCACCTTGTCGTCCACGAGTTCCTTCACGCGGTACTCCATGGTGTACGGCTCATCGGTCCAGTTCACGTGCAGGAACCAGTACACATCGGCGCGTTTAGGCCGGCGACGCAGGATGGAATCCAGGATCTTGCGCTCCACGTTCACCGGACTGTTGGCCTTGGTAAGGAAGACCAGGTGCGTGGCGAACTTCGGGATCTCCTTGTCCTGGCTCAGTTCCGTGATCACCTGTGCGTAGTCGTTCAGGTCGCGGAAATCGAGGTATTTGTTGGTGATCTTCCGCGCCTTGAACCACATCAACATCATGTTGAGCAGGCCCAGCACCACCAGCACGAAGCTGAGGCGGTGCATCACCTTGATGCTGTTGGCGATCAAGAATGAGATCTCCATGGTAGCAAAAACTGCAAGAATGGCGATCACCAGCGGCCATGCCCAGTGACGCACATAGCGCAACCAGATGCCCATGAGGATGGTGGTCATGCCCATGGTGAGGGTGATGAAGAAGCCGTAGATGTGTTCCAGCTCGCCGCTCTCGCGGAAGGTGAGCATGAGCGCCACACAGCCGATCCACAGCATCCAGTTCACGCTGGGGATGTAGATCTGGCCGCGCACATCGCTAGGGAATTTGATCTTCACCCGGGGCCAGAAATTCATGCTGATGGCCTCGCTGATCAGGGTGAAGCTGCCTGTGATCACGGCTTGGCTGGCGATGATGGTGGCGAACGTGGCGATGATGACACCCGGCACCAGGAACCAGCCCGGCATCAACGAATAGAAGGGGTTCTTGCCATCCAGCGCACCGCCGCTCTCGTGCAACGCCCAAGCGCCTTGGCCCAGGTAGTTCATGATCAGTGCGGCCTTCACGAAGCCCCAGCTGCCCTGGATGTTCTTGCGGCCGCAGTGGCCCAGGTCGCTGTACAGTGCTTCCGCCCCGGTGGTACAGAGGAACACACCACCCAATAGCCAGAACCCGCCCGGATATTCCGTGAGGAGCTGGATGGCGTAGTGCGGGCTCAAGGCGCGCAGCACATCGGGGTATTTGATCACGAACGAGAGGCCCAGGATGAAGAGCATGCTGAACCAGATGCCCATGACCGGCCCGAACGCCGTGCCCACCACCTTGGTGCCGAAACGCTGGAAGATGAAGATCAGCGAGAGGATCACCACCACCACGGCGACGGTGATGTTGTTGCCCGGCTTGAAGATCTCTTCCAACCCGCGCACGTTGGCCAAGCCCTCCACCGCACTACTCACCGAGATGGGCGGGGTGATGATGCCGTCGGCCATCATGGTAGCCGCACCGATCGTGGCGGGTATGAAGGCCCACCACGCGAAACGGCGCACCAACGCGTAGAGCGAGAAGATCCCGCCTTCACCACGGTTGTCCGCCCGCAGCGTAAGGAAGATGTACTTGATCGTGGTCTGGATCGTCAGCGTCCACACCACACAGCTGATGCCTCCCAGCACGAGCAGCTCGGAAATGGGCTTGTCCCCGAGGATGGCCTTCATCACGTACAGCGGCGAGGTGCCGATGTCGCCATAGATGATGCCCAACGCCACGAGCAGCCCGGCTGCGGTGACGCGCTTGTTGCGCGTATCAGTGCTCATAAGGTCAGGACTGGGGGCTGCCCGGTACGCACCGTGTTACGTAGAACACGGGCCGCAACGTTCCGATAAAAGGTGAATGGCACAAAGGACCGGGGAACGGTTGCAAAAGTAGCAGAACGCCGATCTATTCCGGTAGTACCAGCCGAAGTTGCGCCCCACGCTCGTGTTGCAAGATGAACAAGCCGGCTGCTGGACCGGACAGATCGAACGCGACTCCTTCCCGGAGTTCCAATCGTTGCACCAAGGCACCAGCCGAACTATAAACCCGCCACATACCTGAAGCACCCGCACCATGCAACGCAAAGCGGTGATTACCCAACGGATGGATTGAGAGAGACGGTAGTACCTCTACTGGGCGAACTCCAACAGGATCGCTACAGTTTCCTTCGTATTCCGGGGCGATGAATTTGGCCACGTAGTTCACGGGTTGTCCATCCGCAACGTTGAAACAGCCAGCGAACAACGTGTCGTTCTGCCATGCGATGGACATGACTGGGAAATCCCCGAAATCCCCACCGATACTGCACCATCTGTAGCCATCCCAAGTTGCCAAGCGTTGTGCTGGAACGTGACCGGCGAAGCTGAAGCCGCCCGCCACATACAGCAGACCATCCCGCACCTGAAGATCCATGGTGGTGATACTTCCAATATAAGCGTCCGTCTCGTCCTGGATCCCCGAACCAACAGGATGCCAGGATTCGCCATCCCAACGCATGATCGAATGTCCTGCGTTTCCTGCGGCTATATCAATAAGCCCCCCGAGATAGAGGTCGCCCTGATAGACTGCCAGCGGGCCGCCTCCGCTAAGTCCACCGTATATCCCAACATCTCCTACAGGGATCCAAACACCATCAACTAATTGGACAACATGGCGATATGCGCTACCGTCAAAAGTGATAGTACCTGAAACCACCAATCGACCGTTATAGACCACTGCATCACGTACAGCACAATCCGAACAATTGAGAGGTACAACAGCACGCCATTGGCCATTCACACGCTTGGCCACCCCACGACAAATTTCATTGTCAGCGGTAGAGAATCCACCAAGTGCGTAGAGTTCACCTTCAATAACCTTCAGTCGATTAACCGGACCAGAGATCGAACCATAGGGCATCCATACGCCATCCACCAAACACGCAATGCTATAGATCTGTTGGCCGTTCACTGCGGAGAATTCCCCTCCCACGATCAACGTGTCATTATAGACGATCGCTGTACGTACCACTTGGTTGAATGGTACTGAAGTTTCCCATGTACCAGATTTGCGTACGCAATAGTGGAAGGCTTGATCATTTGTCCCGAAGTTGTCGATCAAACTTCCAGTGACATACAGATCATTGGTCGTCGGATCGCTGTAAAGTTGACCTAAGGTCACGGGCCGGTCCACAGGCAGCCCCGCATCGGCCCAAAACTGGGAACATGTTGGGGTGGTATTCAGGATCCACCACAGCATGGTAATCAGCAGGTATCTGGCTAGTTGTCCCAATATTGAGCGGACATTGAGTTCTTCCCTGCAAGAGAATAAATACACACCTGTGGGAAGTGCTTCGATGCTAAAGATCGAGGATCCATCATCGCTCCACTGAATGAAGTGCACGGCAAACTAACTGCCAGCGATAACGAAAACAACAAGTGGTGCTGGCGTACGTTCCCAGTGAGAGATGGAGCACCGAATTCAGATATCCTTCCTGTCCAAGTCCTCGAAATTCACATCCGTGTAGGGTGGCCGGTCATCGTCCGTGCGGGGAGGGGCGGGCTCGTCGCGCATGTATTCGCCCGAGTGGCGCAAGCGGTCGATCTCGTCGAAGGCATCGCGTAGGCCATCCATGAACTTGTCGAAATCCTCCTTGTAGAGGAAGATCTTGTGTTTGTCGTAATGGGCCGTACCGTCCTCGTGCGTATGCTTCTTGCTCTCGGTGATGGTGAGGTAGAGGTCTTTGCCCCGCGTGCTTTTCACGTCGAAGAAATAGGTCCGCTTTCCGGCGCGAACAGCTTTGGAGAATACATCCTCGCGATCGTCCTGCATGGTGGTTTCGGCCGTGTACTTCCCTTAGGCCCAACCAAATATAGAAGGGATATGGGACTTTCCAAATTACAGGGCAGAGAGTTGGGAGTTCGTAGTTCCTAGTTGCCAGCCAATCCGCAGGGAACTAGAAACGCAAGAATCCCGGTGCCGACTGTCCAACGGTTCAGGGTAGCTGCCTGCCACCAAGGAGCCTGACGACCACGAACTGCGAACTAACCCGGAACTAACTCCGCGCCTCCTCCAACAGCTGCTCCTCGTGCATCTGTGCGTAGAGGCCTTTCCGGCTCAGCAGCACCTCGTGCGGTCCTTCTTCCGCCACGCGGCCGTTCTCCAGGACGAGGATGTGATCGGCATCGCGTACTGCACTTATCCGGTGGCTGATGATCACGGTGGTACGGCCTTTCATCACGGTACGCAGTTCGCGCAGGATGGCTTCTTCGGTGGCGGTGTCCACGGCGCTCAGCGCATCATCGAACAACAGGATCCGCGGCTCGGTGATGATGGCCCGGGCGATGCTGACGCGCTGTTTCTGCCCACCGCTGAGGGTGATGCCGCGTTCGCCCACCAGTGTGTCATACCCGTGCGTGAACCCGACGATGTCGTTGTGTACCTGCGCCTTCCGAGCTGCTTCGTGGATCCGGGCGTCCATGTCCGCGCCACTTTCCATGCCGAAAGCGATGTTGTTGCGGATGCTGTCGCTGAAGAGCAGCACCTCTTGTGGCACGAAGCCGAGGTGTGCCCGTAAATTCTCCAACGGCACCTGCCGGATGGGGACACCATCGATGAGGACTTCGCCTTCGCTGGCATCATAGACCCGTCCGATCAACTCGGCCAAGGTGCTCTTGCCGCAACCGGTGTGGCCTACAACGGCCAAGGTGCCGCCAGCCGGGATGTGGAAGGAAACATCGTCCAAGGCCTTGATACCGGTATCCGGGTAGGTGAAGCTGACGTGCCGGAAGGTGATCGCTCCCTGGATCGGAGAGGTGTCGTTGCGACTACCGCTGCTGGTCCCTTCCGCATCCTTGATCGCTGGTTCGGTATCCAAGAACTCATTGATCCGCACCATACTGGCCGAAGCTTGCTGGATCAACGAAGTGACCCAACCCACCGACGCGAAGGGCCAGGTGAGCATGTTCACGTAGATCACGAACTCCGCGATGTTCCCGACGGTCACGGTGGGGTCGCCATCGATCAACTTCTTGCCGCCCACGAAAATGGTGATCACGGTACTAAGGCCGATCAGCAGCATGATGGCGGGCATGAAGAGCGCATCCACCTTGGCTTGGGCCATGCTACGTGTGCGGTAGTCGGCGGCGGCTTCCGCGAAGCGATCCACGGCCATGTGTTCCTTGGCGTACGACTTCAGCACGCGAACACCGCTGAAGCTCTCCTGCGCCAAGGTGCTAAGCCGGCTCTGTTGCACCTGCACGTCCATGCTGCGCCGGTTCATCACATCGCTCACCCGGTAGATGATCAGGCTCATGATGGGCAGGGGCGCCAAGGTCCACAAGGTCATTTCCACGTTCACCCGCAGCATGAACACGATGCAGAGGATGAAGAGCACCACCAGACCGATGGTGTACATGATGGCGGGGCCGAGGTACATGCGCACCTTGCCGACATCCTCGCTGATGCGGTTCATCAGATCGCCAGTGCTGTTGCGTTTGTAGAACGCCCGGTCCAGCTTCTGGTAGTGATCGTAGATCGTGTTCTTCAGGTCGTATTCGATCAACCGGCTCACCACGATGATGGTCTGGCGCATGAGGAACATGAAGAACCCTTTCAGCAGCGAGAACACGAGGAAGAGGATCGCGAGCAACGCGGCGCACCACACCACGGTGGCCTTGATGCTATCGGTATCGTGGAGGTCGTTCAACCGTGACTGCAGGTCAAGTCCCGTCCAGCCCACCCAGAACTGCAAGGTCTCGGGCACGGGCAACACGCGGTCGGCCACGGGGCGGTCCATTTGTGCGATGCCTTGCGTGATCAGGTCGATCGCCTCGCGCACCACCTGTGGCGAGTACACCGCAAAGAGGTTGCTAAGCACGATGAACACCGTGCCCAACAGCAGGTGCCAGCGATACTTCGCCAGATAGGGGTTGAGCTTGAGGAGCGGTCGCATGCCGAGGCGGCGGAACGTGCTACTTTTGCGCCGCTCTCCGGAAAAGGCTTCCGCTTGAACAGCGGGACAAAAGTAGACCGGCGAGCGGGAGCGGCTGAGAAGGCGCTCTCCGGAGAGGAAGGACGGTCGAACTTTGAAATGAACGGAGCCATGGTCAACACCAGCACCAAAGCAGCCACCACCGACCTGGTGTTGGGCCGCATGGAGAACCACGATCACGAGCAGGTGCTCTTCTGCCACGATCGCGCCACGGGCCTCAAGGCCATCATCGCCATC
>DLGQ01000082.1:0-169 GCA_002482775.1 Flavobacteriales bacterium UBA7690 | reverse complement strand
GAACGACGTGCTGCGCCTGAGCCGAGGCATGACCTACAAGAGTTCCCTCGCAGGTTTGGACCTCGGTGGCGGCAAAGCGGTGATCATCGGCGATGCGCGCACGCAGAAGACCGAAGCCATGTTCCGCCGTTTCGGGCAGTTCGTGGATAGCTTGAACGGACGTTACATC
>DLGQ01000023.1:84036-90170 GCA_002482775.1 Flavobacteriales bacterium UBA7690 | reverse complement strand
GCCGGTTACTACGATGCCTACTACGGCCAAGCCCAGCGCGTGCGCCGCATTATCCGCGACCACACCTTGGCCGCCTTTGACAAGTACGACCTGATCCTCAGCCCCACCTGTCCCGGCACAGCCTTCGCCCATGGCGAGATCAGCGACCCCGTAACGATGTATCTCCAGGACATCTTCACCGTGCAAGCGAACCTCGCCGGCGTCCCCGCGATCAGCCTGCCCACAGGCAAGCACAGTAACGGCATGCCCTTCGGGATCCAACTCACCGGCAAGCCTTTCGATGAGGCGCGGCTGCTGGCGGCGAGTGCGCAGTTGTTCGGCTGCTGACCCGACCACCTCGGCGACGACCACAAATGCCTGATATTAAGGCTATTAACTTCGCCACAATCTCTAAATCGGGCGTAAAGTCATGCCCTACGGCATTATCCGAACCCGCAACGACCGACCCTGGCACAACCACTTCAGCAAATACGACCCCGTTTTCCAAAAACAGTGGTGTCTTCCACCGTGGATAACCCTGTTCACAACTACCCCGCTTGTTAACCACTCCACTATTGTCGACCCTCCCTTCTGCCAATAACTTTGCTGGGGGTGCTTTTCAGGGGTGCTTGTCAAGCAGCCAGGACACCCGGGGCCACTTGCTCCACTAGCCAAAAAAGGTTGTCGCCAACGCCGCACGCAACGCGTTGACCAACCGCCCTCACCTTCTCGCCAGCTACGCTCTACCTTGATTATCAGGATCTTACAGAAGTTCGACACAAGGTATTCTTCGCCTTTCCACACCTTTCTGTGGACATAACAAAGGCGTTGTTCCAACGTATTAAGGATACTTTGGACCCCATGTTCGCCATCCTCCGCACGCTCCTGCTGGCCTTTCTCTTGCCCGCATCCATGGCCGCGCAGCCTGGTACACCCCTGCCGCTAATGGCCGATGACCCCGTGGCCGCCCGTCTGGACGACCTCGCTGCATTACCATGGGTGAAGAATTCGCCACTGCATGCAGACACAGCCGCGTTGAACATCCACGGTTTCCCAGCCACCTACATCCCCGCTTGGCCCGAAGCCACTTACCAGAACCGTCTTGCAACACTGGATGGGCACACCCCGTTCTCGCTCACCTACAATCCGGTGGTCCAGTCCTTCATCGACCTCTACGCCGTGCGCAAACGCGAGATGACCTCGCGCATGCTGGGCCTTTCAGACCTCTATTTCCCCGTGTTCGAGGAATACCTCGACAAACACAAGATGCCGCTTGAGCTGAAGTACCTAGCGGTGGTGGAAAGCGCCTTGAACCCCTCCGCCCGCTCGCGCGCCAGTGCTGTGGGCTTGTGGCAGTTCATGCTACCTACGGGAAAGATGTTCGGTCTCAAAGCCACCAGCTACGTGGACGAGCGCCATGATGTGTACCAAAGCACCGAAGCGGCCTGCAAGTACCTGAAATACCTGTACAACATGTACGGGAACTGGGAACTCGCCCTCGCGGCATACAACTGCGGACCCGGTAACGTGAACAAAGCGATCCGTCGCAGCGGTGGTGAGAAGGATTACTGGAAGATCTACGACCACCTCCCGCGCGAAACGCGTGGCTATGTGCCCGCCTTCATCGCCGTGAACTATGTCTTCGCACATGCTGCCGACCACAACCTCTACCCCGTAGCACCCACCTACTGCGCCCATCAAGTGGACACGGTGCAAGTGTGTTATCCACTGGACCTCGCCAGCGTGGCCAAGTTCACCGGAGCAAGCACCCAAGAAGTCCTGGACCTCAACCCAACATTCAAGCTGGGTGTCGTTCCCGACGTGGATCAGCCCGTTACCGTCTATCTGCCCAAGCGTGCCGCTGGCATCTACGTCACCAACGAGGACAGCATACGCTACACTTACTTCCAAGCCACTACTGCTAGTAAACCCGCCATTAACAACAGCACCGACGCGGTAGCCGACGCGCAAACCATTTCCACGCCTAAGATCCACACGGTGCGCCGCGGTGAATCACTGGGCGTGATCGCCAACAAGTACCGCATCAGCGTTACCGAGTTGAAGAAGATGAACGGCCTGCGTGGCACCACGATACACGCTGGTCAGAAACTGAAGGTAGGACGCACGACCACCAAGACCGTGACCGCCCAAGCCACACCGAAACCGGTGGAGAAGACCGACCTCTACATCTATTACGAAGTGCAACCCGGAGATACGCTTTGGAACATCGCCGAACGTTACCCTGGAACAACGGTGGATGACCTCCGCCGCATGAACAGCGATCTAGAAAAGGAAGGGTTGAAGCCCGGCAATAAGATCAAAGTGGGCGTTCAAGAGGGGTGATCGCTCCTCGATCGAGGTGTGCCGTTCCACCACTCGGATCCTTCTTCTCAACACCAAGCGACATTCCGTCCATTGAAGTCAAGACCTCACAGTGCTTGGCCCTCAATGGCTTGTCCCACAGCATAAGCCGTTGTTGATATTTCACACGTGCGAAAATGTCGTGGGGCATCTATTTTGCGTTGTCTAGAGTGACGAACTCATCGTCGATCAACGCGCCATGGAACTCGCACGCATCCGCCCCTTCGCACACAAACATTGTCGCTTCCGCTTGCGCAACGGAAAGGAAGTTTTCGGCGTGATCTGGGAAGTGGAAACTCAGGAGTCCACGACCGACACTGCTGAAAAACGTTTGTTCTTCGCCAGCGTGCGCGACTACGAGCGCCTACAGAGCGTGCCTCACGAACCCGTGAGCATCATCGACATGCGTCCGGAAGAGATCATCAACGTGGAAAGTCTCGCGAGTTAGTGAGCACCCCCTAGCCGATCCAGCGCTACATGCAACCATTGCCCAAAGGCAAAGCCCTGATTCCATAAGTAGAAACCCAGAGCCACTGCCACCAGTGGCAAGGGTATCTTGTGCATGGTCTTCTGCTGCCTCCCAGGAACGATCTCGCTCATCCTATTCCAAGATGAATGAGTGTTGTACCTGCCGTCCATCTATGGTGGTGAACAGACCATGGTACATCCCAGCGGTGAGTAGTGATACATCCACAGTGTGATCAGACCCTCCCATCGAAAGCGCCTCATGCACAACGCGACCGTGAGCATCGACGACACGTATCGTGATAGGACCTGATACCCACGAAGAGGACACCCGAAGTTGATCCCGTACCGGGTTAGGCGATAGGCTGATGTCGAAGGACCCTGAGACCCCCGGCTCCAGACCAACGACTAGCTGTTGGAACGCTACGCCCAACAACGCAGCGGCGATGGGCCCGCGCGGTGCGTTGTTCCGGTTGATCGAAAGCGCAAGGGTCACACTATCCTCCACATTGTGGATCACCAGTTGCGTGAAGCCATTGATGTCCCCTCCATGCCCATAGTAGGTGCGGCCTCCGAACGAATAACGCATGGAGCCGTAGCCATAGCCGTTCACATTGCTTCCCATGTTCACGTCTGTACAGGTGCGCATGGTGTCCAACATCGCGGAAGAAAGGAGCTCTCCAGTGAATAGGGCCCGATCGAAGCGAGCTACATCCCAGGGCACCGAAACCAAGGCGCCAGCGCCAGCTACCATACTGGAGAAAGCCGTGCCCAAGAAGAACGTCATATCATCGGTGTACGTGTTCGGGGAACTCAGCGAACTCCAGCCCGGGACGAGTTGTCCTGGCAGTGCATCAGCCGGGCGAAGCACCGTTTGTTCCATACCAATTGGCACGAAGAAGCGCTCACGAAAAGCCTCGGCCAACGTTACACCGGTCACCACCTCGGCGATCTTGCCCAATAGGACATAATTGGTGTTGCAGTAAGAGAACGCAGCACCTTGCGCGAACTCGGGATCATCCCCGAAGGTCTCGATCGTCTCCAATGGGGTCCACGTGTGGTTCGGCTGGATCAACCAGGAATTCGCCGCTCCGGGGGCAGCCATGAAGTCGGCCAGACCGCTACGGTGCTTTAGCAAATGCCTGATGCGGATGTTTGAAGGAACATGCTCAACCACGGCCAGGTGCTGGCCAACGGTGTCATCCAATGTGAGCAGACCTTCTTCCAACAACTGCAAGATGAGCGTTGCCGTGAACAGCTTCGTCACGCTCGCCTCTTGGAACAGGTACGCCGTATCCAGTCCAACATGGGTATGGATATCCGCCTCGCCCGACACGCCGTTCCAGAACCGATCACCAGGAAGTAGCACTGTCGCCGAGATCCCGGGGACATCGTAGTGGTTCACGCAACTATCCAACTTCGCCTGCAAGGCCTCCGCAAACTCGTCCGAAACCCGCTGTTGTGCGAACGTGTTGGAGACAAGATAGGTTACCGTAAATAGCGCGAACATCAACTGATGTAACATGGGCTGGTGCGTTGTGTGCCAATGTTCCACACTTCCACCAGAAAGCCTTTGTCAATTCCTGCGCGATCCGCGGAACTTGGAAGGTGTTGCCCCGATCACACGGTTAAAGCTCTTACTGAAGCCGTGCACATCGGCATAACCGCAAGCCAGAGCTACCTCGGAGATCAGCAAGTCCGTGTCACGTAGCAATGTCTTCGCCTTCTGCATCCGTAACTCAAGCAGATACTGGTACGGAGACCCCCCATGGATACTTCTGAACGCCCGAGAGAAATGGTATTCGCTCATCGCAGCAGCACGCGCGAAGTGGACCATGTTCAACGGTTCGGTCGACCGATCATGCATCTCGGCACGTGCACGTTCCACACGCCGTAGGATCTCCATACGCGTGCTCATGCGGACAGCCACTACCTTCTGTAGATCACGCACGTGCTTCCGGTGATCCTCAACCAACCCTTCGGCAATTCGGAAATAAAGCTCGATAGGCAGGGGGCGAGAAGTGATTGCTCGGTTCAATGGGTCACCCAGTAGTGATCTCATCAGCGCGCCCACCCGCGTCAATGCGCCTGCTTGTATCTGAAGATCCAGATCGCCGGAGAAATAACCCGGCCGGCAACCACCATCAAGTGCCCCTGGATCCATATGAACGGCCACCACCTCATCCATCATCCGAAGCGGAAGCTCTACGCATAGGCCTTCCACATCTTGCTTGCTGTCAATAACGATGCTACCGCTGCATCGTGTGTTCACAAGTAAATACTCTCCTGCACGCACCGGGAATTCCCGGCCATTCACCGTGTACCGCTCAATGCCGCGCTCCACGTACTTGACACCGAAGCCGCGAAAGGGAACCCGGCTTTCCAAGGCATTCAGCGAAGAACGGCCGAGTAACGGACCCTCTGGGACAGGCCCTCTTGTGTGAAGCGTTCGTTGATCGACGTAGATGTACATCTTCCACTTCGAAGATGCGTGGACCCGAAGTTCCTTTACCGGACTTTCCGAGGAACGGGCGGCTCGTGCCAACGTGCGGACCGAGGTGACATCTCACTCCACCAACCCGGCGCGCCACAACAGGAATGCGTAGTTCCGCGCCACCTCCTTCAACGATTCGAAACGGCCACTTGCTCCTCCATGTCCCGCTTCCATATTCACGTGTAACAAGATGGGCTGCTCTCCTTGCTGATGTTCGCGCAGGCGCTGCACCCACTTTGCGGGCTCCCAGTATTGCACTTGGCTATCATGGAATCCAGAACCCACCAACATGGCGGGATAAGCTTGGTCCTTCACATTGTCGTACGGTGAATAACTGAGCATACGATAGTAGGCCTCTTTCTCTTTCGGGTCGCCCCATTCCTCGAATTCCCCCGTGGTAAGCGGGATGCTCTCATCCAACATGGTGGTGACCACATCCACGAACGGCACATCAGCGATGACCCCGTTCCACAGCTCCGGGCGCATGTTCACCACGGCACCCATGAGCAAGCCCCCTGCACTGCCACCCCAGGCATACAAGCGCTTCGGGTCCGCATACTTCTGCTTCACCATCGCTTCCGCGCAATCGATGAAGTCGTTGAAGGTGTTCATCTTATCCTCCATCTTACCGGTCTCGTACCATTCGCGGCCCAGCTCTTCGCCACCACGGATGTGCGCGATGGCATACACGAAGCCACGATCCAACAGCGACAACCGGCCACTGCTGAAAATGGGGTCGATGGTGACACCATAACTACCGTAGCCATAGAGCAGCAACGGCGAGGTTCCGTCCAACGCCGTGCCTTTGCGGTATACGATGGACACGGGCACCTTC
>DLGQ01000023.1:26848-84000 GCA_002482775.1 Flavobacteriales bacterium UBA7690 | reverse complement strand
CCCAGATGCGCTCGCTACCATAGTTCTTCGCATCGAAACTGCCCACCACCTCTTGTTGCTTCAGCAGCGTATCCGCTTGGCTGTTCAGATCATGTTCGTACACGCTGCTGGGTGTGGTCAGCGAAGTGTAGCCGTACCTCAGTTTCTCCGTGTCCCACTCTGGATTCGTTCCGGTGAAACACACATACGCAGGATCATTGAAAGCGATCTCGTGTTGGCGGCCATCACTTAGGCGCCGGACCACAAGATGCGTAAGACCATCACGTCGTTCACTGATCACGAGGTGATCGCGGAACGCGTCCACATCCTCCAGTAACACCTCTGGCCGGTGCGCCACCACCTCCTTCCATTTCCGTTTGTCACGGGTATCTGCTTCCGCGCATTCCATCAAGCGGAAGTTCAGTGCCTTCCAGTTGGTGACGATGTACCACTTGCCAGGAGCGCCGGGCACATGCATCACCGTGTGCTCGTGATCCTCTTCACGCGGGAGGAAGACCGCGAAAGGGCCCTTCGGATCATCCACGGAAAGCATAAGGTGCTCACTGCTGGTGGTGCTCTCGGTGGTGATCATCACATACCTGTCGCTGCGGCTGCGGTACACATCGCAACTGAAGCCCGGATCCATCTCTTCGAAGACCAGCACATCATCCGCTTCATCCGTTCCTAGTTCGTGGCGGTAGATCCGGTTGGTGCGCAACGTTTCATCTTTCCGCGGGTAGAACACCGTACGCTCATCGGCCCATGCACATCCACCACCGGTGTTAGTGATCACGTCCTTCAGCTCTTCGCCCGTGTTGAGGTCTTTGAAGCGCAACTCGTATTGGCGTCGTCCCACACGATCCTCGCTGTAACAGACCAGGTTATTCTTCGGGCTTATCTCGAAGTCGCCGAGGTCGTAGTAGATAGTGCCTTCGGCCAGCTTGTTCTCGTCCAGGAAATCCTCTTCCGGAGCTCCCGGCAGATCCTTACGGCGCACCTGCACGGCGTATTCCTTTCCCTCTTCGAAACGCGAATGGTACCAGTAGCCGTTCTCGCGGTATGGGACACTAAGGTCGGTTTCCTTGATGCGTGCTCGAAGCTCTTTGAACAGTTCCTCGCGCAGTTGCTTCACCGGGGCCATCATCGTCTCGCAATACGCGTTCTCTGCATCGAGGTGGGCGACGACTTCGCGCGTATGGGCATCGGGCTCTTTAGCGTTGCGCTGATCTTCGCTCAACCGCATCCAATGGTATTCATCGGTGCGCGTGTGGCCGTGCGTGGTGATCTCGAATGGTTTCTTGGCCGCAACTGGCGGCGCGAGCGCGGTGGCGTTCATTTCGGGAGGGGCGTTCTGGCAACCCAGCGCGACGAGGGCTGCGCTGGCAACGGACAAGAGGGGTCGGTACATGGGCTGAACGGGATGCCAAGGTAGCACCCAACACGCGCCCTAACCCAGCACCTGGTGCAGCACAGCAGGAGACTTCAGCTCACCAAGGCCTTCCACATGCATCCGGAAATAAAGGAGGATACGATCCAAGAGTTCGCGCCGGTGCGTAGCGCCGATGGACAACCTGTGCATATCCGCATAGTCCGTGGCGAGCAACCCGGCAAGGTGCGTGCTCAATGGTGGACCCATGGTATGCCCGCCGTTGCCACGCACGAACTCCCCTTCGCGCAGATCGAAATGATCCTCTCCTACGACCGGTGGCGCGGGCATGAAGCCGAGCTGCCCGCTCAGCAGTACCAAGAACACCAACGGGAAGTTCCGCACGTCCGGAACGGTATCCATCGCTTCCAACGTCTCTTCCACGAAGGCGTAGAGCTCCGCGTCAGCCGATTCTCCGCGCAAGATCCTGTACAGCACTTCTTGCACGAAAAGCACGAGCGCTCCTCGGACGGGGTCGTTCGGGATGCGCGTGTACGGCCTATCCACGCGCAGTTCGCGTATGGCCAACAGGTCCCGCTCTGCCGCCTCGCTCGCCACGAGCTCCACACGATTCAGCGCCTGCAACGCAGCCGGTGCTATGCCGCTCTTTTTGCCCGATCGCACCAAGAACGAACGCACCCCGAGCTGCTCTGTGAACGCTTTCAACACCAAGGTGCTGTCGCTGTGCCGGATGGTCCGGAGCACGATGCCTCGTGTGGTGTGCAGCATGGAACGATGTTAGGCGCCCTTCGCCCACTTCAGGGTCGACCTACTTCACAAGCAACAATTTCGTGTTGCACTTGAACGTGCCGGTGACATCACTGGCGAACACCAGATACACACCTGTCGCTGCGCGCTGGCCGCTCATATCAGTACCATCCCAGATCGCCTGCCCACCCAGCGACCTCATACGATGCACGATATTGCCGCTCACATCGGTGATCTTCACCTCGCTATCCCGAACAAGTCCCGTAATGGCGATCGGACCAGTGTAGGTTTCCCGTGCCGGATTGGGGAAGACGCTGATGCACTCACTATCCTCGCCACCCTCGGTCGCCTCACCGCGGTAGCTCATTATGCCACGGTCCGTGCCGAAATAGACCTCGCCAGTAGAACCATCCAAGGAGAGATTCAAGATCGTATTGCTGGGCAACGGACTATTCTCGGCCGTGAAATGGTGGATCTGTTCTTGGCCATCGGGGGAAACCAAGTACACCCCCCCGGTCTGCGTCCCGACCCACTTACGGTTAGCACCATCCACTACGATCGCCGATACGACCTCGGTCTCCAATAGCACCTGGACGTTCCCGTCCTGTTCAATGAGTATCTGCTCCGCATCGTAATCGTCACCGGAAAAAACCACTTCGGGCGTATAGAACAAAGCCAAGCCACGACCTGTGCCAAGCCAAATTTGGCCATCGTGGTCCTCGGCAACAGCGAACACGTCCGGCGTAGCCAACCCGCCTCTGCCACGCTGGCTGCCAACAAGAGCATACCGATCATCATCACTGTTCGCCAACGAATTTCCGCTATCGTACACGAGTAGGCCATTACCACGAGGCCGGATGATCCATTTGTATCCATTGCGGGCAGCAAGCACATCCGAGAGCAGTGCGTTGCCCCCAAGGATCGACCCCGGCTGGAACGTGTACCACGCCCCGTTCTTACCCCGGGCAACGATCGGCGTAGCGGACTTCGCGTTGCTCATCCACAGCGTACCGGATTCATCGTAGTCCAGGCCCGATACGTACAATCGACCCTGGAACGGGCTGAGGTCCTCACTGAGTGGACTATTAGCGGAGTTGTGGATCATGATGGGTTCGCCTCCACGGATCTCCAACAAGCCATCATCCCAGCTGCCAACGAACGCATGGTCTGGATCCTCCGGGTCGATGGCCACCGATATCGGATCGTTCAGCGCACCCCCGAACTCGTTCGCCCCGTTCATGATCGGGTACGTACTAAGCTCCAAGGTCTTCCATACTCCGTTCCTGTACACGTGCACCCCGTCCTTCAAGAAGGTGTTATCCCACGTTCCTGTTACCGCCCCGGTAGCCACGTAAGCCGTGCCTTTTTCACTGGCCATTCGCCACGATGTGGATGTGCGCGGGCCATTGGGCAGGATCTCCGAAATATCACCACCAGGAAGGATCCGGACCAGACCCTGGCCGCGGTCGGCGATCCACAAATGACCACTCGGCACACGGAACGCTTGCGAGGGGTTGCTCGGTTGATCCTGGTACCAGCTCACAAAGCCGACCTCCACCATCTGATCATCATAGACATGCAGATCCGACCGATGAGGGATGACCACGTATTGCCCATCTGCCGAGACCGAAATGCCTCGGTTTATCCGGTCGAAGAGCGGTGCGAACCTCGTCCACGTATTATTCGGCTCAAGGATCAACAGGGTGTCGCCTCCGGTTCCTGAGGTCCGCTCAGCGTTGAGAAGAATGCGATCCCCGAACCGTGCGATACTATTGAACGGCCCCCCGGCTACCGCAGGCCCCATATCCGTTCGTTTCGTCCAACTCGTGAAGGACGCTAGATTGGTTCCTGCGCGCGCAGCGGTGAAAAGACCCGTACCCGTGGCGGCATAAATGCTATCCTGTGTCATCTCTATGCCATTCACGCGGACTTGCGCACCGGAAGGGCCGATGAACCACGTCTCCCTCACTTCGCGCGCAGCCAGGTCCAGCACAACGACCCCGAAACCACAACCCAGATAGGCCAAGGAACCCTGCATGAACACGCTGTAGATGCTCTTATTCCCGATTATGGAACTCCGCTTGATGTCCCCGACGTTCCAACTGAGGCCATCCTTCACCAGATCGATCCCTCCATTGGAGTAATAGACCATTAACATCCCCAGCTCTGTGTTCCAAGCCAGGCCTTGGATGCCCACATCGTTCAGCACATTGGTCTTGTTCAAAAGCTCCACCTCTCCTGTGGACGGTGTGTACTGGAATGCTGCTGTATTGGAGGCGGCGTAGATGTGGCCCCCACCTTCAACGACCGCTACCAGGTTGGTGTAGGGAAGGTGCGCCTGCCATTGCCCGATGGCCGAAACGTCCTGGGCTACCAGGCGACCAGGGCCTAAGATCAAGAGAAGGAAGAGCGGGATCCGATGCATGGGTTCGAATAAAGACCTTGCTCACAACGCAGTTGAGCCACGATCCGTATGGGCCAAGGTACGGTGCCTCCCGATCCGGACGGTTCTAATGGGAAGCACGAACGCCCCGACATGCGTCGAGGCGTTCGATGATCGAGGTCGCGTGCGGATTCGAACCGCAGTAGCAGCTTTTGCAGAGCTGTGCCTAGCCACTCGGCCACGCGACCGTCAAAATGGCCCGCGAAGATAGGTGGTTCCCGCTTTGTATGAATGCCCGGTTAACCCACCACCGTGTAGACCGCCTCGTCCACATCGCCTTGGATAGGTGGCCGCTGTTTCACCACCCGTACCTGCCAACGGTATCCATTGGGCCACACCGCCTTGAGGGTGACCAGGATCCGTGCTGCAACATGTTCGATGAGCTTACTACGTTGCGCCATCTCGTCGCGTACGATCGCCGCTACCCGGCCATAATCCACGGTAACGCCCAGTTCGTCGCTGCGTTCTGCTTCACCGAAGTCGCCTTCCACGCGTACATCAACCCGGTAGTGGCCACCGATCCGCGCCTCTTCTTCCAAGCACCCATGATAGGCGAACAGCCGGATCCCGTTCACTTCGATCACGCCCATGACACGCAGTGCTGAAGCCCCGCTTTCAAACGCGCTATCACCTCTTCCTTACCCAGCAAGGTGCTCACATCGAACATGCCGGGGCCTTGCATGCGCCCGGCTACGAAGAGGCGGTAGATCGGCATCACCTGTCCCACCTTCAGTCCTTGGTTTTGCAACACTTGGTTGAAGGCAGCTTCCATTTCGACAGGAGTGAACGTGGAGAGTGCACCAAGCGCTTCGATGTACGCTTCGAGGGCCGGTGCAGCCTCTGCCCTCCAGCGCTTCTTCAGCTCCTCCTCTGCGGGGGCATTGCCTTTAAGTGGTGACCCGGTCGTGAACAGGTAGGTGCCTTCCAACATGTCATCCACGAAGGTGGCGCGTTCTTTCAGCAAGGCCGTTGCTTGGGTGGCGCGCTCCAGCGATGTCTCGATACCAAGAGTCTTCAAACGCGCTTGAAGCTGCGCGCCCAGTTCCCCTTCGGGCTGTTTCCGTAGGTATTGCTGGTTGAACCACTTGGTCTTGTCGGGGTCGAACTTGGCCCCACCCTTGTGAACGCGCTCCAGGTCGAACAGCTGCGTTAGCTCCTCCAAGCTCATGATCTCCTGGTCTGTACCGGGGTTCCATCCTAGTAATGCCAGCATATTGATGAAGGCATCCGGGTAATAACCCTTCTCGCGGTAGCCGCTGCTCTTCTCGCCCGTAGCAGGATCCACCCAGTCCAAGGAGAACACCGGAAAACCGAGGCGGTCACCATCGCGTTTGCTGAGCTTGCCATTGCCATCGGGCTTGAGGATCAGCGGCAGGTGTGCGAACGCTGGACGCTCCCATCCGAACGCCTCGTAGATCAGCACATGTACCGGGGCACTGGGCAACCACTCTTCGCCACGTATCACATGGGTTATACGCATCAGGTGGTCGTCCACGATGTTGGCCAAGTGGTAGGTGGGCATACCGTCGCTCTTGAAAAGAACCTTGTCATCGATATTGGCGCTGTGTACTACCACCCAACCACGAATGATGTCCTCGAAACGGACCTCGGAATGGCGCGGCACCTTCAACCGTACTACGTATTGCTCCCCGCGCGCTAGCCGCTCTTTCACCTCATCGGCGCTCAGGGTGAGCGAGTTCTTCATGTGTTCGCGCGTGACCGCATTGTATGCCGGCGCCGCAACTCCCGCAGCCTGAAGACGAGCCCGCATGGCTTCCAGCTCATCGGGCGTGTCGAAAGCGAAGTAGGCCTTGTCCTTGGCGATAAGGTCATCGGCGTAATGCTTGTACAGATCCTTGCGATCACTTTGGCGATAGGGGCCATCGGGGCCTCCTACCCATGGACTTTCATCCGGCACCAAGCCGCACCACTCCAAACTTTCCTTGATGTACTGCTCGGCACCAGGCACGTAGCGCGTCTGATCGGTGTCTTCTATCCGCAGCAGGAACTGACCACCATGCTTGCGTGCAAAGAGGTAATTGTACAAGGCTGTGCGCACACCGCCCATGTGCAGGGGGCCGGTGGGGCTTGGGGCGAAACGAACACGGACGGACATGCTTGCGATACGTTCAGCGAGGGCGTTGATCACGTGCCCGAATGCACGCGTAAGGCGCCCCGCAAATGAGGCGCGAAGGTAACGGGCACCACGTTCCCCGTGTGCCTTACAGCTGCATCCCCTTGATCAGCAGCTTCTGCCAAGCCGTGTGGCGACGCAGATAGGTCTTCACATAAGGGCAGTACGGCACCAGCTTCATGTTCTTGGACTCCACCCAGGTGAGCACTTTCTCGGTGAGCACGGCAGCTACGTCATGCCCCTCTATAGCCGGTGGCACCAATAGGTGCGTAAGGAAGATCCGGTCCGGCGTACGGTCATATTCCATGCGGGCGCGGTGGCCACCGACCACCATGACGAACTGGCGGGACTCTTCTTCGTCGATCAACGGAAGGTCGCTGAGGTCCTCGGGAATGGCAGTTGCTTTTGTCGGCATGGTTCGGGCGGCAAAGGTACGGCCGGAACGGTTTATTCCGATCGCCCAGAACCGAGCAACGCCCTGAAAGCGCTTCAGAAAGGAGGCACGAACCGTGTTGCAAAAGCCCCACCAACGAAAAGGCTGCTCATCGCTAGAAGTTCAGCGTCGCGCTCAGGAATGGAAGTCCCACGGACGTGATCTTCCTGGTGTACTCCTTGTCGTAGGCCAGACCGATATCAATGGCCAGATCATTACCGATGATGCGGATACCATAGCTGTGGGCCAAGAAGGAACGGTCGGGGTCCGAGAAGATCCAGTGCTCGGTAACGAACATTACGTTGGTGAACACACGCACCCCACCACCGATGTTGATCAGCGGCCCGCGACCGATATCCTGCCCGTTATGCATCACCCCTGCAGCCACTGTGATCTGGTTATCCTTATTGCCGATGGTGACCATGCCCATGGCCGTTGCGAAACCCGGTGGGACTTCTGCATCTGCAGGTACCTCCACACCCACCGGCACCCGTGTGTTCAAATAGGTCAACGATGCCCCTAGGTGGAACAGCTCCGAAGTGCTCTCACAAACCTGCAAGCGGCCGGTGAAGACCGGCCCCCCCGTTCGTGCCCTGATGAGCGATACCAGATCCAACGAACCCGCCACGGCAAAATTCTCCGTTAGGCCGTAAGCCACCGTGTTCAGGGACACCATCGTGTTCTTGTAAAAACCGGTGTGCTTCTTCAGCGGTATGGCGGAGAACGAAAGGAAGTAATGCGATCCGTACGTGTTATTGGAGCGCTTCATACGCGAAGTGCCCAAACGCTTGGGAACTCCGGTCAACGACCAGCTATCATTCGTCCGGACGGTGATGTTCTCAGCCGCATTCGCCGGACCGCATAGTAACAGGGCCACGCACGCCACCATGCCGGAGTATCCTGAAGAGCGAAAAAGGTTGAGCATGGATGACTTCCGCGGTAAGACGTGCCCCACACCGGGCGGATGCCTGAATACACGACCCGGACCGGGCGGATGAAGATAGGTTCCGTGGGTGTAGCTAGCTCCCGATATCCTACTTTCAGCCGATAAAGGCACCACCAACGGCACTGCGTTCGTCAACCTTTCATCTAGAGATCCGCAGCCAACAAGGACCGGCCTGGTACAACCTTCATATTTCCCTGCATGAAACAACGTTACGCCCTGTTCGCTGCTTTCCTGATCCAGAGCTCCTTCGCTTCTGCCCAGGCAGGCGGATGCACTGCTCCGGTCAGCTTGTTCACTTCCACCAGCGATAACCCCGCAACCATCTGCCAAGGCGATGTGATCGGATTCAACGCAAGTGCGAGCTATGCGGCTCCTGGCCACTCCATCGAACACTGGATCTGGCGCGTGGGCGCCGACCGCGATACGATGGATATCGCCTTGGCCGTATTCACATTCCCCGTTGCAGGCGTTTTCGAAGTTACGCTGGAGGTGGTCGACGAGGCCGGCTGCGCAAGCGGAGAAAGCGCCCCGTTCATTGTTCTTGTAAGTGGTACCCCGGACTTCTCGCAAACCCTGGTGCCAGCGGTGGCCTGTGAAGGAGATGCGATCACCCTTCAAGCCGTGGCAGAACAACCGTTGATGATCAGGGATGCCGTTACATGCACGCCACCTTCGAATGGAACCCCATTGATCGACTCCCCCACAGCCACCATCTCCTTACTTGAAGTGACCGGCCAACCAGATGGCGCACTCGCCGACCTGGACGACCTTGGTGACATCTGCTTGGAAATGGAGCATTCATACGTAGGCGACCTGGTGCTTACAGTAGCATGCCCCAATGGCCAATCCGTGGTGTTGCATCAACAAGGTGGCGGCGGAACCTTTTTGGGCGATGCTAACGATGCGGATGGCTCCTCCATCGTTCCTGGGAATTGTTTCCAGTACTGTTTCGGGCTTTCTCCCGAACATGGAACGTTCGCCGCTTCGGTGGATATCGCCACCGTTCCCGTAAGCCAAGGCTTCGCATTGGAGCCCGGCCGCTACACAAGTATCCAACCCTTGACCCAATTGCTGGGCTGCCCTCTCAATGGTACATGGACCTTCTCCTCCTCGGACCAGCTCGGTTCCGACAATGGCTACCTCTGCGGCTGGTGCATTTCCTTCGGTGAACAGCCGGATAGTTCCTTCATCGCGCAAGGGCCGGTGCTGGGCAGCAGCCCCGACTCCAGCTTTTGGACCGGGACAGGGATCACGAACCTGAGCGACCAATCCGGAACAGCCATCCTTGACCCAGAGGCAGGTACACAGGTGCTCTCCTATACCGTCGTGGACAGCTATGGCTGTGAGTACCAAGCAACTTATCCTGTGGCGGTGGGCGCAGTACCGCAAGTGGAGATCACGGAGAATACCGAGCTGGGGCTGGTGTGCGCACAACCCGCTGGGGCATTCTCTTACCAATGGAGCTACCAGGACCAGATCGTGGTGGGTGCTGCAGGGGCGTGTTTCACACCACCTGGCCCTGGTGCCATCTCGGTCGTGGTCGTCACCAGTGAGGGCTGCTCTGGCTCGGCGACTTTGCTGGGCACGTCGGTCGTTCTGCCGGGTACGGACGGAGCCGGGTGGATCGTATTCCCCAACCCGAACAACGGCACTTTCAACTTCGCGGTGGACCGCACGATCACACAAGGCGTCCTGCGGATCACGGACATGACAGGCCGCTGCGTGCATCAGCGCTCTACCGGGGCTTTGCATGCTGGATCGATCCTTCCGCTCGCCGTTGATATCGCTCCCGGCCCCTACCTCGTTGAAGTGGTCGATCAGGGTGATGTCCGCCTACAACAGCGTATCGTGGTGAAGTAGCAAGCGCGTTCCGCCCAGACCATTGTTCATCGAACCATTCGCCCTACTCGGTGTACGGTCCGATAACGCCTCGCCACTGCCTTAGCTTTGTTCCGCAACATCCGCTTCGGCACGGCCGTTGAGGGGAAACACCAGCATGGACCACGGCCAAGATCAGCTTATCCCGAAGCTCGACGCGTTCATCCGCAAGTACTACAAGGACCGCGTGATCCGTGGTCTGCTGTACAGCGTGGGACTGCTCGTTGCCTTCTTCCTGGTCGCCGCTTTGCTTGAATACGTCGGCCGTTTCGGCACCGGCACGCGCACCGCGCTGTTCTGGGGCACCTTGGCCGCCGGTGGTTTCGTCGTGGCCCGCTTCATCGCGATCCCCCTACTGAAGCTCTTCCGGCTCGGTACGGTGATCTCCCACGAAGAAGCGGCACGCATCATCGGCACGCACTTCGGCGAGGTGAAGGACAAGCTGCTGAACACGCTTCAGCTCCGGAACATGACCGCCGCACAACCCCACCAGCAGGAGTTGATCGAGGCCGCCATTGCACAACGCAGCCGCGAACTTGGTCCCGTACCCTTCGTTAACGCCATAGACCTGCGTAACAACACGCGGTACCTCCGCTATGCGCTACCTCCGCTCGCCGTTCTGCTCGTTCTGCTTTTCGCCGCACCCAGCCTGATCACCGGGCCTGCCAAACGCCTGATCGCCCACAGCAGCGAGTTCATCCCTGAAGCCCCGTTCCGTTTCATCTTGGTGAACGACACGCTCGAAGTGCCCGAAGAACAGGACTTCGAACTCACCGTAGCCATTGAAGGACAGGCCATCCCACAACAAGTGGAACTCCAGCTGGGGGAGCAACGCATCCCGTTGGTGAAGAAGGATGCCACTCATTTCACGCATCGCTTCCGCAACGTTCAAAAAGCTGTGGACTTCCGCTTCACGGCAGAAGGGTTCAACTCCCAGACCTACACACTGAACACCATCCCCGACCCGCTGCTGCTGGACTTCAGCTTGGCCTTGGAATACCCCGGATACCTTGGCAGGCCGAACGAAACCAGCAGCAACACCGGCGACATCACCGTTCCGGCCGGTACGCGCATCACCTGGAACGTGAACGCCCGCAGTGCCGACGCGCTCCACATCGCTTTCGACGATACCACGTTCGCACTTTCCCCGGTAGCTTCCGATGAGGGCCGTGGGAACTTCCGCAGCTCACGGCGCTTCCTGCAAAGCCACACCTACCGCATGAGTCCGCGCAACGGATCGCGTGCAGCACGCGATCCGCTCCAGTACAGGGTGGAAGTGGTACCTGACCTCTACCCCACCATCCAAGTGGAAACACGTACGGACAGTACCGCCCTCAAGCGCCTGTTCTTCCGCGGTGATCTGGGTGATGACCATGGTTTTAAAAGGCTGCTGTTCCATTACCGTTTCGTTACCGGTGGCGATAGCGTACCTGGCGACCTGCGCAGTGGTGTGAAAGAACTTCCCGTGGATCCGCGCAACACCCGCCAAGAGTTCTTCCACAGCTGGGATGTCTATGGATTCACCATCAACCCCGGCGATAAGATCGAGCACTGGTTCGAAGTGTGGGACAATGACGGTGTCCACGGCAGCAAGAGCGCACGCAGCACCCCACAGGTCTTCGCAGCACCAACGTTGAAAGAACTCGCCAAGCAGGAAGAGCAACAGAGCGAGGCCATCAAGAGCGACCTGAAGGAGAACATCAAAGAAGCCCAGGACCTGCAAAAGGAATTGGACAAACTGCGCCGCGAGCTCCTGGAGAAGAAAGACGTGAACTGGCAGGACAAACAGAAGCTGGAGAACGTGATGCAGCGCCAACAACAGCTGCAACAAGAGATCGAGAAGAGCACCGAGCAGCTGCGCCAGAGCCAGCAGCAACAACAGGAATTCCGGCCGCAAGATGAGCGGTTGCTGGAAAAGCAGAAACAAGTACAGGAACTCTTCGAGAATGTGCTCAGCGAAGAGATGAAGGAGCTCTATCGGCAAGTGCAAGAGCTGATGGAGCAGATGGACAAGGAGAAGCTTCAGGAAAAGCTCCAGGAAATGAAGATGGACCAAGAGGACATCGAAAAGGAACTGGACCGAGCTTTGGAGACCTTCAAACGCATGGAGGTGGAGCAGAAGGCCGAGGACATCGCCAAGCAACTCGAAGATCTGGCGGACAAACAAGAGAAACTCGCCGAGGAGACCGAAGAGGGCAAGACCGACCAAGACCTGATGAAGGAGCGGCAGGAGGAGCTGAACAAGGAAATGGAAGACCTGCGCAAGCAGCTGGACGAGCTGGAGAAGAAGAACAGCGAGCTCGAAGAGCCCATGGACATCCCCAAGACCGAGGAAAAGGAACAAAGCATCGAAGACGAGCAAAAGAAGAGCAGCGAAGAGCTGGACAAGAAGCAGAACAAGAAAGCGGGCCAGTCCCAGAAGAACGCCGCTGAGCAAATGGACCAACTCGCCTTCGAGATGAAGAGCGGTATGGAGAGCGGAGCGCAGGAACAACAGGAGGAGGACATGGACGCCCTGCGCCAGCTGCTGGAGAACATCGTGCAGTTGAGCTTCGATGAAGAAAAGCTCATGAGCGACGTGGCCACCACCACCACCAAAGACCCGCGCTTCATCGAGCAAGGGCGAACGCAGCGCAAACTCCGCGATGATGCCAAGGTGATCGAGGATTCGCTCTTCGCCTTGAGCAAACGCGTACCCCAACTGGAGAGCATCGTGAACCGCGAAATGAACGCGGTGAACGGCAACATGGACGAGGCCCTGCGCTACATGGGCGATGCCCGCGCCAACGAACGCTCTAAACCCATGGCGGCGGACAAACAGCAACATGCCATGACCAGCTTGAACAACTTGGCCCTTTTGCTGGACGAAGCCCTACAGCAGATGATGGCCCAGATGAACGCCCAGAGCAAGCCCGGTAGCGGTAACTGCAGCAAGCCCGGTGGTTCTGGAGCCAAACCCGGGGACAAGGCCAAAATGGCCAAGATGAAGGCCAACCAACAGTCTCTCCAGAAACAACTGGAAGAAATGCGCAAGGCCATGGAGAACGGCAAGAAGCCGGGCGAAAAACCCGGGGAGAAGCCGGGTGAGAAGAGCGGCATGGGCATGCCCGGCATGAGCCAACAACTCGCCCAGATGGCCGCGCAACAAGCCGCCATCCGCAAAGAGATGCAGAAGCTGGCCCAGGAACTGAACAAGGATGGAAGTGGTGCGGGCAACCCCTTGAACAAACTGGCCGAGCAGATGGAGCAGACCGAGAAGGATATCGTGAACAAGAACATCACACCCGAAACCCTGCGCCGCCAACAGGAGATCATGAGCCGCCTGCTGGAGCACGAAAAAGCTGAACGGGAACGGGAACTCGACCAACAGCGCACCAGCAACGAGGGAAAGCCCATGCCAGCCGCTGATCCTGCCCGCTACTTCGACTACCAACGCCGCAAAGCACGCGAAGCAGAACTGTTACGAACAGTGCCCCCGGGATTGAAGCCGTACTACCGCGATCGGGTCAATTCGTATTTCGGTACTTTTGACCGACCCTGAACCGCTATGGGAGCTTTGACCGAAGAGCTTGAATTCACCCAACGCATCGACTTTCCCGCCAAAGCCGAGAACATCTCGCTGGCCGAAAAGTTGATCGACGAGGCTTGCACGAAGCACAACGTGCACGAAAGCCATTATGGCAATATCCTCATCGCCCTTACCGAGGCCGTGAACAATGCCATACACCATGGCAATGCGCTGGACCCCTCCAAGTCCGTGACACTGGCCTACGAAGTGAAGGATGACAAGATCATCTTCATGGTACAGGACCAGGGACCAGGGTTCGACTTCCACAACCTTCCCGATCCTACTGATCCACAGAACATCGAGAAGCCGCACGGCCGTGGGGTGTTCTTGATGCGTGCGCTGGCCGACAATGTGGAGTTCAGTGACAATGGGGCCACTGTGGCCATGGCGTTCGGCCTTCAGCCTGTAAAAGAGTAATGGCAGCGCTCGGTACCATCGGGTTCATCCTTCAAGAGGTGCCCGATGCGTTCCGCGAACGCACCGAATTGCGCCAGTGGCTGCACCGCGTGGCACAAGACCATGGGACGCGTATCGATGCCATCAACTTCGTGTTGATGACGGACAAGGCATTGCTACACTACAACAAGACCTTTCTCCAGCACAATGACTACACCGACGTGATCACGTTCCCGGTGGAGAGCAACAATGGTGTGGCCGGCGATGTGCTCATGAGCTACGACAGGATCAAGGAGAACGCGGCGTTGTTCGGTGTATCCACAAAGCACGAGATACGCAGGGTGATGGTGCATGGCCTGTTGCATTTGCTGGGCCATAGTGATACCTCCAAGGCCAAGCGCGAAGCAATGCGCGCATTGGAGGATGAATACCTCAAGAGATTTGCGAGACGCAAATAGTAAGGGCCCGCGATCATGCGGGCCCTTACTAGACTATCGTGGAACAGCCCTTACTTCGTCATGGGCTGCTCTTTCACCGGCTCCTTCGTCTCCAATTTACTTGTTGCCGCCAGCTCCTTCTTATACTCTTCGAGCGTCTTCTTGCTGCTACCGTTCACTTCCCGGGCACGCGCGAACACTCCTTCCGCCTCCTTATCAGTAGCTCGGTTCACCAACGCCAATTGGTCGTTGACCTTGGCCTGCACCTCCTTGATGCCGTTGGCAAAACCCATGTATTTCTCATGTTCTTCCGGTTTCGCACTGCTAATGGCCTCCATGGCCTTCTTACTAAGACCCTCTGCCATGGCCAAGGTCGTCTTCAATTCACCAGAAAGCTGTCTCTTCTGTTCCATCAATGGGTCCGCATCTTTCGCGGGCTTCGCAACAGCGGTATTGGAAGGGGCAACACCCTTGTCCTGAGCTTGGGTAGACATGCACAGGAAAAGGGCCGCGGTGGTGGTCAATAAAAGGGTTCGCATGGTATGAATGGTTTTGGGGGGTTGACGTGATCCCAGGTAGGGAGGGTTGTTCGGGTCGCGAATACCGTGCCGTGAAGATAGGCGAAGCGGCCATTCCCCCAATGTGGGTACCGCAGTATATTCGGGCATCACTTCAGCATCCATGACCCGCTACCTCTTCGCCTCGCTACTAGCCCTTCTCGCACTGAAGGCGCTTGCGCAACCCACCTTCACCCTGCGTAGCGCCGATGTAGGCGGCCAGGCGACCATGGTCCAGGTCTTCAATGGCTTCGGGTGTACGGGGGAGAACCAAAGCCCTCAGTTGAACTGGTCCAACGCCCCAGAGGGCACTAAGAGCTTTGCCATTACCATGCACGATCCTGATGCGCCCACGGGAAGCGGGTGGTGGCATTGGGTGGTGTTCGATATTCCTGCTACCACCAACGATATTCCCGCTGGGTCCGGCTCTGTGGGAGGAATGCTCCCCGCAGGAGCCATCCAAAGCATGACCGACTTCGGTGCACCGGGATATGGCGGCCCTTGCCCTCCTCCAGGCCACGGGCCACACCAGTACGTGATCACCGTTCACGCCTTGAAGACGGAGAAGCTCGGACTGGACGAAAAGGCAAGCCCGGCCATGGTCGGCTACAACCTGAGCCAACAGATGCTCGCCAAAGCGAGTATCGTATTCTACTACGGCCGTTAAGGTCGACCACCGACCACCAAACGACCTGTGCCGAGGATTTCCCCGGAAGAAACCTCGTTCAGCCGCCAGAAGACCACGCCCGGCGAAACGTTGGAGAGGTCTGCCCCGATATACCCCTGTGCGCTGGAGCTTCTGAGGAGCCCGCCAAGTGCATTGTACAACTCCAGTTGCACCGGGCCGGTTCCTTGGGTGTTCCAGCGTGCTGATACACCATCGAAAAGCACTTGCACAGCGCCTTCGCCCGCCGTCTCTGAAAGCCCGACAGGATCGGCACTGAAGCCAACGATGACCGGGTCGTGGTCGCTGCACCGGAACGCGTTCGGCTGGTATCTCGATAGATTCCCGTCGCGGTAATCCAATGCCTCGGGTTCATCACTGTTGATGTGCCAAACAGCCGATCCGGTCACCACATTTTCCATTGCCGCCGTAGCGAAAGCGTGGTCCAATGCGCCGAAGGTCCCGAGGTAGCTGTGCGTGTGTTCACTCGGCGATACAAGATCCACCAGCCCCGATGCCCGGAACACATCAAGGGGGTCCTCTTCCGTGTATGCATTATAGTCGCCCATGATCAACTGTGCACTGATCCCAGTAGAGGATCGGATCCCCGACCAATGTTGTACCAGGGCGCTCGCCTGGGAACGGCGCAATGCATTGTAGCAGCCCTGGCCGTCACCTTGGTCCAAGTCTTCGCCCGTCGCGTTGTCGCAAAGTTTGCTCCGCAGGTGCATGGTGCTGAACAGGAATCTGCTTCCCGTAGCGTTCACCTCGAAGCCCTGCGTTAAGTGCGGACGCTGGAAGATGTTGGTGTTGAGCCAATAGAGCTGCGTTACCGGCGTGAGCACCGCTGGCTTGTAGAAGATGACCGTGCGTGTGCCGTTGCCAAAGCCATCTTCCTCCATGCCGGCATAGGTACCAGCACCCATTTCGGCGTTCAATCCGTCCAACAAGTGGTTCCACGCTTCGTCGGTGTTCTCCAATTCGCACAGTGCAAGAACATCCGCATCCATCGCCTGCATGGCAGACACCAATTTCGTGCGCTGCCGGTCAAGCTCCCCAGCATTGGCCGCTCCCCAATCCCCAAGTGTGGCGAAGTAGTTGAGCACATTGAGCGATGCCGCGCGAATGGCACCACCGACCTCGGGCACGGCTGGCCTAGCGGCATGGTCGAATTCCAGCGCGCCAACCGGCTCCAATCGGTATGCCCCATATGCATAGTGAAGAACCCCTTCCAGGTCGGTGATGGTACTCCCCGCACGCAACGACCCATTCACATCGGCCCAAAGAAGCGGTGTGGGGTAAGCGTTGGTGCGTGCATCGTCCAGTAGGATATAGCTGCGTTCGTTCAGGTCGGCGGCCGAAATGACCGCGGCTGCATTGCTCATACCAGAGCTGGTGGTTCCGCTCGGGAGGGCATCATTGGGGTCCACGAGCTGGGTGGGGTTGATCAGCCGTTGGGGTGAGAGGTACAACTCCCCATAGCGGACCCAATCGCCATTATCCGTCACCGTAAGTGTTCCGGGAAAGCGCAGGTACATGCCCTCGTAGCGCTCCCAAGGGATCGAAGCCGACAGCGGCAACTCAACCTGTGTGGGTACGAAGAATTCTGTCCCCACCAACGTGGAGCTGGCGGTGGTGATCTCCGTTACGCCATTGAACTCATCCACGACTCCGGTTACGGAGACCCGCTGGCCAACAGCTATGGCGCCCGGTGTGGGGTCGTACACGAAGATGCCATCGCTCGTAGCCGCGTTCCCATCACAATCGGGTTGCTCAATGAAATAGCCGTTCAACGAACCTGTTCCGGTGTAGACGGCCGTGACGATACCCTCGGTGGTGACCAATTGACCATCGTAGGCACTCGCTGCACCACTTCCTTGTATCTGGCAAATGGATTGCCCGATCAATATCAGAGGCAGTAAGGTGGCGAGGATAAGCAGTAGCTTTCTGGACATGGGCGCTTGGGGTACTGGCCAAAAGTAGTCCTCTTCATTCCCCCGTCCGGGCCAACCGCCGGAGGTGACCCGGGAGAAATGATCCGCACTGATCAGGGTTCGCTTATCACGGCTTGGCAAAGTGCGGGAACTTCATGTACACTGCGAGGCATGTGCTCCCCAGCCTGTGGGCTGTGCGGACCCGCACCCGAAGATCCATTGATGCACCCACCTAAGCCGAAAAAGGCCCAGCATCCGCAAGCCGCCATGGCACACGAACTGCTCTTAGCTCATAATGACCACGCGCGCACCCACTACTGCCGACCTAGAAACCCGCTTGAGCGAGGAACGGACGGCGCTTTCCACACAACGAACACGCGATGCGTTGGAGCGCACCCTGATGTCTTGGATCCGAACGGCGCTGAGCATGATCGGTTTCGGCTTTGGCTTGTTCAAGGTGCTCCAGTACATGGTGCATGCTGAGCGCGGTATGGATGCCACGAGCCCAAGTACCGAAGCCTTGAATTTGGCTTTGATCGCCTTGGGGACCGCCCTGCTCATTCTCGCCATGGCACAATACCATGTGGCCATGCGCGCCCTTCAGCGAAGCCACGGTGTTGAGAGACGACTACCGCTTCCCTTGATCGGCGCGGGAGGTGTTTCGCTCATCGGTGTTCTTGCGATGGCCTATCTGATCAGTGAACGGTTCAATTGAGAACTTTCCAGAACACGGAGACACCGAGGCGCATGGGACGGAAACCCTGCTGGCGACGGTAGAACGGCCTACTGCCCTAGGTGTGCATCAAGCCAGTCGAACACGGTCTTGTGCCACAGCATCGAATTCTGGGGCTTCAACACCCAGTGGTTCTCATCTGGGAACATGAGGAATTTGGAGGGCACATTCCGTTCCTGCAGGGCAGTGAAAGTGGATATGCCTTGCGTGATGGGGATGCGAAAATCCCGTTCTCCGTGGATGACGAGCATGGGGACGCTCCAATCCTTGGCATACAGCGCCGGATCGAACATCGCGTACTTCTCCGGGTGGGTAAAAGCGCTGCCGCCGTTCTCCCATTCGGTGAACCAAAGCTCTTCGGTGCTGTACCCCATGCTGCGCGCATCGAACACACCACAATGGCTCACCAAACACTTCCACGGCTCCTTCCAGCGGCCCGCGAGCCAGTTCACCATGTAACCACCGTACGATGCCCCCAATGCCGCGGCGCGGTCGCCATCCAAGAACGGATAGGCCTTCAGCGCATGGGCCCACCCTTTCTGCAGGTCTTCCAAAGGACGATCACCCCAATGTTCGCTGATGGCGTCGCAAAAAGCTTGGCCATAGCCCGTGCTTCCGTGGAAGTCGATCATCACTACGGCGTACCCGGCGCCGGCATAGGTCTGTGCGTTCCAGCGGAAGCTCCACATATCCCCGAAGCTTCCTTGTGGTCCACCGTGGATCAGGAACGCTACCGGATATTTCTTGCCTTCCACGTAGTTGGCGGGCTTCACCACATAGCCATGCACTGTTTCGTTGTTCCAACCGGGGAATTTGAACTGCTCATAGGCGCCGAAGACCTTGTCCTTCAGTGTTGCGTTCACCCCGGTAAGTACGGAAGCGCCCTCGTCGATCATCTTGGCTTTAGGCTTGGCCATATACACCTGCGAGGGGCTGTTCATCGCGCTCTTCATGAAAACAAAGCCTGTCGAAGTTGCGTGGAACGCGTCGATGTGACCGTCTTTGGACAAGGGCGTCACGCTGCCGCTCTTCACGTCGATGCGGAATAAGCGATGCCGACCCATATCATCCGCCGTGACCAACAGCGACTTTCCATCGGTGCTCCACTGCATTGCGGCAACGCTTCGATCCCAGGTTGACGCTAACGAACGCACCTGCCCGGTGACAAGATCGCGTAGCTGGATCTCGAAACGATCGGCTTCGAAGCCCGGTCGCCTCATCGCCTTGTAAGCCAGCGTGCGCCCATCCGGCGAAACCAAGGGGTTGGCGTCCCAGGCCTTGTTGCTGGTGGTCAAGTTGGTGATCGGGCCTCCGGTGATGGCAACGCTGTACAGGTCGAAGTTGGTGCTCCACGGCTCTGTCTTACCCGCCTCCCGTGCACTGAAGTAGACGGTACTCCCATCCGGGGAGATCACATGGTCGCTCTCGTCGCCGAAAGGCTTGCTGGGCACGTCTCCATCAAAGCCCGGGGTCAGGGCCGTGGTCGCACCTGTCGCGATGTCCACATGGAAGAGGTGGTTACGCGTCCCGTCCGCCCACGTATCCCAGTGGCGCACGAACAGCCGATCGTACACCACTCCGCTCGCCAACCCGCGTTGGTTGTTCGTGTTCACGGTACCTGCGATCTCATCACTTCCGGAAGCGGGGATAACGGCCAGCGATACGACCAACCCTTCCCCACCGGGCGCAACGCGGAAAGAGCCAACATCCAGGGGTAAACGCGTGATCTGTTCGGGGTTCTCCCCGCGTGGATCCCAACGCCATACCTGCATGGTCTTTCCCTCACCACGAGCGCTCAGGAAATAGATGTGATTCCCATTCGGACCCCATTGTGCACCCACTGCACCACCCTCCGAAATGGGCAGGCGAACCTCTGGCTCTGCAGGCTTGGTAAGATCCTTCAGCCACAACGCCGAAACACCCTTGTTCTTGGACATATCCGTACTGCGGACATTAAAAAGCGCTTGCGATCCGTTGGGCGATACCGCTAGTCCGCTAACGCGATCCAACAGCAGCATGTCCGTGTACGTGAATGGCGACTGGGCTGCCAACATGCCGGCAAAGCCTGCTGTAGCGAAAAGGAGGTATACGCGTTTCATGGGAAGTGGCCGCCAAGCTAGAACTCCTGCGCAACCTCACGAAAGGCCCTCTGCTCGATCTATGCCCGGCGCTCTCCTTCAGCTTCACGGAGCCTCACCAGGATATCGCGCATCTGGTCGAGGATCCGCTCACGAGATTCCGGCACTATCGGACCGCTGTCTTCCTCTTCGCGGACCACACGCAGAACGATGGCCTCCTCGACCTCTTTGGACAGGTCTTGTGTATTGTTCCTGTGGTCCATGTTCTTCGGTGTTGAGCTCACCATGATATGCAATGGGCGTGCCGGTTGACCAATACGGGCACCCTCCAACTGGTGGTATCAACAGGTGTACCTATATGTCGGTCGCACTCCTTCGCGCAACTCGGATCTGCTGCTGACCAAAAGAATCCACCGAGCGATCACTCCAACCATTAGCTTTGCTGCGTCCATGGAACCTGTACCTACCTATTCGGTATAATATACTGAAGATCAGGGGCATACACGATCGTTCCACGTGGAACAATGGTCAATGAACGAGATCTATGATGTGATCGTGGTCGGTGGTGGCCACGCTGGATGCGAGGCTGCAGCAGCAGCCGCTAATATGGGTTCGCGTGTGCTGCTGGTCACCATGAACATGGGTGTGATCGGGCAGATGAGCTGCAACCCCGCCATGGGTGGTGTGGCCAAGGGGCAGATCGTGCGCGAGGTGGATGCGCTTGGTGGCTACTCGGGTATCATCACCGACCGAAGCACGGTCCAGTTCCGGATGCTGAACCGGAGCAAGGGGCCGGCCATGTGGAGCCCACGTGCCCAGAACGACCGCAACCTCTTTGCTGCAGAATGGCGCCGTATGCTGGAGGCCACGCCTAACGTTCACTTCTGGCAAGACAGTGTGAACGAGATCCTCGTGGAGCATGGCCAGGTCGTCGGTGTCCGTACCGGCCTCGGGTCCACCATTCTTGCTCGCGCCGTAGTGCTGACCAGCGGCACCTTCATGAATGGTATCATGCACATCGGCGAGCGTCAACTTGGTGGAGGTCGTGCTGGTGAAAAGGCCAGTCATGGAATTACCGAACAGCTTGTTCGCTTGGGTTTCGAGGCCGGGCGCATGAAGACCGGAACCCCACCACGCGTAGATGGGCGCAGTATCGACTACACCCAGTTAGAAGAACAGCCCGGTGATGAGAACCCAGGCAAGTTCAGCTTCTCTCCTAGCACCAGCCCAGCACGTAATCAACTATCCTGCTGGATGACATACACCAGCCAGGAGGTACATGAGATCCTCCGCACCGGGTTCGACCGCAGCCCGATGTTCAATGGGCGGATACGGGGCATTGGGCCTCGCTACTGCCCGAGTATCGAGGATAAGATCGACCGCTTCGCTGATAAGGACCGACACCAGATCTTCGTTGAACCCGAGGGGTGGGACACGGTAGAGACGTATATCAACGGCTTCAGCACCAGCTTGCCCGAGGATGTCCAGATAGCCGCACTACGTAAGATACCCGGCTTCTCGAATGCCCGCATATTCCGACCTGGCTACGCTGTGGAATACGACTACTTCCCCCCTACCCAACTTAAGCACACGCTGGAAACAAAGCTTGTTAAGGGGCTTTACTTTGCTGGGCAGATCAATGGGACCACGGGATACGAAGAAGCGGCCTGCCAAGGCCTCATTGCGGGAATGAATGCACACCTCGCACTGAACGAGCAGGAACCATTCATCCTCCGGCGGGATGAAGCGTACATCGGGGTACTTATAGACGACCTGATAACCAAGGGCACCGAAGAGCCCTACCGGATGTTCACCAGTAGAGCGGAATTCCGGATCCTCTTGCGCCAAGACAACGCGGACTTGCGCCTTACGGCCAGGTCTTACGCGATCGGCCTTGCCGGGATAGACCGCCTTGAACGCACCCTCCGGAAAACAGATCACAGCAAAGCTTTGGTGGGCGCATTAAAGGCAGAAGGGACTGATCCCGAAGCCGCGAACGAAGTGATCGTTCCACGTGGAACATCGCCGCTAAAGCAACGTGTGAGGCTCTACGATCTTCTGCTCCGGCCGCAGATCTCCTACGCCGACCTTGAACCACTTTCTACTGTCGTCCTCTGCACAGCCAACGAAGCCGAAGATCTACGCGAAGAGGTCATTGAACAGGTTGAGATCAACGTGAAGTATGACGGCTACCTTGAGAAGGAACGAGAGATGGCAGAAAAACTGACCCGCCTTGAAGATGTCCCGCTCAACTTGGACATGGATTATGGACGCCTTACCTCCTTATCCATCGAGGCCCGTCAGAAACTGGACAAGATCAAGCCAAACACCCTGGGCCAAGCATCGCGCATCAGCGGTGTATCTCCTTCAGACCTCAGCGTTCTGATGGTCTATTTGGGAAGATAGACTCCACAGAATATCCTAAGCACACAAGCCAGCGACAAGAGCCGCGCAACACTCATCTATACCCGATCGTTCCACGTGGAACATACTAGCCTCGAAACCCTTCAGGAATGCCCCAAGTGTGCTTCCTCCAGCTTCCACCTGTGGAATACACTAACCGACCATTCTATTTCCGGAGAACCCTTTGCGGTGATCGACTGCACCACTTGTGGGTTTCGTTTCACTAACCCACGGCCTGACCAACGAACGGTGGGCAGCTACTACCAGAGTGACAACTATTACTCTCACTCTAGCACCTCTAAGACTATTGTGTCCCGTCTCTACAAACTAGCTCGGCGCTGGGGAGTGCGGAACAAACACAAAATCATACGCAGCGTTCAACCCAAAGGAAGAGTACTTGATGTGGGCTGCGGCACCGGTGAATTCCTCGCCTACCTGATGAGCCGAGGATACCTTGTCGATGGCGTGGAACCGAATCAAACAGCTCGAGAGCAGGCTATCGCAAATCATGGGATCCAGGTCGTAGCAAATACCGACCAGATACCAGGCTACGAGCAATTCCAAGTGATCACCCTTTGGCACGTTCTCGAACATGTGCCCGATCTTCGGGCTACGCTGAAAAAGATCTTCACTCAACTCGCTTCCGATGGTACACTGCTGATCGCAGTACCAGACCGCGGCTCTTGGGATGCGAAGCACTACGGAACCTTCTGGGCTGCTTGGGACGTTCCAAGGCATTTCTACCACTTCAGGCAGACGGATATCCAAGCGCTGCTTCGCGAGCATGGGTTCCTTCTGGTAGCCACGAAGCGCATGTGGATGGATGCCTTCTACATCGCCATCTTAAGTGAAGGCTATAGCGGAGCTTCCCGACCGGTCGCCTTGATCAAGGGTTTGATGGTCGGTGCATGGTCCAACCTTGCTAGCATGCTCAGCGGTGGCCCAACCTCCAGCTCGCTATATGTCGCCAGGAAGGCGAAGGCCTGACAAGGCCCCAAATTCTCTCGTAGAGCGCTCCGAGCCCTCTGGATGGTGGTCCAATACTCCGCGTTGCCGATAGTGCATTAGGGTGGGTTGTGTGGTGTTTGTGTAATCCGTTGTAAATCAGATCATTATGTCGTCTCGGCTTATTCCGGAGCCTTACGCTCCCTACGTTCTGATCACTGGGGAGCCAAGACTACCTTTGCGACCCATTCCAATACAATGAACACCACACTGGCCGCCGAGAATAAAATAGCCGATATCCTGAAGAAGATCGGCGTGAAGGAAATGAACAGTGGTGTTTCCACGGGCACCTCCTGGTTGCCGGGTGAAGGCGAGCTCCTGAAGAGCTTCAGCCCGGTTGATGGAGCCCTCATCGGCAGTGTACGTGGAGCTTCGCGCAACGAGTATGACCTTGCTCTGGCTAGAGCACAAAAGGGGTACTTGGAATGGCGCACATGGCCAGCTCCTAAACGCGGTGAAGTGGTGCGCCAGCTCGGGGAGGAGCTCCGTCGCTATAAAGCCGATCTGGGGAAGCTGGTGAGCTACGAAATGGGCAAGAGCTACCAAGAAGGTCTGGGAGAGGTGCAGGAGATGATCGACATCTGTGATTTCGCCGTAGGCCTTTCGCGCCAATTGCACGGTTTGACCATGCATAGCGAGCGCCCCGAACACCGCATGTACGAGCAGTGGCATCCCCTTGGCTTGGTCGGTATCATCACCGCCTTCAACTTCCCGGTGGCTGTTTGGAGCTGGAATACGGCACTGGCCTGGATCTGTGGCGACGTTTGTTTGTGGAAGCCGAGTGAGAAGACACCGCTCTGCAGCATCGCATGCCAACACATCACCGCAGAGGTGTTCAAACGCAATGGCGTTCCCGAGGGTGTATCCGTGCTGATCAATGGCGGACGTGAAGTAGGGGAGTGGATGAGCTCGGACCATCGTGTGCCCATGGTGAGCGCCACGGGCAGCACGCGCATGGGCAAGGCTGTCGGTGCCGCTCTTGGCCAGCGGCTGGGCCGTGCCCTCCTTGAACTAGGAGGTAACAACGCGATCATAATCAGCGACAAAGCCGATCTGGACATGTCTCTGATCGGATGTGTTTTCGGCGCGGTCGGCACAGCTGGCCAGCGCTGCACTTCGACCCGCAGACTGATCATCCACGACGCGGTCTATGATGCCTTCAAACAGAAGCTGGTGAAAGCCTATGGACAACTCCGCATCGGCGATCCCCTGGACGAGAAGAACCATGTTGGGCCACTCATCGATACCCATGCCGTGGATCTATACACCAAGGCTTTGTCGGCTGCTGAAGCCCAAGGTGCAACCCTCCTCGTACCCGGTGGTGTGATGACCGGCCCGGGCTTTGAAAGTGGGTGCTATGTGAAGCCGGCCATTGTTGAGGCTACTCCTGACCTGGAGATCGTACAGGAAGAGACTTTTGCGCCGATCCTCTATCTGCTCCGTTACAGTGGTGATGTGGATGAGGCCATCGCCATCCAGAACGGAGTGAAGCAAGGCTTGAGCAGCTCCATAATGACCCTTGATCTGCGCGAGGCAGAGCGCTTCCTGGGCGCTGCCGGCAGTGATTGCGGTATCGCCAATGTGAACATCGGTACCAGCGGCGCCGAGATCGGCGGAGCTTTCGGGGGTGAGAAAGAGACCGGAGGAGGTCGTGAGAGCGGAAGCGATGCATGGAAAGCGTACATGCGACGCCAGACCAACACGATCAATTACGGCGCTAAGCTCCCGCTCGCACAAGGGATCAAATTCGATCTCTAGGAACTCCATAGACGTCCTTCGGATCACAAGGCTGCATGGATTCCGATCCAGCTAATAAGGAATGGCCGGATATATTCGCGCCCCTTATGCTTAACCGTTGGTCCCTTCCTGCTTCGTTCGCATTGCTGCTAGGCCTTGCTGGCTGCGGCGTGCAGAAGAAAGAAGCCCCCGTTCCGCGCCCGGGTGCGTGGAGGATGGAGATGGACCTGAACGGGCATTCGCTCCCGTTCCAATTCGATCTGCAGCATAACGATAGTTCCACCTGGACTGCCCATATCCACAATGCGAGTGAGGATATCGTGGTACACGATATCGCCCTGAAAGCGGACACCTTCGTGATGCGCATGCCCTTGTTCGACTCTGAGTTCAGGGGGATCGTGCTGAACGACAGTGTGATCGAGGGCTACTGGCACAACCACCTCAAAGGCCCTGACTACCGTATCGCCTTTACGGCAAAGGCTGGTAAAGCCGATCGCTTCGCAGGTGCCCCCAACTACAAGGCGGACGTGAAAGGGGCTTGGGAAGTGCACTTCAGTAAAGGCACCTCCGACTTCTACAATGCCATCGGCCTGTTCGAACAGCAGGAAGGAGGGCGCGTTACCGGGACGTTCGTTACCGAGACCGGCGACTATCGGTTCTTGGAGGGAGCCGTGCTCAACGATTCATTGAAACTGTCTTGCTTCGATGGGTCGCATGCCTTTCTGTTCGCAGCAGCTTTGCATGGGGACAGTCTTGTTGGCCGCTACTGGAGCGGTACACATTGGGAAGAGCCGTGGGTGGCCTACCGCAATGCCGACTACCGCCTCCGGAACCCCGATTCGCTCACCTTCCTCAAAGAGGGGTATGAGATGGTGGATTTCCGCTTTCCGGACCTTGATGGACGTACGATCTCGTCCAGTGACGCTCGCTACAAAGGGAAGGTGTTGATGGTACAGATCATGGGTAGCTGGTGCCCGAACTGTGTTGACGAGACCCGTTTGCTGAACGAGATGTACGAAGCTTACGCCGACAAGGGATTGGACGTTATCGCGGTGGCTTTCGAGAAGTATCCCGAACCCGAAAAGGCCATTGCTGGTCTGAAGCGTTTCAAAAAGACCTTGGGCGTTGATTATCCGATCGTTTACGGTGGGCTTGCATCCAAAGAAAAGGCTGCGGAGAAGCTGCCGTTCTTGGACCACGTGATGAGCTACCCCACATGCATCTTCGTGGATAGGAACGGTGTGGTGCGGCGTATCCGCACTGGGTTCTACGGACCAGGGACAGGAGCTCACTACGAGAACTATCGCCGCAACCTCCACCTGTTCGTGGAACAATTGCTCGCCGAACCCGAGGTCAAGCCCAAGACCAAGAAAGCCGCCTGATTCAGGGCTTGATGAGCTTATCCACTACGATCCGTTCCTCCTGGTTGGCCAAGATCCATGCCGTGTGGAAGGCTAGCAGCGTGCGTTGGTGAAGCAGGTCGAAGTCGATCTTCTCCACATCATCACCCGGTTGGTGGTAATCCTCGTGTACCCCGCTGAAGTAGAACACGCTGGGCACCCCTTTCCGAGCGAAGTTGTAATGGTCGCTCCGGTAGTAGAACCGGTTGGGGTCGCTCTCTGCATTGTAGGTGTAGTCCAAGTCCAGCTTGGTGTATAGGCTATTGGCCAATTCGTTGGCTTGATGCAGCCCGGTGCTTAGTCGATCGCTCCCGATCACATAGATGTAGGGGGGGGAGGTGGCGTGGGCGCTGTCGCGGCGACCGATCATGTCGATGTTGAGGTCTGCCACGGTATTCGCCAAGGGGAAGACCGGGTGTTCGCTGTAGTACCTCGAACCTAGGAGTCCTTTTTCCTCGCCGCTCACGGGCATCACCAGAACACTACGGCGCGGCCCATGTCCAGCACGTTTGGCCAGCATGAACGCTTCTGCCATCTCGATCATCGCCACGGTCCCGGTACCATCATCATCGGCACCATTGTACACCACTCCATCCTGCACCCCGATGTGGTCGTAATGTGCGGTCAGCACCACGATCTCGTCCTTCTTGTCCGTCCCTTCGATGTACGCGAGCACGTTCTCTGCGGTAAGGCGCTGCTCCCCCTGCTTCACTTCCAATTCAAAGGCACAGGCTACGGTGCGTGCTTTCTTCTTGCGCCGCAGCTTGGCCATCGTGGTCGTCCCCAGTAGCTGGTCCATGGAGGACTCATCCACCAAGATCATCTGGGTCGGTGGTTCTTTTCTGGTCTCTTTCACACCGCTGTCGGCCAGACGCATATGCGTATCGCTCAGGTGCGTGGTGGCTATCAGATCAGCCAGCGCGGGCATATTCACGATCACGAGCGAGGCACCTGCCGCCCGGAGAAGTTCAACGCGGGTGCGCAAGGTGCCAAGAGCCGCCTGACCGCTGCCCAAGTTCCTGGCATCCATTAGTACCACTTTGTCCCTCAAAGAAACTTTCGGTGCCTTGGTAAGATCCCCGACGTAGGTGAGTTCTTTCACCCCAAGACCGGCCTTCAGCACCTCTTGGAAATACAACAGCTCCTTTCCGTATGCGTAGGTGCGAGCATTTTTCACGATCGAAATGGTGCCGGAACGTACTTCCACCACATCGAACGGCTGGTAATAGCCTTCGCGGATCGAGGCTGGGTCAGGTGCTGGAACAGCTGGAATGCCGGCTTTGACGAATTGCTCCTTCAAGTAGGCCGCCGCCAATTTCTGGCCCTCTTTGCCCGTATCCCGGCCAAGGAACTCGTCGCTGGCCAGTTTGGTCAGGTGCTCCCTTAATTCATCAATGGTGATGGTGCCCGCATAGTTCAGGGCCAAGCTATCCACTTGGGCCCTAAGGCCTAGGGAAGCACACAACCAAGTGACCGCGATGAACAGGTAGCGCAACCTCATGATCAGTCCTTGAGTTCGATCTTCTCCACACGACGTTGGTGGCGACCCCCTTCGAATGTTGTTCCAAGGAAAGCATCCACGATCGAAACAGCCTCTTCGTGCGTGATGAAGCGTGCCGGAAGAGCCAATACGTTCGCGTTGTTGTGCTGGCGTGCGAGCGCAGCTATCTCCGGTGTCCATGCCAGTGCGGAGCGAATGCCACGATGCCGGTTCGCACTGATGTTCACACCATTACCACTCCCGCAGATCACGATACCCAACGCACCTTCTTCGGCCAGTACACCAGCTGCCACGGCATGGGCGAAGTCCGGATAGTCAACACTATCCTTCACATGGGTTCCTTTGTCAGTGACCAAGATGCCCGCAGCTTTCAGGTGATCCTTCAAGTAATGCTTCAACTCGAGGCCCGCATGATCGCTGCCGATTAGGATGTGCATGGTCGTTATGGCTTGTTCACAAAGATATCGCGCACCCCACTTCCAGGGGATCTGACGATCGGATCGTGGGATCGCTGTTAAAACTGTGGATATCCAGCGGTAACATTCTCACCGAGGGATCGCACCCTTTCTGCTTAACAAGAAACACCACACCACCAAACCGGGTTGTCGATCGATCTGCACCTGCAACACACGATCAGCAGGCCAAGTTCCGCCTTGTTCTTTTCAACACTCCATATGCGTTCAAGCTATCAACGATCGTTGATAGCTCATGACAATGCCTAGGAACACACCACTATCCGATCCAACACGTTGGCGAGGATCGTTCATCCACCGTGTGCTAATTTTGATAACCGATCCGTGCAAGCTCTTACGGACCCGATCATCAACAGATCGAACAGACCATACTATATCATCATACTTTTAAAAGGTAAGAACCGAATACAAGAAAGCATGTTGAAAGGTCTTAGTTGTGCTGTGGTGATGATGTTCTGCGCGTTGGTCGAAGCACAAACGCCAAGCGACTCGTTGCATCGGTATTACCATCCCAACGGGCGGGTGGCCAGTGAAGGGTTGTTGATCAACGGTAAACCCGAAGGTCAGTGGCGGAACTACTATGAGAGCGGTGTACTCCGTAGTGAAGGTCGGCGGCATGATCTGCTGCTGGAGGATGTTTGGAAGTTCTACGATGAGAAGGGCAGGTTGGCCAGTTCGATCACCTACATGGGCAACAAGAAGAACGGCCCATCGCTCAAATACGATACTGCGAGCGTAGTTCTGGTGGAGGAAACCTTCGTGGACGATCTGCGTGAGGGCGTGGCTAAATACTACCATGCCAACGGGGTATTACATAAAGAAGTCCCTTTCAAAGGTGGCAAAGAGGAGGGGCGCGGTTACGAGTATGCTCAGGACGGCCGCATCGTGGCGCTTCTACAGTACGGTGCAGGTCTGCTTCGGAAGCGGGAGGATATCAACAAGCTGGATGAGATGGGCTTGAAACAAGGGCCATGGAAGGAGTTCTACCCCAACGGAAAGGTGAAATGGGAAGGCGCTTTCGTTGATGGTGAACGACAAGGCCTCTTCAAGGAGTACGATGTTCAAGGTGGTTTGAAGGACCTGGTGAAGTTCGATGGGGGTGTGAAAGATGAGAAGGCGGCCGGATCCCAGATGATCGACATCAAGAAGACCTACCACGCGAACGGCAAGGTGGCCAGCATGGGGAGCTATTCGCGCAGCGGGAAGAAGGAAGGGCTCTTCCGCGAATTCAACGAGAAAGGTGAACCGGCTTCGGCGAGCATCTACTCAGGCGACCAACTGATGAGCCAAGGATCGGTGAACGATGTGGGTGCGCTGGAGGGCGAATGGACCGAATATTATGTGACCGGAGAGAAGCGCGCCGCAGGCACCTACAAGGGCGGAAAGAAAGAGGGTGATTGGAGCTTCTTTCACCGTAACGGTGCCGTGGAACAGAAAGGCAAGTACCAGAACGGACTGGCCCAAGGGACTTGGCAGTGGTTCTACGAGGATGGCAAGAAACACCGGGAGGAACTCTACCGGAAAGGCAAAGAGGATGGTGCTTCCGTGGAATACGATGAGGAAGGGAATGTGATCGTTCAAGGTGACTACATCGACGGTCTTAAGGATGGGAAGTGGTACTACAAAGTGGGCGATCATAAGGAAGAAGGGGCCTACAAGGATGGAATGAAGGATGGCGCGTGGGTGTACACCTACGACAATGGACGCAAGAACTTCATAGGGTCTTTTGTGAACGGGGATCCCGATGGCAAACACAAATGGTTCTACCCCAACGGGCAAACTAAACTAGAAGGTCGTTACAGCATGGGCCAGGAACAGGGTGACTTCATTCATTACAATGAGCAGGGTCTCCCCATTACCATCGTCAAATTCAAGGATGGGGCAGAGGTCCGTATAGATGGGGAGAGGATCCCCGCACCGTATCACCCTGAAGAGATAGCGCCATAGTGGTCCATGGCCAGCACGCGTCGGCTGCTGTAAGTTCGTGGCATGGTTCGTAACGATGCACCCGGCGCACTTCCCAAAGAGGAGCAGGACATAGCACGTGCCTATGCGGACCTGAAGCAGCAGTACGATCAGTTGGTGAGCCGTAACCTGGCCGGTGTTTACCGCACCACCATGGATGGCCGTTTCCTGGAGTGCAATGATGCTTTGGCCCGGTTGCTAGGCTACGCCGACCGCGATGAGCTGATCCAGTTGCAGGTGGGGGTGGCTTACGCCTCACAAGCCGAACGCGATCGTTTCTTGGAGGCTTTGTTGGAGAAGAAGCAGCTCATCAACTTCGAACTAACACTGAAACACCGCAACGGAAGAGCGGTGGAAGTATTGGAGAACGTGTTCTTGGACGAGACCGGCGACGGACCCTCAACGATCCAAGGGACACTGATAGACATCACCGCTATCCGGCAGGCGGAGATCGAACAGGCCTCGCTCACCGCCAGCTACCGCAGCCTGGTGGAACATATGCGCGACGGGGTCATCGTGGTGAAGGACCGGCTTATCCACTATGCCAACCCTGCGGCACAGGAACTCGCCGGTGATGCACTGATAGGCAACCCCGTGGAACAGCTCTTCGTTGCCAAAGACAGGCCCGCGTTACTTGAACTCCTGAAGTCCGGCGGATCTCCGCTGGATCCCACACCGTTGCTGGTAAGCCTCGCCGGGAAAGAATCCCGAGAGGTGAACTTGTTCGCCACGCAAGCCTCCTTTGAAGGGTCTTCGGCCATGCAGCTGACGATCCAGGATGAACAAGCCAACCAGCACTTGTTGCGCGAACGATTGCGCGTGCAAATGGCCGAGGAGGTGAACCAGGTATTACGACAAGAGATCGACGAGCACCGACGTACCCAGGATGCCCTACGTCGTTCCCGCCGCTTCGCCCGCAGCTTGGTCGATAGTTCGTTGGATATGATCATGGCCGCGGACCCACAGGGTCTTATTTCAGAATACAACCCAGCAGCTCAGATCCGCTTCGGCTACGAACCCGAAGAAGTCATGGGGACCGGCACACAGAAACTCTACGCCGACCCGACCGAATACGCACGCATCCAACACGAGCTCAACACTTATGGAGCCTTCACCGGCGAGATCCGGAACGTAACGAAGGACGGAGAGGTCTTCACCTCCTTCCTCGCTGCGTCACGCATGTTCGATGAAGATGGCCAGTTCATCGGTGCCATGGGCGTGTCCCGTGATATCACGCGGATGAAGAAGGATCAAGAGGCCTTGCGGGCGAGCGAAGAACGCTACCGTGACCTCTTCGAGAACGCCACGGACCTGATCCAAAGCGTGGACCCGGATGGTCGGTTCGAATACGTGAACAACGCTTGGAAACAGGCCTTGGGGTATAACGACGCGGAGATCAAGGAACTCACGCTCGAAGATGTGCTACACCCAGCGCACTTGGCGGCGTATCGCGAGCGACACAGCCGGGTGATGGCTGGCATGGAGGTGGAACGCGTGAGCACGGTCTTCCGCGGGAAGCACGGCAACGAGGTCCATGTGGAGGGCACTACCAACCTGCGGAGCGTGGATGGCAAACCCGTGGCCACGAGGAGCATTTTCACGGACATGACCAACGTGGATGCAGAACGAGCGAAAGTGCAGCAACACGAAGCTAAACTGCGCGCGCTGTTCGAGAGCAGTGAACACATGTTCTGGACCGTGGATCCGCAGATCAAGTTGACCAGCTACAACCGCGGGTATGGCGACATGATCGAAAGGCTGCACGGGAAACGGCCGGAGATCAATGTGGACCCCGATAAGCCCCGTACGTTCTTCGCACCCGAGGACTACCACCGGTTCTGGGAGGAGAAGTACGCACAGGCCTTCGCTGGAAAGGCCATGCGTTTCGAGACCGACCGCATCGATCAGCATGGACAACGTGTGTGCAACGAGATCTTCCTCAGTCCCGTTTTCGGGATGGATGGCCAAGTGACCGAGGTGTTCGGCGTGGGTCACGAGATCACCGAGCAGAAAGTGGCCGAAGACCTTGTACGCCACCAAGCCGCGCGCCTAAAAGCCATCTTCGAGAATGCCGCCAACGTGATGATCTGGACCTTGGACAAGGACTTCCGGATCACCTCCTTCAACGAACATTTCCGCAGCACCACCGAGCGCCGCATGGGCATGAAGTTCCAGCATGGCGACGATTTCGTGGGCGTGATGCGTAAGCGCGTCAGGGACGGTGCGGACGAGAATGCCGTGGCCAAATACAAGGCAGCGCGCAAAGGCGCACCTCAGCAGTTCGAGGTGGAACTGGTAAGCGACACGGGCCGCTCCATCTGGGTGGAAACGTTCTTGAACCCCATCGCAGGCGACAAAGGCGTGAAGGAGATATCGTGCATGGCCTACGGCATCACCGACCGGAAAGAGGCCGAATTCAAACTGCGCCAAAGCCTGAGCGAGAAAGAAGTGCTCCTGAAAGAGGTGCATCACCGGGTAAAGAACAACCTGCAGGTGATCAGCAGCATCCTGAGCCTGCAGACCGCCCACGTGGATGGCGATGAACGCATCTTGGAGCTGCTGCGCGTAAGCCGGGATCGCATCCGCAGCATGTCCTTCATCCACGAGAGCCTCTACCAGAACAAGGATTTCAGTTCCATCGACATGGCCACCTACATCGATGGACTGAGCCGAAACCTGGTGATGAGCTACAGCCTCAATGGCAAGGTTTCCTTGGAACGCAACCTGCAGCGTGCAGAGCTTGTCCTGGACCAAGCGATACCGTGTGGTTTGATCCTCAACGAACTCATCAGCAACGCCTTCAAACACGCCTTCCCCAACGGTCGGGCGGGGGTGGTGCGGATCGGGCTGAAGCTGGAGAACGAGCAGGTCTCCATCTCCGTTGTGGACGATGGAGTAGGCCTGCCCGAAGGCTTCAACACGAAGAACGACGGAAACCTCGGCTTGGAGCTCGTGCGCACCCTGGTGGACCAGTTGGATGGCAAGCTCCAGGTGAAGGCTGGCCTTGGGGTCGCGTATTTGCTTACTTTTGAACGTTACAGATAAACCATGGCGCAAACCAATGTCCTCGTGGTTGAGGACGAGAGCATCGTAAGCAAGGACATCCAACACAGCCTGAAGAAACTCGGCTACAACGTGGTGGGTGCAGCGAACAACGGCGAATCCGCCGTCAGCTTGGCCTTGGAACATATGCCGGACATCATCCTCATGGACATCATGCTCAAGGGCGAGATGAACGGGATCGAAGCGGCTGACGCCATTCGAAAGGAAACCAACATCCCGGTGATCTTCCTTACCGCCTACGCGGACGAAAGCACCTTGGCCAAGGCGAAAGTGACACAGCCCTATGGCTACATCATCAAGCCGTTCAAGGAGATCGACATCCACACGTCGATAGAGATGGCGCTGTACAAGCACAAGAAAGAGACCGAGGTGCTGAAGGAGCGCGACCTGCTGTACTCCTTGGTTGAGAACAAGGAAGCTGCTGGTGCGCGCGACATCATGTTCGTGAAGAGCAATAGCCGCTTGGTGAAGCTGAAGACCAGCGATGTCTATTTCATCGAAGCGTTGAAGGATTACGTGGTGATCAACACCCTGAACACCCGATACACCGTACACAGCACCATGAAGGACATCGAGGCGAAGTTGCCCGAGGCCGACTTCATCCGTGTACACCGCAGCTTCATTGTACGTCTGGACAAGATCGTGGCCATTGAACAGCCCAACCTGATCCTGGAGAACGACAAGAAGGTGATCCCGATCGGTGGTAGCTACAAGGACGATCTGGCCAAGCGCCTGAACCTCGTCTAGCGGCGTTTCTTCCCCTTTTTCGCCTTCGGTGCTTGCTTGGGCTTCTTGCCCTTGCTGCTGGCTTTGCGTGGCGCGATGGAGCGCCGCTCGAACTTACCTGACGTGGTGACCGCAGGTGCTGCTTCGCCAGCTAGGCTGAAGTCCACCACACGTCGGTCCATGTCCACGGCCCTTACCATCACTTCCAGCTCGTCGCCCAGCCGGAATTGGCGGCCCGTGCGCTGGCCTACCACCATGTAGCGCTCTTTCTCGAATTTGAACACATCACCAGGGATGTCGCGCAGCCCGATGAGGCCCTCGCATTTGTTCTCCTTCAGCTCCACGTAAATGCCCCAAGTGGTAAGGCCGCTGATGATGCCGGCGAACGTTTGGCCGATGCGGGCCATCAGGAATTCGGCCTGTTTGTACTTGATGCTGGCCCGTTCCGCGTCGCTGGCCTGTTTCTCCATACGCGAACTGTGGCTGCAGCTCAGATCCAGATCCCCACGGTTAAGCGGCCCGCCACCTGCCAGGTAATGCGCCATGGCGCGGTGTACGAGCAGATCGGGGTAGCGGCGGATAGGGGAGGTGAAGTGCGTGTAGTGCTCGAAGCCCAAGCCGTAGTGCCCGATGTTCTCGGTGCTGTAAATGGCTTTCGCCATGCTCCGGATCGCGACCTGCTTAATGATGTTCTCCTCCTCGGTACCCTTCACATCCTTCAAGAGATCGTTGATGGCGTGTGGGAGTTCCGCAGCATCGGCATGGCGCAGGCTGTAGCCGAAACTCTTGGCTAGCGTGCGTAGCTGATCGATCTTCTCCGGGTCGGGCACATCGTGTATGCGGTAAACGAAGGGTCGTGCTCCCCGTTCGTGATGGCCCTCCTTTCCGGGTGGGCGCTTGTTCACCCAGGTGGCCACCCGTTTGTTGGCCAGCAGCATGAACTCCTCGATCAACCAGTTGGCGGATCCCATCACCTTCTCGTAGACACCGAGCGGCTTTCCGTCCGCGTCCAGCTTGAATTTCACCTCGTTACCACCGATCTCCAACGCGCCGTTGGCGATGCGTTCCTTTCGCAGCACTTGGGCGAGGCGGTGCAATAGCAAGACCTCGTCCTGGTAGGTGCCTTCGCCCTTTCCATCAATGATGGCTTGGGCTTCCGCATAGGCGAACCGGCGGCGTGAACGCATCACCGTGCGGCCGAACCACTCGCCCTTTATCCGGGCCTGATCATCCAACTCGAAGATGGCGCTGAAGCTGAGCTTATCCGAATCGGCATGGAGCGAACAGAGGTCGTTGCTGAGCTTCTCCGGCAGCATGGGTACCACACGATCCACGAGGTACACGCTGGTGGCGCGGTTTGCAGCTTCCATGTCCAACACGCTTCCGGGCGTTACATAATGGCTCACGTCGGCGATGTGTACACCGATCTCCCAGTGCCCGTTCTCCAGTTTGCGCACGCTAAGTGCATCATCCAAGTCCTTTGCGTCATCCGGGTCGATGGTGATCGTAGGGATCTCGCGCATATCGCGGCGGCGTGCGATCTCCTCGTTGGTGGCGCCACTGCGGATCTCTTCCGAGGCACGCAACACGCTTTCTGGGAACTCCAGTGGCAGGCCGAATTCCGCGAGGATGGCGTGCATCTCCACATTATGTACCCCCGCCTTGCCCAGGATGCGCAGGACTTTGCCCCGCGGTTCGTCACGGGCATCTTTCCATTCGCCCAGCTCGATGATCGCCTTGTCGCCTTCCACAGCACCATTCACTTCGGAAGCGGGGATCACGAACGGGCGCTGCATGCGTTGGTCGTCCGCTACCAGGATCATGCGGCCCTGGTGCTTATGGATGGTCCCGACGAATTCGATGCGTCGTCGTTTGAGCACCTTTACCACCTTGCCCTCCAAGCGAGAACCACGACCACCACCAAGTTTGATGGCGACCGTATCCCCGTGCAGGGCGGTGCCGATATCGCGTTGTTGTACGTAGACATCCTCTTCGCCACCGCCGAGGCGCACATAACCAGCTCCGCTGGTGATGATGTCGATGGTGCCTTCGGCGGAATCCTTGCCGCCGGTAACCGTATAGCGGCCCTTTTTTCCGGTCTCGATGCGGCCGTCATCCAACAGGGAATCGATCGCATCGAAAACTCGGTAACGCTGACTTTTGTCCTTGATACCCAGCTGCAAAGCGAGCTGCTGGCTGGTTATGCCCGCGTGTCCGGCAGACCGGATGGCGGCGAGGACGTGCTGGATGAAGGGGTCGGCGGTGGGGGAATTTCGGCTCAAGGCAGGGTCTGGGGTCGGCTATGGGCCGACGGCCAAAGGTAGCCGCAGGGGTTGTTAGCATCCCGTTGATCCTCATGTGGAAAAGAGGTCACCAACAGGTGTTGATAACCTCCCGAAGATCGTTACATTTGCAGCCCTTTTCGGGAGTTGCCTCCAGACCCATGTTAGAAAGCGCCAAGATCTTCAGCGGTACCGCCACCCGGTATCTGGCCGAAAAGATCGCTGCCAGCAGTGGCGAGCGCTTGGGAGAAGTGACCGTGAACCGCTTCAGTGATGGCGAGTTCCAACCCAGCTTCGAAGAGACCGTGCGCGGGGAGCTCGTCTTCATCGTGCAAAGCACTTTCCCACCCAGCGATAACCTCTTCGAGCTGTTGCTGATGGTGGATGCCGCCAAACGTGCTAGCGCCAAACGCATCGTGGCCGTGCTGCCGTACTTCGGCTTCGCTCGCCAAGACCGGAAGGACAAGCCGCGTGTTTCCATCGGTGCCAAACTGGTGGCCAATATGCTTACGGCGGCGGGTGTGGACCGGATCATGACCATGGACCTCCATGCGGATCAGATCCAAGGATTCTTCGAAGTGCCGGTGGACCACCTCTTCGCCAGCAGCATCTTCCTGCCTTACATCAAGGAATTGGCATTGCCGGACCTGATCATGGCAGCGCCGGACACCGGTGGCACCAAGCGCGCGAACGCGTACGCCAAACATCTCGGATGCGATATGGCCATCTGCTACAAGCAGCGTAAAGTGGCCAACCAGATCGAGAGCATGACCGTGATCGGCGACATCAAAGGCAAGAACGTGGTGCTGGTGGACGATATGTGTGACACGGCCGGTACGCTCACCAAGGCTGCCGACATGATGATCCAGCAAGGTGCGAGCAGCGTGCGCGCCGTTTGCACACATGCCGTCCTGAGCGGTGATGCCTATGACCGCATCGAACGCAGTGCCCTTACCGAACTCATTGTTTCCGACACTATTCCGCTGAACGCCGAGAAGGCCCAGGCGACCAAGAAGATCAAACAGCTTACGGTGGCAGGCCTTTTCGGCGACGTGATCAAACGCGTACAAAGCCACGAAAGCATCAGCAGCCATTTCATCGTAGCATAACAACACCCGGCCATGAACAAGATCGCCCTCACCGGAACCACCCGCACCAACCTCGGCACCAAGTATGCCGCCCAACTGCGCCGCACCAAACAAGTGCCATGCGTGCTTTACGGTGGCGAGAGCACCGTCCACTTCAGCTTGGATGAGGTCGCCCTCAACAAGGTGGTCTTCACCGGCGAAATGAACGGGGTGGAGATCGACCTCGATGGCAAGAAGCTCCTCGCCTTGGTGCAGGAGAAGCAGTTCCACCCGGTAACGGACCGCGTGATCCACGTGGATTTCGTGGAGCTGAACGAGAATAAGGAAACTTCCGCTTCGTTGAGCATCCGCCTGAAAGGTCAGCCCATCGGCGTGCGCAAAGGCGGTATCCTGAGCCAGAACATGCGCAAAATGCGCGTGAAGGGTCTGCCCGGCAAGTTCCCGAGCTTTTTGGAGGTGGAGATCGCCGAGCTGGATATCAACAACAGCATCCACGTGAGAGACCTGAAGTTCGACGGCCTCACCTTGATGGAGCGCGAAGACGACGTCGTGGTTGCCGTGAAGCTGGCCAAGAAGCAAGAGGAAGCTGCGGCCACTCCGGCTGCTGGTGCTGCCGCTCCAGCAGCTGCGAAAGCGGGCGACCCGAAGGCTGCTGCTGCGAAGCCTGCTGCCGCTGCGAAGCCTGCTGCGAAGAAATAACTCTTCGGCAAGCCCAGGAATACAGGCTCCGCCTGACAATGGATCCAACGAGGCCTCCGCACATCGCGGGGGCCTCGTTCTTTTGCACCTTCTATGAAGTACTTGATCATTGGTCTAGGCAATCCCGGACCGGAATACGCCGATACGCGGCATAACATCGGCTTCCAGGTGCTGGACCACCTAGCCGCCTTGGCAGAAGTGCGCTTCGGCGCGGACCGCTACGGTGACCGTACGGAGATGCGCCACAAAGGCCGCACCTTCATCCTGATCAAGCCCAGCACGTTCATGAACCTGAGCGGGAAAGCGGTGCGGTACTGGATGGAACAGGAGAACATCCCTGCTGAGCGCGTGTTGGTGATCGCGGATGATCTGGCTTTGCCTTTCGGCTCCATCCGCATCAAACCCAGCGGAGGTGCAGGTGGTCACAACGGGCTCATCAGCATCATCCAGATACTCGGCTCGGAAGTATTTCCCCGGTTGCGATTCGGCATCGGGAGCGACTTCGCAAAAGGCCGGCAGAGCGAGTATGTGCTCGGGCAATGGAACGCCGAGGAGCGGAAGACCCTGGCAGAGCGTACGGAGATCGCGGCCAAAGCAGTTCTCCAGTTCGGGTTGCTCGGTGTGGAGCAGGCCATGAACAGCTTCAACAAGCGCTGAACACCACCGCATGGAGCGTTGTTACCTTTGACGTCAACCTACGCAACACCACGCCTTTTTGGCGATCAACCATGCTAAGTAAAAAGATCGAAGCAGCCCTGAACGGACAGGTCGCCATTGAAGCGGCCAGCAGCCAAGCCTATCTCGCCATGGCTTCCTGGGCCGAGAACCAAGGCCTCAGCGGCACCGCCGCTTTCCTCTACAAGCACAGTGATGAGGAGCGTATGCACATGCTCAAGCTGGTGAAGTTCATCAACGAACGCGGCGGTAAAGCGGTGATCCCCGCATTAAAACAGCCGGGCACCAACTTCAAGTCGATCACCGATATCTTCCAAGCGCTGCTCTATCACGAAACGAAAGTGACGCAAGAGATCAACGGTGTGGTGGACACCTGCTTGAAGGAGAAGGACTACACCACGCACAACTTCATGCAATGGTACGTGGGTGAGCAGATCGAGGAAGAAGCTTTGGCGCGTACCCTTATCGATAAACTCAACCTCATCGGCAACGATAAGGGCGGTCTTTACCTCTTCGACCGCGACCTACAGGGTATGAGCGCTCCTGCTGCGGGTGGTGGCTACAAGAAGGGCGCGTAAGCCTACTCCCACGGCCAGTCTCCTCCGATACGGAGCGGACCTTCAAGTCCGGCGGTGATCAAGCGTGCTTTCAATTCCTCCGGTGTGAAATGATCCGGAAGTTTCGTGGCGCCAGCAAGCTCGTACAGCAATGCTCCCACGAAGCGCACGTTGTTGGTCATAGCGCCCGGCTCCACGAGATGGATGTCGTCACAACTGCTGTGGTAGCAGCTGTAGATGTGTTTGCCGAGGTCGCTTAGCGGGTAGATCACGGGCACGCCTTCCAACAAGAACGGCTGGTGGTCGCTGTGTAACCAGATCTCTTCGGTAGTGCGCCCTTCGAACGCTGCGGAGTCGATCCGGGCGATCCGCTCGCATGCATCGGAGATCATGGATCTCCACCCTGCGGGGCCACCCACACCGAAGCCCTGTGGGTTGCCGCTCATGTCCAGGTTGATCATGCATTTCACGTGTTCGAGCGAGCCGCTCTTCGCGTAATGCTCCACCAGCGCCCGCGAACCAAGCAAGCCTTGTTCTTCGCCCATGAACAGCACGAATCGGATGGTCCGTTCGGGTGGGAAAGGCATGCTCTGCATCAAGCGCGCGAGGTCTAGAATGGAGAACGAACCAAGGCCGTTGTCCGTGGCGCCCGTGGCCAGGTCCCAACTGTCCAAATGCCCGCCGACCAATATCACCTCCTCGGGGATTTCAGAGCCGCGAAGCTCCGCTATGATGTTGCGTGCCGTGACCCTCGAACTGGTGTTGCGCATTTCCAATCGAGCCGTGAGCAGCTCGCCTTTCGAGAGTCTTTCGCGTAGCGCACCTCCATCTTCGGTGGCCAGGCAAGCGGCCGGAATAGGGATCAGCGCACCATCGATGGAAGCGGTGCCGGTGAGCAGAACGCCACCGGTGACCTGGTTGACGAACAGGATCGACGCGGCCCCGGCTTTCATCGCCAACGCGGCTTTTTCGCTACGATGCAAGTTCTTTTCGCCTTCTGAAGCGGCGACAAGACCGATGTTCACCAGCAACGCTGCACCCTTCGCGTTGTCTCCGATGCGCAGAAGGTCTTCGGGCAGGCCATTCCCGCCGTCCACGATAGGTGCTTCCACCGCGCATTCCAGTGGGGTGTTGGCCAGCGCCACGCAAGGGATATGCAAGAAGCCTCTGCCATCGCCGACCGTGAGCTTCGCTGATCCACGTGCCCACGCGTCGGCTTCAAAGGGGAATGCGTGAACGGTATCCAAGCCGCCCAAGCGGAAGAGGCTGTCGGCCAGGGCTTCGGCTTTTGCGCCTTGCACACTGCCCGTGAGGCGATGCCCGATGTGCGAAGAACTGTATGCGAGCCATTCATAACCCTGTTCGCTGACCGATGCCGCAGCATCAAAAGCACGCGCCCGAACACTTTGCGCCACCACGTCAACATATTGATGTTGACAGATGCACAGAACGATCACCCAGCGTAGCGCACGCATCCGCCTACTTTGCTGCGTGTTGTCAAGGCTCGGCACGAGTTCTGTTCTGGAGGGGGCTAAAACTACGCCCCGTAAGTTGACCGTACTCCGGATCATCCGCATCCTGCTGCTGATACCTTTCTTCCTTTTCGCAGCAGTGCCACAACAGCCCCGCGAAGCGGAGAAGGATACCACCGCTATGTTGCAGGCCAATTACCTGTACAACATCGCCAAGCTCGTGGAGTGGAAGGATGAAAGTATGCGCACGGGCAACTTCGTCATCGGCATTATCGGTGGTGGGAACTTGTACCAGGAGCTCATCAAGCAATACTCCACACGTACCATCGGCAAACAACCCATCGAGGTGCGAAAGCTGCCCAAGTCCGCTGATGTGGAGCGCTGCCATATCCTTTTCGTGGGCCGCAGTGATCTGGCGCTTTTCCCGGAGATCTACAAGAAGCTGCAAGGCCAGCCCACCATGGTGGTAACGGAATATGCCGGTGCGCTTGACGACGGGGCGATCGTGAATTTCGTGAAGGTGGACAACCTCTTGAAGTACGAAATGAGCCTGGCCAACGCACAAAAGCACGGCCTGGTAATGGGACTGACTTTGAAGAACCTCGCTCACCGCGTGGAAGAATGAACATGGTGCGCCGGATGCTCATAGTTGTTCTTGCCGTGCTGGCCTCGTCGTGGCTTGGTGCGCAGACCGACGTGCTGGTAGAAGCGCTGCGCAAGTATCAAGCAGCGGATCTGGCGGCGGCGAGGACGTTGGTGGATTCGGCGGTGCGGACCCCGGTCCATGCCGAGAACCCCGAAGCGTGGCTATTGCGGGGGTTCATCTACAAAGACCTGTACAAGAGCACGGTGGATGTGCCCCAGGCCGACCTGTTCCGGGATGAAGCTTTGGCCAGCCTATACACCTGTATCGGTTCGGATACGGTCGGGACGTACAAAGAGAACGCGCTGCAAGCGTACGAGTTCCTTACCCGCACGTTCTTCAATGACGCCGCTAAAGCGCTGAGCGAAATGAATGAAGATCGCGCGCTCGTGGTTTTCCCAAAATACAAGGAAGCCGCGCTCAGGATCGATCCAACTGTTGATCTTAAGGGACGCACCATCGAGTTCACGAACGCACTTGGAACGGTGTATACCAAACGGTTCAACCAGGACCGCACCGTGGGCACGTGGTTCGATAAAGCCGTGGCTGCCTATAAAGAAGTAATGGCGCTTGATCCGGAGAACTATGGGGCGAACTACAACCTGGCCACGCTTTACTACAACAGGGGGGTGTACAATATCCAGCGGATCGATGCGGATGACGAGATCCCGAGCATCTTGCAGATCCAGGAAGCCAGTCGAGAATTCTTCCAGCAAGCCTTACCCTTCATGCTGAAGGCTCACGACATGAACCCTACCCGCCGCGAGACCCTGCTAGGTCTGGAGGGCATTTACTACAGCTTACAGGACCAGGAGAATTCTGATAAGTTCCGCCAACTCTTCGAGGAGATCCCACCTGAAGACGGGCGTTGATCCCACATGCGTTTCCGTTTCACCATCGGCAGGAAGATCAGCATGGGCTTCGGCCTGTTCATCTTCTTCGCGTTGTTGGTTGTGATACTCACCAACCGCACACTGGAGCGAAGCCGGTCCATCAACGACGAGATCAACAACGTCTATGCACCTAGTGTGGACGCCCTTGTCCGGCTCCGCAACCTTACGGTGAACTCGCAGATGTTGATCAAGCATTGGGCACTTCTGGAAAGCCGAGCAGATGCTCCCGAGAAAACGAACCTGGTTTACATCACCACCCAGGACCTTCCACAGGTGCTGGACAGGATCGACACCTTGATGGCCAACTGGGAACATGAAGAAGTAGCGCTCATGGGCCAGATCACCGTGGAGATGCGCGAACTCTTCGAACTGCACACCCGGATCAAAGACCTGCTCCCATCGCTCGAAAGCTACAGCGACCCCTTCGTCCACATGCAGCGGAACGATATCGCCGAAGAAGGAGGGCCCTTGGACCAAAGCACCCAGAAAGTGCTTGGAGACCTCGACCGGTTGCTCGAGATGCAAGAGCGTAAACGCGTGGCCTTGAGCGGCGGCATGATCCGCAGTTTCGATTCGTTGAAGTTCTTCGTGCTGTACATGGGGATCGCGCTGGTCATCATCGGTGCCATTGCCGCCTTCTTCATCGTCCGAGGCATCGTTGCGCCCGTGCAGCGGCTGCGTAGCGTGCTATTAAGCTTGGGCCGCGGCGTGTTCCCGCGTACGAAAGTGCGTACCACGAACGACGAGGTGGGCGACATGGGGAAGGCACTCACTTCCTTGGTGGAAGGCCTGCGCCGAACAACGGAATTCTCCCACGCCGTAGCAGCGGGCAATTTCGAGGCCGAGTATCAGCCGTTGAGCGACGAGGATATGCTGGGCCACGCCTTGTTGAAGATGCGCGATGAACTAGGCCAACGCGAACGTGTTCTGGAGATGAAGGTGGTGGAACGCACCGAAGAGGTGGTGCGGCAAAAGGAGGAGGTGGAGCGCCAAAGCCGGAAGGTGGTGGAACTCTACAAGAACGTGACCGACAGTATCCGCTACGCCAAACGACTTCAAGATTCCATACTGCCACCGGACAAACGCATCCGGGAATTGCTCCCGGAATCGTTCGTGTTCTACCGCCCGAAGGACATCGTTAGCGGAGATTTCTACTGGGTGGACCGTATCGACGATCGTGTCGCGTTCGCAGCCGTGGATTGCACCGGACATGGCGTTCCGGGTGCGTTCATGAGCTTGATCGGCCACAATGGCTTGAACCAAGCGGTGCGCGAACAAGGCCGATCACGACCTTCGGAAGTGTTGAAAGTGCTGAACAAGATCGCCTTCGATGCCCTGCATAAGGATCGCGAAGAAATGATGGTGCGCGACGGCATGGACATGGCGCTATGCAACTACGACCCGCAACGGATGGTGCTGGAATACGCCGGGGCCAACTCCCCCCTGTACCTGGTGCGGGGCCAGGAGGTGTTGCGCTTCACTCCGGACAAACGTCCGATCGGTAGTTTCGACCTGGAAGGACATGCCTTCACGGATCATCGCATCAAATTGGAACAAGGCGACATGGTGTACATCTTCTCCGATGGCTATGCCGACCAGTTCGGTGGACCACGGGGCAAGAAGTTCCTCTACAAACGCTTCCGCGACCTGTTGTTGGAGGTGAGCCGATTCCCCATCGAGCAACAGCGCAGTATGCTGGACGAAGCTTTCAAAGGCTGGCGAGGTGCCCACGAACAAGTGGACGATATCCTGGTGATCGGGATGCGGGCTTAACCCTGCATCGTCCAGCCGCCGCCCACTCCTGTTTCCACGGGATTCATGCACATCACGGGGATCTGCGCCTCATTCGCGATGATCTCCTGCTCGTACGGCACTCCCAGCACGCCGAAGATGTTGCCCTCGGTCAGGTTCATGATAGCGATAAGGTCAGCGTCCAACTCCACGCTGTGTTTCACCACGGCCTTCACGAAATCACCACTGTCCTCCTTGGCGATGGTGGCCACGTGCTCAATGCCTCGTTCGCTCAAGTATTGATCGGCGAACTTGATGTGGTTGAGCAACTGCTTGTGCAGGAACTCATCATCCTCTTTGGGCGTGATCAGATGCACCTTGCTTCCGAAGGTCTTGGCCATTTCGGCCACTACCGTAAGCTTCTGGCGCGTTTCCTTGTGCAGGTCCAACGGCACCACGATGTTACGGTAACCGGCATTCTTGATCATGCGCTCCTGTACCACAACGAAGGGAACATTGCTGCTGGTGATCACGCGTAACGCACGACTACCCGTGATGAACTGCATACCGCGCATACCATGGGTACCCATGATGATCAGGCCAGCGTCGATCTCCGCAGCCGCATCGCCGATGTCCTCGTAAATGGACCCGATCCGGACCAGCGGTGTCACCTGCACCGTGTCGTTCCACTTGCGTGCACGGCCCACTTCGATCTCCAGCTTGTGCCGAGCCTCATCCGCCAAGGCTTGTTTGTCCACTACATGCAAGAGGTTGACCGATGCGCCGGTCTTGGCGGCCACTGTCATGGCATGGTTCATCGCACAATCGGCCACCTTCGTAAAATCGGTGGGCACCAGGATCTTGCTTGTCGTGTGGCTCATCAGCGTAGTCTTCTTGCGGGGAATGGCCCCGGGCCGAAGGGCGATAAAGATAGAAAAGGGGGGCGCTCCCTATGCCGTAAAACAAACGACAGCGAACAACTGCAAACGCATGTAAATGACGATCAACCGATAAAAGCCCTGCCGCCGCCGCTGCTTTGTCCCAGCCAACAACGAAAACCTCAATGGCCATGAATACCTCCATGAAGAACAAAGTGCAACTGATCGGGAACTTGGGAAAAGACCCCGAATTGAAGAACGTGGGCAACGGTCAAGCCTTGTTGCGATTGAGCCTGGCCACCAACGAGCGGTATAAGACACCCGAAGGTGAGTGGAAGGACAATACCCAATGGCACCCGATCGTGGTGTGGGGCAAACAAGCCGAGAAGATGGCCACCCAAGTGCGCAAAGGCACCGGACTGGTGATCGAGGGCCGTTTGGTCCAGCGCACCTACGAATCCAAGGAGGGCGAGCGTCGATACAGCACGGAAGTGGTGCTGAACGAGTATCAACTATTAGGTAGCAAGGGGGACCAGGCCTGATCGGAGAATGCCGGATGCGGGCCTATCACCGGGTGGTAGGCCCACATCCTACTCCAACTTGATGACCGGGGACCTGCGTATGCCGCCTGCCGTGGTGACCTCTATGAAATAGGATCCCGTGCTCAGGACCTGGCCATCCAGCATAACGTTCCCGTGTGTTGTTACGGTTGTGGTGGCCACCACACGGCCAAGTGGGTCCAGCATGCTGATGCGTTCCGCTCCTGGATCCACGGATACGAATACCACACTCGTGAACGGGTTCGGCCAGATGCGGAGCGGGGCGACCGGGATCTCCTCTACACCCGCCAACGGCATCACATCCACGGTATGGCACACGAGCGAAAAGCAGGTGTCCATTGCGGGCGGCCTTATCGCCCCCACGAGCAAACAGGTCTGGTAGTTCCCGCTCATGGGGAACTCATTGGAACCGGTCAGCACCGTGTCCACGTCCCCATCGCCGTAGGACCAGATCTCCACTACGGGAATGACGTTGTTCGGGATGATCGTGGGTTGGAATGTTGCGGAGAGCCCCTCTTGGGCAGGTTCAAAATCAACGAAGAGGTCCTGACCGCAGGTGGACGCATTGCCATCCACCTCTATCCAACGGCCGTATGTTACAGAGCACTGCCCTTGGGTGCGCGTGAGCGATACGAAGTGTGGCCCTGGCAATAGCCACGTGTGCGTTGGGAACTCCTCGGTGCTACTGTCGCCATCGCCGAATTCCCACAGCCTATCCCCTGCGAAAGAGCCTATGGACACATCGCTGAACTGCATGGCGTTGGTCCCAGCATCGGAGAGGGTGAAGAATGCGTTGATGCCTCCGCAGCTGGTCATAGGCACGGTGACCTGCCTACAGAAGGTGGCGGAGCAATCGAGCGTGGGCGTGGACAATGTGAGGCAGACCGTATAGTTGCCCGGCTCTTGGAACTGATGGGCGTTATCCGTGGTGGGGGATGTCCCATCACCGAAGGAAAAGCTGGCAGTGGCGTTCTGGCCGAACGTAGTAGAACTATCCGCCAAGATCACGGTCAAGCCATCCGTGGTGTAATGGAACGCAGGTCGCAACAACACACTGCAGATCGGATCTTGTGCGGAGATCACGCCATAAAGCGCGATCGTCGCAAAGGCAGCGGCCAGATGCTTAGCGAGCTTTCGAAGCGAACTCATGTTGTAGGCGGATCTGGAGCAAGGGGCGTGTGAGCCAGGGTACATCACCACCATCGAATGACAGGAGCGGCATGGAGATCAGCGGCTCCGCGTAAGCGCTCAGGTACTCTGTGAACGAATAGCCCAAGCTCAGCCCGAACTGACCGTGCAACTGAGCGCTAAAGCGATCGTTCACACGGGCATCATCCAACGATGTGGTGGAGAATGCTGCGTCCGCATTCTCCTGCACCAAGGTCAACCCTTTACGCGACGTTGGGATCCACGCGGTGATACCCCCGAAGGCACCGTACCGCAAGCGACGGACATCCCCGTGCCAGCTTAGCATGAAGGGCACCTGAACGGCGGTGTACAGGTTGCGGGAATCGGCACGCTGGGGAGCACCTGGTCGCACATCCACCAAGGAATCGATGGTCCATGTGTAGATGATGTCCGAGGTCGCGTTCGGGAAAAAGTTCTCCACCCAACTCGTATCCACCACGGTGACCTCTTGCTCGGAACCCCGGGATTCGTGGTTGAAGGTGCTTCGTACTCGCGCAAGACCAAGTCCGGCAGAAATGCCCCACCCACTGCGCCATTCGCGGCCCACCAACAACCCGGCTTGGGCGGTGGACCGCCATTGTTCCGCTTTGCCAAGAGCTGAAGAACCATCGCCCCTCCACTCTCCGCTCACTGATCCGATACCCACGTAGGGACCGATCCACCAAGTACCCCTCGGGAGGAGATAGCCCAGTACTTGCGGAACGGTCTTGGGAGTGCCGGAGCCAACGGCAGTGAACAAGGGCGGCAACGGGGGGAGGCGCGTCGCAGCTTCATCAAGCGTCACCTCGGTCGTCCTTGCGCTCGGGTCCACGTACGTCTCGTTGGTTCGGATCTCGACCAAGGGAGGTGGGGTGTTCGCGGGCATGTTACGACCGGAAGTACCGGTATTCGTGGATGTGGCCGACGAGGAGTGCTCCGATGAGCGTTCCTGGCCAGCGTGTCGGTCTTCCGCGGACGCGGTCGTGTGATCGGGTTTCGTGGATCTCATGCCCGGACCAGCTGTGCCTCCGGTGTGCTGCACGGTGACGGTGGATCGCTCTTGCGCATCGGCAGGTCGTGATGTTTCGCTGGCTGGAGAGGTCTCGCCCGTCGTAGTGCTCAAACTTTTGGTGGAAGCGGCTGGGGATGGATCCTCTGTCACTGTTGTGGTAGCTGCAGAACCGGCGACATGCGTATTCGTCGTTTCGGTGCTTGAGGGCGAAGAGCCTTGTTCGGGCGATGCCGCAATGGCCGCTACTTCCGAGGGTGAGCTAAAGGTGTTGTTCGTGGTCCACAGGCCTACGCCCAAGCCCACCACGACCAGCGCACTTGCGGCCATGAGCCACGGTTTCCACGCAGCCCCGCCACCCGCACCGCCGTTCCAGCCCATGCGGGCCGCCAGCGCCTCGTGCACCGCTTCGGGCGGTGTGGCTTCAGCGTCGTGCAACGCCTTGAAGCGTTCGTCAATGGGATGTTCTTCCCGCATGGTGCAATTCGTCTTTTCGTTCGATGCGCGCCTGCAAATAGCTGCGTGCTTTGGATAATTGACTGCGCGACGTGCTTTCGCCACAGCCTAACATGGCCGCGATCTCGGCGTGGTCGTAACCTTCGATAGCGTAGAGGTTGAACACGTGCCGGTAACCGTCCGGCAATTCGGCCACCAAGGCCATCAGCTCCTGCTCGCCGAGGTTATCCACCGCCGTTGCAGCCACAGGAGCCTCGGGCAGGTGCTCCATGCCGAAACGCTCCATCTGGAACGCCTTTTTCCGGTAGTGGTTGATCGCCGTGTGTACCATGATGCGCCTGATCCATCCTTCTAAGGAACCCTCCATGCGGAACGCCGGCAGCTTCTCGTATACCCGGATGAAACCCTCCTGCATCAGGTCTTGCGCCTCAAGCTGGTGGCGGGCATAGCGCAGACACACAGCGTACATACGCCGTGAGTACCGCGTGTACAGGGTCTCCTGACAACGTCGGTCCCCGCCCAAGCAACCCTGGACGAGCTCGCGTTCGGTCAATTCTCGCAACCTGGAAAGGCCTTTCCAACCACAAGACAACGCACCTCCACGGAACGCTGCCTGTGGGCAGGACCTGTGCCAAGTTACGGGGAACCCAACAGCGACGGGCAGTTCAGCACAATTCTGGCGCTCGGGCTAAACGACAGCAATCGTCTTACAAACGCCTGTAACCACTTACAACCGCTTTTCAGCCGACTAATCCTCCAGCCCCGGTGAACGTTTGCATCGTCGTTCGGCAACAGTGCTGGCGACGGAAACGAGTCAACCTAAAACCCAGTACCCATGAACACGCTGAAGAACAAAGTACACCTGATCGGCAACCTCGGTTTCGATCCTGAAGTGCGGGAGATCGCCAAAGGGCGCAAGGTGGCCCGCATCTCCGTAGCCACGAACGACAGCTACCGCAATGCCAGCGGGGAGCGCGTTACCGACACCCAATGGCATACGGTGGTGGCTTGGGGCCCAACAGCCGAGGCCGTGGAGAAGATGCTACGCAAGGGGTCTCCCGTGGCGTTGGAAGGGCGCTTGGTACACCGCAGCTACGAGACCAAGGAAGGCGTGAAGCGTTACATCACCGAGGTGGTCATGAACGATTTCCAGCTCCTTCAACCCAAGGCGGAAGCTGCGGCTTAGAGCCTGATCCACTTCTGATTGCGAAGCGGTCCCGATCTTTCGGGGCCGCTTCGTGCTTTTGGCCAACCCTCGCCATGATAGATGCCTCTTCCCGACCCGAACGCAGCAAGCGTTGGTTGATCGTTCTGGTCGCCCTGTTGGTCACCGTGTTGCTGGTTGTCGCATTGCTTCTTCCGTACATCCTGAAACGCTATATCGAAACCCATAGCGAGGAATGGATCAATAGGAAGGTCACCATCGACCGCATCATCCTCAACCCGTTCACCTTCCGCTATGGTGTAACGGGCGTTACGTGTTACGAACCCCAGAGCGAAGAAGTATTCGTGTCTTGGAGGAACATCAGCGTGCGCAGCAACTTGTGGAACGGCTTCCAACAGAACAACTGGCGCTTCACCGGATTGCGTATCGAATCGCCGTACTGCCACATCATACAAACAGGCGATCGGTTCAACTTCAGCGACCTGCTCGAACTCGGTGGCGATGACACAACAACGAATGACACATCGGCTTCTGTGCGTTTCAGCATGGAGGACATCGAGCTGAACGACGGCCGCATCGACTACAAGAGCGATGTGCTTGCCGCGCCCGTGGGCATCAAGAACCTCAAGGCCACCAGCAACATCATCTCATCGGAGAACGCGCGCATGGAATTCGGCCTGGGTTTCGACCTGAACGATGGCGGGCGCATGGACGGCGGCTTCATGCTGGACACGGACAAGTCGCTCTACGGGATCGATGCGCACTTGAAAGCCTTCGCATTGCCGCAAGTATTGCCCTACATCCAGGACTTCTTCGCGTGCAAGTCGCTGGAAGGTGCGATGGACCTTGAGTTGAATTTGCTCGATAGCTACGCGGACACCACAAGTCTGGCGATCAGTGCGGGCCTTGATCTGCACGACGTGAAGCTGACCGATCCGAACAGCGAGGAACTCTTCAGCCTGAAGAAAGCGACTTCACGACTGGATACGCTCGTTGCAAAGACCCAGCGCGTGGACATGGGCGAAGTGGTGCTGGATGGCGCCGATCTGAATTTTGTGATGCTCGCCGATGGCACGGACAACTGGACGCGCTTGTTGAAGTTGGACACCACCGCAGTTGTGGGGGACAGCGCGGCCACCCAGCTGCAGGTGAGCGAGAGCAACATCTTCGCCATGCTGGCGGAATACGTCAGCTACCTCGGCGAACAGATCGTGGCGAGCGACTATACCGCGAAGAAACTCGCGCTCACCAACAGCGCTGTGCATTTCGAGGACAACACGCCCGCACAACCGTTCCGCTACGCGATCTCCGCGATCAACGTGAGCGCGAACCGCATCACCAGCGATCAGGAGGCGGGGAAGGTCACCGCTAGTGCCGTGTTGCAAGAGACCGGAACATTGAAGGGCGATGCCGTCTTCGATCCGAAGAACATCCGCAACGTGAGGGTGGACCTTACCGTGGACGATCTTGCGCTGAACCATTTGGATGCCTACGGTCGCTGGTATGCCGCGCACCCGCTGGAGGATGGCTTGTTGCAGTATGTCTCGAAGACCGTGGTGAAAGACGGCAACATCGATTCGCAGAACCACCTGCGTGTGGACAAGTTGAAAGTGGGCAAAAAGGTGGACGAGCATGATCCGGAGACCTACGTGCTGCCGCTGCGATTGGCCGCCGGTCTGCTGAAGGATGTGAACGGCGTGGTGGAACTGGATGTACCGGTGAAAGGCGACCTGAAGGATCCGCAGTTCAAGGTATGGCCCATCGTGTGGCAGGTGCTGAAGAACCTGATCGTGAAAGCCGCCACCGCGCCGGGACGTTTGTTGGTGCGTGCATTCGAAGGCGCCGATGAGGCCGATCTGGAACGTGTGCGCTTCGAGTACCTGCAACCCGGTCCCGCGAAACTTCAGGAGAAGACGCTGAAACAACTCGCTTCTGCGCTAAAGGCGAAACCCGGGCTCACCGTGGATCTCGTCTCCATCGTGGATGCGAAGGCCGAAGCGAAGGAGGTGGCGGTGTTCCACGGGAAGAGGGCATTCCTCTTCCCCGACAAAGCAACGATCGAAGGTGCGGACAGCGCACGTATCGCTGAGCTAGGCTCGCGCGACACGGCATTCACCGCGTACGTGGATGGACGCACGGCGGGCATGGAGGGCAAGTCGCTGCATGACCGTTGCCTGTCGTTGCTAGGTGCTGCTGAAGCGGAGCGCATCGCCGGCGAGATCGAATACGCACGGCGCGAAAGCACCATGCAGTTCCTGCTGGCGCAAGGTGTGGCATCGGCTCGTGTGCGCTACCGCGATGGCACGGCGGAAGAGCTGGCCGGGCAACGCGGCGTGCCGGGGTTCCGGTTCGTGTATGATGTGGGGGAGTGAATCCGTTCGGGGGTAGCAACAGGCGTCGAAACCTCGGTGGTCGTGGGGCGTAGGCGTCGGCTACGCTCAGATGCGACCAAGTCCGCGTACGTTTGAATCCGGACACAGATGAAGAAGCTTGGAGTGGTATTCACGGATCCGTCTAAGGAGACAGCCGCTCTCGCGGTCCTGCTTTGCTTGGTGGCTGCATTCACCCGGCTTAATGTCCCGGGACGGATCGCCCTCGGGACAAGCATTGTCGTAGCATATGCTCTTTGGCGCTTTCGACGATATACGTTCTATGAGAAAAGCATCTCGATCCTTCGCCCCAATAGACTACACAGACACACTGAAGTCGTCAATGCGATCAGTGTGCATCGAATCGTGATCTATCAACATGGCGGCAACCGAGGAAACTTCGCGTACGTTCACTATACCTCAGAAGGAAGGAAAGATGTATTTTGCTTTGGCTTCAGTAGAGAACAAACATTCCTCCTCAGGTTCGCTGCACTTAATCACATTGCCATTGACACCGGAGGAATTTCGTGGGCCGAAAATGAGTACTCGGACATCGTTGCCAACCTTGACCGATGATGACCCCCTCGTCAGTCCATTCTAGACTATCGCGGGCTCTCCACGTCAGGACACAATGCCTTGATTAAAGTAACGCCCCACGATCCAAGACCACGGGGTATTACCATTCCCCAACACGTACCTATTCCACGATCACATTCCGGTGCAAGTTCCCGTGCGCCGCAGCGATCCGAAGGATATAACTGCCTTTTGCAAGATCACCCACATCTATGCTCTGTGTTCCGCCGGTCGCGAAGCCATTGTAGACGATGCGGCCATCGGCAGCGAACAGACTGAGCGGCGTATTCGCAGTCAACCCCGTGATGGTAAGCTGATCGGTCGCTGGCACCGGGAACACGTTGATGCCTGAGCCATCGAACTCACCAAGGCCGGTATCGAACGGATCAACCAGATCGCAGTAGCTGGTCCAGCAGGTGTCTTGTTGGATGTCGTTCCAGTACCAAGCATCCACACACACTTCATACGGTCCGGGTGGCTCGTACAAATGAGTGATGGTCTGGCCGTAGCCCACCGTACCATCGCCAAAGAACCAGTTGTAGCCTACGGTGTTCAGGTTGGATGTCGCCGTGTAGATCACCGCGGTGCCTTGGTCCACCCACGTGAACTCGACTGCGTAGTTCGGGTCGCAACCAGGGCCGGTCAATACAGTGATGGTGGTGCATGTGCTGTCCACACAATTACCATGCGTCACGGTGAGGCACACGGTGTACGTCCCAGGCAGGAAGGCGTGATCCGGTTGTGCAACATCGCTGGTACTACCATCACCGAAGTCCCAGAAGTAATATGCGGGGATGTTGATGGGAAGCAACTCGGAGCAATTCGAGAAGAAATATGCCCCGTTCTCGAAGGGCTGCGCTTCGAAGCAGGCATCCAGTTCATCGCAGATATCGCCGCCGAGATCATCCACGATGATGGTCGTGCATGTACTATCTGAACAATTCCCTGCGTAAGCCGTGAGGCAGACGGTGTAGGTGCCGTTCTGCGTGTACGTGTGTTCGGCATTGGTCACTGTGCTGGTGGTGCCATCACCGAAGTTCCAAACGAACTGTTCGTTCCCCTGGCCATTGGTGCAGTTGTCGAAGAACAGCCTGCCCGGCTGTTGCAGGTAGTTGGTCACGAAACACGCGTTGAAGTCTGTGCAAGGATCACCGCCGACGGTCAGGACCTGGCAGTCTTCGGAAATGCAGCCATTGGGCCAGTCGATGACCAAGCACACGGTATACACGCCCGGCTCGGCGAACGTGTGGATGGGTGCGAATTCCGTTGTGGTGGTGCCATCGCCGAACAACCAGACGAAGGTGGAGTTCAATGCTGGTGTGGAACAATTGTCAAAGAAGAAACCGTTCGAAGAAAGTTGCGATGCCGCGAAACAGGCTTCAAGACCTTCGCACGGCTCGCTGTTCGGTACGGAGATCTGCTCGCAGTCCTCCGTCCAGCAGGTATCCTGCGTGGCTTCGTTGAAGTACCAACCGGAAACACAAACGTCATAGGTGCCTCCCTCGGCATACAGATGCTCCACCGCATCACCATAGCCCTCCGACCCATCGGCGAAGTACCAGATGAAGTTGGTTCCGGGGATATTCGAGGTGGCGTTGAAGAACACGGTGCCGTTCTGCCCGGCGTTCCAGGCCATTTCCACATCGAAGCCACTATCGCACGGGTTTCCACCACCTACGGTGATCGTCGTGCACGTGCTGTCCGAACAATTGCCCCAATAGGCCGTGAGGCAGACGCTGTAAGTACCTGGCGCGGCGTAGGAATGTTCACCATGGATGGAGGAAGAGGAGGTTCCATCGCCGTAAGACCAGACGTACTGCGTTGTGGCAGGACCGGATGAGCAGTTATCGAAGAAGTAGCTGCCCGAAGGCAATTGGCTAGGCACGAAACAGAAGTCGAACGGCTCGCATGGGCCGGTCTGGCCAAGTGCGAATAAGGAGAACAAGAGAGCTGTTGGGGTCAGGGTCGAACGCATGGGGCGGCGGTTGTTGTTCGTATGACGCTGGTCCCGCCCAGAACGCCGCCTAGGGAACTAACCTACGAACAACCACTGCCTGAGCGTTTTGTGCAGAAAGGGGAGGAGCACGAAGACCAATAGGGGAACCAGAACACCAGTAACAACGAGGGTCCTCACCATCAGCGGCAGCTGGACAACCCAAGGACCGGCCAACCAAGAAAGCAACGTTATGGACGGATAAATGGCGATCCAGACCACGATAGCGGTCTTCCAACGGGGCGGATGAACAGCGGACATGGGCACAAAGGTGCAGTGGGGTTTTGCAGATACCCCCGATCCTGCTACTTTTGCCGTCCCTTTGCGGGTACCTTCCCTGGTAGCTCAGCTGGTTAGAGCACATGACTGTTAATCATGGGGTCGCTGGTTCAAGTCCAGCCCGGGGAGCAACGAAGGCCTCAGCGGATAGCTGGGGCCTTTCTCTTGCATGGCACATTGGGTCTACATCCTCTACAGTAAGCAGCTGGATCGGTACTACGTTGGTGAGACGGAGAACGTGGATGTCCGGGTCGAACAGCACAACATGCATCTGTTCCGTGGGTCGTTCACCAAGCAGGCTTCGGACCGGGTCCTATGTACGACGATCGCGTGCCGCGACCGCGCACATGCACGAGCTGTTGAAGCCTTCATCAAGGCGCGCAAACGGCGGGCGTTCATCGAGCGCGTTATGTCGGATGCTGCGCTGCGGATCGGGCTTGCGAAGAAGTTCTGAGCATGGTTCATGGGGTCGCTGTCCCGCAGTTCCGCTGTAGGGCGGAACTGCGGGACAAGTCCAGCCCGGGGAGCAACGAAGGCCTCAGCGGATAGCTGGGGCCTTTCTGTTGGTTCCATATGAACCAAGACGGCAGAGCGTGTTGTAAAAGAAAAGGGCCTGCCGATATCGGCAGGCCCTTTTGGCATTCGTAGTGGCTCAGGATCAACGACCCATCAGCAACACTTTGGAACGGAACACTTGGTCGCCCGCGGTAACGCGTACGAAGTAGGTGCCGTTCGCTTGGCCGGTGAGGTCCAGACGAAGTGTGCGGTTGTTCGCGCTGTTGGTGTTGAACACCACGCGGCCACCCAGGTCCAGTACTTCAACAACGGCGTTGCTCGAAGCACCTTGTGGAAGCTCCATGGTGAACAGACCGGTGGTCGGGTTCGGGTGAACGTTCAGCTCGATCATGTTCACGTTCTCGCCGATCGCGGCAGCACCGCACAACGTAGCAGCGCTGGATTCGCAGGTGATGGCAGGGAAACCGTTGTCGGTGGCATCGTTCGTGCTGGTACCGCAGGCACCCTCTTCGCTCACGGCGATGATGTAGGTTCCAGCTTCGCTGGCGGTCCAGGTGAGTTCGCAGGTAGAACCTTCGTTCAGGCCGAAAGCATCAACCGTTCCGCTTGGAGCGATGACCGTGAAGTACAAGTTCCAAGCCGTGCCACCAACACCGTTGCAAGCGCTGAAGGTGTAGGTACCACCAGCAGCAACGTTGTCCATCGCGTAAGCCTCATCAGCGAACACTTCAAAATCTTGGATCTCGTTGAAAGGGCAACCGCTTCCGTCGTCACAAGGAGCACCACCGAAAGTCGTGTTGAAATCCGAGTAGCCCGTGGTGGGGGAAGGGGCGAGCCAATCCGTGCAACCAGGTTGTGGGGCAGGGCAAGCAGCACCCGATACGCAGGTGATAGCCGGGAAGCCGTTATCAACAGCGCCGTTCGTGCTTGTTCCGCACGCGCCAGCTTCGCTAACCACGATCACGTAGTTGCCAGCTTCGCTCGCCGTCCAGGTCAGTTCGCAGATGGAACCCTCGTCAAGGCCGGATGCATCAACAGCACCGCTCGGGGCGATGATGGTGAACTCCAGGTCCCAAGCAGTTCCGCCAACACCATTGCAAGCGCTGAAGGTGTAGGTTCCGCCCTGTTGGACGTCATTCATGGCATACGCCTCATCGGCGAACACCTCGAAGGCTGTGATCTCGTTGAAAGGACAGCCAGTGCCATCATCGCAAGGAGCACCTCCGAATTCGGTGGTGAAGTCCGTCCAACCGGTGGTATTGGCCGGTGAGATCCAAGTGGTGCACTGGGCTTGTGCACCCAATGCGCTGGCTGCCAGCACGCCAGCAGCGATCGACTTAAGCAGGAAAGAAGGGGTAGTGTGATTCATGAAACGGTTTTGATTTGTCAGGGTGGCGAAAGTTAAGGGGTCTGCGAACAATTCCTACCCGACACTTAACACAGGCGTCTTTCGCCCGGCAAATGCCACCTTTGCCGCCGAAACATCACCCCATGCAGCTCATCACCGTAGGTACCGTCGCTTTCGACCGCATTGAAACCCCCTTCGGCGTGGCCGAAAAG
>DLGQ01000023.1:0-26822 GCA_002482775.1 Flavobacteriales bacterium UBA7690 | reverse complement strand
TGGCGCCGCTACCTACATCTCTCTGGCCGCTTCCGTGTTCCTGGAGAAAATGGGCTTGGTAAGCGTGGTAGGCGACGATTTCCCCGAACCCGTGATGCAGCAGCTCCGCGACCGGGGCGTGAACCTTGATGGGCTGGAGATCCTGAAAGGCAAGGAAAGCTTCTTCTGGGCCGGGCGGTACCACTACGACATGAACACGCGCGACACCTTGGAGACGCGCCTGAACGTGCTGCTGGACCTGGACCCGAAGTTGCCCGCCGAATACCGCAAGGCGCCATACGTGATGCTCGGGAATTTGGACCCCACCGTGCAAGGCAAGGTGTTGGACCAAATGGATCAACGCCCCGCACTGGTGGTGATGGATACCATGAACTTCTGGATGGACAGCGCCATGGAGAAGTTGAAGGAGGTGATCGCCCGTGTGGACATCCTCACCATCAATGACGCGGAAGCGCGCCAGCTGAGCGGGGAGCACAGCTTGGTGAAAGCCGCTGCCATCATCATGGCGATGGGGCCGAAGTACTTGGTGGTGAAGAAGGGCGAGCACGGCGCATTGCTCTTTGGACAAGGACGCGTGTTCTTCGCACCGGCACTACCGCTGGAAGATGTGATCGATCCGACGGGCGCTGGTGACACCTTCGCCGGAGGCTTCATCGGCTACCTGGCCCGCACGCAGGACCATAGCTTCGACAACCTGAAGCGGGCCATCATCGTGGGCAGCGCCATGGCCAGCTTCACCTGCGAGAAGTTCGGCATCGAACGCTTGCTTGAGGTTAGCCGCGAGGACATCGATGAGCGCATCCAGCAGTTCGTGGAACTTGTGGACTTCGATATCGAGCTGGTGGAGGGTTAAACCATCCGCTTCGCCACCTCGTCCCAGTTCACCACCTGCCACCAGTTGGCCACGTACTCGTTGCGTTTGTTCTGGTATTTGAGGTAGTAGGCGTGCTCCCAAACATCGAGCGCCAGAAGCGGCTTTCCTTTCAACTCGCTCACGTCCATCAACGGGCAGTCCTGGTTCGGGGTTGAGCCGATGGCCAATTGCCCATTGCGTTCCACCAGCCACGCCCAACCGCTGCCGAAGCGTTTCATGCTCGCATCGGCGAAGGCTTCTTTGAACTTGTCGAAGGAACCGAAGCTCGCGTTAAGCGCATCAAGCACCTTTCCTTCGGGCGCACCCCTTCCACCGGGGGCCATCACCTGCCAGAAGAAGTTGTGGTTCCAGACACCACCCGCGTTGTTGCGCACTTTCGGACTGAAGGATCCCACACGCGCGAGCAGGTCGGCTTCATCTTTCGCTTGCACGCCTTCCGCCACGATGGCCTCGTTCACGTTCTTCACGTACGCAGCGTGGTGCTTCGTGTAGTGGATCTCCATGGTCTGCGCATCGATAGCGGGCTCCAACGCAGCGTAGGCGTAGGGAAGTGCGATCTGCGCGAGCTGCAAGACGGTTGACCCAGGAGTAGATGGCGTTGACTCATTCGCTTCGCCATTATTCTCAGCAGGTGCGTTGCACGATGCGGCACCAGCCAGCGCCGGACCTGCGACGATGGCACCAAGTGAAACCTTCAGTGAGCGGGAAAGGAATTGTTTGCGGTCCATGGTGCCAAGGTAATTCGCTGGAGAGCAGTTGCCAGTTGTTCGATTTCAGTTGTCAGGCTACCGGATAGCCTGACAACTAGGAGCTGCGAACTGACAACCACGCTAGAAACTCACCAGAAGCTGTCCCTTCTCCACGGCCTTGCCTTTCTCGGCGTGCACCGCGCTCACGGTTGCATCGCCCGGTGCCTTGATCATGTTCTCCATCTTCATGGCCTCCAGGATCAGGATGGGGTCGTTCTTCTTCACCACATCGCCGGGTTTCACCAGGATATTGAGCACCATGCCCGGCATCGGCGCTTTGATCTCCTTCACCTTCAGCACCGCCTTGTCCAACCCGAGCGTTTGCATCAGGCGTGATCGGTCATCCTGCAACTGCACGGTGTACGTATGGGCGCCGATACGCAGACGCACGGTTCCGTTCTCTTTGTCTTCTTTCAACACCAAGACCCGGTGGCTGCGGCCGTTGCGCACGAGGCTGAACGTGGACGGCCCAGTGCGCACGAGGTCTGCGGCACTTTCACCAGCAGGCACCCAAGGCGCAGTAGGCGAGGTGCGCTCCAGAACGACGGCGTCCTCTTTAGCGTTGACGGTGGCGTAGAGTTTGGCCATGAGTTGATGCGTGTGAAGGCGAGCGAAGATAGAGGAGTGTTCAGAGCAAGGTGCTCACTTGGGCCTCGTATCCTTCGTCCACCGCCAACACACTCTGGTTCCGTGCGGCCACGGCGAGCTGATCGCAAAGCTCATTCAACGGATGCCCGCTGTGCCCACGGATCCATTCGAATTTCACCTTGTGTTTGCGGAAGGCTACGAGGAAGCGCTTCCAGAGATCGGGGTTCTTCACCTTGGCCCAGCGCTTCTTCTCCCAGCCGAAGAGCCATCCCTGTTCCACGGCATCCACCACGTACTTGCTGTCGCTTACCACGAGTACTTCCATGCCGGGGCTTTTTATGGCCTCAAGTGCGGCGATCACGGCGAGCAGTTCCATACGGTTGTTCGTTGTGAGCCGGTAGCCGCCCCACAACTCCTTGCGGTGTTTGCCACTTTCCAGCACGGCGCCGTAACCTCCAGGACCAGGGTTGCCACTGGCTGCGCCGTCGGTATGGATGGTGATCTTCATGCAGCTTGCGCGAAGGGCAAAGAACGCAATACGTTCCCTTTTTTCAGGAATGGGGGAATAGTTGCGTGATGTTCGCCGCGAACAACTTCACCGCGATCGCTAGCAGGATCACCCCGAAGGCTTTCTTGATCACGATCAAGCCCACGCGACCCAACAACCTTTCTATGCGTGACGTGAGCAAGAGCACAAGCAACACCGGGATCATGTTCAGCAGGATCGCGATGAGGATGTTCACCGATTGGAATTCCGCGCGCAGCGAAAGAATGGTGGTGATGCTGCCCGCACCAGCGATCACTGGAAAAGCGAGCGGCACCACGCTGTAGACCTTATTGTCGTCCTTGCCATCGGTAAGCCCTGGCGCGGAAAGGTCTTCTTTGAAGAGGCGCACGCCGAGGATCATTTCCAAGGCGATGAAGAACAGCACCAACGAACCGGCCACGGCGAACGAACGCACATCGATGCCCAGGATGTTGAGGATGCCCTCACCCAGGAAGAGGAAGGTGATCATGATGCCCAAGCTCACGAGCACCGCCCGGGCCGGGTAGATCTTGCCTGCCTTCTGGCGCACTTGCAGCACCAGCGGAATACTCCCCACCACGTCGATCACCGCGAAGAGGATGAGGAAGGCCTTGCCGATCTCGTTGAGGGAAAGCATGTGGCACAAAGGTGGGGGAATACACGCCGCTAGCTTCTAGCCGCGAGCCTTGATCTGCTTATCAGTCCGCTAGGCGCATATCATTCGTTACCACGCAATGTGACCGAGAAGCGTTCGGCTACCTCGGCCCATCTCATGGCTAGAGGCTCGCAGCCTGCAGCTTGATCACCCGGTCAACAACTTCGGAAAAATGCGCATGCTCCAATGCATGGATCCGCGCAGCAAGCAGCTCGGGTGTATCGTTCGGCAGCACCGGGCATTTGAACTGCGCGATGTGCTCCCCTTCGTCGAACCGCTCGTTCACGTAATGGATGGTGATGCCACTTTCAGTCTCCTTCGCAGCAATGACCGCCTCGTGGACATGGTGGCCGTACATGCCCTTGCCCCCGTATTTCGGCAACAGCGCTGGGTGGATGTTGATGATGCGTTGCGTGAAGGCTCTCACAAGGTCCGCTGGGATCAACCGCAGGAAACCGGCGAGCACCACCAGGTCTATGCGCTGATCCCGCAGCTCGCGAAGTACTTCGCCGGAACGAAGTTGTGCACCGTTGAACATGTAGAGTGGTACGCCCAGGTCCCACGCACGCTGGATGACACCAGCCTTGTATTGGTCGCAACCGATGAGCGCGATACACGCCGAAGCATGCCCCTTGAAGTGCTCCACGAGGCGCTGGGCATTGCTGCCGCTGCCCGAGGCGAGGATGGCGATCCGGACCATTTTCAACAGGCGCGAAGATCGTTCGCCGGACAACCTCGCCGTTGTTGAAAACAAAAAAGCGGACGTTTCTGCCTGATCACCAAGGGTTAATATGAACAAGGCACGGCTATCATCCCACAAACCCACCAACGGTTGCGCATGTGGAAAATGTCTTTCCTTTGCACCCTGTTCAACCAACAACGAACTGACATGTCGGATATCAAGTCAAGGGTCATCGCCATCATCGTGGACAAGCTCGGAGTAGATCAGGGCGAAGTCACACCTGAAGCGAGCTTCACGAACGACCTTGGCGCTGACAGCCTCGATACCGTCGAACTCATCATGGAGTTCGAGAAGGAGTTCAACATCGCTATCCCCGATGACCAAGCCGAGAAGATCCAGACCGTGGGTCAGGCTGTGGACTACGTGGAAAAGAACGCGAAGTAATCCGCACTGAATGCAGCTCAGACGTGTGGTCGTCACCGGTCTGGGCGCGCTCACTCCCCTCGGGAACACCCACAAGGAGTACTGGGAGGGCCTGGTGAGCGGCCGTAGCGGAGCTGCGCCCATAACGCGCTTTGACGCTAGCAAGTTCAAGACGCGCTTTGCCTGTGAAGTGAAAGGGTTCAACCCCGAGGACTTCATGGACCGCAAAGAGGCGCGGAAAATGGACCCCTACACCCAATTCGCCGTTGTCTGTGCCGATGAGGCCATCAAGGATAGCGGCTTGGATCTGGCTACGGCGGACCGTGAACGCATCGGCGCTATCTGGGGCAGTGGTATCGGTGGTCTGAAGACCTTCCAGGACGAATGCATCGCCTATGGAAGGGGTGATGGTACGCCACGCTTCAATCCGTTCTTCATCCCCAAGATGATCGCGGATAGTGCGGCAGGCCTCATCACCATGCGCCATGGCTTGCACGGTCCCAGCTACGTTACCGCTAGCGCCTGCGCCAGTGGCAACAACGCCATGATCGATGCCTTCAACTACATCCGCCTGGGCACCTGTGTGGCCGTGGTAACGGGTGGCAGCGAAGCGGCGATCTACGAGGCAGGTGTCGGCGGCTTCAACGCGCTGCATGCCATGAGCACACGCAACGATGACCCCGCAACGGCATCGCGCCCGTACGACAAGGACCGTGATGGTTTCGTGCTCGGCGAAGGTGGCGCGGCCATCATCCTCGAAGACCTGGAACATGCATTGGCGCGCGGCGCACGGATCTATTGCGAAGTAGTGGGAGGTGGCATGAGCAGTGATGCTTACCACATCACGGCACCACACCCCGATGGCCTTGGTGCGGAGCTGTGCATGAAGCATGCGCTGAAAGATGCCGGCATGGTGCCCACGGACATCGACTACATCAACACGCACGGCACCAGTACGCCGATCGGCGATCCGCAAGAGGTGAAGGCCATCCAACGGCTCTTTGGTGAACATGCTTACAAGCTGAACATCAGCGCTACCAAGAGCATGACCGGGCACTTGCTCGGTGGTGCTGGCGCGGTGGAAGGCTTGGCCGCCATCATGTCCGTGTACGATGACATCGTTCCGCCCACGATCAATCATTTCACGGACGATCCCGAGATCGACCCGAAGTTGAACTTCACGTTCAACACCGCCCAGAAGCGCACGGTGAACGCTGCCATGAGCAATACCTTCGGCTTCGGCGGCCACAATACCGCCGTCATCTTCCGCAAGTACCGGTAGTCCGCTTTCCGCGTGATCAGCAGTCTTTTCAACCGCGCCCGCAATCCGGAGGAACGCCGTGTGCGTGCCTGGTGTCGCGAAACGCTCGGTATGACCCCGAACGATCTCGCGCTCTTCCGGCAAGCGCTTCGGCACGTGAGCGCCGTGGCAGAGGACCGGCCTGACCTACCGGATAACGAACGTCTGGAATTCCTGGGTGATGCGATCCTGGATGCCATCATCGGCGATCTGCTCTTCGCCACCTATCCCGACAAAGGCGAAGGTTTCCTCACCCGCATGCGCAGCAAACTGGTGAGCCGCCAACAGCTGAACACGCTGGCCAAACATATCCAGATCGAGAAGGTGATGGAGAGCAACGTGGCGCGCTCGCACGAATCCTCCGTCCCAGGCAATGCACTGGAAGCCTTGATCGGCGCGCTTTTTCTGGACAAGGGCTTCGACCGCACACGCAAGGTGGTGGTGAAGTTGTTGACCACGCACTTCGACCTGAAAGAGATCGAGAAGGAGGACCGCGATGGCAAGAGCCGGCTGCTGGAGTGGGGCCAGAAGCGCCGCAAGAAGGTGGAATTCATCGTACGCGAAGAAGGGGGCAGCGGGCGTGGTAAACATTACGTTGCCGAGGTCCGCATCGGTGGCGAAGTGCGCGGTACCGGCCACGGCGCCAGCAAGAAGGTGGCCGAGCAGGATGCGGCGCAAAGCGCTTTCCGCGGTATGCGTTCGCGCAAACCACAGCAGCCACGGTCCCAAGTGCCGAAGCCAACGCCAAGTAGCGAACACGCGCCTAGCATGCACGCTCCCCGCAGAGGTTCTCGACCCACGCGTCCGGGAAGGTCCGACGAGCCTTCCAACAACGCTGGTTGATAGGACGTCCGCGCCAACGGCCAACACTCTCCGGGTGGCTACCTTTGGCCAACGCCTGCAAGCGATCCGCCCGTGCGGAGATGTAGAACACGATCATGGCCAAGTTGAAGCTCGATCTGGAACCCGTACCGGACATCACGGTCATCGGCATAAGCAGCCATGTCCACGATTACCGTCTGTGCTGGTCCATAAACCGCAGCGTGGGCTTGGAACTGACGCGCCGCCGCACGGACATCACCGACGATGCGAATGGCATCCGTGCCAGCTATTCCGCATACGATCATGTGGACGAACCCACGCAGGGGCGATACACACTGGTACACAACCACAGCGGTGACGGCATCTTGTTGAAGGAACACCGTCAAGCCGATTTCTTCCTCGTGGTGGACAACGAGATCGCCGAGAACCGCCCAGACCTGTTGGATCGTGTGCGCTCTGCGGAATTCGTGCTCACCGCGTTTCCTCTTCCATTCGACCAACTCCGGGCAGGGCACAAGCTCCTGCTCTGAACCACCCCAATGAACGACCCGAAGACCAAGATCGTCGCCACCATCGGACCGGCCTCTTCCAGCAAGGAAGTGCTGCGCGAAATGATGCTGAGCGGCATGGACGTGTGCCGCTTGAATTTCTCCCACGGCAGCTACCAGTTCTACGCGAACCTGATCGGCACCATCCGTGAGCTCAACAACGAGTTGGGCCTTACCACCGCCATCCTCGCCGATCTGCAAGGACCCAAGATGCGCGTGGGCGAAATGGAAGATGGCCCCATCGACCTACCCGATGGCAGTGAGCTGATCATCACCACTGACCCGATCAAAGGCCGCGCCGGTATGGTTAGCACCAGCTACGCACAGTTCCCCAAAGATGTGCAGAAGGGCGAGCTCGTGCTGTTGGATGACGGCAAGTTGCGCCTGGAAGTGATCGCCACCGACGGCCTGAAGACCGTGACCACACGTGTTATCCACGGCGGTCCGCTCAGTTCCAATAAAGGCCTCAACCTGCCCAACACCAAGATCAGCCTGCCCAGCCTGACGGAGAAGGACCGGTTGGACCTGGACTTCGCACTGGACCACGATGTGGATTGGATCGGCCTCAGCTTCGTGCGCGGCGCTCGGGACATCATCGAGCTCAAGCACATCATCTACGAACGTGATAAGAGCGCCAAGGTGATCGCCAAGATCGAGAAGCCCGAAGCATTGTTGGAGATCGACGAGATCATCCGCGAAGCAGATGCCTTGATGGTGGCGCGCGGCGATCTCGGCGTGGAGATCCCCATGGAGAAGGTGCCGCTGGTGCAGAAGGACATCATCCGCCGCAGCCTGATCCACCACCGCCCCGTGATCGTGGCCACCCAGATGATGGAGAGCATGATCACCAACATCACACCCACACGTGCCGAGGTGAACGACGTGGCCAACGCCGTGCTCGACCATGCGGATGCCGTGATGTTGAGCGCCGAGACCAGCGTGGGCAAGTACCCTGTGGAAGTGGTGAAGGCCATGAACAAGATCCTCCTGGAAATGGAGACCAGTGAAACGATGTTCAATGTGGAACAGCCCGATCTGGAGAAGGATGATCGTATGGTGACCGACGCCATCTGCATGGCCAGCGTCCGCATGGCCGCCGCGATCGACATCAAGGCCATCGTCACCATGACGCACAGCGGCTACACGGCGTTCAAGATCAGCAGCATGCGGCCCAAGGCGCACATCTTCGCCTTCACCAGCAACCGCTCCATCCTGAACACCCTCAACCTCGTCTGGGGTGTACGAGCGCAGTTCTACGACAAGACCGTGAGCACGGACCACACCATCGCCGACATCAAGCACATCCTCCGCGCGAAGAAGCTGGTGGATAAAGGTGACCTGTTGGTGAACGTGGCCAGCATGCCCATCGCCGAACAGGGCATGAGCAACATGCTGAAGTTGAGCCCGGCATAGAACACAGGACGATGGCGCGATCAGTGCTTGCGACCGTGCTTGGAATCATCGTGCTTGCCGGGTGCCGAGAGAGTTCTGAACGAGTTGTTCAGCAAGCGCGGCCCAAGCCATTCAGGTTCTCGTTGTGTCTAGAAGGACCTGCAGACTTGTGCCGTGCGTTCGCCGCAGGTCGACCTACCGATACTACAGGCCTGGACCTATTGTCATCGGACCCCGAACATCATCGATCGATACGAAAGGGAACCCGGGAGTATGTCGCGCTTGCAAACAAGACCGTACATGGATCACGCGCCCGGCTCATACTATCGCGCAACCGCGGGCCGAGTGGATTGCTCTGTACGTCGGGCGAGCTGTACTTCGTCCAGACCGATCCTCAAGGCAAAATCGAGGCATGTGAACTATTGGCTGATCTGGATTGGGGAACGCATGTTCAGCACAGTGCGTGGATCGGGTGGTTCGGTTCAGCTATTCACTGCACGAGTGACGTCGTCGATCAAAGAGCCGGGAGTGACCACGCAGTTACCTCTTTCGTGTACAACACCAAAAAGATCCGGATCGAGGCTGATACCGTTCTTGTGCATTGGGATGGCGTCGCGACCAGTGATGTCGCTATCCTTGACACGCTTCCACCAATTGGCCGACCGAGGCCATAATTGACCGGTCTCCTCCAGCAGGACCTTCCTGTACTGCATCCCTTCGTTGGTGCGCACCATCACCACGTAACCGCTGCCCTTTGCGGTGCCTAGGTCGATGGGGAAGGTGTACGTGCCCTTGCCTGCTTTGCGATGCATGGGCCGCGCAAGGGTAGCACCGTTCGGGGCCAACACCACGAGATCCACCATCGTGGGCAAATCCAGGTCCAGCCGTATCGTGAATTTACCATCCGATGGATTGGGCATCACCGTCAGATCATGTGCGATGGTGTGTTGCTCGCGCTCCGTGATCCCTGTTTGTGGAACCTCTCCTCGGTAACGGTAGAGCCGCTGGCCGCTGATGTAAGCCGTGCTATCATTCGTCTTGAAGAACCGGTTGTAGTTGAAGCCGACCTCCACTTCTGCCCAGGTCTCGCCGCCGTCGGTGGTCTCCCACAGCTGATCGTGCCCGCCGGTCCAACCGTGCATGGGGTTGATGAAACCGATAACTTCCACATAGGTGTACGTATCGGCAACGGTGGACATGGTCCAGGTCATGCCCCCATCGGTGCTGCGGAGCATCCGTGTATCATCGTTCACCGGCTCGCTGAAGACACTGCCGTACCAGGTCATCGCATCCAAGCGTTGGATCTTCCAGATGATGTCGCTGATGGTGTTGGTCGTGAACTTCGGTGTCCAGGTGGCGCCACCATCATCGGTGTAGAGCACGATGCCTCCTTCACTTGTTTCCGCCGCCGTTCCGGTAACGAAACCGATCTGCGGGGTGATGAAATGGATGTCCACCAAGCGCGACGCATAGGCGCTCATGTCGATGTAGGTCCAATCGTTACCACCGTTCACGGATTTGATCACGAACGCTGGACCGGACCAGATGCCGCAGCCGTAGATCGTGGTGGCGTCGGGTGCTGAAAGGCCGCAGATGCCCTCGGGTTGCGGATCGATGTTCTCAGCCACATCCTCCCAGGTCTCTCCACCGTTCGTGGTGCGGTACAGCTGGCCGTTCAGCGATCCGGAGAAGCCGTTCTGCTCGTCCAGGAATTCGATGCTCCGCAGGAAGTTGGACGAGGTGAACTGCAGTGCCCAGCTATCGCCCCGGTCCTCTGTCCTGTAGATGGTGCCCGCCGGACCACCCGCCGCCCAACCAACACTGTCGTTGATGAAGTGGATGTCATCGTACCGCACGGAGCTCGGGATATCGAGGGTGGTCCACCCGACCTGTGCCAAGCCTTGTGTGCATACGAGCAGGAGCGAACAGTTCAGGAGCGAGCGCATGGTATCGTAGAAAGGACACAAGTTAGGAGAAGCCGTGCGCAGGAACGACCGGAACGACAGCGTCAAATAGCCTCCAGCACGTAATACCAGATCGCCACCGTGAGCAGCGACAAAGGGATCCCCACGCCCACCATCATGTTGGCGAGGCGTGGTTTCAACCCGTGCGCAGAGGCAAGGATGGAAGCGGTGATCATCGGTGCCATCGCACCTTCCAACACGGAAACACGCACCACCTGGCCGGTGCCGTTCAGCAGTACCACGTAGATCAGGAAGATCACCGCAGGTGCGATCAGCAGTTTGAAGACAAGACCCAGACCCAGGAAGCCCCAGTGCTTGCTGCGCTTCTCGATCCGCAGTTGTAACCCCACGGCAAGCAAGGCTACCGGCGTCACCGAATTGCCGATCCGCAACAAGCCACCACGCACACTTTCGGGGAAGTGCAGGTCCGCGACGTTCATCAATACGGCAACAGCGAAACCGATGAACGGTGGGAACAGCAGGATCTTGCGCACCATGGTCGCTGTTTCCACCTGGTGGCGCGAATAGAGCGTGGCTACGATGATGCCAAGCGTGGAGAGCACGACGAACGAACCCGGCTGATCAACGAGCAAGGCCGTACCGAGCGCATCCTTCCCATACGCCGCTTCGATCACCGGGAAACCAACGAAGGAGGTATTGCCCAGCCCGGCCGTGAGGATCAAACACCCCGTGAGCTTGCGCGACCAGCCGAACGTGCGCCGCAGGGCACCGAAGAACACCCACGCAACCGCGAAACAGATCCAGGCCACGGCAATGGGGTAAAGCAGTTCGAAGCCTCCGCTGATCTCCGGGATGTGATAGAGCGCGAGTGCCGGCAATGGCGCATAGAGCACGTATTGGTTCAGCGTGAGCGCGGCGTTCGGTGGGAACGAAGGCACACGTTGCAACAACACGCCAGCGAGCAAACAGAAGATCAGGAGAACAAGGCTGTCCATCGGCGCTGCAAATGAACGAGGTGCCGATCACATGCCGGATCAACCGCTGATCGTGGAAAGTGTTCCGGGCCACAGGTCACTGTGCGCTTTCCATGCGGATACCTTGCATGATAACGTACAACCCGCCGCACCGCCCTGTTCGTTCATTCAACTTCCTGCGCGCTGCGGCACAACAACGCAACGCATGAACGAACGTGATTGGGACAACGTAGCCGACGTCTTCGAAGAGGAGATCTTCAACGTACCGGCCAACGATACCAAGGGGATCATCACCAAATGGGTGAAGAAATTGAGCGGGCCTGATGTGGTTGCTACGGACCTCGGCTGTGGTGTTGGACGTACACTGCCCCTGCTCGCCGATCGGTACGCGAAGGTGTACGCGGTGGATGTGAGCAGCCAATGCTTGGAGGTTGCCGAGAAAACGTGCCCACAGTACACGAACATCCGTTATGTGCATGCCGACCTCAGCAAGGACCGCAACAGCTATCCTGCAACGGACGTGGTGCTCTGCATCAACACCTTGCTCAACGCAGCGATCGAAGTGCGTGAGCCATTGATCGAACGCACCGTGCGCAGCGTGAAGCGTGGCGGTCACCTGTTGCTCGTTGTTCCTTCGCTCAACTCCGCGTTGCTCACGGCCTATCGTCACCTGCAATGGAATTTGAAGGACGGCATGGATCCGAAAGAGGCGCAACGCAAAGCGGCCCTCAACAGCAATGGGTTGGAGCACGGAACTGTCTATATCGACGATGTGCCCACTAAGCACTACCTCAAGGAAGAACTGGAGGCCCTGCTCGACGCGCGCGGATTCAATGTTCTGGCCGTGGAGAAACTCGAGTACCCGTGGACCACGGAGTTCGATGCACCGCCGAAATGGATGAAGGCGCCCTTCCCCTGGGATTGGTTCGTGGCAGCGCAACGCCGCTGAGGATCATGCTTTGGGCGAACGCCCGAGCACGAGGTCCATGTAGAAGCCGGGCTTTTTCAAGCGTTCCCGCAGATCGAGATCCGTGAACATGCTGCTGATGGTATCGGCTAGCGCTGGGTTCTTGTTGGCGCGGTCCACCACGAAGTTGAACAGCCACGCCTGATCGGCCATCTGTTGCAAGCGTGTGCTGATCGCGAGTTCCTTGCCCAAGCGTTTCCAAACACGTTCGTCGTACTGCTTCGCGGCACGTGCGGTGGTATCGTTCCGCTTCAACATGTCGCTGGCTACATCAGCCGCATGTACACCACTGATCATCGCATGGCTGATCCCTTCGCCCGTGAACGGATCGATCAAGTGGCCCGCATCACCAACGAGCAGGTAGCCATCACCGCTCAAGGCCCGGCGTTTGCTCGCGAGCGGAAGACCCATGCCTTGGATGCTGCCTTCGAGCCGAGCGTCCATGAATCGTTCCTTCAACTGTGGATGCGTGGTGACCAATTCGACGAGAAGCGCTTTCAGGTCCACGCGCCGTGCTTTCACCACATCGCTGCGCAAGCCAAGACCCACGTTCGCTCTTCCACCGGGCAATGGGAACACCCAGAGGTAACCCGGCAACAGGTCTTTCAAGAAGATCAGCTCTATGAATCCCTGTGGGTCCAGGTCGCGCACGCCGCTATAGTAGGCACGCACACCCGCCGCATGGTGGCGCGGCTCCAGCGGCAAGCCGGCAACGTGCCGCGCGAAGTGTGAATTGGCTCCCGACGCGTCGATCACGATGCGTGCTTCAATGAGCCTTCCATCGCTCGTGGCGATGCGCCAACCTTTGTCCGTGCGTTGGAACTCCTTCGCGGCAACGCCTTCCCACGAGATGATGCGCTCGTCACGCATCACCTGCTGGAATAGGATGTCATCGAACCGCAGACGCGGAAGGATCACACCCGGTGCTTCGCCCAGCCCCGTTGTGCGCGAGAAGGGCACCCGCAACACCCTGCCGCTCGGTGCCACGAAGGTGACACCCCAACTGGGCATCGCTGCCGACTCGGCCTTCACCGCTGCGGCGAGCGACGGGTCGAGACGCTCCAAGGTGCGCATCACCTTTCCGCTGAGCGCATCGCCACACACCTTGTCTCGTGGGAAGTTGGCCTTCTCCATCAGCACGGTCTTCACGCCGTGCTGCGCTAGTTTCAACGCTGCGGAAGCGCCACCTGGTCCACCGCCGAGGATGCAGACATCCGTCTGGAGATCGGCGGTCATGGAAGATCAGCCGCGGAACGTGGCAGCCGTGAACTGATCCAGGAAACGTACGTCGTTCTCCCAATACATGCGCAGATCAGGTACGCGGTAGATCAATTGCGCGATGCGTTCCACGCCCATGCCGAACGCGAATCCACTGTACACGTCGGGGTCGATGTCGCAGTTGGCGAGCACAGCAGGATCCACCATGCCGCAGCCCATGATCTCCACCCACCCGCTGTGTTTGCAGATGTTGCAACCCGAACCGCCGCAGATGCTACAGCTCATATCCACTTCGGCGCTGGGCTCGGTGAAAGGGAAGTAGCTCGGCCGCATGCGAATGGTGACGTCCGGGCCAAAAAGACTCTTGGTGAAATAGTCCAGTGTGCCTTTCAGCTCCGCGAAGCTCACACCCTTGTCCACATACAATCCTTCGACTTGGTGGAACATGCAATGGGCGCGTGCGCTGATGGCTTCGTTGCGGTACACACGTCCGGGCGAGATGGTGCGGATCGGCGGCTTGCTGCTTTCCATCACGCGCACCTGAACGCTGCTGGTGTGCGTGCGGAGCGCCTTGTCCTCGCCTTCCACGAAGAAGGTGTCCTGCATATCGCGCGCCGGGTGGTCCGGAGCGAAGTTGAGCGCACCGAAGTTGTGGTGATCATCCTCCACCTCGGGCCCCTGGCTCACGGTGAAGCCGATGCGCGAGAACACCTCGATGATGCGTTGGCGAACGATCGTGATCGGGTGGTGGCTGCCCAGTTGTTCGGTCAAAGCCGGAGCACTGAGGTCGATGGCTTGGGCATTGGCCGGGCCGCTCGTTTCAACACCGGCTTTCAGTAGATCCAGTCGGGCCTGTGCGGCCTGCTTCAACTGGTTCATACGTTGGCCGAGCGCGCGCTTCTCTTCCCCGGCCACCAGTTTGAAAGCCTCGAAGAGTTCCGTAACGGCACCGTTGCGGCCCAGCATGGCCACTCGGAATTTCTCCACTTCATCCGCTGTGCGGGCTGTGGCTTTCTCCATTTCCGCTTCCAAGGCGGCTACGCGTTCGATCAGGCTCATTTCAGTTGTCGCATGAACATCCGGATGTCCTTCAGCGGACGATCCCATTGGTCGCAAGGCACACGGCTGAGGGCATCGAGGACATCCAGCCCGTCGATCACCTCGCCGAAAACAGTGTAGGATCCATCCAATCGGGGCAAGCCACCGGTGGACTTATAGGTTTCCTTGTCGGCCTCCGTATAGGGGAACGGGCTACCGAGGCGTGTGTTCCGTTCAGCCACTTGGGCCAATTCTTCCGCACCGTATTGAACGCCTTGTACAAAGAAGAACCGCGTGCGGTGGCCCAGCTTGGCCAGGTCCGGGGTATCCCCGGCAGGAGCAGCGGCCAACGCGCCCTTCTTGTGGATCAGCCCGGGCACTATCACCGCAGGAAGCCCTTGCGGATCAGTGTCTTGCCCTAGTACGGTACCGCGCTCGGCGTGCTTGCTTTCCGGGTCTCCACCTTCTGCGGCGAACCCTGGAACTACGCGGTGGAACAGCAGGCTGTCGTACGCTCCGGCCTCCACCAACGCCAAGAAATGGTCGCGGTGCTGGGGTGTCTCATTGTACAGGGCGATGATCATGTTGCCCACCTCGGTGCGCACTTCCACCAATGGACGGCGCTGAGGGATAGGGGATTGCGCCGGAACCATGGCGGGCAACCAAAGGCCCACAAGGATGGTCAACAGTAGGCCGAGGCGAGGTTGCCGGTACTTCACGCGCTTGCTTACATTTGACATCCTTCCGAAAGCCTTGATCTTCAAGGCCCCCAAAAGTAAACCAATGACCACATCCACCTTCCGACGCGTTCTTACCAACGCCCTGATGGTCGCCGGGCTGGCCTTTGTCGCTACTGGTTGCAACAAGGAAAAGCCCACCACCGTTGTGATCACCGTGAAAGATGCGGACGGCAGCCCCGTGCCCGACGCCTATGTGCGCCTCTTCGCGAATCCGCTGGTACCCGCAAAACCAGACCTCACCCGCCTGAAGAAAGAAGGGATGACCAAGGCCAATGGGACGGTGGAGTTCGATTATACCGGGCTCTACGAGCAAGGGCAAGCCGGGTTCGCCGTGTTGGACATCCTCACTTTCCGCGATACGATGTACGCCGAGGGCATCATCAAGATCCTGGAGGAGGAGACCAACGAGGAGACCCTCATCATGGAAGAGATCCCCGACTAGGATCAGCTTTCGAAGTACGCCAGTACCGCTTCCTTCATCAATCGTTCTTGGTCCTCTGCTGCCAGCGCGGGCAGGTCTTTCACGCGTTCGAAGTGCGGCCAACCATCCGCATCGCGCCCCAGTTCCTTGTAGTAGCCGTAAGGGAGCAGCACCACGCAAATGGCGATGTGCATCAACGCCACCTTCTCGTCCTTCTTGAATTCACGGGCATGCTGGCCCAACTCCTGAACGCCGATCAGGAAGAGCACGGCGTTGAGGTCGAGCGTGCCGGCATCGAAGTGCTTGGAGAGCTTCGTCACCTGGTCGCGCCACCGTTTTTCGAATGCGAGGTCCAAAGGTTCTGGATTGAGGGTGCGAAGTTCTTCAGATCTTCACCAACTCGCACCGGATCATGAATTGGTTGGATTGGGCCATCATCGCACTCGTCGCTTTCGCAGCGATCAAAGGGTTCTCACGTGGTTTCATCGTGGAGCTGGCATCGCTCGTGGCGTTGGTCGCGGCCATCTGGGCGGGCATCCACTTCAGCGAGCAAGTGGCGGAAACCACCGGCATCGGCACGGAGAATGCCGCGCTGGCGTTCCTGGTCACCTTCCTCATCGTGTTGTTGGGAGTGCATTTCCTCGCACGCTTCCTCACCACACTGGTCGATATTGCGCAGCTGAGCCTGCCCAACAAGTTCGCCGGTGTGCTCTTCGGGGCGTTGCGTTCGCTGTTCACGTTGAGCGTGGCGCTGAACCTGGTGGTGGGTTATTCCGATGGCGAACTGCCACCGGAAAAGGTGCGTGAGGCTTCCACGTTGTACGCACCGGTAAGGGCGTTCGCGCCGTTGTTGGTGCCCATGTTGAACGAGACGAAGTGGGTGAAGCGTGCCGTGGACGGGATCAAGGAGGAGATCGACGCGGTGATCAGCGAATGATCACTCCACCTTGATGCCGTAACGCATCAACAGGCCGGGTAAGCCGTGCAGCGCGAAGAGAGCGCCCTTGATCCGGTTCTTCTCGGGGTCGATGATGAAGTTGCGCGCATCGCGCAGGTCGGCACCCTCGAGCTTGGTATCGTCGAACACCGCACCGGCGAGATCGGAATCACCGAACAGGGCTTTGCTGAGGTCGCTGCCGCTGAAGTCAACTTCCACCAAGCTGCAGGCGGTGAAACGCGAACCCTTCAGCACCAGTGAACGGAACGAAGCGAAGTCCAAGCGGCAACCCTCGAAGTGCATGGCCAACAGGAATGCGTTGCCTTGTTCGAATTGCACACCGAGCAGTTTGCAGCCCTTGAACACCACGCCTCGGAAGCCTGTACCGCGCACCACGGCATTGCTGAGGTCGCATTGCTCGAACGTACATTCCGTGAAGCGAGCGCCTGTGAGATCCGCTGCCATCCATTGGCCACTGCGGAAGGTGCAGTTCTCGAACTCCGCACCGGCGAACTGCTCGGACCGCAGCTCACCGCCGGCGAAGGTCCTGTCCTGGTAGAGCGTCATGCGGTGTTCAACGCGGCGAAGACATCGAGGCTGATGGCGCGGCCATCCTTCCATTCGCACGCGCGCAAGGTGCCTTCGTGTGCGAAACCCGCATGGAGCAACGCCTTCGCGCTGGCCTGGTTGTCGGTCTCCACCTCGGCCATGATGCGGTGCAGACCGCGCGTGTTGAACGCATGATCCATCACCACTGGAAGCGCTTCCCGGATGATGCCTTTGCGCCAATGTTCCGGCAACAACCAGAACCCGAGCTCGCACCGGCGATGGTGTTCCACGATGTTGTTGATGCCGATGGCCCCGACGAACTCGCCGGACCCCACGGAACGGATCGCCCACCACTGGCCCGTGCCTTCACGTTCCAGTTGGGCGTACCAATCCATCTGCTCTTGCGTGGCCTCCAACGTAAGGAAGCTCACCGCGTAGTGCTTGATCACATCAGGATGCGAGAGGCCACGGTGGATGTGCACCTTGTCCTCCGCCGTGATCGGCCGCAATTCGAAACGCCCGGAACCGCTGATCATGGACCCCATGAATTGCTCAGTCGGTCACTTGCGCTCGTGGATCAACCTTTGCGCACACGCACCGCGTTCATGCCGCGCGGACCGCGTTCGGTCTCGAAGATCACCTTGTCGTTCTGGGCCACTTCATCCAACAGGCCGCTCACGTGAACGAAGAAGCGCTCTTGGGTGCCGTCCTCCTTGATGAAGCCGAAACCCTTGGACGTATCGAAGAAATCGATGCGGCCGGTATGCTCGTTGGAAACCTCTTCGTGTACCCGGCGTGGAACTCCCAGCTCGATCTCGTCAGCGGAGATCTCTTTGCGTTTGCTGGGGTCGGGTGGCGTGCTGGTGATCTGGCCGTTCTCGTCCACATACGCCATCATGCTGTCCAAGCCCCCGCCGGTAGCGTTGGCTTTGCGCTCTTCCTTACGGCGCTCCTTCTCTTCGTGCTTCTGCTGGCGCTTCTTCTCTTTTTCGCGCTTGTTGAATGTACCTGATGATGCCAAGTGTCCTGGGTGCTTGTTATGCCGTTCCAACAGCGGCTCGGTACTCGAACAGCCGGGAAAGGCGATATAAAGATAGGGATTCGAGGCGGGGGTCGATAGGAAGTGCTGTTGTAATACTTCCATCGTAACACGTCCAACAGGTCGGTCAAAGCGCACTGGCTGGCAAAGCACTTCCGCCTTTGGGTAGCTAGAATGGGCGATCGCGCTGAGCTATTCGCCCTTTTTCCGGTGGGACCATTATCGCTGAGCTGGCGGCTTCAGTCGGATCGTGAAATCAACCGTGTCAGGGTGTTTGCGCAGTTGGCGATGGCTTACCCGAAGCGATACTTGGTGCTCAAGTGGACGCGTCTTCTGATACGACCTCACTTGGGCGATCCCACGCTCGAAGGACAGCGTAATATGTGATACGGACCAGCCATCGTGCATTGCAACTTGAGGGTCTGCTTTTATCGAAAGCTGATCTTTCCCCAAGGTGAATTGGAGCTGGTCCGGCCCGAAGTAAGACAGGTGCTTGCCGAGTGAGTCTACGTTGTCAATGATGAACACGGCTCCGCCCATCCAGCCATGGATGCCGCTCGTATCGATCTCGCGGATATATGGAACGGCGTATAGACCGCGCCAGCTGCCGTCCCACTTGGCCGAGGTAGAAACCAAGGCGGAACCGTCGGAACGGACGGATATAGCATGGCGGACCTGGCAAGAAGAAAGCCCCGCGAGCGCTACGAGCAAAGCGCCCACGCTGAAACCGCACATCGCTTTGTGGGCTTTCATGGGAATTGAAGTTAAAGAAAGAGCCTCACCCCTGCACCGCCGCGATCCCCGGTAGCACTTTGCCTTCGAGATACTCCAGCATTGCTCCACCACCGGTGCTCACGTAGCTGATCTTGTCGGCCAGCCCGAACTGGTTCACTGCAGCCACGCTATCACCGCCGCCTACGAGCGAGAACGCGCCTTTGCTGGTGGCTTCGGCTACGGCTTGTGCAATAGCCACGGTGCCTTGTTGGAAGGGTTTCATCTCGAACACGCCCATGGGGCCATTCCAGAGCAGGGTCTTGCTACGCAGCACGACCGCGCGGAACGCCTCGATGGTCTTCGGGCCGATGTCCAAGGCCATCCAGCCATCGGGCACAGCATCGGCGGCGCATTGGTCGGTGTTAGCGTTCTCAGCGAAGGCGTCCGCCACCACGGCATCGGTGGGGATGTGCAGCTTCACACCTTTCTCCGCCGCTTCTTTGATGATGGCGCGCGCGGTCTCAAGCAGATCGTCCTCCACGAGCGAGGCGCCGGTCTGTCCGCCTTGGGCTTTTACGAAGGTGTTGGCCATGCCGCCACCGATGATCAGTTCGTCGCAGGTGCCGATGAGGTTCTGCAACACATCGATCTTGCTGCTGACTTTGCTGCCACCGACGATGGCCGTCATGGGGCGTTGCGGCTTTCCAAGCACTTTGCCCACGCTGTCGATCTCGGCCTGCATCAGGTGGCCGAAGAGCTTGTCGTTCGGGAAGAATTTCGCCACGATGGTGGTGCTGGCGTGTGCGCGGTGGGCTGTGCCGAAGGCATCGTTCACGTAGACATCGCCCAGCTCGCTCAGGCTTTTGCTGAACGCTTCGTCGCCGGCTTCTTCTTCGGGGTGGAAACGCAGGTTCTCTAGCAGCAATACTTCGCCCGGCTTCAGCGCAGCGGCTTTGGCTTTCGCATCCGGACCGACACAATCCGCAGCGAAGATCACCGGCTTGCCGAGCAAAGAGCTCAGGTGCTCACCGATGGGCTTCAGGCTCATGGTCGCGTTCACTTTCCCCTTCGGACGGCCGAGGTGGCTCATGAGGATCACGCTTCCACCGTCCTTCAGGATCTTGTTCACCGTGGGCACGATCGCGCGGGCCCGGTTATCGTCCGTCACCTTGCCATTGGCATCTTGTGGTACGTTGAGGTCAACGCGCACGAGCGCTTTCTTTCCGCTGAAGTCGTAGGTATCCATCGTTCGCATGGCGGCGAAAATACCATGTGTCCCGCAGTCCGCAGTTGGCGTATGCGGGAATGTGACCATGCGAACATGTGGACATGAATGCACGTCCGCCGGTGCAGTTCATGTTCACATGGTGCGTGGGATCGTGCGGGGATCACATGCCCACATGAGCACATGGCCTTTCTTTGCACTCGTGTTATTCTCCAAGGTCATCGGGCACGCGGCGCTGAAGGCGAAGCTTATCGGCAACATCCGCGAAGGGCGCGTGGCGCATGCGCAATTGTTCATGGGGCCGCGCGGTGGTGGGAACCTGCCGTTGGCGTTGGCCTATGCGCGCTACCTGTTGTGCCAGGACCGCGATGAGGCGGAGGCCTGTGGGAAGTGTTCTTCATGCTTGCAGATGAACAAGCTGGAGCATCCGGATGTACACCTGGAGTTCCCGATCTTCTTCACGGACAAGGTGAAGGTGTGCGAGCCGTTCACCGTGCAATGGCGGAAAGCGGTTCTCGCCGAGCCTTACATCGACATCGAGCAGTGGCGCGATCAGCTGGAGAGCGAGAACAAGCAGCTGCGCATGGGTGTGGACATCGCCCAAGAGATCCAGCGGAAGCTGAGCTTGCGGTCATTCATGGGTGGCTACAAGGTGATGCTGATCTGGCTGCCCGAATTGATGGATCCGCCCGCGGCGAACAAGCTGCTGAAGGTGCTGGAAGAGCCCGAACCGAACACGGTGTTCCTGTTGGTGAGCACCGACGCCGAACAACTTCTCGCTACCATCCTGAGCCGCGCGCAACTGGTAAAGGTGCCCGCATTGCGCCCCACTGAATTGGCCGAAGCGCTCCGGGACCGGTTCGCGGAACTGACCAACGACGAGTCCATGGCCATCGCGCTACGCAGCGAAGGTGATCTGTTGGAAGCGGTGGACATGGCCAACAAGAACGAGGAGGAGCTCTTCGTCTTCTTCCGCGACTGGCTGCGTGCTTGTTACCGGCGCGAGGTGAGCGTTGCCGTGGAGTTCGGCGAGGCCTTCCAGAAGTTGGGACGCGAACGGCAGAAATCGCTGATGCGGTACGGGCTGTACCTGATCCGCCAGTGTGCCTTGCAATGGCAGAACGTGCCGGAGCTGGTGCGCGTGCTGGGCCAGGAGCAGGAGTTCGTGCAGAATTTCAGCAAGCTGCTGAACCACGCGAACGCCGATGGGATACGCCGCGAACTGGAGACGGCGCACTACCACGTGGAGCGCAACGCCAACCCCAAGATCCTCTTCAGCGACCTGAGCTACAAGATGATGGGGTTGCTGCGGATGACCGCAACCGCATGAAGACTTGGTCAAACATTCGGGCTCTCACAGCAGGGCTTTGTCTGATCTCGATCAATGTATCGGCCCAGAAGTGCGGTGTGCCTCAGGATAGAAGTGCTTTTGTGCCATTTGATAGCCCGGTGTTCTGGCTCGAAGGCGATCACAATGCCTGGAAGCCCACGAGAGAACAGGTCGAAGCCGCCGAGTGCATTCTTAAAGAGAAGCTGATGGATGATGCACACCGTTGGAGCCATGTGCTTGACTCATCCTATACGATAGAAGACCACTCTTCCGCCAAGGGGCGTATCGAGATCTACTGGCATTATCGGCAATATTCAGGGGCGACGAATGACCGAGGGGATCGTCTGGTATGTATCAACGCTTTTTGTGATCCCAACGCGAACTGGAGGCGCGACCTCGTTTGGGTACTTGATGGCGGTGATTGTTACTGGCAGGCCGTGATCAACCTCACGACCAGAAGAGTAGAGGTCTTCGAGGTCAACGGAGATGCCTGAAGGTCCGCCACAACCAGCTGTTGAAGGATGTGGCCGGCCCTAAAACCCGGCTCGTCGCACCAACGTATCTTCGCACCTCATCACCCTTCATCAAAGGGCTGGAACTGAGCGAAATGGCATGTGCAGGATGTAGCAGCGTTGGCCCGGACGGCAAACCGGCCGGATGTAAGAGCAACGGCTATTGCAGCACCAGCGGCTGTAACAAGCTGGGCGTGTTCGATTGGTTGGCCGGTGTGCCATTGGCTAGCGGCCAACAAGCCTTCGATGGTGTCGAGGTGCGTTTCAAGAACACGCGCAAGGCGTACTACCGGAATACGAGCGGCCTTCAATTGATGCCAGGTGATCTGGTGGCTGTTGACGCCGCACCCGGACATGATATCGGCATGGTGAGCCTCACCGGTGAACTGGTGCGCGCCCAAATGGAGCGCAAGAAGGTGATCGGCGAGACCTATGAGCTGCGCAAAGTGCTGCGCGTGGCCACCCAAGAAGACATCGACCGCTGGCATGTGGCCCGCAAACAAGAAGACGATACCATGTTCGCCAGCCGCCAGATGGTGCGCGAGGCGCGCTTGGATATGAAGGTGACCGACGTGGAGTACCAGGGCGACGGCACCAAGGCCATCGTTTACTACACCGCTGAGGACCGTATCGATTTCCGGGGGATCGTACGGACGATGAGCGACCGGTTCAAGGTGCGCGTGGAGATGAAGCAGATCGGCTCGCGCCAGGAGGCGGGGCGTATCGGCGGCATCGGCAGTTGCGGGCGCGAACTGTGCTGCAGCACGTGGCTTACGGATTTCCGTAGCGTTACCACCAGTGCCGCGCGTTACCAGCAGCTCGCCCTCAACCCACAGAAACTGGCCGGCCAGTGCGGCAAGCTGAAGTGCTGCCTCAACTACGAGCTGGACATGTACATCGAGGCGATCAAGAGCTATCCCTCGCAGAACGCCAAACTGAAGACCCAGCAAGGTGTCGGGGCGCACATGAAGACCGACATCTTCGCCGGGCGCATGTGGTACGGTTTCAAACAACCGGGCGGGCCGTTCGTGATGGCCGGTTTCCCCATTGAGACCGTTCGCGATATCCTCGCACAGAACAAGGCCGGTGTGGAGCCCGAGGTGGATCTGAACATGGCCGATGAGCCGTTGCCAGCGGTGAAGGGTCCGGATTACGAGAACGTGGTGGGCCAGGACGACCTGACCCGTTTCGATAGCAAGGGCAAGTCCGGAGGAAAGAAGCGCGGCCGCGGCGGTCGTGATCGTCGTGATGGGCCGCAGAGCGCTGCTCCACAAGGGCAACGCGAGCAAGGTCCTCGCCAAGGCGAGCAGGCTCGTCCGGAAGGCCAAGGTGCGCGCGGTCCACGGCCGGATCGTGGCCCACGTCCCGAAAGAGGACCCCGCCCAGAAGGACAACGTGGTCCACGGCCCGAGAGAGGCCCACGGCCAGAAGGCCAGGGAGGTGGCGATCGCGGCCCGCGGCCAGAGGGGCAGCAAGGCCCACGGCCGGAGCGTGGCCCACGGCCGGAAGGTCAAGGTCCTCGTCCCGATCGCGGTCCACGCCCAGAAGGGCAAGGAGGCCGTCGCAGCCGTGGCCGTGGCAGAGGGCGTGGCGATCGTCCACCAGGCGGTGGTGGAGAGGGAGCGCCACCCAATCCTCCATTAGCGTGAAGTCGTTGATCGTGATCGTGGCTTTGGCTTCCGTGCTGTTCACGGGATGCTCCGAGCCGCCGGTGTTCCAAGCCGATGTGCCCATTGCCGAAGGCGCTTGGGATCGTGCGTTCGAGCCGAGCTTCACCTTTTCCATCACCGACACGGTGAACAAGCACGATGTTTTCATCGATGTGCGGCACAACGGCGATTACCCGTTCAGTGATCTTTTCCTGTTCGTGGACCTGAAAGGCCCGGGTGGGCGCACGATCCGCGATACCGTGGAATGCCTGCTCGCGGATCCTTCGGGGAAATGGTACGGCAAAGGCCAGGGCTTCATCTTCGCTGATCGGTACCAGGCGCACGTGCTCTACAAACTGGGCAACCGGTTCCCTTCGGGCGGCGAATACACGGTGACGTTGCAGCAGGCCATGCGCACGGAAAAGCTCCCCGGCGTGCTGGATGTGGGCATGAGCGTGATGCGCTCCCAGCAGTGATCCCCCGATCGCCGCGTGAAAACTCGCCGCATAGGTCATCGATCACAACCCGGATAGCTGGGTAAATTCGGCACCCAACAAGCGCGCCCCAAGCGGCGTTATCAACCGGATGAGCGAGCAAGCACCACGATCGACAAGTAGACGCAAATGGTTGTGGTGGTGTGTGGTGCTGTCACCGGTGCTCGGCTTGCTCTTCATGCTCTTCCTGGCGGCGAACAGCGACCTGCCCAGCACGGAGGACCTGGAGAATCCGCGCAGCGACCTGGCCACCGCCATCCTCTTCAGCGATGGCACACAGATGGGCCAGTACTACCGGGAGAACCGCATCCCGGTGGATTATGCGCAGATAAGCCCGAACGTGGTGAACGCGTTGATCGCTACGGAGGATGAACGATTCCGCCAGCACAGCGGGGTTGATGTGCGCGGCACGATACGCGCTGGCGTGTACCTGGGGAAGAAGGGTGGCGCGAGCACCATCACCCAACAGCTCGCGAAAATGCTCTTCACGGAACGGGCGGACAATTTCTTCAAACGCACGTTCCAGAAATTCCAGGAGTGGATCATCAGCGCGAAGCTGGAACGGCAGTACACGAAGGACGAGATCATCGCCATGTACCTCAACCGCTTCGACTGGATCAACCAAGCGGTGGGCATCAACAGTGCGGCGCGCGTGTACTTCAACACCACACCCGACTCGTTGAAGATCGAAGAAGCCGCGATGCTCGTGGGCATGTTGAAGAACCCAGCGCTCTTCAATCCGAACCGCGCCAGCAGACTGGATACCGTGATGCATCGCCGCATGGTGGTGTTCGATCAGATGCGCCGCAACGGTTTCCTCACCGACCAACAGTACGATTCGCTAAAAGCCCTCCCGCTCGGGTTGAACTTCCAGCGCGTGGACCATACCGAAGGACCAGCCCCGTATTTCCGCGAGGTCCTGCGTTCGAAATTGCAAGACCTGCTTGCTTCCACCAATGAGGACGGAACGTTGAAATATGCGAAGTCCGACGGCACGGCTTACGACATCTATACCGATGGCTTGAAGGTGTACACCACGCTGGATGGCGACATGCAGCGCTACGGTGAATTCGCCGTGCGCGAACACCTGGGCACCGAACTGCAAGCGGACTTCTTCAAGGATCTCGGCAAGAAGAAGAACCGGCCCTTCGATTTCCGTGTGAGCAAAGAGGAGATCGATGGCATCTTGAAAACGGCCATGCAACGCAGTGTTCGGTACAAGGTCCTGACCGGCAAACAGTGCGGCAACTGCGAACGCCCTGCGAAGTACATCGAGAAGGTGAAGCACGAAGGCAGTGATCACTGGCACTGCAAGCCCGACCTCGGCGGCTGCGACACGTACTGGAAAGTGGTGACGGAGGCCGATATCCCCAAGATCTTCGACACCCCGGCGAAGATGCGCGTGTTCAGCTGGAAAGGCGAGATCGACACCACCATGAGCCCGATGGATTCCATCCGTTACTACAAGAGTTTCTTGCAAAGCGGTTTGCTGAGCATGGATCCACATACCGGTTTCGTGAAGGCCTGGGTGGGCGGGATCGACTTCAAGCATTTCCAGTACGACCACGTGGAACAGGCGCGGCGTCAGGTGGGGTCCACCTTCAAGCCGTTCGTTTACGCCACTGCGATCCGTGAAGGCATGGAGCCGTGCCGCGAAGTGCCCAACCAGAAAGTGTGTTTCGATATGCCGCCCGGCCAGCCGGATTGGTGCCCGGAGAACAGCGATGCCGTGTACGGCGGCATGGTGAACGTGAAGTACGCATTGGCCAATTCCATGAACACGGTGACGGCATGGTTGATGAAGCAATACGGCCCACAATCGGTGACCGTTCTCGCGCGCCACATGGGTGTGAAGAGCCCGCTGGATCCCGTGCCTTCGCTCTGCCTCGGCGTTGCGGATCTCACGTTGATGGAGATGACCGGGGCTTTCAGCAGCTTCGCCAACCAAGGCGTGTACATCGAACCGATCATCTTCACCCGGATCGAAGACAAGAACGGTAACACGGTGTACGATGTAACGCCGAACACTTACGAAGCACTCGACGAGCGCACGGCGTACATCATGCTGGACATGCTGAAAGGCGTGACCGATGGCGCCTACAACGCGAGCACCAACAGGACCGTCGGTACAGGTATGCGACTGCGCATGGGCTGGGGTAATCGTGCCAAATACGGCAACATCAAATTCCCCACAGCGGGCAAGACCGGTACTACACAGAACAACAGCGATGGCTGGTTCATCGGCATCACACCCGACCTGGTGACCGGTGTGTGGACCGGAGCTGATGACCGCAGCGTGCGTTTCGCAAGTACCGATAAAGGACAAGGCGCCAACATGGCCCTGCCGATCTACGGCTACTACATGAACAAGGTGTACGCCAACCCGCGTATCGAGATCAGTACCGGCGATTTCGAACGGCCGGAAGGTGATCTGGGCGTGGAGACGAACTGCCGCAACAAGGGCGGCGCGACCAACGGGGTCACCAAGCCTACTTGGGATTAGGGCGCTGAGGTCTTGTCCACAGATGACA